>JAZULT010000066.1:0-32317 GCA_045603225.1 Clostridia bacterium | reverse complement strand
TATTTTTTTTATTTTGTCAATATATTTTATTGAAAAATATCAAAAAAGATAAAAAACAATATTTTGATATTGAAAAAATGTGATAAAAACGTTAAATATTTTTTGATTTTATATAAAATTATATTTTTTTAAGTAAAAAATAATATCAAAAAACGTAAAAAATATTTATTTTTTTATTCTGTCAGTTAAATTTTGTCACTTGAATTTTCATAAATAGTAATGTATACTGTATGTATAAAAGATTTTATGGAAGGTTTGACAGATTATGAAAATAGATAAAATCATTAAAATCGGTGATGAAAATTATCATTATACATCCGGGTATTATTCACAGAATAAATGGATTGATAACGATACGGTTGTTCTTGCACGTGCAACTGATGAAAAAATAGGAAATAATGATAAAAGCCGTAGCTATAAAATAGAAATTGTTAAAGCTTCACTTTCGGGTGGTGACGTTGAAATAATATGTGATGACGTCATAGGTTCTGATTGTGTTGTATATGGTGATTACATATATTTTACTACATCCGAAGGTCTGAACAGGTATGATTTGAAATCAAAGGAAACCGTACTTATATATAAAAATGAATACAGGCGGGGTGAAAACGGAATAGAAAAAAATGTTCCGGGAGAGCCTGCAATAATGTTAAGTCCGCATATTACAAATGACGGTAAATATATCTCGCTTTATGCGGCAGGGGCAAAAGATGAAGAAAAATCGGTTTTCATAAGAGTTAATACGGAAACGGGAAAAGAAGAGAAAATGCATGAAAAATCGTTCAGAAAACCGCTTTATGTTGCAAATCACTGGATGATTTGTCCGGAGAATAAGGATTTATTCTTCTATGCGCATGAGGGAGAGACCGAGTATGTTTCAAACCGCTTGTGGCTGTATAACAATAAGACAGGTAATGAATGGAATATAGCAAAACAAAGACTTGATCAGGACGGAAATCTCGGTGAATGTCACGGTCATGAATGCTGGGCTCCTGACGGAAAGGGAATGTACTTTGTAAAGTATATGCAGTCGCTAATTAAACCTACAGGAATATGCTACGTTGATATTGAGACAGGAAAGCATGAGATTCTTTACTCAAAGTATAAATACTGGCACGTAGGTGTATCAAAGGATGGAAGATATCTGCTTTCCGATACGGTTTATGCACCGAAACAAAGTGAGGTTATAGTTGTAGATACAAAAACGGGAGAGGAATTTTGTGCAGATATGCCTTTGATGACAGCGGTACATCCGTGTCATCCGCATCCGCAGATGTCACCTGACAGCGGTAAGGTTATGTATACTGCACTTGACGAAAACAAAAGAACTTGTGTTAAGGTGGCTTATATAAAACATGAAAACTAAAAGAATTATTACGATAGGAGATAGTGAATATCATTACTCATCTTCATATTTCACATCGAATAAGTGGGCAGACAATGATACATTTGTCGGGGTACGGTCAAAGCATCCGGAAATCGGATTTTTCTATGAACGAAATTTTAAGAAGCCTTTTAATGATGTGGCTCATCTTATGGTATGCCCCGAAAACCATGAACTGATGTTTTTCTGCCATGAGGGTGAAACATTTTACATATCAAACCGTTTGTGGCTTTATGATATGGGAACGGGAAAAGAATGGAACATAGCAAAACAGACGCTTGACAGGGACGGAAATCTCGGTGATTGTTTCGGTCATGAAATGTGGACGCCTGACGGAAAAGGGTTGTATTTTGTAAAATATGACTGTTCATCCTTGCCATCCGCATCCGCATCTTTCACCCGATAATAAAAAGGTTATATATACTTCCGTTGATGATAACGGGAGAATATGTATAAGAGTTGCATTTCTTGAAGAGTGACACAGAAAGGAACCGACATATGAAAACAGAAAAAACAGTGACAATTACCGACAGCGAATATTACTATACTGCCGGATATTATGTAACAAATAAATGGATTGATAATGATACTTTTGTCGGAATACGATTTACCGATGAGACTGAGATGAAAAATGAAATTGTTAAAATTTCTCTTTTGGATAACAGTATTGAAGTAATAACCGATGACGTAAAATGTACAGGATTTATTACAGTAAAGAACAATAAGCTGTATTACATAAATTCAAAGGGTTTTTCTGAATATGATTTTGATACAAAAAATGAAAGGCTAATCTGCGAGTTTGAAGGTGAGGGACCTAAGATGACAGCTGACGGTAAATATGCGTCATTGTATAAAGTCCGGGATGATGAGCCGTCAAAGTTTTACAGAGTGAATATTGAAACGGGTGAATGTGAACTTGTTTATGAAAAAATGTTTGCAAAGCCACTGCCTGTAGCAAATCATCTTATGATTTCCCCAACTGATAAGGATATGTTTTTCTTCGCACATGAAGGAGAAACGTTCTATATTTCAAACCGTTTGTGGCTTTACAATGATAAAACGAAAAAAGCATGGAATATAGCAAAGCAGACACTTAATCAGGATGGAAATCTCGGAGACTGCTTCGGGCATGAAATGTGGGCACCTGATGGGAAGGGGTTGTATTTTGTAAAATATGTCTGTTCTCCCGAACCGCCGTTCGGAGTGTGTTATGTAGATATTGAAACAGGAAAATATGAGCTTTTGTATTCAAATTATAAATACTGGCACGTTGGTGTGTCGCAAGACGGCAGATATCTGATAGTGGATACTCAGTATGCACCAAAGCAGAGTGAGGTGGTTATTATAGATACAAAGACGGGCGAAGAATTTGTTGCCGATATGCCGTACATGACAGCGGTACATCCGTGTCATCCGCATCCGCAGATGTCTCCCGGAAATGACAAGGTAGTATATACAGCTCTTGATAAAGAGAACGGAAGAACGTGTATTAAAATTTCATATATAAAACACTAAAAGAAAGGTTGTGGGATAATGAAAAAAATAATATCATTTGTAGCCGCATGCACTGTTTTATGTCAGACGAGTGTTTTTGCAGACACAGCAATAGAAAAAAAGAACTGTGCTTATACGGTAAAAACGGATTGCGGAAACGGCGAGACGGTAACAATGCTTGTTGCGAAAAAGGGCGAGAGTCTTGATGATGAAAACATCGTTGCAATAAGAGAGGGAAAAAGCTATGGCGGAGAAATCAGTTTTGAATTTGAGTTCGAAAATGATACTGCATATGAGGGAGAATATACGATTTATGTATATAATAATCAGCTTGAATTGAAATCTGAAATGAGCTTTACTCATGCTACAGATGACACTGTCGAAAAAGCTGAAGAATGGCTTAAAGGTGTTTCGGATTCTGCTGAGATTCTCGAAATGCTTGAAGAGGACAGCGAATACAGAATAGCCTTGCAGGCAATGGGGATGAAACTTGATATTTACGATGGTGTATCAGAAAAAGAAGATATAGTTTCCATGTTCCTTGCCGAAAAGAGCGGAGCTGACAATCTTTCCGGGCTTATGAACAAATGTATCGGTACTGTAATGATTAATAAAGGCTATGATGCGGAAGAATCACTTTTGTGTATTGAACCTTCATTTGAAGATACATCATTCGGTAAAATCACGGATGACGGGCTGAAAAAATGGATACTTGATATTGTCGGCGGTGACTACAAGAAAACAGATGAGGTGACAGACAGATATAATGAAATTTGTATTTTGTACAAGTTCAAAACTGCAAAGTTCTCGGAGTTTTCAAAGCTGTTTGATAAGTATGCAAAAGCTCTCGGTATAGAGGATGACAGTACATATAAGGATTATGATGATTTATCATCGTCAAAGAAATCCGATGTGGGAGATGAACTTGTAGAAATTCAGGCAAAGAATCCGGCTGAAACGGCAGAGGAGCTTGTTGATAATCTTGAAGATGCATACGATGATGCTGTAGATGGAGAAAAAAAGAATAACGGAGGAGGCTCCGGCGGTGGCGGTGGCGGCAGCAGAGGAAATGCTGTCAATACCGTAAATCCGGGTGCGGCAATTGTGGAAAACAAGACAGAAATTCCTGATGTTAAGGAAGAATTTGTACGTTATAATGATATAGACAGTGTTACATGGGCGGCAACAGCTATTAACGAGCTTACAAAAGAGGGAATTGTTTCCGGTGACGGTAACGGCACGTTTAGACCTAACGACAATGTAACTCGCGAAGAATTTGCAAAAATGCTTGTATCTGCGCTTGACATGGTTGACGAAAATGCATCATGCGGATTTGATGATGTCGGCAAGAATGACTGGTTTTATAAATATGTTGCAAGCGCATATACTGCGGGAATTGTAAACGGTATTTCTGAAACAGAGTTTGGCGTAAAGAGAAATATCACACGTCAGGAAATGGCGGCAATGTCTGCAAGAGCACTTGAGCGTTACAAGAAAGCCGCTGAAATAAGAACAGGCATAACATTCGAGGATGATGAGATGATTGCCGATTGGGCAAAGGGTGCTGTTGATACACTTTACCGTGCAGGAATCATGTCAGGAACTGACGGTGGGAATTTCGAACCTGAAAAAATAGCAACAAGAGCACAGGCAGCTGTTGTAATATACAATCTTATTAAATAAGGAAAGAGGGTGGCAGTTTGATGAAAAAAATATTGACTTTAATAATTTCAGCTGTAATGATATTGTCTTCCGTTCAGAGCGTGTACGCACTTGGCGGTTCGGATGATGTACAGAAAAGGGAAATACTTGACGCACTCGGTATTATGAGTAAGGATGCAGAAGGTGAGTATGTAACACGCGAAGAATTCTTTGGCGGACTTCTCGGTATGTTCTATGAAACGGATGAAATCTATTCCGTACCAAAGCTTTCTGTACTTACAGGACTTCTTGAAAGTGAAGCGGATGAGGTCTATGCACCGTCTGCATATATAACATATAACGATGCTGTTGCCGCGGCTGTTACGGCTCTCGGCTATGAACAGCAGGCTCTTTATCAGGGAGGATATCCTTCGGGATATACTCAGGTTGCAGGATTTATCGGACTTCTCGGTGGTGTAAGCGGAAGCAGAACATTATCACTTCCGAGAGAAAGCATAGTAAATCTTTTCTATAACATGATAGATATTGAGCCGTATGCAGTTCCGTATGATACAGACGGAATTACATATGAAATCATGGAGAATGACACAATCCTTTCCATGCAGAGAGATATTTATGAAATTTCGGGAATTGTAAGTGCGAATCAATATACATCGCTTATAAATCCTGCAGGGAACGCTGAAAAGCAGATAACAATTAACGGAGAAAATTTTTACATCGGTGAAACAAATGCAGCTGACCTTCTCGGAATGTATGTCGAAGGTTTTGTAAAGAGAGAAAACGATACGGAAAGCGGAGAGGTTATATTCTTAAGACCGAGAGAAAATAAAACAACAGTTGTTGAAATTAATGGGGAAGATATAATTTCAGTATCTGATACGTGTGACTTGATAACATATGATGAAAACAACCGTACAAAGACAGCAAAAATCAGCAAAACAGTCAGAGTTATTTATAACGGACAGTTCTATGACGGGTATAAAGCCGCTGATTTAAAGCCTGAAATGGGACAAATCAGACTTATTGATAATAATAAAGATAAAATATACGACTGTTTGTTTGTTACTTCGTACGAGACAATGGTAGCAAGCTATACTATTCCGTATAACTACGAGATATTCGGAAATTACGCATACAGCGGAGCACTTAACTATCTGAAGCTTGAAGATAAAGATGTAAACACTAATATTCATTACTATCTTGACGGTGCGGAAACTGATATTACTTCAATTGCGAAGGATGATATACTTACAATTCAAAAAAGTAAATCGGAAACTGATTTCATTGCAAATGTTTATATAAGCAGAAACAGCGTGACGGGTAAATATTCTTCATTCGATCGTGCAGAAAATGAGATGACGCTAAATGATGTTATATACCCTGTTGCAGAGGTGTTCAATAAAGAAATTGCAGTTTCGGGACTTCAAATGACCGATTCATATATATTCTATATTGATTATTTCGGAAATATTGTTTATGCAAAAAAATCAGTATCGACAGATTATGCACTTTTCTATAAGGCATATGAGGATGAAGATTCTGACGGTGCATACAGAGTAAACTATATGAATGACCAATCCGAATGGATAACTGCGAATCTTGCAAAAAAAGTGAAATTCAACGGAGTGTCAACAGATTCAAAAGCAGTATTTGAAAGCATAAAAGCACTTGACCCGCAGATAATGCTTATAACAAGAAACGGTGCCGGAGAGATAAATCTCCTGACCGTTGCCGAAATCGGTAAAAAGGGTGAAAAGCTTCTTGCAAAGACTATTGACCAGAACCTCAGATACAGATCACAGCCAAAAACGTTTTCATGTAACATTTATCTTGAGCCTGATGTGAAGGTGTTCGTTATGCCGAAGACAAAAAGCAGTGACAGAGACGACTATTATGCAACGACAATAACTTATTTTGCAGGAGATACAAACTACACAATAGCCGCATATGACCTTGATGAATTTAACTTCACCGGTATGGTGACCGTAATCACAGATGACGCGGCGTCGGGTAGAGTTGATCTTCAGCTGTTTGTTGTAACTGATATTGTCGAAAAGCTGAACGAACAGGGCGATATTGTTTCTGTAATCAGAGGCTGTATGGGTAACTATGTAAATCTTGAATTTGAAGGAAAGAATCCTGACACCTTTGACGGGATTGAAAAGGGAAGTATAATAAGATACCATACAAATTCAAAAAATAAAATTGACCGCTGGGAAACTCTGACACCGTCAAATACTTCGGTTGACTTGTGGAATCATGAGGTGCTTGTAAGAGGTACTGTGGTAGCTAATGACTATCTTGGCGGAAAACTGAAGGTTGACAGGGGCAGTGAACTGTATTTAAGACATAATCCATCAGGCTCGGTTCTTATTTACGACAAATCAGAAAATATTTGTGAAACAGGTAGCTATAAGGATTTGATTCCGGGCGATACAATTGAAATGGTAATCAACTGGGGATATGCAGTTTCGATTGTAATAATCAGAGAATAGGAGGATGACAAATTATGAAAAAAATACTTGCATTTATTAATGTACTTGCTCTGATTAGTATGATGGGTAAGCCGATTTTGGCGGCAGATATTGCCATTGAAAGCTGGACAATTTCATATGTTGGAAGCGGTGCGGAAGACATTAACCGCGAGAAAAATTTCGCAGCTCTTACAGACGAGTATTACTTTGAAGACACATATGCAATGGTTATAAAGTATCCTGATTGTGTGACAGACGGAACAATTCTTGTTGAAAATGATATATCATCAGAACTTCCGGCAGGAACGTATACTATGAGCTTTTATGCAAGAGGATCAGTATCCGCAAACTACACAACAGCAGGAATTGGGGAAGGTTATCAGTATAACATAAATGCTGATAACTGGACTGTTGAAAGCAGTATTCCCGGAGCTGATACAAGAAACTGGAAGAAGTATTCAAAGGAAATTGAATATGGCGGCGGAAATGATAAGCTTTGCTTTATATTCAAAGGCTGGACAAACGGCTGGGATATAGATAATATAAGTCTTGTTGACGAAAACGGAACAGAGTATGTACAAAACGGTGGATTTGAGAGTGTTTCGGAAACTATTGTTTCTGAATATGATTCTGCAACATATGACCCGGTTAACTTTATTGCATCACCGTTTTCGGGCGGTGTTGCAATCAGTTGGAAGAATCCGTCAACTGCCAATCTTAAAGACATAAAGCTTTACGATGTGACAAGTGGTGAAGATGTGCTTCTCAGTGAAGATTTCAGCAATGAACCGTCGGACTTTAATACATACAAAATGACAAAGCTTACAAACGGAGGCGTTTATCAGTATAAGCTTTACCTTTCGTACCGAGACGGAACGGAAAGTGAATATTTTGCATTCGGACTTCCGTCTGCAACCGACAAGCAGTATACACCGTGGGGGATTACCATGTCAAGAGGTGCTATCGGATATGCACCGCTTGAGATTTCGGTTGATGCCAAAGAGAAATATGAAGGAAATGCTTCGTTTAAGTTTGTATCGAATATCAAAGGAACAATAAGTAATGTTTTTGTTCTGGTTACTCAGAACGTACCTGTAGAACAGGGCGCTGATTACAAATTAACCTTTATGGCGAAAGCTGAGAATAATAAATCGTCTATGAGAATTTCAAACAACTGGAAGAATCTTGACGGTAATTCAAGTCAGGATCTGAGTGGTTTTAAAGGAACTTATGACTGGAAAGAATTTGTTATAGACATAAAAGAAATATCAACTGCGAGAATTTCGTTCTTCTTTACTCTTGACAGTTCGTTTGACGGAGTATGGCTCGATAACTTCTCACTTAAAAAAGTAGAAAACGGTGAGACTGTTGGAGACAACCTTATGAAAACTCCGGGTTTTGAAGAACTGTACACTGAGCCGGAGCTTGGAACAATCGGAGGTCTCAAAGCCGAAGGTGGAGACGAATCAATAACACTTTCATGGGGCACTACAGGCGGAGGCTCAAAAATCAAGCTTTATCAGCTCATGGAAGAAGGTTATTGCTCACGAGGATACATTCATCCGACAATCACAAATGCAACGTTTAATAAGCTTGCAAATGACGTAGAGCATACCTTTGCAGTTGCGCCTGTTGACGCATTCGGAAACGAAGGAGAGCTTACCGAGGTTTCAGGTTATACAGTTGCTCCTGAGTTTAAAGTTAATGCACCGAAGCTTCACATAGGAAATAGCGAAGTTTACGGCATACAGTCAGGCGGTACATACAAGGTTGAAACGAAAGTCAGAAACAACAAGCTTGACGAAGCAGTACCTGTTACTCAGCTTGTTGCGCTTTACAAAGGTAATATTCTTAAAAAGCTTGTAAGTACATCTGTGCTTGCTGAAAAGCTTGAGACGGGTGACATTTCGACATCACTCAAAACCAATATAGACATTCCTGAAGAAGATTACAGCGAATACCATATAGAAGTATTCCTTTGGAACTCAAAAGAAGGAATGAAGAGTCTGTACGATTTTGTGACATTCGGGCAGGCAGAATGATCAGTTAATAAGTGCATCGGGCAGCACCTATTATAAATAAGAAAGCAAGAAAAGGAGAGATTTTAATGAAAAAAAAGAATTTTTTAAGTATGTTAATGGCTTTAGCTATGACAGTACCGACGGTAATTCCTGTAAGTGCAGAAACTGCTGTTACAGCACAGCCGACAAGCGGTTATTCGTGTACTGAATGGCCGACAATCTGGTATAGCTCAGGCGATGAAACAAACTTCCCTTCATCAAGTCCTGACAGAACAATGAATCCGCAGATTACACTTGATGACAGCAAAACAGGTGATTCTTCAATTTATATGAAGTTCCCGACATCAAATCATGCATACTGTATGCATTTTTTCTCAAAGCAGACAGCCACACTTGAGTCAGGTAAAACATATGTAATCGGGGCATGGATGAAGGGTCTTGACAGCAGAAAAGGCGGAACGATGTATTTCGGTCTTGACGGCTGGGCAAGAGTAGACCTTGCATCAGCAGTGAAAACGGATGAAAACGGTTGGACTCTTTATCAGAAGGAATTTACGGCTGATAAGGATTATACAAATAAACGTGCACTTCTGCAGGCAGACAAAATTTACGGTGATAACTGTGTAATTCTTGTTGATGACGTATTTATTTATGAAAAAGGCTCAGATGTAAATCTCGTAGACAATCCGTCATTTGCATCATGTCCAACTTCAAGAGCTCGTATATCCAAGGGTAGACAGGCTCTCAGAAGCTCAGTTGGCTGGGCTGATTATACAGCTGCAACTAAATGTACATTCTATGCACAGCCTGTAACAGGAGATGGAAGTGTTTATGAAGGAGAAAAAGCAGCGTACATCTACAGAGCGAACGGATATAATACGGAAAATACATATTTGCAGTATGGTGCTGCCGGAACTATAGTTGCCGGTGAACCTTATACGGTTACCTTTTATATCAAAGGTACATATGAAGAAAATCAGACTTTTATAGGTCCGGCATCAATAAGACTGACAGATCCGAGCTGGACAAAAACATATGCCGGAAACGGATGGACAAAGTATACAGGAACTCAGACCAGAACTTCAGATACAACAACAATTAATTTTTATATGTCTTCATGGGTTAAGGAAGCAGCATTCTATCTTGACGGTCTTTCTGTAAAAGATTCAAGCGGAAAGGAATACTGTCCGAACGGTGGATTTGAAGACTGTTATGTTTATGAAGAAGGTATGCCTGAAATGTTTGTTGCAACTTCAGCTTCAAATGTAAATAAGAATAAGGGCGTTGTAGCTTGGACAAATCCTCAGAAGAGTGATATTACAGATATTACTCTTACAGTGAACGGAACGGAAATTGAATTTACTCCGGATACAGCATCACAGGCATACAACCATGTGGTTCTTGAAAATCTCGGTGAGCACATTTCATATAACTGTGTTCTTTCTATTACAGCAGGCGGAAAAACTTATACAAGCTCAAGGGTACTTGTTGCCCATACATCAGATATGTATTACAATGCAGCAGGCAACAGAGTGATTTCACCTGACTGGACTCTTGCAAGAAATGAAACAGAAGGAAATTACTGTAATACAGTTCTTGAAATTGATAAGGAGATTAAGGCATCAGGTAATTCATCAATGAAGGTTACATGCGGAAGAAGCGGTACTGCAACAAATACATACGCATCACTTGTACAGGGCGTACAGCTTGAAAAGAATAAAACATATCAGTTTTCAGCAAAAATCAGATATATGGGTTCAACAAACTTTAAAGTTCAGGGTATTTACAACACATCAAACGGATGGGAAAATTCCGCACCTATTAATCCGGTTAACGAAAGAGAAAGATGGAAGACTTATACATACGATATAGCAGCATATGACGGAGAAGCTGATGACGGTGAAATGTATACACGTACTCTTCAGTTTATCTTTGACAACAAGGCTGATGCGGTATGGATTGACGATGTAGCAATCTATGAGGTAAGCGAAGGTGTAGTAAATACTTCAAAGAATTTTATCAAAAATGGCGGATTTGAGTATGACACTGAATGGGCTTCTACATCAACGAATTATCAGCTTACATATAACGGTGAAGTAGTTGCAGATATTGAAGCACTTGAATCCGGTGAGGTTCTCGGCAGCATCGGTATTAAAAATTACGAAAAAGAAGACCTTAACGTAACAGTTGTTGCGGCAGTTTATGAGGATGGAAAACTTGTAGATGTTAGCTTTGCAGAAAAAGATGTTCCGGTTCTTGCAAATCCGTTTGTAACACCGACGGTTGGTACATCTGTAACAGTACCTGAATTTGCAGAAGGTAAAAAATACGAAATGAAGCTTATGCTTCTTGACTCAATGAATAATCTTAAGCCTCTTAGAAATGCAGATATATTCAAATAAAAAATAAAATTAAGGCAGGGAAAATAAATGAAGAAAAGGATAACAGCATTATTAGTATTACTTACAATAATTATGACATACGTGCCCACGATGGCGGCAAATGTATATATTTCCGGCATAAAGGGTTGGTCTGTTATGTTAAGTAATGATTGTCAGGGTACAGCAGAAATTGATTACAATACAGGTGTAAACGGAACTCCGTCACTTAAAATTGTAAATTATTCAGACAGAGCATCAAATGTATTTATGCTGTTATCCGTATCTGTTCCTGTCGAAGAAGGAAAGACCTACAGCTACGGCGGAGTTGTCAAATCTGACAACTCCACCGCAGTTCAGTCTGCAATCGACTGGAATTCCAGATACAGCCTGTTGCTTTTCGGCAAAACATGTGATTTCAGAAAATATGAATTCAGATATGTTGCAACTCAGACAAAAGCTGTACAGCTTATGTTTATAATAGATGGAAAAACAGACGGTGTTTGGTTTGACGATATGTTCTTTACCGATGTTGAAACAGGAGAAAATCTGCTTTCCAACCCTGATTTTAACGCAACAGATGAAGAAGAGGAAGAAAAAAAGGTTCAGGTCGGAGAAAATGAATATCAGCAGAAATTTATTGATATAAATAACAGCTCGGAATATGAAGCATCTGATGCAGACAAGCTTGGAAGCTTATTCTATAATGTGCCTGTTTACTACAAAAATATAACAGTAGACGCAGACAACTCTGACTGGGGCGACATAACAATGGCGTATATGCCTGTTGATGATTATTCACAGTTTCAGATTTATGCTCATGATGATGAAAAAGAAAAAGACTTAAAGATTGATTATGCATTTGCATATGACGAAGAATATTTCTATATGTATTATAATGTGTATGACGATTTGATTGAAACGTATGCCGAACTTGGAAAATACTGGCAGGGTGACAGTATACAGTTCATGCTTTCAAATGAAGGTGAAAGTGTAGGTTATGAAATCGGTCTTATACACGACCATAAGGAAGATGTAGGAAAGGTATATTCCTCAAATCTTTCTGAGGAACAGATTAATTCATGTATTCTCAAAACAAAAAGAGAAGGAAATTATACTACATACGAAGCGGCAATTCCATGGAATATAAAATACGGAAGTAAGCCGGATAAAATTTTATTTGACTTTATCGTAAATGACAATGACTATAACGGAAGAAAATATTGCGTACAGCTTGCTCCCGGTATTGCCGAGGGTAAGATGAATGATGCATACCCGACACTTGTTATGGTAGAAAAAGATCAGGATTGGTATGCATGGGTGGACGGTACAATTACACCCACTATGGATGAGGAAACAATTTTTAATTTATATATATCAAACCACGGAGAAGATAAAGCATTTACCGTAAATATAAACGGAGAAGAAAAGAATGTGACTGTTAAGAGGGGCAAGGGAGTCAGAGAATCGGTTCCCGTAACATTTACAGAAGAGAAAGCGGATTTTGTAAAAGCAAATGTTACATATAACGGACAAGAATATGAGTTGTCTCATAGTGTTGATGTAAAAAGAGCAAAGGCAACCCAGAGAGTCGCAAAGCAGTATCAGAAAGAAGCACTGGTTTTTGCAGATGAGCTTGAGACACTTATAAATGAATGTGAAGCACAGGGAATAAGCACAGATTACGAAAGAGTAAACTGGCAGACGATTAAATATTTTGCAGGCTTTATGGCTGATGATATCGGTAAGGAGGATATGACACGTATAAACTATACTTATACTCAGCTTGTTGATATCTACAATGAAGCAAAATCAAGCCTTGAATCATATCTGGCAGGTGAAAAAACACCGTTTACCGTACCGAAATATGTTGATACGGAATTTGAAATAAAGGGCACGACTACATATGCCGATACATTTGACGGTGAAAAACATGAAAACAGACCTGTATTCCTTGTCGGATACGGAAACTTTATGACAGCTACCAGACAGATGTGGAACCTTAAAAATCTCGGTGTAAACTCTATTCAGAACGAGCTTGGTATAAACAGAATAATAAACGCGCCGAGCCCGGGGTGGACGTCGGGCGGTAAATATAATAAATCAACTGCGGATTCTGCGGCTGTTTGTCAGACAGATGAAAAGCATTCGGGAGAAAGAGCACTTAAAATTACAAATAATTCTCCTAAAAAATCAAATATATATTCATATTTTGAACAGGCGTTTCCTGTTAAACCAAATACAAAGTATGTGGGAAGTGCATGGGTGAAGGGTAAAAATGCCAAAGGAAGCTATATAACAACTGACGGCTGGGACGGACGTGTTAATTATTCTATTCCTGAAGAATGGACCAAGATTGACTTTACCTTTACTTCAAAGCCTGATCAGTATACAAGATCATTTCGTATATTTACCGAGGATGAAACAGAGGCTATATATTTTGATGATATAAGCATAAAGGAAGAAGGGAGCGATGTTGAACTTTTCTACAGAGGGGACTTTGAAAGTATCAGTGATGATGAGCTTGAATACAGCATTAATCCTAACGGAATGCTTAATGTACTTGAACTGCTTCAACGTGCGGAGCTTGCAAATGTATCGGTAGACCTGCTTCTTTCTCCACATTATATGTACAGTGCGTTTGTTGAACAATATCCGGAGGCGGCAATTCCGGGTGGTGGATTCGGAAATTATAATGTAAACCATCCGGCGGCAAAAAAGGTGCTTGAGGATTATCTCAGATATGCTATACCTATTGTTAGGGAGTATAAATCACTGAACAGTATCTGTCTTTCAAACGAGCCGACATTTAAGTCAAACCGCTCAGTTGCTTATAAGGAAATATGGCACGCATTCTTAGAAGAAAAGCATGGGGATATAGAAACTCTTAATAAAAAATACAGAACAGATTATAAAGACTTTACTGAAATTGAAATGCCGACGGAAATGAGTGCGAACCCTGTTTGTCTTGATTATCAGACATTTAATAATATTCAGTTTTCAAGCTGGCATAACTGGATGGCAGATTTGGTACATGAGCTTGCTCCCGGTATTCCGCTTCATTGTAAATTTATGACCTTCCTGTGTTCGTATGAGGAAAGCCATGCAAGAACAAATATTACTGCAGGTTACGGTCTTGAATATACAGCTGACCATCTTGATATTAACGGCTGTGACTCTACTAACTTTTATACAGATTCTGCAGGAAATAAAGTGCAGACAATGTGGTATGACTATCAGGTGAGCGTTAAGGAAGCACCGATTTTCGATACGGAGCACCATATAATGCCTGACCGTGCAGATAAGATATACAGTGATGAATATGACGCATATGCTGTTACAAACGTATGGCAGGGGGCTGTTCATTACAGAGCAAATTCGGTTCTTTGGGCATGGGAGCGTACATATGATAAGAGTTCAGTTTTCTGGGGACTTATGACGCAGCGCCCGAAGGCTGTATGGGGAGCAGGAGTGGTTACTCATGACCTTAACAGACTTTCTTATCAGATAGAGGCTCTTCAGAATGAAAAAACCGATATAGGAATCTTATATTCAAATGCAACAAGACTCTATGATATGACACAGATTAATATGCAGTATGAGACATATAATGCTCTTGTGTGTCTCGGTAAAAAGATAAGGTTTGTAACAGAGCTTCAGGCTGAAAAGATGCATAACTTTGATATTCTCTTTGTTCCGGCTATTGATTACGCAATGGAAGGAACACTTGATAACATAATTAAGTTTATCAATAATGGCGGAAAAGTTGTATTGATTGGTGATAACTGCTTTAAGTATGATGAATACATGAACGACGCAAATGCTGAAAAGAGACAGTTTATACTTGACAATTCCACAATTTTTGAAGGTATTCAGAGTGAAGGAAGTAAATTGTCGGGAATGACTCAGAACGAATACAAAGCGCTTATCCGTAACTTCCTTTGCGGCGAAAACAAAATGTGGATTGAAGTGCTTGATGCCAAAACAGGTGATATTTGTGAAGACGTTGAATACAGCTACGCAATGCATGACGGAAAGATTATTATAAATGTTTGTAACTACGGTAATACAACCGATGTGATTGTAAATGTAGCAGGAAAAAAAGCTCAGAAATCGCTTGAACTCAGAAGCATGACAGAGCAGGATGATACCGTAACTGCGAAGAAGTATATGCCGATTCTCCTTGAAGTAGAAGCGGATAGCTGTTTCATAGATACATACGGACACTGGGCAGAAAATAATATTTTCGATGCATATAATAAAAATCTTGTAAAAGGTGTAACCGAATCAAGATTTAATCCTGACAGCGGTATAACACGTGCTGAATTTGTTACAATGCTTATACGTGCTGCTGAAATCCGCACTGAAGCGTATACAGGTGTATTTGACGATGTGGATGAAAATGCATGGTATGCAAGATATATGCAGGCGGCATATAATAGCGGAATCGTAAATGATAAGCTTGCACGTCCCGATGAGCTTATAACAAGGGAAGAAATGTGCGATATGGCTGTACGTGCATATGAGAGAAAAAGAAAGGCATTTACAAAAGAACTTACTTTTATCGATACAGATGAAATGGCTGATGCTATTTCGGTTTCAAAGGCTTATGCTCTCGGAGTTATAAACGGTTACGAGGATAATACCTTCCGTCCGAAGGGTAATCTTACCCGTGCGGAGGCTGTAACGGTAATACTTAATTATCATAATGTTGAGGTGTGAAATGAAAAAAAGTATAATTCTGACAGCTTTAATGCTGTCAATAGGAAGTGTAGCATATGCCGCAGACTATTCTGAGCAGTTATCGGAGCTTAAGGGGCTGCTCAAAGACTGTGAGGAAAAGAATATTTCTGCTCCGTATGAAACGGTCGGAGTTTCAACCTTTGAAAAATTCGTGGACTACCTTGCGGAAGATGAAGTACATGGTGTTGATGAAAGTATTATGGAATACAACCGTAATGCCATGCAGAATATCTATACTGAAACAAAAGAGAATCTTACATCATATTTAAGCGGTGAGAAATTTCCTGTTTTCGTACCTGAATATGATATGATGAATACATCAATTTCGGGAACGGGAATTACAGATGGACAATATAACGTTTTCTCTACAGGTTACGGACACTTTGATACAGTTCGTAAGGATACTGAAAAGCTGCATGATTTCGGAATGAATAATTTTCAGATGCAGCTCGGTCTTTACCATGTGATAACATTGCCTGACTGGAGCTTTGAAACGAAAGGCGATGCAGAGCTTTATCACGATGTGGCAGATGTTGGCGGAAACAGAGCTTTGAAGGTTGTTTTCAAAAATGATTACAAAGACGGAAATTATTTTCATATTTCAAAGGAAGTAGAGGTTTCACCGTCTGCAAGATATTATTACGGAGTAGACTTAAAAGGCATCGGAGTTGCTTCAAATGCACTTCAAATAAGTGTAGCAGGGAACAAGAACAATATAACATCTGTCGGAAGTGAATGGGGAACCAATTCATATACATTTGTAACCGGTGAGAATCAAACAAAAGTAAGGCTTGATATTTATGTTTATGGCAAATGTACAGAGCTTTATATTGATAATGTATTTCTTAAGAAGGGAACAAGTGGAGAAAACCTTATCGGGAACGGAGACTTTGAGCTTTTGTATTCACAAAGCAAAATAGATTCTGTAAAACCGTACCTGGAACGTGCCGAAAAAGCAAATGTAGCAGTTTCATTCCTGCTTCAGCCGATGTATTTCTGGCGTATTCCGGGATGTGAGGATATGTATGCAGATACAACGGGAACATCCTATAACGTTAACGACGAAAGAGCAAAAGCAAAGGTCGAACAGTATCTGAGACTGGTAGTTCCGGCTATTGCTGAATATGATGCAGTTCGTGATATATGTATAACAAATGAACCAAGCTTTGATTCGAGACTTTTCCCGGATTTCTATAATACAAAGTTCAGAGATTATCTCGTTGAAGAATACGGTTCACTTTCAAATATTAATTCAAAATGGGGAACGTCCTACAGAAGCATTGATGAGATTACAATGCCGTCGGAAGCTTCAAAAACAGCAATTTTCTATGACTGGATTTGCTTTAATGAAGACGTATATGCCGATTGGCATGAATGGATGGCAGGTATAATAAGAGAATATACCGATAAACCTCTCCACAGTAAAATGATGACATACTTTGCACCGGCAGAATATGATGACAGACAGCATCTTATCATAGGCACTGATGCCGAAAAGTTCGGAGCTTTTCTTGATTATGCTGGAAATGATTCGTATAATATAACGGAATGGGAACCCACTATGATTGTAAAAATGATGTGGTATGATTATCTTCATTCGGTAGTTGATAAGCCTATTTACAATTCTGAAGACCATTTTATAACGGATGGAAGTGCATCGTATACGGATGCGGAAAAGAATAATGTAAGATATAATCTTTGGCAGGGAGCAATTCACGGCAGAAGTATGTCAACGATGTGGGTGTGGGAGAGAAGCTATGATAAAAGCTCGGCATTTTATGGAAGTATCCTGCACCGTCCTGACTGCGTTGCAGAAGCAGGCTATACAAGCCTTGATATGATTCGTAACAGTGCTGATATTACAAGACTTTCCGGAAAAAAGCCTGAAGTTGCACTTCTTTATTCTAAAACATCAAGAATTATGAATGATGATTACATGAATATTTTGCTTAATTACTATGAAGCATTGCTGTATTCAGGGAAACGTGTCGGTTTTGTAACGGAAACCTCGCTTGATAGGCTTTCGGATTATAACTGCCTCGTAATTCCCGGTGTTTCGCATACTACTCAGGAAACGCTGGATGCTGTAAAAGCATTCAAGAATAACGGAGGTAAAGTGATTTATTACGGTGATTGTCTTAAGTATGACAAATACGGCAAATCTTTAGAAATGTTTCAACTTTGGTTGCTCGGGGCAACGAAGTTTACAGACAGATGGGCACATAATGTTACTCCGATGTTTGCTGATTATTTCAAGAATGACAGAATAAAACTTATAGATAATGCAACAGGTGCTGCTCCCCTTGAGGTTGAGTACATCTATGACATAAAAGATGGTGATGTTCTTATCAATATGGTAAATCATTCCTTTGATAACACAGCAAATGTATCCGTTTATCTGGACGGAAAGAAGCTTTCCGGTATGAAAAATGTTCTTACAGGAGAAGTGATGGGTGAAAATCTTGAACTTGGATCTTATACACCTCTTATGTTAAAATCAGTAGCTGATACAAATTCTCCTGAAAAGCCGCAGAACTTGCAGTATAGTGACGGAAAAATTACATGGAATGGTGCAGAAGGTATTACATACTATGTGTATTACGCTGACGGATTCAGTGATGAAAGACTGTATATTGCAACAAAAGATACATTTATAAATATATCGGAGAGCGGCAAGTACAGGGTGATGCCGGTAAGTGCTGACGGTGTTGCGGGTGAAAGTGCCGAAATAAATGCAGAAATATATGTGGAACCGACATTTGATATAGAAATCAGTAACTGTGAATGGTCAAATAACGGAATAAATGCGACTGTAGTTGCCAGAAATATTTCTGAGAAGTTTGAGGGTGTTACGATTAAGCTTGTTGCCGATAACGGAAAAAATGCTGTTGGACATAATTTCCTGATTCCTCCTGCCGGGAATAGTAATTTAACTGTATCATTCCCGGGAAAAATAACAAGCGTAACTGCTTTTGCAATTAATCCTGTGAATGGTAATGTTATTGCTGAAGTTACAAAAACAAATTAAAGACCTGTTGCCTTTAGCGCAGACCGTTCAAAAGCTCCGAAAATGGCTTAAAACCTACATTTGGAACATTTGTCAAACACTTGAATAAAGTTGAAATACGCAATTCTCTTGCGGATTTCTCGTATTTTTATGCTTTTGAACTATCCACGAAACTCACCACTCGACGTACCATCGTACGCCTTCGGGCAGGGCCAAATGCGGCAAAACCCACATTTGGCTTCGCTTCGTGAATTCTGCATCTAAACTCAATCAGCCCCAAAAGTGGGCGCTGCTTAACGCAACACCCCCTTTCATTTATAAGCCTTTGAACAACAATTAGATTTGTAGGGTCCGGCGATTTCCGACGAACCGAAAATACTATGTTTGCGGTACATCCTGAAGGCTGTACCCTACAATTCTTGATGATTTTAGTTTTTATACTTGAGTTAATGACATTGCTTTTTGTCCCCTGACATCTGCACTCCCCAGACACCGACAACAATCATTATAATCGACACAATCCCTACTGCAGATATTTTTTCATCAAGAAATGCCGCACCGGCTATTACGGAAACAACAGTTGTTATATTCGAAAATACTGTTGTTCTCGCAACAGGCAAATGAGTATTTGCGAAATTCAGCATTATGAACGCAACAACAGACGAAACTACGCCCAGATAAAGAATTGACAGTGTATATTCAGGAACGGCAAACGCTGATACAACTTTTAAAACATTACCTGAATTTTCGGCAAGAGCTATTGTAAAGAAGCATATAAGTCCTATAACAGTCATTGCATATGTACGTTCAAGCGCTGTATATTCAGCCGAAATTTTTCTGCTTGCAGTATTAAATCCCACAGATGAAACGACTGCACCAACAAGAAGTATAACACCAAGCGGCGTAACAGTGCCGTCAGAGTTTCCGGATATTGTGATAATTATAACCCCGCCAACCGAAATAACTGTGAACAGGTATTGAAGCGGTGTAGGTATTTCTTTAAGGAATATCATCCCGCTGAACAGTGACATTACAGGAATAAGCGAAATCATAACCGCTGAAAACGAGCTTGTCGTAAGTTTTATTCCGTATGTTTCAAACAGAAAATACAAAACAGGCTGAAACAAAGACATCATAACAAGCTTCGGAAAGCTTTTCCCCATTTTCATCTTAGTCCGTGTTATAATCATAACAATAGTCAGTCCGACAAATGCGGCTATGTATCTGTCTGCGATAACCGTCAGCGGAGATGCATACCCCATTGATATTTTAGTAAACATAAAGCTGAACCCGAAAATCACCTGAGCACAGAGTGCCGCAAGCGTTGCAAGTAACGTTTTATTCTTTATCATATTTTAAATCCCTTTCCGCATTATCGAAGAAGTCCGTATTTAGCCTTTATTCTCTCAAGCTTCTCTGTCATAGGCTCTGATATGAACCACAGAAACAACCCGGTAGACGCTGCATGAACAAGATCAAACGGCATTCCGAAAACATACGACGATAAAATCATTTCTTTGTTTATTTTCCCCGGCAAAATTATAACTGATGCAGGATTCATTATTCCGCCGTAAACAACAAGTGCGGCAAGAAAACCGAAAATGCAAAGTGGTAATTTAGTTTTTTTCGAGAATCCTTTTCTGAACAGTATCCCTGCCAGAAAGCCTGTTATCCCGAAAGCAAACATCTGCCACGGGGTCCACGGTCCCTGCCCGAAGAAAAAATTCGAAACAAACCCAGTCACGGCACCCACGAGAAATCCCGATTCACCGCCAAAGCACACGCCTGAAATGATTATAAGAGCTATCACAGGTTTAAACTGCGGAAGCATAGCAAATGCCGCTCTGCCGGCAACGGCAAGTCCGCACAAAACACTTATCACCACAATTTCTCTTGCTTTCGGCTTCCGTGACTCAAATACCATAAAAAACGGTATCATTGTTTCAAGAATAATAAGAAGGCTTATAAAATAATATTTTCTGTCACCGAAAAAAGATATGCCTGCATAAATTGTGAAAGGTATTACAAGCAATATAAGAAATATCGAAAACAGCGTTCTTTTTGTCAGCTTTCTGTCTGTTTTGCCGACTTTCACATTTTCTGTACTGATATCCTTTTTTGGTTTTGTTTTCCTTTCAGGATTATGCCTTACTTTTTTCTCTATCTTTTCAGGTTTTCCACCACAGGCAAGTATTATATCCTCTGCCAGAACTGCATCAGGAAGTACTTTTCGTGCCATGCGGTTTGCGGATGTAGTATAGAAATTTTTACTCTTAAAAAAGGCTCTCGGGGTATCGACCGATGTAAGAATTCCGTCAAAGACAAGTCCGCATCTGTCTGCATACTCTGCACAGAACTCTATATCATGAGACACCATAACGATTGTAACACCTTTTGATTTCAAGTCTGCGAGTATGTCTGCAAATTCTTCTTTAAACTCAGCATCCATTCCTTTTGTCGGCTCGTCAAGAAGAAGTATTTCAGGATCCATAAGAAGAATTTTTGCGAGTGCTGCCCGTTGCTGTTCTCCGCCCGACAAATCATACGGATGTGAGTCAATAAGATTTTCTATTCTGCATAAAACAGAGATGCTTTTTACCTTTAGTTCCATTTCAGCTTCTGACAGCTTTCTTTCTGATAAAATTTCCATTAAATCAAGGTAAACCGTCTTTTTAACAAAAACACTCTGAGGATTTTGCGGAAGCACTCCGATAAGTCCGTCATACAAATTTCCTATTTCAGAAATCTTTTTCCCTTTTATAAAAACATCGCCTCTGTACGGTGTATTAAGCCCTGATATAAGCGAAAGAGCCGTTGTCTTTCCCGTGCCGTTACCTCCGACAACGCAGAAGACCTCACCTTTTTTTATACTAAGACTAAATCCTTTCAAAATATCAGGCATGTTTTTTTCATATCTGAACCATGCATCTTTTATTTCAATAACAGTATCTGCATCAGTCTGTATTTTATCTTTTGGAATAACTTCCGGATTCAGCATGTTTTCCTTTGCATATTCTTCAAGCCATACTCTGCCGTCTCTTACAGTCAGCGGACAAGGTGCAGAATCTCCGATACTTTCATAAATTCTGACAGGTGTCGGAAGTGCATTATACATTTCATGATTAATACTTTTGAGAATTTTTCCGACTTCAGACGGAGCTGAATCTGCAATTATCTCTCCATCGTCCATAACTATTACTCTGTCGGCTAAGGGAAATGCCTCTTCAAGTCTGTGTTCGGTAAGAATAACGGTAGTTCCAAGCTCACGGTTAATTTTTTCGAGAGTCTTTAGAAATTCTCCCGCCGCAATCGGATCAAGCTGGCTGACAGGCTCGTCAAGTATTAAGACAGATGGCTGCATTACCATGACAGATGCAAGATTTAGCAGCTGTTTCTGCCCACCCGAAAGCTCAGTTACATTTTTATGAAACCATGTCTGTATACCGAAAAATGATGCCATTTCTGATACTCTTGTTCTTATTTCAGTATCAGAATATCCAAGACTTTCAAGACCGAAAGCAAGCTCATGCCAGACCTTATCGGTTACAATCTGACTGTCAGGATTCTGCATAACAAACCCAATACACGATGCCTGCTTTCCTGTATCATACAAAGATAACGGTTTTCCTTCAAAATATATAGTTCCCTCAAGCTTTCCATAAGGAGCAAGAGAAGATTTAAGAAGCCTCAGAAGTGTAGTTTTGCCACACCCCGATTTCCCGAAAATAAGGAGAAACTCACCCTGTCCGACTGTGAGATTTATATTATCAAGAGCACTGACATTTCTGTCAGGATAAGTAAAGCTTAAATTTTCGACCTTAAAGCTTTCCATCTTCTCACCTCCCAAAGCTCAATTATAATCGGGCACATACACAAAATAAGATAAGAAACAAATATGCTTATTTCAAATATTGAAAAAGCGGTTCCTTTCATTGACGGAAAGTAACTAAAATTTATTCCGCCCATTATTTTTCCGGTAAGTGTATACGCCCCGAAAAGCAAAATACATACAAGTGCCTTTTTATCCCTTTTGTCAAATGCAAACACCGAAAAAGCCGTTCTCCCCGGCATTCCATAACCTCGAGCTTTCATGCTGTCAGCTGTCCCGATTGCATTTTCAAGCGACCATGTTATCATAATTGATAAAATATTAATACCGTGCTTTGCTCTCTTTATTATACTGCCTTTTGACATATCACGCCCCATACACTTTTGTGCATTTGTTACGACCTTCAGTTGAGATGCAAACCTCGGTACAAACCTGAGCGTCATGGAAATTATAAGAGACATCGCCGGAATAACCCTTCCGAAAAGATATATAAATTTGTCACTCGTCATTATTTCATTATAACATGAAAACCAGCAAAGAACACTGAATATCATAGCAGACGATGCCACTCCGTACACGATTGATTCAAAAGTAAGCGGATTCCCACCCGGAAGATAGCACAAAATAGTTATCCCTTTATGATTAAAAACAGGATTTATAACCGCCATAGCCAGCATCATCGGCAACATATAAGCAAGATTGAACTTTACAGCTTTTCTTCCTTTCATCATCACCGAATATGTAAATCCCGACACAAGCGAAATTCCGAGACATAGCGGATGCATGAAAAACATTGAAAAACCGATAACAAATACGAAGTATATGAAATTTACTATCGGATGATATTTTTTAAATTCATTCATAAGCATAACCATTCATTTTTGAATATTCTCCCCCGACATCCTTGCCAAGGTCGCAGGTATATACCCATTCAATTACATCTCCATTATTTAATTTATACGAAGAACAACCGTAGTCCGGGAATATACCGTTTACTTTATACATCCACCCTGAAAGCTCTCCGCAGTCAAACTCATACAAATTACCTATGCCCTCAATATATGAGCTATTGTAAAGCGGAACATTTACAAATTCAAGATGAACTTTGTTCTTCTTCATTTCCCTGACAAGTACATTGAATACTGTTTCTTCCTCGTAAAAAACAACCTTATCCTCACTGAAAACCAGACCGTTACACGGTGCAATATCCACCTTCCCGACAGCTGTATCGCATCTGACCGATAAACTGCAAGTAAGAGTTTCATCTTTCTGTACAGCCACTTCTTTTTCTGCAATTTTTATATGTGGAGTTTCTTGTACTCTTTCCGTAGGAACGATTGGCTCTGCAGTCGGAGACGGTTCGGCTACGTAAGGCTCAGGTGTTATAACAGGCTTATCCGCTTCAGGAGTCTCAGTCGGTTTAACCTCTTCTGTATGCATCGGTGATTCAGTCAACGTCTTCGGTAAAGGAGAATCTGTTTTCACAGGTGCGTACGTATTGCTAATCACAGCCTCAGACTCTGTCGGCGGAACATCTGTATCTCCGCCATACAGAAACGAAACTGTAAGAACAACTATAATTGCACATAAGGCAATTATTTTATATTTCAGTTTCATATCAGCCCTGCTCCTTTAAGCATATTATAAAGCATTTCTGCAATCTCATATCTTTTTATTTCAGAGAACGGATATATATAAATTTCGCTTCTGTCAAGTATATTGTTACTGTAGCAAAAAGCAACACTGCCCTTTGCCCAATCAGACACATCGGTATAATCAACAAACTCCGCAAGCACATTTCGTACAGCTTCGTTATCATCCGTATTTTCCATACCGCATATAACAGCCATTCTTTCAATCATAACAGCCGCTTGTTCCTTGGTGATTATTCCGTACGGATTGAACTCTGTTTCGGAAACTCCCTTTACTATACCGTTAAAGTAAGCAGTATTTACATAATCTTCATACCAGCTTCCCGATTCAACATCTGAAAAGATTATCGCATTTTGTATCGGAAGCCCCGAAGCACGGACAACTAAAGCAGTAAATTCCGCTCTTGTCATATTTCTGTCAGGTTCAAATATTTTTTCGGATGTGCCGTTTATTATACCTCTCTCAGCAAGAGCTTCAACAGCTTCTCTGCATTCATGTGCAGAAACATCGTCAAACGTTCTGCCCGGAATTGTCACACCGGGAACATTTACGACTGATACATCTTGCTTTTTATCAGGTACGATTTCAACATCGCTCATATCAAAAACAGATGTTTTTCCCTCACTAAGCCTTTTTGAAGAAACAAGCGCATAGAAGCACTGTTCCGTTGCCATTATGTCAGACTCAACGATATGTGAAAAGCTTCCGTCATCATTTGAGAAAGAAAGAATACTGTCAATAACACTTTTTCCGTTTTTAACAAATCTTTTATCGGTGTCAGAAATACCAAGTATAGAAAGAGCAGTAAGAACCTGAGCCGCACTTTCCGAAGATTCAACGCTGTATGCTGAATATCCGCCTTTTGAGTTCTGAGCTTCCGACAAAAATTCTATACCTCTGTTTACGGCATCGTTTACTTCTTTTTTATCCCTGTAATGAGAAAGTGCAATAAGAGTCATTGCTGTAATATCAGAATCAGCTGTGCCCGAAGCTGACAAAGCCCAGCCGCCACCGCTACACTCATGCTCAAGAATATAATTTATATATTTTTCTTCTGCTTCATCAGCATCATAATTACTGCTGTTTAAGGCAATAATCGCCCATACAGGTCCGTTAATACCTTGTTTTATTACTTTGTCATAATCAAGAAGTGGTTTTACAAGATTATATCCCCCGACATTTTCAGGATTTTTACCGATTGCTCCAAGTGCAAGAACTACTCTTGAGTATTCGGTATATTTTGTAGAATGAAGTACACCGTCATTCGCTTTCACATATCTAAGAACATTTTCGTAATATTTATCAAAATATCCGTCAGGCACAACTGCACCGCTTCTTGCAAGTCCAAGCACGGTCCATTCTCCGCCGACTGCTCCGACAGTAGGATTTGTAACCATTTTTGTCAGATATGATGCAGTACTTTCATATGTCTTCTGACTGACAGTCTTTTCGTTTTTTGGAGTGTAACCTCCTCCACCTCCACCGCCTGATGAAACTTTTTTCTTTGCGTTTAAATCCTCACCAAGATTTCTTGTATAAAGCACCTCGACATAATCCTTATCAGAAAGTCTGTATGAGGATATTGAATATCCCGGAAATTCTCCGTTTACACGGTACATCCATCCGCTCTCGCTTCCTTCATCAAACTCGCCAAGACCTTCAATCGAGCTTACGTACGAACCGTGCAGGCTTTTTGTGATTTCCAGTTCAAGTCCTGTCATCTCAAGTAGCTGAAGTGCAGTTGTTCCCGGCTCAATCTCAAATTTGGTTTTTGGAAGATATTTTTCGCCTTTCGGGTCATCCACCTTGATGTAAGCTGTAAATTCAGAAGAACTGTCAGTATCAGAGTCACTTGTAAGAGTTATTCTGCATACAGCCGGAACAATCAACTTATCGGCAGAATACGCTATCACATAATAATCACCCGGCAACGCTGAAGACTTAAAGCTTATTTTAACTTTTCCGTCAGAATCCGTTTTCAGCGGTTTATACGCACCGTTGTTACTGTCTGCAAAGATTATTTCCGCATCAGCACACGGAGAAAATACAGGTGCCCATGATTCGTCATAACCGCTCTGGTGCAAAAGCTCAAGTGTAACTGTATCACCGGTCTTTGCACTTACAGTATTTTCCGTAAAATATGAATAAGAATCGCTCCATGCTACTGTATCATAATAATTGAATGCAGTCAGGAAATCACCTTCTGACACTTCATCATCAGGGCTCCAACAGCTTGCATTATTAAGCCAGTACCCGGCTGAAACAGGTTCATCAACACTTCCCTTACCCCAAAGTCGTGCAAGAGACAGTCCATATGTACCTGTATAAGAAGCATAGCCTTCCTCTGCTCCGCCTTCATAGTAAAGCTCATGTGTAAGATAAAGAGTCTCGTCAACCGTAATTCTTCCGTTTCCGTCAATATCAATGACAGTCACAGGAGCCTGAGCCACACTTACACCGTCCTTGCTTTCGACAATATTTCCGTCTGACGCAATTGTCACAAAAACATTGACCGGAACTGCTGTTTCTGTATCTTCTTCTGTATTTTCTTCATTGAATGTATCGTCATATGTATTTCCCTGAACCGAAAAATCCCAGTAATATATCCCTTCCATGCGGAATTTTCTGTACGCATCATAAGCCTGAAGTATCTGAATGGTTGTCATAGTATTTTCTACACCGTTAAAACCGTAACCCTTTCCTGAAGGATTGCGGTAAGTTTCAAGCAAATTAACAGTTTCGGCAAATTCATCTTCTGACACTTCGCCAAGTGCAGTCAATGCAAGCAGAATCTGAGCAGTTGTTGCAGGATTTTCCGGATAAACTGAGGTTTTCAGGAGTTCAACTGCCTTGCTGACAGCATTTTCAACCTCTTCAATCTCACGGTACGGAGCAAGTGCCTGAAGGCAGATTGCCGTTACATCCGGGTCTGCAGTCGTATCATCATAAAGTCCGAACCCGCCGTCTTCTGCCGAAAAAATCAGAAGCTGTGAAATTATTTTCTCTCTGCTCCATACAGCCGTTTCGGGAATTGATGTTTCAGATGCATCAAGTGCAATAAGCGCATATGCAAGTGCATTTGAACTTTCCGAAAGTCCGGCATTATTATAAATAAACGGTGCTATAGCGTTAGTTTCTTCGTCAAGAACCGTCATTGAAAGCATTGTACGTTCAGCATCAGTCGCTTTCGTCTCCTCTGTCCACTCTGATATTTCAGAATAAACAGAGCTTATGTACTCATCTTTCATACTGTCGTCAATCACTTTCCCGGCACG
This sequence comes from Clostridia bacterium, assembly GCA_045603225.1. Taxonomy (GTDB): domain Bacteria; phylum Bacillota; class Clostridia; order UBA1381; family UBA1381; genus RGIG9115. The sequence continues at coordinate 4,397 of JAZULT010000066.1, read as the reverse complement.
CAAAAGTGATATAAAATACCACTCACAGCCGTATGCCACGCCTCCGGTTTCGCTGTAATCCTCAAGTTCTCTTCGGAGATATGCTTCAGCAGAAGCTATTCCTTCACTTATGATACCTAAAGTATCATCATTTGCCTTTGTCACAGGTGAAGCCATGCTGAAAATCATAACCAGTGATATCAGCAGACTTGCAATTCGTTTTGTTCTCATTTTTTATCGTCCTTTCTTTTTCATTATCGCAGGCAATAAAAAAGCTGCGATAACTTTAATTTACCACAGCAGAGTTTTCCTGTGTCATTCATCTCCCAACAGGAGTGGTATTCCTCAGCCACGCAAAAAAGCTCATAAAAGCTCTGAGCTGCGAAATAACATCAAAGCAGGTCTTCTGACTCGTGCTTTTGTCTTGGCGACTGTTTACGTTCTGCCTTCTCAGTTTCCCAATGACTGACTTTCGTCAACGAATGTAAACAAAGCACATACAGCGACTGGTATCGTCCGGGGTTCTCACCCGGTTCCCTTTTCACCAACCGCACCTGAACGGTACGGCCGGCACTTTGTATGATTCTATTTATTTTTCCTATACAGTATATCACATAAAATCAAAAAAGTCAACATTTTTTTAATCCCATGTAGTTGTATTAAGATTATATTCACTCGCAGGCTTCTCATTTCTGTCAAGAAACGCCTTTTCATAAAGCGGATTTATTTTTCTTCGTCGTACGTTCATTTTACAAAGTAAATCTGCATAATCAAGCTTTCTGATAAATATTTTTTCATTTCCCGCCATAATACTCCCCCATTCATCAACATCAGGATTATTATGACCGTAAAACTGACTTTAAATACTTTTTATTTCATGTTTACCTATGTAAATTGTAATTTGTCGAGACAAATTACAATAGTGAAATCCGATTTTCAATCGGGTGAAATTCATCCGCAGGATGAATGAAATTGTCACCTTGTGACAGTGAAATCTGTTGCGTTGCAACAGGTTACGGTAGAAATCGCAGGCGATTTCATTGAATTAATTATTGCAATTCAACGGAACAACACATAGGACCATTTGGGGGACCATTTGGGGACGTCAGACTGTCGAATAATGGACAGTTGGGGACGTCAGAAAATGTACGTCCCCAAACGGTCTCGTCCCCAAACGGTCTTAACTTAACATTTTTTCAAACACATCTTTTTCTTCAGTAGAAAAAAGTTCATATTCTGATAAATATTCAATGTTTGTACTTTCAATCTTTCGTGATATATAAGTGCGATTTCCATCTGCATCTTCTGTATAACCATTCACAAATTCTTCATCGGCAACAGTTATAAATACTCTACATAGATTATTCTTGTCAATCACAGCATATCCTTCATCAGAAACAATATACAATTTTTCTTTTTTCTTTTGATGCTTGACAACTTTTTTTAGTATTGTTTCATTAACATCTTTGGTTTCAATAGATAAATAGCTTCCGTCAGAATAATGTCCGATTACATACATATTTTCCCAAATTAGTATAGTGTCTTTCCCTCTGACGATTTCTCCATTTTCTATTTTTTCCATTCTTTCAGTTTCTTCTTTATCAAGTTGATTGCTTATGAAGCTCCAAAAAATATTAGAAGTATAGTTAAGTATTGGTTTTATTGATAAAGCAATAAGAATAATAGAAATTACGATTATAATAGCAATAATGTATTTTCGTTTCACTTTACTCACCTCGTTGTGTGACAGTTGGGGACGTCAGACTGTCGAATAATTCAACTTTAAATACACAATTTTGTCTTCGACAGTCTGACGTCCCCAAACGGCACTCTGTCATACCTCTGTCATACTGTCACACTCGCAGTTCCATGAAAAACTCTTGCCAACTCCGGATTCACAGCTTTTTACAATGGTTCGCGTTTTTCCTGTTTCGTATTCCCATAGCACAACTTTATGCCCCAAAACTCGCTGATTTTTGAAAAGATTGAGTATTCCTGTTTGTAACGACATCTCAGTTTCAACAGCTACATATTTTCCGCACGGAGAAAAACAATAATTATACGGCTGTCCTTTATATTTCCACACATCATTAGAAATTAAATCCTTCACAACAAGCACTCCGTCTGCATTGCTAAATGCTATCTTTGTGTCGTTATAAATTTTAGGATTTATTCCATTTTCCACAATGCTTGAATTATCGGTTTCAATATTGTATTTTATTATGTTTTCTCCATCAGAATAATATATTGTTGTAGCATCTTTCGTTACAGAGATTTCTCCTATTAAATTTTCCAAAACAAGCTGCTCTGTTTCATTGGTTTGAATGTCTTGGATTACAGTATTTTCATCCTGATATATAACAATTTTATTTTGAGAATACAAACTGAAATTGTCTATATATTCATCATTTGTATAAACAATCTTTTCTTCACCGTTTTTAATATCATAATAAAGTATTGAATCACCTCTTTTGAAAAGTATCAAGTTATTGTTCAAGAACACACCCTTACTACCATCAGCTATAAAATCAATTTCTGTTTGCTTATCTAAATTGTATATTTTGATTCCTTTGACACCATCTTTATTGTAATCTGCCATAAGTAAATTACCATTCCCCATAGCATTAGAATCAAATAAACTACTCTTACTAACACTCCAACATATAATTGACACAACAAAAACAGCAAGAATAATTATAATATATGCTTTCTTCATTTTAATAGTAACCTCCACTATTCTGAGTTGCCTGGTCTAATACCCACATCCTATAATTTGTATGGTACATTGTAGGGACAGCTGGGGACGTCAGACTGTCATCCCTGTTTGCTATATCCTGTAAATTCTATCCAGTTATCACCCAATGCTTTAGCCGCATTCTTTACATCCATATTATCAATATTCGTATTTTGAAAAATCCAATCAAATTCAGACCGAGAAATAGTGGTTGTTCTATCAGTAGTAGTATATGCTCCTTCGGTAGAATAACTCCAACATATTGCAATCACCTCAAATGGAAGTTTTTTTTCTTTTACAAATAACCAGCATTCAAAAATTCCATAAATTTCGTTATTGGAAATATCTCTATATACACTATCTCCTCCGCCGATGCTTATAATTATCTGCCCCTCAGTCATGTTATTTATTTCAGGAATACCATCATTTTCAAATAGTTTTTTTTGTTCCATTTTAAAAAACTTGCAATTTGTAAAAATATTTTTATAATCTGATGCTATTCTATTTATTTTACTTTGCAACTGAATTGCAGATAATTTATAATCACTTTTTTCGGGAATAAACACAAAATATATAAAATATGCTTCGAGCCCTAATATTAATGTTATGACAATAATTAATATTTTCTTCAACACCGTATTTTCCCCCTATTTAAACAATTTGATTATTTCAGTTACTGTTTTTGATAAATTACTAACGTTTTCATTATCAGTATGATTATTATCAGATTTAAAATATGAAGTATGTATATCTAATGGATTAAGAATATTTCTTTCTAAATTCCATATTGTTTTTTTAGGAGGTGCTATCTTTAAAAGTCTAGGCATTTTCGACCGTTTGGGGACGTCAGACTGTCACCCAAAGTTGAATTATTCGACAGTCTGACGTCCCCTTTTGTCAGTCACCTGAAAATGTATTTTGAATTGGCGGTGATGACTCCCAACTTATAAGTTTTATTTTGTACTTCTCCCACATCTCATCAGCGGATATAATATATGAATTTACCTGCTTGTTCCCAAAATCGCTTGTATACCAAGCGTTCGGAAAAACTTCATTTATGCTACTATAAATCTCCGAGTCTCCCATATAAAAAGCACCTGCTTCCCAATGATTTATGTTAGGAGTGTAAAAAATTTCTATCTCTTCATCCTCAAATAATGTAATTCGCGTTTTTCCACTTGCTAAATAAGATTTCCATTGACGATATTTTCCTCTCGCTGCATTTGCACCAAAGCCATCATACTCGCATATTAGAACATCCTCTACTACTTTTGTTTCTCCGTCTATTTCATACACCAATCTAAACGGAAATTCTCCATGTGTTATTTGGGGTTTCGGTGGACTTGGAAAAAAAACACCAGATGAAAGCCAAAGGACAAAACTAACTAAAACGACAATGACGAGTAACACTGCAATTATAATTCCCATTACTATATACAATCTCCTCATCAATAACCAGCCTCCTTCAACGCACTTTTTACAGCTCCCATTAAGTGATTTTGGGACAGCTGGGGACGTCAGACTGTCGAATAATATGTGAATCGAAAGCCTTCTCCTTTGAGGAGAAGGTGTCAGCTTTGCTGACGGATGAGGTGTAGGAACTTTAGTTCCGTCATTGAAAATACAGTAATTATCTTGTGTTACGCCGTCAAGACGGCTACACCTCACCACCGCATATGCGGAG
>JAZULT010000065.1:0-95058 GCA_045603225.1 Clostridia bacterium | reverse complement strand
ATCGTGGTTATTTAAGGTTTTCATCGACTATATTATACCACAAAATGGCTGATTCCGCTATGGTTTCAGCCTATTTTTTTGCACAAAAAATCGAGGACTTCATCCTCGATTTTCAGGGGGAGTTTTTAAACATCCCCTTTTCGTTGATGAAAAATCAGCTTATTTTTGAACGAGTTATATTTACTTTACAGTATATTTGGTATATAATTATATATGTAAAATGGAAAGGAGGCAATTTTATGAATGTATTGCAGTTCAGAAACAGGCTTATGGCGATGCTTATCAGCTTATCGTTTATTGCCGGGTTTGTTTCTCTTCCGGTGTCAGCGGAAAATACAGAGCCTTTAACACTGATTCACGGAAGAAATGTCGGAATGACCATGCAGTATTATGGTAAGGATAGTTCTGATGCCGGACCTGATTTGTATTATGGTTCTGTCGGGAACGACAAGAAAAAGGCAATCAGTCATACATATGATAGAGAAAACGGAGTTATGCAGCTTGAGCTGGTTACGCCTGTTGAGCTTGTAAATCTCGGTACGGGGTACTTTACTATCAAGCTTGGTTATAAACAGTTGGTTCGAAAAACTCCGTATATAGCAGTGGGAATGTATTATTACGATCCTGAAAATCCTGACGGTGTAAATATCAGCACAAGCATCAATCTGAATGATAATGTTTTGTGGGGAAGAAGTAAGTCTTATTCTCCTACTCTTTCAAATCATGTTATAGATGCAACAGCATATACCGGAGGTAAAAATGGAGGATATTCCAAAACAAAGGAAACCTCGGAATATGATTATATCAAAATAAGCACTCCGGCGGCAGACAAGGGAGATGCGGACAAGGTATATATGGGAAGGTTTATTCCTCAGGGAACAAAGGTAGGTATTCAGTATATAGCTTTTTTTGATAATCTTGAGGCTGCACAGAATTATGAATATAAATTTCAAAAGGATGAGACTCATCAGGAATATCTTGATGATAACAAGCTCCGGATTATGAGCTATAATGTACGTACTGCGTACACACCAACAGATATGCTCTATGTAAGAGATCGTGTTCAGTATATGCGTGCACTTATTGAACAGAAAAAACCTGACATTATAGGATTTCAGGAGTTTGATTCCGAATGGCAGAAAGGTATCGTTCAATGGGCGAATAACACATATGTAGATGAAAACGGTAAAGCGATATACGATAATACATATAATTACAGACCGTACAATTTCAACACGACAAACGAAGGAGACGGTATCTTCTGGAATGTGAATAAGTTTGATATCATTGACAGCGGATTTAATTTCCTTCCGTATCCGGATGAAAAGTTTGTAGATCCTATCGGTAATTTCCAGGGAATGAACTGGGTTAAGCTCAGAGTTAAGGATACGGGAAAGGTTTTTTACTATATAAACACCCATTTATCGCTTGATATACCTACAAGACTAAAGCAATGTCAGGTATTAGTCGATATTTGCAGTGCGGATGAACCTATCTATGATTCAGTCGATGTATGTAACGATGCACCTATAGTCATGACCGGTGATTTCAACACAATCTGGGATATGATTGATTATACTGTTTTAACGACATACTTTGAAGATGTCAATCGTGATAAGAATACTTATCAGACACTTAATAACTGTTGGGTTCAGGGACCGTATAATGCTCCTATAGACTTTTGTTTCTATACTCCTGACAGTGTTGTTCCGATAAGCTATGAAGTAGTTGATGATGTGGCTTACGATACCGATACATCAGATAATACAACATCATCAAATACATTTGAGCTCATTCCTGACTGCCCATGGCCGACGGTTAAGGGTACAAATTATAAATTTATATCCGACCATTTCGGAATAATGGGCGAGGTTGCACTTGCCGGCGGTGAATGTGATTTTACTGAGGAAATGCCGCTTCTTGAACTCAGCTCAGAAACCGATTATGCAACGGAAGATGATACTGTTAAGGTAACTGCGACTGTTGAAACACATAATAACGCATTAGAAAATGTGAAGTTTTATGTGGACGGTACAGAGTATAACGGTGAGGTAGTTGTTAAGAACTCTACAATCTATTCGGATTATATAAAAGATTATACTGTAAGTATCAGCGGTCTGAAGGCAGGAATGCATACAGTTAAGGCAGTTGCTGAGAACAGTAGCGGAAACAAAGCTGAAGATAGTATCAATATTGAAATTATAAACGCTTTTGAAGCAACATTTGTGAGCAATACATTTGCTTATGAGGATGAAAGTTTTCCGCTTTCAGTCACATTTGCAACAGAGGATATAAAAGCGGTTGCATTTGAACTTAACGGTGTGGAATATCCTGCACAAAAAGATGAAGATGGAGTATGGTCTTCTCTGGTCAGCGGTGGAATTCCTGTAGGCAAATACGAATTAAAAGTAAAAGCTACAAACAGTAAAGACAAAACTGTGTCATCAAATCAGCTGTTTTATATTCTTCCTTACGGGGATAAGCTTCTGAGGTCATCGTATGCGTTCAAGCATCAGTCATCAGATGGAAAAATCTGGTCGGTCGGAGAGGCGAATAACTACGATCTTAAATACGTCAGCGGTGTAAAGGATGTTCTGTACAGTGCAATTGATGTAAGCAGTATCATTCCTGTTGCTGCCAAGAGCATTAAACTCGTTACTTCAACAAAATCAAACGGTGCAAACGGTTGGACGAGATTCAATATAAATGCTGTTGAGCCTTTTACTTCATCAACCATAAAGAACAGTGACGGAACACCAAAAACGATTCCGGCTCTTGGTCAGCTTATTGCTAATGCGGTTTATACTCAGGCAAAGGTAGGAACAGACAGTACTCTTTATAATTACTATCTTGAAAACATTCCTGTAAAGGATAATACTGACAGACATTATATGGAGTTTGATGTTACCGATTTTATGAAAGAGTATATAGAAAACGGAAACGATAAGCTTTACATAAGAACAAGTGTTGTAAACAATAATCCGACCGACACATATGGAATGGCAACAAATAATGCACTTGTATATATGTTTGTCGAATATGAGCAGCCGAAAGCATCCTTTGTAAGTAATAGCCTTGCATATGAAAACGAAGCATTTCCTGTTGCAGTAAAAACGGTAACACAGAATGTTGAAAATGTAAGTTTTAGTGTAAATGGTTCTGAATATTCTGCTTCTCAGAACAGCGATGGAATCTGGCATGCATATATTGAAGACGGACTTCCTGAAGGTGAATATCAGATAGAAGCTGCAGTAACGAATCCGGATGGAAAAACATCAACTGCATATCAGAAACTTACAGTTCTTAAATCAGACAGTAAGATTATTACTCCGACATATTCTGCAAAGCTACAGTCATCTGACGGGAAAATCTGGAAGGTCCTTGAGAAAAATGACTACAGACTTCTTTATCAGAATAATGAGATAAAGGATGTCCTCTATACATCTATTAATCTTAGCGGTCTTAAGAATGCAGACATTATAGAGAGTGCTTATCTTGTAACATCAACCAAATCAGGAAGCGGTCAGGGTGCAAACAGTTGGACAAAATTCAGCTTTATTGAATGTGACGCATTTTCAACATCAACTCTTGTAGGTGGTAAAACTCCTGATGTGCTACCCGCAATTGGAGATGTTATTGCAGAAAGCAGATTCACAGATGTTGATATAAACTCAAGTGATGAGGATTATAATATAATTTCAGAAAACGTTCCGGTGAACGGAACGGCGAATTATATGAAGCTTGATATTACAGAATATCTTAAGGGAAAGATTCAAAATGGTGAAACAGCGATGTATTTCCGTACATCAGTAGGACCGGCAGGTACAGACAGCTTCGCTAATGCGACAAATAATTCCCTCGTTAAGCTTCTTGTAAAGTTTGCAAACCCGGTAACGGTTGATAATTATGACGGTACATTCGGATATGTAGTTGATTCGCAGGACTATGTCAGCGATGGCTCTGTAACAGCGATTATATCCGGATATGCTGATGACGGAAAACTTGAATCAATTGATTATTTCGATAGCTTCTCCGGCAGAAAGCAATACCGCATATCGTCAGAAGATGAAAAATATCTGATGATATGGGATGGAATGTCTTTGATGAAACCGTTATGCGAAAAGGTTAAAATAGCAAAGTAAATTAAAATCAGAATGGAAAGGGAAAAAAATGAACATTAAAAAAATCTTATCAATTTTTATTACTATCGCATTAATGCTTCAGACTGTTATCATCGCTTCCGCCGAGGGAGAACAGCAGAAGCAGGGGGATCTGAGCAATTCTCTCTATAAACTCAGAAATGGCAATGAATTTACAATTGCATATTACGGTGGTTCTATCACCTATGGTGCAGGTTCTACAGATGAAAAAAATGGTTATGCACACAGAGTTCAGAAGGCTATTGAGGAAAAATACGGACGTGAAGGTCTTGATTTTTCAAAAAGCTTTAATGCGGCTATTTCCGGAACCGGTACCCGCTATGGTACATACAGAGCAGATCTGGACCTGTGGCTCGGAACAGACAAGACACCTGACCTTATATTCATTGAATATGCTATAAACGACCTTTATGAGCAAATTGGTGTAACAAATGCAAAAAAATATATGGAGTCTATTGTCAGAAAGTGTTACGCAGCAAATCCAAATATGGATATCATAATTATTTATACAACAGACAGAGATGTCCTTGATGGTGAGAATAGGTATGAAACTGCTCATAAAGAGGTAGCGGCACGCTATGGTATTCCTGAAATCGATGTAGGTCTTCGAGTTATGAATCAAATCAGATACGTTGATGGTGAAGATTACGAATCATATACAGATAAGGAAATCTGGAAAAAGTACTTTGCTGACTGGGTACACCCAACAGATGCCGGTCACCAGGTTTACTGTGACAGAATCATGGAATACATTGATGAGCAGTGGGGTGAGTCAGTAGCGACTCCGGAAGCTCAGGTTCCGATGACTCTCAGCAAGAATGCTTTTGGTTCAGTAGATGATGCGTACCTTAAGGGTGTTCCAAAGGAATATGAACCGGTGGGCGGACAGTTTGAAGCCAATTATCAAGGTGGTTCAGGATATAAGACAGAGCGTTGGAGAGGAGATACAGACCAAATCAGAATTACAGGCCCTTACCAGACTTTTTCATTTAAATTCTATGGTACAGGTGTAAGTGCCCGTTACGATTTAGGATATTTAACAAGTTCAGGTTCTGTTACATGGTATCCTCAGACTTACGGAAATATCAAAGTTATTGTTGACGGTGTTCCGTCTTTGGTAAGAGTGTATAACACATCTAAGATTCTGCCTCTTGTAGATGGCTTAGAACCCGGTGAACACACAGTTACTCTTGTTTCATTGGAAGATACTTTAGGCGGAAATCCGGAGCTTAAGATTAACGGTTTCGGTATGGTAGGCGATCCAGGCGATGATGGTATAGAAATTCTTGATTGTGGCGGAGATCCTACAAAAATTCCTGAAGTTATGATGGAAGTTGATAAAACATCATTTAATGCAAATGAAGATGTTAAGGTGACAGCTCAAATTGTTGATAGTGTAAATACAATAGTTGATACATCAATCACAATTGACGGAAAGCGTTGCGAAAATATCGTTGATGAAGGTAACGGTGTTTATACAGCAACTGTTAATAATCAGGATTACGGTGAACACGTTGTTTCATTTGTTGCTACAGACATTTACGGAAACAGAGGAATTCAAAACATAACTATTCTTTCCAGAAACTCACTGCTTGCTCAGGGACCTGATGTTATAATTAATGCAGGAGAAAATGCTAAACCTAATAAGAACATTTCCATACACAGAATAGGTCTTGTTCCGTATAGCTATAATGAACCGAATCCTCCAAAGGAAGCTGCATATGTTAAACTTTCACTTCCGGAGCTTTTTGGGAAGGCTGAAATTAAAAAAGTAACAATGCTTGCATCATCATATTTTGAAGATCAGATGAGTGGAGGCAAAACAAGAGGCGAAATTCAGATTTATGATATGACCGAGAATATTGAGTCAAACTATACTTACAGCTCTAATGACAAAGCAAACAACCTCAGAACATTGGTTGGTGATGAACTCAAGTTCTCAGGTAAGATGAACTATACACCTGGTGAGAACTATTCAGATGTTGCAGTTGATAAGCATGAATATGACCTTAATATGGATATTACCGACTATATCAAGGGATTCTATGCAGATACAAATAATCCGGGAGCAAAGAGCTTCAGAATAACAGCAACAGATGCAGGACTTGCGATTAAAGCAGGAGACGATGGAGTAAAATCTGATGGTATGGAAAACCCGATTTGTTTCTTGTTCGAAATTTACGAGCCGCTTGATGCATATTTCGCAACAAACAGCTTTGCATATCCTGAAGAAGGATTTGGGGTTGCGGTTAAAGTTAACAAAGATGATGTTACAGGTGTAACCTTTAGTGTTGCAGGAGAAGAGTATGTTGCAAGTCAGAATGAAGCCGGAGAATGGTATATCTTTGTTGAAGCTGGTCTTGCTGAAGGTAACTATGAAATAGCAGCAAATGTAACTGACGCAAACGGTAATACAGCACAGGTTTTCCAGAAATTTGCTGTTTTAAAGGATAAACATGAATTTATTGATACTTCAATTGCTTTCAAGCACCAGTCATCAGATGGAAAGATATGGGGAGTAAGCTCAACAGATAACTATAATCTTCTCTTAAATGGTGGCGAAATCAAGGATGTTCTCTACAGTGGAATTGATATAAGCTCAATTCAGAATTTTGAAGCTATTGAATCAATAGCACTTGTAGGTTCAACAAAATCAAACGGAGCAAACGGCTGGACAAAATTCAGTATTGATGCTTGTGATGCATTCAGTGGATCTACAATTAAGGATGAATCAGGATACCCGAAGACACTTCCGGAGCTTGGTGAGGTAATCGGTGCAGGTATATATAATAATATTGCAGTTAAGTCAGATAATAAGGATTATGCTACCCTGGCTGAGAATATCACTGTTTCTGACGGAAATACAGGTGCAAATTATATGAGTTTTGACGTAACTGATTATGTAAAATCTCTTCGTGATTCAGGAAAGAACATGATGTATTTCAGAGCAAGCGTTGTTTCTCATAACGGTACGGAAACATATGGATTTGCTGTTAATAATACAACATATAAGCTTTATATAAAGTATAAGCAGCCGAGCTTCATCAATAATCATGACGGAACTGTTACATATGTTGTTAAGTCAGACGATTATTCTGAGACAGAGCCCGTACATGTTATAGTTGCTGAGTACGATGAAACAGGAAAGCTTATAGAAGTAACTGTAAATGAAGACGTTACAGAAAGAAAGGCATACCGCATAACTAAGGATGCAGCTGAGACTAAGTTGTTTATCTGGGATTCATTGACATCATGCAAGCCATATGTAAATGCAAAGATAGTAAGAAAATAATTAATATTACAAATGGGTGTTGCTCAACGCAACACCCATTAAAAAAAGACAGAAGCAAATCAATTGTTTCTGTCTTTTTTTGTACGGTACTTAATGATAACTAATTAAGTATAAAATTATAATCGCTGTTTGAATAGCTGTCTCCTGCACTGACAAGAACAAAATACTGTCCGGGCGGAAGAATATCAGTTGTAAGAATTGTATTTTCTGCGTTAATATTTGTCGATTTTACAGCAATCAAATCATCGTTTAATATATCAAGCTTATAGCTTCCGCCTGTTGTCGGAGGAGTCAGATTAACTGTAACAGGGGAGTAGTCGCTTAATCTGAAGCTATAATAATCAATATCCCATTTATTGTAAAGATTTGCTTTATACAATGTGTTCCGGGATATGGTTGCACAAAAATTCGGAGTGTTGTTGTTAAATTCATTTTCCGTATTCGAAGTGCTTTCCTGAGTCTGCTTTATTTTTAATGAATAATTGGCAGTACAGAGATTGTTGAAGCTTGTTACTATAACATGAAGTGCCGAGCCTGTTCGGATTGATTTAAGCTTATGAATCCGCTTATTGCCGGAAATAGGATCATCGGATGAATTTTTTTCATTGAACACCTGATATGAGCCGCCTGTGATTACAACTATACGCCAGGATGTTTCGCTGACTTCAGCGGGGTATTCAAATTCTATCTCAACAAGACCGTATCCGGCAGGATTTACGTTGTACATATCTCGCTCCGTCTGATATCGGATATTTCCGATAACTTCTGAATTCACGCTCATACTTTGCATTTCTGAGGTATTATACAACGCATATGAAGTATTGTTAATTAGTAAAAATAAAGTGCTGATAAGCAATATCAGTCTTTTTTTCAAGGGTATCACTCCTGTCAAATGAGTTTCAAATGTATAATATCATAAAACCGTCTTTTTGTAAAGAGTTTTTGCGAAAAAAAAAGCTGATAAAATATAAACTTGACTATAGACTAAAACTATGTTTTAATTTAAGTAAGAGGTGTTTTTTGTTCGGGCAAAAGAGGCACCGGGAATTTTAATTTTTTGGAGGGAATACATAATGAAAAAACGTATTGGAAGTGTATGCCTGGCTGCGGTTATGGCAGTTTCGGCAATTGCTATGTCAGGCTGTGGGAAAGGCGGTTCGGATTCTGCAGGTGTAAAAACTATCAAAATCTGGTCTGTAAACGGACACACAAAAGAGTATGACATTAACAGAGTTGAGAAATTCAACAATGAAATCGGTAAGGAAAGAGGTCTTAAAATTGAGTTCAAGATGATTAATGATGCAAATCAGATGACAGAACTTGGTATGCAGACCGGAGATCTTCCGCATCTTATAGACGGTTCAAATCTTAAAACTCTTGTAGAGAAGGATATTATTATCCCGATTACAGACTTGCCGGGTGGCGAAGAGCATATTCAGAAGATGGGAATCGAAATTCCGAACAACGATGAATGTATGTATGACGGAAAGATATATTCAATGCCTAAGAACTCAGGAACAAGAGCTCTTATTTACAACAAAGAAATGTTTGTTAAAGCAGGTCTTGTAGATGAAAACGGCGAAGCTAAGCCGCCGAAGAATCTTGAAGAACTCAGAGAGTATGCAAAGAAGCTTACAAATCCTGAAAAAGGTGAATACGGTTTAATTCTTCCGTTTAAATGGCAGACTTGTCTTGAAGACTGGCTCGGTATGGCTCAGCAGATTAACGGCTTCGGAAGCTACAATCCTAAAACAGGTCTTTATGATTTCTCAGCTTATGAAGTAATCCTTAACACTCTTATGGATATTAAAAACGATGGAAGTATTCTTCCAGGTTCAGAAGGTCTTGATAACGATCCTGCAAGAGCTCGTTTTGCAGAAGGTGGAATAGGCATGAAATTTGCATTCTACTGGGATTACGGTGTACTCACAACACAGTTCCCTGCTAAGATTGAATGGGGCGTAGCACCTTATCCGATTGAAAATGCAGACGGTACAAGATATAAGCAGAAGTGCGGTGACGGATACCGTTCAAGAATCAACAAATCAGTTATAGAAGAGATCGGTGCTGAAGACTTTATGTTCTTCTATGACTGGTGGTATTCTGAAGAATCTATGGGCGAGCTTTATGCAGGCGGAATGGATATTCCGAAGTCTGAAAAGGTTGCTGCAAGTGTTGAGTTCAAGGAAGGTGAATATGTTCAGTGGAAGGAATTCGGAGATCTTCTTGAAATCTCACATCCTGAACCAATCGCAATGGCAACAGAGATAAGCGGAAACCTTAAGCTTCAGGATGACTTCCTTAAGAGCGTATGGAATGGTGACGAATCAGTTGCTGATTTCGTAAAGCGTAAGCAGGATGAATATAATGCAGGTATCAAGGTATATCAGGAAATGAATCCTGAGTATGATCCAAATGTTGCACTTGATCCTGACTGGGACATTTCATATTAATTTAAGGCGAAATAAAAAAATCAATAATTTGAACGTAAATACGTAAATTTTGTAAGAGGCTGTCGCTTAATGCAACAGCCCTTACATACTTATAGCGGGAAGTTAAAGTGGAATGCAGATATTAGTATTCCGTTTGGCACTGCTATTTTCTTGTATCTCACAATTTGGAGGAATACTTATATGAAGGCTACTTTAAAAACAACAAATATATGTGGCAAAAGTGCATGGAAGAAGAAAGAGTCAATACAGTGTTATGCGCTGCTTTCAATTCAGCTTATAGGTCTTGTTTTGCTTTCTTTCTATCCTGTTGTATGGGCTCTGCGTTGGGCATTTTATTACTATACCGGAGTTCCGTCAGAAACGCATTTTGTCGGACTTGATAATTTTATAAATCTGTTCACTAATGATGCCATGTATTTTCAGTCATGGCTGACTACAATTAAGTTTACTGTCATCAAACTTCCGATAGAATTTGCAATTGCTTTGTTTGTTGCAGTTTGTCTTAACAATGAACTGATAAAGGGAAAAACAATCTTCAGATCAATTTACTTTTTTCCCACAATGGTTGCGGTATCAATTACAGCTGTTGTTTTTTCGAATCTGTTCGACTTTTTTGGATTTATAAATGCATTTTTAAAGAACCTTGGTATTGTTAAGATTCCGATTGACTGGATTTCAAATAAGAATTCCGCTATGGCATTTCTTGTTATAACGAGCATATGGGCAAATATAGGAACTAATATTCTGTACTTTGTTGCGGCTCTTCAGAATGTGCCTAATGATTTATATGAGGCGGCAAGGATTGACGGAGCTTCAAAATGGGTAATGTTTTATAAGATTACTCTGCCGATGATTGCACCGGTAATGCAGATAGTTCTGCTTCTCGGTATCAATGGTACACTTCAGACCGGTGAGTTTGTTGTTCTTCTTACAAACGGTGCACCGGGTGGAGAAACACTTACGGTACTTGCTCATATAATTAAATCATACTTGCCCGGTTTCACTAAGGGAACAATTAATATCGGTTATGGTGCAACACTTTCATTTGTTACATCCTTGATTTTGTGTATCGTAGGACTTGGTTATATGAAGCTTAGCAATAAGTTGAAAAATATGTATTAATAAGGAGGGGAAGAGTATAAAATGTCAGTAAAGCTTTCAAAAAGATTAACGAAAATATGTATATATATAGTTTTGGTGTTATTTGCAATTATAATGGCATTTCCTATTGTATATACCTTCTTGTCCTCATTCAAATCGAATATGGAGTTTATGGTAAGTCCTGATAGTGTTATACCGAAGGAGTTTACTCTTGAAAACTATAGAATGCTGTTCAGCTCAATGGATTTCGACCTGCCGCTTTATCTTATGAACAGTACATATTATACGATAATCGGTGTTTTGTTTTCACTGCTTAATGCAGTTCTTGGGGCATACGTGTTCTCGCGTGGTGAGTTCCTGTTCAAAAAGGGATTGTTTGCTCTTTACGGCTCACTTATATTTATAACTGTCGGTTCAATCAGTATTTATCCGACATTTGATGTATTGCAGTTTTTCAATATTCCGAGAACACTCGTTGGTCTTCTGATTGTCAAGCTGTTTTCTGTACCGGTTGTATTTATCTTCCTTATTAAAGGATATATAGATTCAATTCCGAAAGAAATTGACGAAGCTGCGAAAATAGACGGCTGTGGATTTATTAAAATTCTTTTCTCAATAATTCTTCCGCTATTGAAGCCGATCCTGGCAACGGTTACAATTCTTTCCTTTAACGGCTTATGGAACGAATATCTTATGCCGGCAATTTTTACACTTACAAAGCCGGAGCAAAGAACACTTATGGTTGCCCTTATTGATATGAAAAATTCGTCAGAGGGTTCAACATCGTGGACTTTGATGCTTGCGGTATCCGCAATTGCAATTTTGCCTGTGCTTCTTACATTTGTCCTTTGTAATAAATATTATGTAAAGGGCTTATCTGAAGGTGCAATAAAAGGTTGATAATAAAGAGGAGTATGTTATATGAAAAAGACGATTTGTACATTGCTCGGTGCATTGTTAAGCATAAATGTTGCCGGGGCGTGCGTTTCGTATGCTGAAGACAAAACTGTTACAAAAGAATATTACCCGTCGGACGATATTTCTATTGTGTCCGGCAATAAAAAGAAGGTCGATTACACGTTGCCGTATATTACGGTTAAAGGTAGCGGCGTTGAAAATGCCTATGTTTCTTTTCATCTCGATTCAAAACCGGTAAACGGTGATAAGGTTTATCTTGAAATAGATCCGGAGTCTATCAATGTGCCGGAGGGGTGTAATCCGAATCTTTTATTATATACAGCATCAAATCAGGATATGACTTCGTATAACATGACGTCATCGAATGCTCCTTCGCTCAATGCAATTTTGGAGAGAATTGTGCCGGTTGAGGGGGAGAAGGTTGTTGTTGATGTTACTGAATATGTAAGAAGCAGTATTAACAGCAGAAACAATATTTGTTTTATATTACATGATTCAGACCCGTATGAAACGGTGTATGAATTCAGATCTACAGAAAATAAAAGCGGTGCATCACTTAAGCTTAAGGTTGAAGGCAGCGGAAAGGCGTATGAAAAAGGGAAAAATACTACATCCTCAAAAACGAGTAGTTTTGTTCAGAGAAATTTAACTCTTGATGCCAAGCCTGTAGTGTATAAAAGTGATGTATCGGGGCTTGATATTGATAAATATACAACCACGAGATACAAACCGTGGATGGTTAATTATCATCTTGCAGAGCCTTATCAGATTGAAAATGATTATTATGGAGGTGACTGTGGTCAGGCACCGTATAATATTGCAATAAATCCGCAAAATCCCGATGTTCTGTTAATCGGTTCAGATATGCAGAGTATTTACAGAACTGAGGATGGCGGAGTAACATGGAAATTTAGTGCCTATGGAGTTATCCCTGTAGGTACACAGGGACTGGCATTTTATCCGGATGACGGAAATATCGCATTTGCACTCATGGGAGAAGGTACATATCTCGGTCAGAAAGACTACCGTGTAGGTCAGGGGCTTTATAAGTCGACCGACGGCGGTATTAACTGGGTTAATGTTCATCCACATATAACGGGCTATTCTTCCTTTACACGAAAGGGCGGAAGTTTTGCCTTCGGCCCGGTTCGTGAGGACGGAAAAAGAACAGTGTTTGCCGCATCGTATAATGGTGGTGTGTTAAGGTCTGATGACCTCGGCGATACATGGGAATATGTTGATCTTAAGGATAAAGGTTTAGGTTTTATCAGAGCATATGATAATATAGTAATTACAGGTGCAAACGATTATGGAATTTTTATATCCAGAGACGGAGGTAAAACATTTGAAAATCCTGATTGCTTCCCGAACAGACACGTACTTGATGTTATAGTTGATCCGGATGATAAAAAGCATTGGTATGCATGCGTTGAGGATATGGTATTTGAAAGCTTTGATGAAGGCTATACATGGGACTTCATGCTCGATGTTTTTGAGCTTGCCGGAGAATGTTATCCTGACGGCACCGGATGGAATCAGATAAGAATAGGCTGGCTTGAGTTTATGGCACCCGATGAGAACGGAAACCGTACACTTCTTGCCGCTGTCAAGGGTGGACGATACACAATTCGTTACAGCGAGGACAGAGGAAAAACGTGGCATACTTCAACTTTAGACCGAAAGATGGCATATATAGAGTCAAACTGGGGTTCAAGCAGTGACCCAATAGCGGTTCATCCTACAAATCCCGATATTGCATGGCACTCTTTCGACGGTGAATGGTTTAAAACAGTTGACGGTGGAAAAACATGGCGTCCGTCAGCGAGTGGGTATTCAGGTCACCGTGCTGTAGGCTTCTGGTTTAATCCGGATGACGAAAATGATATGTGGATAATGTACACAGACCGAGGATTTTCAAGAGCTGTACAAAGCGGTAACGGAGAGACGTATCCTGCTCAGACTAATGATATGTCGGAGGATACCTACGATATGCGTTTTGATGGTATCAGAGATATGAACGATGCTGTACGTGATCCTAAAAATAAAAACAGATTTCTTATGATGGGTAAGAAGGGAACACTTCTTGAAAGTCTTGACGGAGGATGGACATGGAAGAAAATTGACCTTCCGAAAGACGGAACGAATATCAGTTACTGTGTAATGTTCTCATCCACTGACCCGAATAAAATTTATGCAGGAAATCATGTAAGTGTCGATGACGGTAAAACATGGAAACAATTAGACTATAAGGTTATGGCAGTTTCGCCTTTTGACGGAGACCTTATATACGGAATAAGTCCAAAGGCTGACTCTGTTATTTATAAGTCATATGACGGAGGTGAAAACTGGATTCTTTCAGTTAACACAAGTTCGTCGATAAGAAATATAAGAACGGATCTTTCCGTAAACGATAAAGCATATTATTGTACATTCCACAGAGGTATATTTGTAGATACTGCAGGAACTGTTACAAAGCTCAGCGGTATGTATATGGGGGAGGGAAATCTCGAAGGATTTTACGATATTGCACAGAATCCGAATAATCATCAGCACATGGTTGTCAGTAATCTCGACCATGTAAACTCGGCAAGAGCAATCGGTCTCAGTGAGTCCTTTGACGGCGGAAAAACATGGCGTCTCGTTGAAGGTCTTGTAGGATTTGGTGATGTATGGTGTATGGAATTTCATCCGACATTACCGAGAGTTTATATGGGAACATCACATGGTGTTTTCGTATATGAATACGATAAATATTACGATATGAGCGAAAAAATATATACTGATACTGAAGAATGTCCTGTAGCAGAGGAAATTGATGCTCTTTACAATGCCGGCATTCTTAACAGATATCATGACGGGAATTTCTATCCGGATGAGGCGTTTACAAGAGGCGAGTTTGCTGAAATGATAAGGAAGGCTCTCGGTCTTAAGAGTGAATCGCAGAATCAGATTTTTGCTGATATTGATATTTACAGCAGAGATTTTGTAAATGTGAGTGCTCTTTACGGGAACGGTTTCGTAGCAGGAAACATAAACGGAAACTTTGAGGCGAAAAGAAGTATAACATATGATGAAGCTGTTGTTATTATGGACCGTATACTCAATAAATACGGTGTAAAAGCAGAAGCAGCAGAATGCAACAGTCTTGCAGGTCGTTCCGCGGGATATGCACACAGTGCTGTTCTGCGTCTTGCAGGTGTCGGAATAATAGCAGATGTTGAGAACTATAACGGAACTGATGTAGCTGCAAGAGCTGATATTGCGGATATGATTTACAAACTACTTGTCATTCTTAAAAGAATTTGAGGAGGAAATAAAATGGGAATAAGGAAGTGCCTGTTGACAGCATCAGCTGTATCGGTAATGTTATTTACCTTTAATGCAGTGTATGCCGAAACAACGGTGGAGCCTTTTATAGATGATGCTACCGGAAGCTTTACAGTTAGCGGAAGCTTTGATAATACCGGAAAAGACTGGATTAATATTGCAATTTATCAAGGAAAGCTTACTCATGAAGAGACGATGAGTCTTACGGATGATGAGCTTATGAGCAAGCTCAGATATTTTAAGCAAGAAGAATTTAAAGACGGAAAATACAGTTTTTCGTTTGAATTTGACGAAACAACCGATTGGTATACAGTTTTTGTTTCGGGCTTTGAAAATGAAAATACTCCTGTTGTAAAAGAGGTGTATTATTACAAAGCAATAGATGCAGAAGCTGTAGTTGATATGTTCAACGAAAAGATAAAGAAACCGTCGTCCGGATTTGAGCCGACAGGAAATGATGAAATAAGCAAAAACCTTACTGCATTTTTAGAGGCGAATAAGGACAGCTATTTCTCTAATCTTAAATATTATTATGGTTTGTCGGCTGCAGGGAAAAATGATGTATCGAGAAGCCTTATCGGAAGCAGTAATTCGGATTACATATCTGAGATTCTCAAAAGAGTTGAGAGTAAATCTGTTCAGCGTATTCTTTCCGAAAAACTCAGCGTTTCAAATCCCGATGTATCGGATTGTATAGAATTTATCCTCAATAATACAGTAAATCTTGAAATTGATAAATGTGTGGAAAAGGATATATTTGTAAGCGCAAACAGTGCCTTTAAAGAGCGTGTCGTTGAGCGTATGAAAAATACCAAAATGGATGATGTGGCACTTCAATTCAGAGAAAGTACGGTTCTTACTCAGATTGAGACCGTAACAAATACAGATAATGTTACTCAGATTCTGAAGTCAGCATCAGAATCGCTTGGAATTGATATTTCAAAGTATAATTCATTCAAATCAAAAAGTTCAGTCAATAAACAGATAGCAAATAAAAATTTTGATACTTTAGAAGAGATGATTGAGAAAATAGATTCTCTGATAGATAAGAGCAAAACCACAGTAGAGAGCGGAGGGTCGTCAGGCGGTACCGGCGGTGGTGGTTCGCATGCGGCAATGTCAAAGCCTGTAAGTGTGCCGGGTAACGGTGAAATACAGACAAAGCCTGAGGACGAAAATGAATTTTTTGCGGATTTCACACGTTCTCACTGGGCATATACTGCTGTCGATTATCTGAGAAATAAAGGGATAATCTCAGGCTATACTGACGGAAGCTTCCGTCCCGGAAATAATATAACAAGAGCAGAGTTCATTAAGCTTGTATCAGTTGCATTTAATATAAATTATGATAATGCAGAATCTGATTTTAAGGATGTTTCCGGTGATGAATGGTTTGCATGCTTTGTTGCAGCAGCATATCAGCACGGAATAGTTACAGGTGATGAAAACGGATGTTTCAATCCTGCTGATAATATAACTCGTCAGGATGCGGCAGTTATAGTTTACCGTACAGCGCTCTTTGCAGGAAAGGCTTTTGAAATTGATTCTGCGACAGAGCCGTTTGCGGATAGCGAAAGTATTGCGGACTATGCCGCAAATCCGGTAAGCATTTTACAAACAAACGGAATCATAAACGGATCAGACGGATATTTTTATCCCGGTTCGTTTGCAACAAGAGCTGAAATGTCACAGCTTATATATGCACTTTTAATGAAGATGTAAATAAGACCGAAAAGAGTCCGGTCTTAGGTTTTACGAAAGGAGCTAACGGTTATATATGTTTAAAAACTTTTTTAAAGTTTTCACGGTTCTGATTATCAGTACATTTATCACAGCTTCGGCAGGTGCTGCATCAACTGACGGAAATTTTGATCTGAACATTGAAAGAGAAAGTCAGTATAAGCTTCTGCGTGATATAGGAATTTATAATAATGAAGAAATTGAGAAGCTTGGTACAAACGCAGAGCTTACAAGAAGCGATTTTCTCAAATACATAATAAGAGCATTGAAAATAAACACTGCCTATACCGGAGAACAGGTGTTTTCTGATGTAACTCCGGATATGCCTTATTATAATGACGTTATGACTGCATACAGTATTGGTCTTATATACGGTTATAACGGTTCTTACAGAGCAACGGATAAAATAACCCATATGGAAGCTATAACAATTGCTATGCGTGCTCTCGGTTACGGTGATTACTGCAGTTACATCGGTTACCCGAACGGCTATGTCACAATGGCATCTGAAATTGATATAATAAACAGTAGATTTTCAGCCGGTGAGGATACAGTTACATACGAGGAAATGACAGAATTTCTTATAAATGTTATGTCCGCTCCCATGCTTGAGATGACAGGCACTGAAGGAGATAATATCCTTTATGATAATGATAGGGGAGAAAACCTGTTCGGCAAATACTATGATATTTACGAAAAGGAAGGTGTTGTTACTGCTAATTCATATACTGCTCTTAGTTATGTTGACAGCTATGACGAGAACTTCCTCAGAATTGATAATGAAATTATCGGTATAAGTGATGAGTATCAGAATAATTATCTTGGATATAATGTACGTGTATTTTACAGATTCAGTGAAAAAGAGGGAACAAGTATTGTATATATAGCAAGGGACGAAAATGAAGAGATTTTCGTTGATGCAACAGATATTGAGAGTGCAGATTTACAGAAAATAAGATATTACGATGATAACCGAGAGAAAACTGCCTCAGTTGATGTTAATACAAGCTATATTTATAACGGAAAAGCACTTGATATGAACAGTGAATACAATGCAGGTATTTTTGATATGACCAGCGGTAACCTTATGCTTGTAAATAACGATAAGGACTCGTATATCGATGTTGTTATAATTACAAAATATGTAAATATTGTGTTCAAGGCATATAATGAAGAAGATGAAATAGTATTTGACTATCTGGGAAATAATCTTAATCTTTATGAAAAGGATTATATCCTTGTTGATGAAAACAATAAGGTTATTAAATTTTCGAACCTTAAAGAATATGATATCATTTCTGCGGCAGTAAGCATGGATGAAGAGTATTATATTTTAAAGGCTTCATTTGAAAGAATAACCGGAAATGTTGAAAGAATGATTGATTCTGATAAAGTTTACATAAACGGAAATGAATACTATCTGACAGACGAAGCGTTTTCTGAGGAAACTGTTAGTATATACATAGGTATGAAAGGAACATTTTTCCTTACAGCAGACGGAAAGGTAGCATACGTAAAGGAAATTGAAAGTGAGGCAGGTAAGGTAGGAGTTCTTTTGAGCCTGAATATATCAGAAGATGACGAAGAAACGGTATTTACCTCAATTCTTACATCAAAATCGGAAATTATGAAAACACATTTTGCCGAAAAGATAAAACTTGACGGAAAGGGTGTAAAGGGATTCGAGGCTGCGAATACGCTTCTCAGCGGTAACAAAGTGCTTAATCCGCTTCTGATTTGCTACGAGTTGAATGAAGACGGACTTGTTTCGATGATTGATACTCAGACTGTCGGAAACACTGAGACAGAAACAACTCTTCATAAGATTTGTGATAAAACAGATAGCCTTTTATATAAATCCGGTGACGGCAATTTCGGGAAGAAATTTTATCCGGCATCTGATGTAGTATTTTTTGGATTCCCGGTAGTTCCGACAACTGATACAACAAAATATGTTGTGACAAGACCGTGGAATGATTATAAAAAGGAAATTGAATTATATTCCTTCAATGAAAATCCCGTACTTTACAATGTAGGTATACTTTATGGAGACTATACCAATAAGTCTGCAAGAATAAATACAGATGCATATCTTACTGTTGTTCATGATGTTAAATACGTTCTGACAGAAGAAAAGGAGCTTATGTATAAGGTTTCACTTTATGAAAGAGCTAATCTTATTGAAAAATATCTTGATGAAGAAGCGGCAGATGAATATCTTGATATGCTGAATCCCGGAAATATTATAAGATACGGACTTAATGTTGAAGGCAATATTGGAATTGTAGACCTTATTTATGACAGCAAGAGCGGAACATTTCCGGCAGATAAGGACGCAAATGGAATTTACGATAAGAACGATAATAACAACAGCAATGTTATAGGAAGTGACGTGACGTTCAGTATCGGTTACGTGAAAGAAAAACATGGCAATTATATAAGTGTTATAAGCGAAAATAACATAAATTCTGCTGAGATACCTTATGCATATCCGCTTAAAAGTGAATATATTTACGTGCTTCACACTGATGATTATACTGTTGAAGAGGTAAAAACAGATATGATAAAGGATTATAAGAGCTTTGGCGGTCAGGCACATAAGGTAGTAGCAGGAGCAAAATATGACCAGGCTCAGAGCGATTTCTATTTTATATTTATTGAGGAAGAATAACAGAGGGAGAAGGACATTATGAAAATATTGAAAGATAAATTAATATCTCTGATGGCTGTTTGTGCTTTGAGTGTTAATACATTCCCTGTTATTACGTATGCGAATACGGGATTTGAGGGTGACGGCTCTTTTGAAAATCCTTATATAATTTCAGGAGCTGAGGATTTTGTAGAACTCTCAAGTGCTGTTGCCGAGGGTAATAGCTTTGAGGGAAAGTACTTTGTACAGACTGCAGATTTTGAGTTTGAAAATGCTCCTGCCGATGAGACTGTTGTTTACGGTATGGGTGAGAATGAATTCGGTGGCATTTATGACGGATGCGGAAACAAAATAATCCTTGCCGATACATATAAAGAGGTCAACAACGAAGAAGGACTGGGAACGAAGAAGATTAAAGGCGGTCTGTTTGGCAGACTTTCAGGTATTATAAAAAATATTACAGTTACCGGATCATGGCGTCTTGACGGAGATGGCGCGGTTTTTGCAAAAAATGTTATCGGCAACGGTAAAATTATAAACTGCGGAATAAGTGATTTCAAAGCTCTTCATGCATATGATTGGGGAACTATATTTTATGGTTTTGCCTCAACTGCAGATTATGATGGAACTGCTATCTATAACTGTTTTAACTACTCGGAAGAATTTATAACATCAACAGGTGAATCATATCCGATTACCGATAACCCGTCTGCAGCGGAAAATAGTTATTATTATCTTAAATCAACTTCGAGCTGGGGTGACGGTACAGTTGCAGAAAATGAATATCAGAAAATAACAGAAATCAAAATGGCAGGGCTTTACCGTGAGCTTAACAGCTATATAGAAACTCTTACAGAGCCTGTTGCCGGTGTTGACAGATATGGTATTACACTATGGAAGGGCGGTGAAAATGCTCCTGAATCAAAAAAGGAATATTATAGTGACCCTGTCGAGGTTGAATATGAATTTGAGGGTGAGGGAACATATGAAAGCCCCTATCTTATAGGAAACATTGATGATTTTAACCGTATGCTTCAATATGTAAAAGACGGTGTTTCAGACCTTGAGGGTATTTATTTCAGTCAGACTGCAGATATTGCGTTTGTAACAGCAAAGTTTGGCGAAGAGCTTGTTTACGGTCTTAGTAAAGGCGAGGAATTTGCCGGAATTTATAACGGTAACGGCTACAAAATAACAATGGGTACAAATTATAATCATATTGCGGGCTATGAGCCTGAGGATATGGGAGTTACACTTCTTAACCAGGGTTTGTTTGGCAGACTTTCAGGTGTTGTAATGAATGTTACTCTAAGAGGCTACTGGAGACTGAAAAACGAAGGCGGACTTATTGCTCACAGTGTAGTTGACGGCGGTAAGATTATCAACTGCTCAACTCAGAATTTTGGATTGTGGGCTATATTCGGATTACATTCTTTCTTTGGCTTTGCATCAACGGAAGGGTATTTGGGAACTGCTATTTATAATTGCTTCTTTACAAGTCATTATTCAAGTAACCCTAATGCAAAAATTTATCTGATAACAGATACCGAAGCATATAAGGACTGCTGGTATCACCTTGACGGTCTCGGAGTAAGTGGAAAGGTTGACCTTGAAAAAGGTACTCCGGTAAATGCAAACGAAGTAAAAACACTTCATGAAAAGCTCAATGCAGCAGCACTTGAGAATGCAAAGGCGGCAGGTGTTGAGCCTGTTGATATATGTACATGGAAGGCATCAACTGTCGCAGGAAGTCCGGTTATTGAAAAATATGAGCTTATAGGAGCACCTGTATTTGACGGTGCTACATTTACTCATATCGGAATTGAAGGCGAAACGGTTATAGCGGCAGGTGAAAGCTATATATTTACTGCGGCAACCCATTTCAAAGATGCTCAGAACATAAAAGTAAAGCTTGATGATGTAGTAATCAGCGAATATGTTGTTGACGGTGTATATGAAAATATTGTTGAAATACCTGCCGGATATATAACAGAAGGAAAGCATACAGTTACTCTTGAAGGGCTTGATGGTGATGTTGTTAAATATACGGATGAGAAAATGATTGTTGCCGATGCCGCATTTGTCACAAATGTGAGAGTAAGCGGAGAACTGACATCGGGAAGCGAGGTAAAGGTTACAGCAGATGTTGCAAATTGTATGTCTGATGCAAGTGATATAACGCTTCTTATAGGTGTTTACAATGAAAAAGGCAAGCTTGTAGCTCGTGGCATAAACAAGTATCCGTCAGTCGTGGGAGATAAGATCAATGCTGAGGTATCTGTAACGTTACCACAGGCAGACTATGACGGATGCAAGGCATATTTATATATCTGGAATAATGTTGTTTCGATGAAAGCTATGAGAGATGAAATATTGATTCTGGAGTAATACATGAAAAAGAGATATAGATTATTGTTATTCATTCTTGCATTTTTTTTCAGTACACTATCGTTTGAAGTGTATGCAGGAGAATACGGGGATATAGATTCGTTTACAACGAAACAGATTACTCCGTGGATGAAAAAGTATCATATGACTTCCCCGGAGCAATACGGACGCGGATACAAGGGCGGAGAGGGATGGCAAAAAATAAAAAGCATAAGTGCAGACCCTTTCAACGAAAAAAGAGCAGTGTTCGGAACGGATACATCGGGAATATGGACAACTGTTGACGGTGGTACTGTGTGGGAGAATACAAGCTTCGGCTTTGACTCCTTTGGAGTTCTTGATGTTGAGTATGACCCGGAGTGTGAAGGTTTTCTTTATGCTGTTGGTTATCCGGGTTATTCATATAAAGGAAATCTTGCCTGCCGTATTTATGTATCGGAAAACTACGGCAATACGTGGCGGTGCGTGCTTGATAACATAAAGGTTGATGAAGCACAGTCGAAAAATAATATTATTTCATTTAAATCAATCGGAAAGAGTTATTCTGCTGTATATATTTCGCTTTATAATGGCGGTATAATATATTCAGAGGATAAGGGAGAAAAATGGGAAACTCTCGGGCTTGAGGAATATACAGTAAAAGGACTTGAACTGTGCAAGGATACAATGTATGTTCTTACAGACGGCGATGGGATACTGAAAAGTACTGATGCAGGTAAAAGCTTTACAAAGCTTGATTTATCTGTAGTTTTGCCGGATACGGATTACAAAAGTATAATTCCCGATGAAGATGTACTTGATATAGCCCTAAATCCGATTGATGAGAAAAATATTGTTTTTATTACCTCGGAGTACTGTGTGAGTTCATATAACGGTGGTGAAAGATGGGATGTATTGCCTTCACTTAGTAAACGATGGGAAAGAAACCTTGTCAGAGTACAGTTTGGTGCATCTGACAAGGACGGCATTTGTGCACTCTATGTAGGCGGTAACCTTGAAAAACTGAGATTTTCTACCGATGGTGGAAACACAAGAATTGTTTCTGCAACAGATA
Source organism: Clostridia bacterium (assembly GCA_045603225.1). Taxonomy (GTDB): domain Bacteria; phylum Bacillota; class Clostridia; order UBA1381; family UBA1381; genus RGIG9115. Next base: position 71,975 of record JAZULT010000065.1, on the reverse strand, counting down.
CCTCACTGCATTATAACGGAGAGGAAGGGTGGTATCAGAATGTATTTGCAATATCACCTGCGAATCCTGATATTGTATATGCCGCATCGGCTTTTGAAATCGTTAAATCAACCGACAGAGGGGCGAGCTTTATTGCATCTTCAGGCGGTTATTCGGGAATGAGAGCCGTTGATTTTGCTTTCAGTCCCGATAACGACTATGAATATTATTTTTCCTTTATAGATACAGGCATTGCAAAAAGTGAATATACAAACTCAGGTGAGCAATATCCGCTTATGTATTATGCAGGGCGTGACAGCGGTGGAATAAGGTATAACAAATTTAAAACATCGCAGGCTGTTGCAATAGACCCGAAGGATACAAAAAGAGTTTTGTTTTCGATAGGTAACGGTGAGGAAACTGTTATAAAGGAAACAAATGACGGTGGAAAAAGCTTTACTGTTCATGACAGTACCGTAGGAGAATGCCATGAAATAGCGTTTAATATGCAGAACCACGATGTTATTTATGCCGGAAGGTATATAAGCCGTGATAACGGAAAAACATGGACAGATTGCGGATATGAAATAAGAGCAGTTTCTCCGGTTGACGGGAACATCGTGTGGGGAGTTAAAAAAGGAGAATTTTATAAATCCTCAGACGGTGGCATGACTTGGGGAGAAAGCCTCGGCGGAATAGGCGGCGGAAATATAAAAATTGTTGCAGATTCCGTTGATAAGAATAAGCTATATATATGTGATTATGAGTCAGGATACAGAGTTGTAACCGCAGACACAATAGAGAAGGTTGACTGTGGGTTTATATGCTGGGCGATTGCACAGGACCCGCATAATCCTTTGCATCTGGTTGCAGGCGGAACGAATGCAGCTGAAAAAAGACCGGTTAAAGGAATATATGAAACGTATGATGGCGGAGAAACCTGGTATGGAGTTTCGGGACTCACAGGAAGCTGTGATGTATGGGGGATGGCTTTTCATCCCAGACTGCCAAGAGTTTTTATAGGAACATCATCCGGGACTTTCGTTTATGAATATAAAGAATTTACCGGAAATAAATTTTCTGTATCAGATGACGGTGCTGTAATTGTAACAAATACATCATATGATATCGCAGATTTTAATGCAGTAATTGCTCAGTATAATGATGGCAGACTGAAAAATGCATCCGTAATCGGAAAAACTGCATTACCATTTGAGAAGTTCACTGTGTTTTATCCGGATACTGATGTGATAAATCCTGATTATTGCGTGAAATATCAATCTTCGGACGGTAAAATCTGGGAGGTCGATCAGGGCGCAAACTATAATCTTTTGTATACGGATAATGCAGTGATGGATTCGCTGTATTCGTCAATATCCTTAGAGAGTCTGGACAGGGAACGTGAAATTGAATGTGCTTATCTTGTGACATCAACGGTTGCAGGAATCGGTTTCGGAAATAACAGCTGGACGAATTTCCGTATCGAGGAATGTACAGAGGTAAGTGCTGCTACACTTCCCGGTGGGTTACAACCGTCAGAGCTTCCTGTACCGGGCGATGTAATAGTAGAGGATGTTTTTACTGACTCTGATGTAAATAAGTACGATAATTTCTATAACATAATTGACCTGAATGTTTTTTCAAATCCTGAGTCGAAGCCGAATTATATGAGTTTTGATGTTACGGATTATGTCAGAAAAAAAGTGGAGAATAGTGAAAAAAATATGTTTTTCAGACTTTCTCTTATGCCAATAAACGGACAGGATTACAATTTTGCAATAAATAATGCATGGGTTAATCTTTTTGTCAGGTATAAAAATTCGGCATTACCCGATAGTGAGAAAAAGCTCTATATATGGGAAAGTATATCAGGAATGAAGCCGGTTTGTGAAGCGATAAGGCTTCAATGAGAAACACGGACAGTGTATATAATTAAATATTACAGTCAGTATTGACTGTGTATAAAAAAAGGAAGAGAGGGAATGAAATGAAAAAAATAATTTCTTTTTTGGCAGCTGTTGCGATTTTTGCACAAATGTTATGTATAAGTGTTAGTGCAGAAGATGTGCAACAAAAACAGAACGGACTGGCGAATTCTTTGTGGCAGCTTAAGAATGGTTCAACATTTACTGTAGGATACCTTGGTGGATCGATAACCGCAGGATTTGGATCTCAGCAGACGGGAGGATATGCAAATATTTCTTTTAATGCTATCAAAAACCAATATGCGAGAACCGGACTGAAATTTACAAAATATCAATCTGCTGTTGGAGGAACAGGTACAGATTATGGTTCTTTCAGAGCTGATGAGGATTTGTATCTTATAAATCCTGCAAAAGTTCCTGATCTTACATTCGTGGAGTTTGGTGTGAATGATAAATACCACCAACTTACAAGTGCTCAGTCAAAAAAGTATATGGAGACAATAGTAAGAAAGCTGTATAAGTCCAATCCGGAAATGGATATTGTAATTTTGTTTACAACGGATAACGCAGATCGTGGAAAAGAAACATCATCAATACTTGCACATAAAGAGGTTGCGGAAAAATACGGTATTCCTTATCTTAATGTTGGTGCAGATCTTGTAGCAAAGATAAGAAGCGAAGTAAGCGAAGATGTAACCTTTAACGATTTGTGGGCAAAATATGTTTACGATTCTGTACATCCGCTGGATGCAGGATATGAAGTTTACAGTGCGTCTATAATGAAGATGCTCAATGAGGAATGGGCGAAATCTGTTCCTGAGAGTCAGACATCTATGGTGCTGTCAGAAGCAGCGTTTGGCGGGGCTGAAGAACTTTATATGGCAGGTATAAAGGATTATACACCGGGTGAAAATCAAATACCGGCAGTTTCGCAGAGTGGTTCAAATATAGCTGAATACTGGAAGAACGGTAGTAAACACCTCAAGATTACAGGCGCTAATCAGGATTACAGCTTTAAGTTTACAGGTACGGGTCTTATGTCAAGAATCAGTCCTGAGCTGGATACAGATGCAGGAAGAATTAATTTCTACATAGATGGTGAAGCATATTATGTTTCAAGCTATCCTGTAAGCGGAATATTTGAAATTGCATCAGGTCTTGAATATGGAGAGCATACTGTAACGGTTTACAGTACGAATGAAACAAATAAAACCGGTAAAGCAATTGTTTTGCAAGGATTTGGTATATTAGGCGATCCTGAAAGAAACGGTATAACAACGGTTGATATTGATGCACAATCAATTGTAGGAAAGCCGAGAGTGCTTATTCCGGGAAATGAAGTAGGAATAACCTTTGAGTATCACGGAAAAACAAGCATTGATAACGGAACATATGAATACGATCCGGATAAGACTGGTTATCTGACAGATACAAAGGCAAATAAGTACGAATACGACAGCGAAACAGGCGTTACATCAATTGAACTTATAAATCCGACATATACGGGAGATGGTGCCTCAGATGCATATTTCCTTGTTTACCCCAAGCATGAACAGCTTGTAAAAAAAGCCCCGTATATGGCAATAGGTATGTATTATACTAATCCGGCGGATGCAGATGGTACTGAATTATCAGATACAAGAATCAGTCTTGATGACGGAAATGTTTTGTGGTCAAAAGGTTTTGATTATCCGGAAACACTTTCAAAACAGATAATAGATATTACAAGCTATACTGAAGGCAAAACAGGCGGCTATTCAAAGGTTACAAATAAAACAAAAATGAATGCAATTCAGATTAATCCGATTGTTGATAGCGGATACCGTGTTCCGGCAGGTACAAAAATTGGAATTCAGTATGTAGCATTTTTCGATACACCTGAGGCTGCTCAGAATTATGTATATCAGAAGCCGTCAGACGAGGTTCCATACTATGATGAAGGAAACAAAATAAGAGTTCTTCAGCACAATCTGCAAAGTGATGCAACATTGACAGCTGAGCAGAGAAGTTCAGGCTTTGTTGCTGAAATTGAAGCGGCACAGCCTGATATTATGGGTTATCAGGAATCAGGAACGGAATGGTCACAAATCCAGCTTAACTGGGCAAATGAAAATGGATATGATCATGTCTATAACTACCGTCCTTATAATGCTTCAACAAATGAGACAACACCTATTCTCTGGAAAAAGGATAAATATTCCTTGCTGGATACAGGAATATTCTGGTTGCGTGATAATCCGACAGAAAAGGGATATAACACATGGGGAGATGCGGATGAAGTCCGTCCGTGTACATGGGTTAAGCTCAGAGTAACTAACACCGGCTCATATTTCTATGTACTAAACACTCAATTCGGTGTGAACTATGCAGAAGAGACAAAGTCAGCACAGTTTATTATAGATATGCTAAAGGCAGAAGAGCCATTGTATACCGGAATTGATATCTGTAACGACGCACCGGCTATTCTGATGGGCGATTTGAATACAATACCGAACTCAAGAGCATTTGTTGAGCTTGGTTCATATTTAAAAAATACTGATGTTAACCGTGAGTGTGTACCTACCTTAAGTGATACTGCTAATGCGTTGAATAACAAGTTTGACCATTGCTATATCACAGGCGATACTCTTGCAAGCTTAGGTTGTGAGGTTGACCTCGAAAAGAGAGTTTCCTATGATGGTAATTCATATTTTGTATCAGATCATAATGCAATTATATCTGATGTTGCAATACTCGGAGAACCTGTTTCAGCAGTTCTTCCTCAAATCAGCGTAACTGCTGATAAAACTGAGGTTGCAGAAGGTGAAACAGTAGAGGTAGAGGCAACTGTTACAACACCGAATGCTGTAAAGGATGTTACATTCTATATTGATGATATACAGTATTCCGGTGAGGTTGAGAAGAATGGGCAGGTATATACAGCACAAATCAGCGGTCTTGAATTCGGATACCATTATATTAAAGCAGTTGTAACTGACGAATACAATAATAAGGCAAGAGAAACAGTAAAGGTATTTTCAAGAAAACCGTATGTTGCAATTGTTCCTGAGGTGCTCATAAATGCCGGTGCGTACAAGGATGCAACTCCTTCATATAATTATAAAATCGGTGCGGCACTGATGAGAGGTGGAAATTATAATAATCCGAATCTCAATGTTCAGTATGGTATATTCATGAAGCTGAACCTTCCTGAACTTCCTGAAAATTATGAAGTAAAGAAGGCGAGAATGCTCGGCTCATTATATTATGATTCTCATCTTAACACAAACAAAACCGGTCAGAAGGGAAGCACGTTTATTTATAACCTTACCGGAGACATTGAATCTGATTACAAATATTATACCGACACACAAACGTATACAGAAAAGAATCTTGCATTGCTCGTTCCGGGCGGAGAGAACGCATGGGCTTTAAAGGGTGCGGTATCTTATGCAAATTCAAACTATACGGAAAATGTAGTTGACAGTTATAATTATAATCTGAACCTTAATGTCCTTAAATACATCAATTCACTTTATGGTGACAGCAAAAAGGCAGTAACACAGAGCCTTATGGCAATTTCAAATCAGGACCTTGCGTTCAGAGGTAAGAATATGACTAATCCTGTTGTGTTCTATCTTGAAATCGGAGAGAAGCTTGATGCAGAGTTTACAAGTAACTGCTATGCTTACGAAAACGAAGGCTTTGGTGTTGCAATAAAAGTAAATACAGACAATGTCAAGAGCGTTGTGTTCGATGTAAACGGCGTTGAATATGAAGGTACTGTAAATGAAAACGGTGACTGGTCAGCATATGTGGAAAACGGTCTTGCAAAAGGTGATTACACAATTACAGCAAAGGTAACTGACGGCTACAATGCAACAACAGAAAAAACACAGAGTTTTACTGTTCATAATTCATATAAGTTTATGACAGGCTCGTATGTGGTAAAATATCAATCGTCAAACAATAAATGGTGGAAGTTCTCAAATCATGCTGAGAATTACGATCTTCGTTACAATGGCGGAACAAAGGATGCTCTTTATTCAGCAATTAATCTGAGCTCACTTAAAAATACCGATGCTATAGATAAGATATATTTTGTAACATCTACAGCAACAGGAACAGGTGACAATCAATATACAAAATTTGTGTTTAATGAGTGTGGAGAGGTAAGCAGTACACTGTATCCGAGCGGATCTGAACTGACAACATTCCCAACAACGGGTGAAGAAATTACAAGCGGTGTATATACTGATGTTTCTGTTGAACCCGGGGATGTTGACTATGCTACAATTTCCGCAAATGTGCCGACAAAAAATAATGACCCTAATTATATTAAGTTTGATGTAACTGATTATATAAAAAATAGAATTAACAATGGAACTGAAAAGCTCTATTTCAGAACATCGGTTGTTAATTCATCAGGAGGAAATTATGCTTTATCAGTTAATAACACAACAGTCAGACTTTATGTGAAGTATAAGGATTCAGCTGTAATTGACAATTATGACGGAACAACAAGCTATGTTATTAATCCTGCAGATTATAATGTAGAGTCGCTGAGTGTTATTGAAGCGATTAAAGACGAAAGCGGTAAGCTTTTAAGCACACAGATTACAGAAAATGTAACCGGCAGAAAGCTTTTCAGATATGATAATGATGAAAAAGCAATTCTTTATATCTGGGACAGCGTTTCCGGTATGAAACCGTTGTCAAAACCTGTAATAACAGGAACTGATAACTAAATATCTATCAAAAAAAGTTGGGCGTTCATCGAACGTCCAACTTTTTTGTGTTGAGAGCCAAATTTTGAATATAGTAGTTTTTTTATATTTCACATAGTTCAACTTGTTCACTACATTCAATTTCGGCTTTTTTATCTGTATTATGTATGAATATTTTCCATATTCTTTTTGAAGGTTTCCCGTTATAATCTCCTGCTCTGTTTCCGATATGTATTTTAACTGTTTTGCCTGTGGCATCACAGGTGATTTTTGTGTGACATGAATTTGTATTGAGATAATCAAGACTAATGCCGTCATCTTCTCTGAAAATATATTCGGATTTTTCGTGTGGATAGAAATGAAGCTCTATTTCCTCGTCGGTGTATTGAGTGGTGTAATCGCGGTCCTTCCAGTGGGGGATAATTGCACCTTTTTTTATAAAGAATGCACCGCCTCTGTCTTTGGGCGGAGTATAATTTTCGAGTGTTGTCTGTCCGTTATATTCAGTACCTGTCCAGAAATCAATCCATTCTCCGGCAGGAAGATAAACTGTATCTGTAAAGGCTGAAATAAGAATCCATTGTCCGATCATATACTGCCGTGAAAGCTCAAGACACTTCTCATCATTTTGAAATTCAAGCATCATAGGTCGTATAATGGGAACAGAATCCTCGTGACCTTCTATCGCCAGAGAATATATATACGGCAGAAGCTTGTATCTTAGCCTTGCATAGTATGTATATACACGTTCGTTATCCTCTCCGGTATACCATGGCTGAGAACAGCCCATCCACGCATTGTGATGTGCCCATGGTGCAAGCATTGCAAAGTGTATTGCTTCGGGAGAGTATACGTCCATATCAACCGTAGAGTTCATAAATCCCGACAAAGCAAGATTTTCAAGCCATATCATACTACCGAGCAGACCGTCGTTATCTCCGGTCGTTGCAGCACCCCAGCGTTGTTGACCGGTATAGCCTCCACAATAGTGTATAAACGGGCGGATGTTCATCTGCTCCGCAAATCCCTGATGCATTTGCTTCATTGCAAGCACCTGAGATATGTTATGCATTTTGAGTTCGCTTTCTCCGTTTGTATATATCTTGTTCGGGTTTATTCGCATCAGCATATCCGCAGGGTCTATTTTAAAGCCGTCAACGCCATCGTCAACAAACTGTTTCACGTGTTCATACCATGAAACAAGCTTGCTCTCGCCGCCTGTAAGACCTTCCTCGTGGTCGCATAGGTCATAGTCCATGCACATCCATAATGCAACATGGAATCCGAATCGGCGCATTACGGATAAAAAGCTGTATTTACAGTCTCTTGAGTGCATCCATTCTTCTATATGGAACTTTTTCAAATCCCATTTTTTATCAAAAGAATAATCATAGAATTTAGTCATCCAGCCCGGCTCCAGACTAACGTTATCACACGGAATATGACTTTTGCGAAAACGCATCATATCATCTAATATCTCAAACTGATTCTGATGTATCTGTGCTATATATGTAAGTCCGTACCCCCATTTGGGAAGCAACATACTTTTTCCGGTCAGGTCAGTATAAAGCCTGATTATATCTTTCATACTGTCTCCATATAACAGAAATACATCAAGCTCATCGAGGTTACCGAGAATTGTGAGAGAATCTTTTATGTTGTCGTCTATATCCACGAAATGTCTGTCTTCTGCTGCGATAAAAACACCCCAGTTTTTGTTGCTGTAAACGAGAGGGATAGATATTTCGTTTTGCTTGTAGACTGCCCAGTTCTGATACGAATTTCCTCTCAGCTGTATAGTGTCGGATGAAGCTTCTCCGAGACCGTAGAATTTTTCGTCCTGAGATATTTTAAAGCTTATACCGAATTTTTTTTCGGAGTTACGACCTTCAAGCTCACTGCATTCCGGCGGGAAAACCTCGTCCGGTCTGCCCTGAATACGGCTTATTGGGATTGCATTTCTGAACTTTCGGTGCATATAACCGACTTCGTCTTCCCAAAGCTTTGTATCTTCCCGTGTGAAAAATTCTATGGTTTTTCCGTTAGGTAATGTTATGGAATTGTCTTTAACAGTTACATCAGGTGTATCATCGGAAGATTCCGGTATTGTCAGGATTCCGTATTTTTCGAGATAGCTTTGCGGCATATTATCTCTTGCGCTGATTCTTATAATACCTTTTTGTAAAAAAGTGATATGATTCATATTTTGTTTCTCCTGTAAAACGTGATGCATAATTATTGTACAATTATCGCTTCATCAAGCGGTTTCATGGTTCCGAGATTTTCCCAGATAAAGATTTTGGCAGGTTCACCGTTTGTGAATGTAAACAGTGTTCTGTCAGTAATAGTTTTGTTATCTGTGACAGATTCAAGAGCATCGTTTGCATATGTGGCAGTTATTACGTGTACAGATTCAGCATTGTAGTCTGCAGGTGTAATAACATAGCTTGTAGTACCGTTATGATTATCAATTACAGACGGTGATTTATATTTGACTAACAGCTTCACATTTGTGTTGTTGAGTGCAAAGCTGTATGACTGATCTGACATAGGAGATACAGCAGTTCTGAAATACATCATTTTGTCTCCTGATTTTATCAGAGTCTTGACATAGTCTGTTACATTGATTTTCATATAGTTTGCAGTTGTATTTGAAGATACAGCTATGTTGTCTTCAAAGAGCTTATAATCAGGCATTCCTGATTTGAGACTGTATGTTGTAAATACATCCTCAGCTATTTTTTCTCCAAGCTTAGGCAGAGCTTCGGGAGCTTTTCCGCCCGGGAGTGTAGAAGCACTTACTTCGGAGCAGGCATCGAATCTGAATTGTGTCCAGCTGTTTGAACCACCGAGCTGTGAACTGCCGGCTGTTGAGGTTGCAAGATATACCGTGTCAATAATATCTGCATTTGTAAGGGAGCTTATATTTACAGCACTGTACAGTGTTTCCTTGTATTCACCATCCTGATATTTGAGATTATAATTGTTGGCATTGCCGACACTCCACATTTTTCCGTCACTTGCTTGTAACTTTACGCAGTAAGACGGATTTATGAATTTATAGCTTGGTGTTACATAAAAGTCTTGCTTTGCAGTTGCTTTTTTGCCGTTATTATCGGTAATTGCTGCAGTTATTTCATAGCTGCCGTCAGGTAGCCCGGCTTCAATAAATGTTGCCCATTCGCCGTTTGCATTAAGCTCTGCAGTATAGCTTTTACCGTTTATGTCGAAGGTAACATCTGAGATGTTATCGCTGTCAACATTGACTGCGATGCCAAATCCTTCGTTTGTGTGTGCAAAATTATCCGAAACAAATTCTGATTTTATAAGCTGACTTACCTCAACCAGGAATACAATCGGTTGCTTAATTTCCGATGCGGATGAAGCTCTGAAGGTAATACCGTTGTCCCATGCGTAGCTTGCCGCAAAACTCTTTGTTACTTCATTTTTTTCTCCATTGTAAATTGTGTTTTTAAAGAACTTTGTAACATCGGTATACAGATTATAGTTGTATTTCGAATTGCCTGTTGTTGCGTAGTCAGAATAATTTTCACCACCGGTGTATTTGACCGGTGCATTAGCTGTCGAAACGGATTCTGTCGTAAGAAGAGTTGCAAGGTTTTTATCAGGGTTATTCGCTGTGTCAGCTTTATATTTGTAAGTAGAATCTATATTTTCAGAAAGAGGATAGAAAAACAGGTTCTTGCCTGACTGACCGCTTGAGAAATGACTGTCAAAGAAGATTGATGAAAGCATTGTAACCTTTTCAATCTCGTAATTTTCGTCAATTTCCGGCATATTAACCTTCATAAATAAGCCTCTTTTCGGCGGAAGAGGTTTGTTATAGCCTGCTCCTGCAATGTCCATTCTTGAGTATGTACCGTCATTGGATTCAATGTCAGTACCGGCTAAAATCAATACCTCCGGAGCTATTACGCAGGTCTTGTTGATTACTGTCTTTGCTGTTATTTCCTGTGTTTTTGTAAGAGTAGTTCCGTCTGCATCAGTAACTGTTGCGGTTGCTGTGTAGGTTCCTCTTGGGAGACCTTCGATTCTTGCTGTCCAGTTGCCGTTTGCTGCTTTTTCTGCAATATAATCTGAGCCATTTACATTGAAGCTTACTCCGGAGATATTGTCCTTGTTCACCTTGAGTTCAAGATTAAAAGCTTCCTCAGCAGTTATATTGCTGTCGTTTACGAATTTGGCATCGAGAAGTTCTTCAAGCTCAAGCAAGAATACAATCGGGTTTGCAATCTCCGTCGCAGTTGCGGCTCTGAAGGTAATACCGTTGTCCCATGCATAGCTTGCCGCAAAGCTTTTTGTAACTGCATTTTTTTCACCGTTATAAATTGTATTTTTAAAGAACTTTGTAACATCGGTATATAGGTTATAGTTATATTTTGAATTGCCGGTTGTTGCGTATTGCGAGTAGTTTTCTCCGCCGGTGTATTTAACCGGTGCATTTGCTGTTGCAACGGATTCTGTCGTAAGAAGTGTTGCAAGGTTTTTTGTTGGGTAAGCTACTGTATCGGCTTTGTATTTGTAATCTGATTCTATGTTTTCAGCCAGAGGATAGAAATATAGATTTCTGCCGGATTGTCCGTTTGAGAATTGACCGTCAAAGAAGATTGATGAAAGCATCGTAACTTTTTTTATGTCATAGCCTTCAGGGATTTGCGGCATATCAACTCTCATGAATAAGCCTCTTTTCGGAGGCAGAGGTTTGTTGTAACCTGCACCTGAAATATCAATTCTTTCACCGGTATAGTTTGTCGAAGAAACTGCAGTACCTGCCACAATGAGAACACTGGGGACGATAACGCTGTTTTTAGTAACAGAGGTTACTTCTACTGTGTTTGTTTCTACTTTGTTGAAGCTGTCTCTGACTACAGCCTTGATAACATTTTTTCCGACAACGAGATCGCTCATTTTAGTTGAGTAGCCTGTTGAATCATGTGTTACGGTGCCTTTGTGTAATACATCGTTTACATAGAAGCTTACATCCATAATCGGATTTTTGCAATCAACAGAAGCAGTTACTGTAAGCTCTTCTTCTTCAAATATTTTTTCTTTATCTGCACTCAGGGTTGCTGAGAGTGGATTGAGTGAACTGCCGGCATCAATGAGAGTAATTCCTTTGTGGTCAGGATCACCGATAATTCCGAATCCGTAAATATAAAGGGCATTATTAGGACCTTTTGTTGTTTCATCGGAAAGGATTGTTACTGTGTGCTCACCGTAGGGGAGATTATCGGTAACTTTTACAAACCAGTCTCTTGAAGATACCGCAGGGAGCATATAAACCTTACCGTCTATATTGAATTTCAGACTTCCGTAATTATAAAGGTTTGCACGGTATCTGAAACTGAGTCCTGTTCCTGTGAATTTAAAGCCTATAACCTGCTCAGCACCCTTAATATCAAGTCGTTTTGTATTTGTCTGCCAGAGTGCAATTGTGCTTGTGTTATCTATGTAGCTTATTTCATAGGTCTGGTTTGTGGCGGGTATCTGGTTGCCGACAGGAAAATATGTATTCGGGATACCTGCAAGATATGCATCATCAACCGAACCGTACGCCGATTCTGAAAGAACCATAGGTGTCTGTGCGTCGGGAACCTCCTTTGACCATTCCTCATCAAGAACATCCATTATTGCATCAGAATAAACCTGATATCCGTTATCAGAAGGATGAACATAGTCACTCATATAGGTAAGCCACAGCTCACTGTAATTTTTGTTGGTCTCGCTTCCGGCGAAGGTGACCTCATCACTTACATAATCTTCATGAGCTCTTATATGGTCTATAAGTGCTTTTCCGACATTGATTTGGGTAATACCGTATCTGTCGGCGACCGCTTTATGAGCAGTAATCCATGTATCAATGTTATCAAGACGTGAAATCTGCGTTGTGTACAGGAAAACAACGTCCATGTTCGGGTTTGCTTTATATAGTTTTCTTGCGATTGTTTCCATATATTTGCGTGAATTTGCCGCAGAAAATCCCTGGTGATTATCATTTATGCTGAATTCTATAAAAGCAAGATCGGGAACCTTTGACGGATCCTGAAGGCTGAATTCTGCATCGATGCGGTATGCACCGTAGTTTGAGCCTGTTCCGCTGATGCCCTTCTGAAGTTTTTTGAAGGTAAGACCTTCTCTTGCATATTTTTCTTTTAACGCGTTAAAGGAAAGATTGGCATATCCGTTTGATTTTGTATGCCCGACACCCTGTGTTATTGAGCCTCCGAGATAACCTACCGTAAATGTATCTCCGTTTTTCAGTTTCCATAATGAATTAGAAAGTCCGTTTTGTTTTTGCTGTACATCGTTTGCTGAAACAGATAAAACAAGCATCTGCAAAAGAAGAGACAGCATAATAAAAACAGCCGATATTTTTTTTGTGTTCATTATATATCCTCCTAAATTTTTTTCTGTTTTTATTATACATTAAAAATCGCTTGATTTAAAGATGGTTTCGAGAAAAATATGCTGAATTTCTGTCAACAAAAAAAGAAATCCGCATTAGAGGTGCGTTTCAGGGATTTGTAATCCCGGAAATAATCGGAACAATCGAAACATCATCGGCCAAGCCGTTTGTAGGTGTTGTTTGAAAATCACATATGATAGTATAGTTTTGAAATAATAAGTTTTAATGTATTAACGGTTGAAGTGTATTAATTTATTCGGTGGTAAATAAATATTTTTTAATTTATATTGAATTTTTTGCAAATTCGTGATATAATAAAATAAATTTTGATGCGGAAATGATGAAATGGCTGTAACATGTAAAAAGCAGTTCATTTATTAATTAAAAGAAATATGACAAATACACAACTATAACAGCAATGTGGTTTTAATGCAAATATCATCACCCGATTGAAACGGAACAATAACATGTTGATGGAAACAGGAGAAAATATTTGCTAAACATAGAATTGTAATGTTGATAATATTTTGGAATTTTCTTCGGAATCTAAAAACGCATAAAATTTATACAGTAGACCAACGATCCGGTGTCTGTCGGTGCTAATAATTTTTAAGGTCTACAAAAAATAAGCGAGAGGACCGCTATGACGGTCAGAGGAGGGCTTTATGCAAAAGACTATATGCGAATTATTCGCAGGAGTCGGTGGATTTCGTGTGGGATTTGACCGACTTGAAACAGGTTGGAAAACTACTTGGTTTTCTCAATGGGAACCAGGAGCAAGAACACAGTGGGCTCATGATTGTTACATACAACATTTTGGAGACAGTCTTGACATTAATGGAGAAAATCACACTGATGAAGATATCAGTACAGTACAGAAGAAAATGATTCCTGACCATACGCTTTTGGTGGGGGGATTTCCCTGTCAAGATTACAGCGTTGCTCATTCATTGGCTTCATCAAGAGGTATAGAAGGAAAAAAAGGTGTGTTATGGTGGCAAATAAGAGATACTCTTATTGCAAAAAAAGCTCCTTTTTGTCTGTTGGAAAATGTTGATAGGTTGCTTAAATCTCCCGCAAAACAAAGAGGACGTGATTTTGGTGTTATCTTAGCTTGCCTTTCGGAGCTGGGTTATAGTGCTGAATGGAGAGTTGTTAATGCAGCATTATATGGGGCAGCTCAACGAAGAAGAAGAATATTTATTTTTGCCTACAAAAACGATACAGTATATGGTAAAAAATATTCTAAAGAGGCACCGGAAAATATTATAAATAATAATGGTTTTATGGTGAAAGCCTTTCCTATAAATGAAAGTGAAAAAATAACCACAACAACTCTCGACAATAGCATTGTTGATGTGAGTGATAATTTTCAATTTTCTTTTGAAAATGCAGGATATATGCATAAGGGGCAAATATATACAACGAAAGTTAAAGAACTTGAAGAACCTCCGATTACTTTAGGACAAATACTTGAGCAGAATGTCGATGAAAAATACTACATTACTACCGAAAAAATGCCAAAATGGACATATCTTAAAGGGGCAAAAAAAATCCCTCGAAAATCTGCTAATGGTCATGAATATATTTTTTCAGAGGGACCGATTGCCTTTCCTGACCCATGGGATAGACCGGGACGAACTATGTTGACAAGTGAATCAACGCTTAATCGCTCAACCCATGTAGTAACAGACCCGGGAACAGGAAGGCTTCGTATACTTACACCAATAGAAACAGAACGACTTCAAGGATTTGATGATGAATGGACAAATACAGGTATGCCGGATAGAATGAGATATTTTTGTATGGGTAATGCCTTGGTAGTGCCTATGATAACCAGGATGGGAAAAGTTCTTGATACTATTATCGAACAAGAAAAATAGCATAAAATAGTTCAAAAACCAATCCCTAGGGTCTTGTACTTAATGTACAGGGTCCTTTGGTGATAATATTGACTTTTTTTCGAAGGGGAGGTATTTGTGTGGCAGAACACATTTACGAAAAGGAAGATTTGATTGTGCGTTTGGAAAGTGCACTAGCAAAAACACTTGGCGAAATAGATAACAAAGACATTTTTGAACATGTAAAACAATTTGAGAGACAAAAAGGCATTGCCGGTACAATAGTTGAGCAATGCATTTTAGGGTATAATCCTGATTCAGACCAGGCTCCTGATTTAATTGTTATCGATGGAAATAATAAAATCAAAACCGAACTTAAAACGACAGGTATGGTTATCGATAACAAACCATCGACTCATTATGTTGCAAAGGAACCTATGTCAATAACAGCAGTTGGTGTTTACGATATAGCCGAACAAAATTTTTTTAATTCTCACTTTTGGGAAAAGCTTGAACACTTGCTTATTGTATATTACCATTATGCGTCTAAAAACGCTGTTTCTGCAGGAGAATATGAGAATTTTCCTGTGGTTGGATATGAATTTCATGAATTTTCAGAAGATGATGTCATTGTATTAAGGAACGATTGGGAGCATGTTCGTAATTTGTGTAAGTCTGTAACTGATAGTTTTCCCGGACCTAAAGATGCTGAGTGGAAAGCACAGGTCAAACAAAAGTATATTGATATTCATGGGCAGTTAAGACGTGTTCTTAGCTTTATCGATTTAGCACCAAAGTTTCCACCACGATTTAGATTAAAGAAACCTACGGTTTCTGCAATTATAGCCAATCATTTCGGATATAGTTTAGAGCAACTCCCAGGTAGGTATACTACTGTTTCTGATATTGATGCAAAGTGTCAAGAATTGACAACACGTTATAAAGGCAGAACAATAGAATCGTTAGCACAAGAGTTTGGGATTCCTTATTCGAGGACTTGCGAAAACAAAGGTATAACAGAACAAATTGTTGTTGCAATGTTTGGGGGCAAATCCAAAAAACTGAATCAAATTGAATTATTTGAAAAGTTTGGATTGATAGCAAAAAGTATTGTAGTTACACCAAGCGGCGGTCGAACCGAAGATATGAAACTTTTTAAGATTGATTTTCCGGAAATTACTCAGGAGAGCATTGAAGAAGATGGTATTTCCAGGGAGTTTACCTTTGAAGATTCGGAACTGTACACATATTTTGCAGATAATGCATTATTGTGCATTATGTTTGAAGAAGCAAAATCAAAAGTTGTAGAGAAGGCCCCTGGTATGTTTGTTGAAATTCCACACAAATTAGGAGAAAACAAATTTCTTGGGTTCAAAAGACTTGTCTTTAGCAATCAATTTATAGATGATATCGTAAAGCCGGTATGGGAGGACACACGTGAAAAAATAATTAATCGAACATTAATCGATGTAGTTCAATATCGTGATGGAAAGGCAGTAATAAATAAAAGCGGTGATATAAGTTCCGCTCCAAATTTTATCAAAAGCAAGGATAACGCTGTTTTTCTGCGTGGTTCAGGAACAGATTCCTCGCTTAAACATAAAACAGAATGTGTAAATGGAATTAAAATGTTACCGCAATATGTATGGATGAAGGGTATAGCTGTAATCGAAGAACTAAATAAAACATCTATGTTATAGAAGATATATTGTGGTTAAATTATGAATATTATAAGAATCGTAACGCAAGACCCCCTTGTGTTACGTTACCAGATGGTAGAATGATGACGAAATAATGTTTTGGATAAACAATAGCTACATACTTCAACAGATAAAGGAGAGGTTATTATGGCAGGTTATTTTGTTGTTTTAGGAGATATAAAGAATGATAAAGGTAAAATTCTAAAAAGTGCAAAAGAAATACTTTATGATTTATGTCGTTATGGAACATATAGTACGAATCTCTTTGTTAATGACGAGTTAAAAAAGTGGTCAAAACAAAAAGTTGCAACTTTTGCAGACTATTTTGGAATGAAAGAAGACGATTATATATTCTTTTTTTATGGACGAAAAATATATGGTGTTGGAAGGCTTGTAAACATTGGAGAGGATTGTAAATATTGGGGATTTAAAGGTGCAAATCAACCTACAAGTTATTTACAGAGTCAGATTAACCCAACAAAATTGATTTCGAAAATAAAGCCAGAAAATAGATGCGTGTGCTTTTTTGAACCGCTAGTGTTTTATCCAAAAGCTGTTGATATGGATGAAGCATTGACATCATACCCGTCTTCATTTAAGTCACTGCGTGTTATTCAGGGAAGAACTTTTATTAAATTAGACGATGAAGAAGCTGCGGCATTGCTTTCGGTATTGAATAGAAGAAATGTATCCACAGACAAAAATGAACCCGATGACTGGAGTCCGCCAGTTTTTGACGATAGTATGCATAAAATGGCGGAGAAGGTGCTGAATAAATCTGCAGACTACTACAAATTTAACATCGAATCATTGCTGAAAAATTATCAACCATGGGAAAATAATGGCATACAGGAAGAAATGGCTGTAGAAGCAGCTGTTGTAGAGTCTTTAACGCTAAACAAGGATACCTCTGTATTCGATAAGATGGAATATGTTACACATCAAGTATCTGCATCTCCAGCTAAACCGGTAGAATATATGGAGTGGATGGATGTTTTTGGCTATAGTGTTTCCAGCTATTTGATAAAACAAGGTATTCCAATTCAATTTGCAATTGATAAATACTATGTTATAGAAATTAAACGCGGTATTTTAGAGCTACCAGTGCCTAAAAGAGGAAAAGAAACGAAATACATAAAAGAAAACAAAGCAGTTGCTAACCAACTTATGAAATACGTTGATTGGGTGGTCAAAAATCATGCCAGTGGCAATTATCCAATGGTAAAAGGTATTTTAGTAGCCAATGACTTTGATGATAATTTTATAAATTATTGCATGGAAATGTGTGTACGCAACTATAATGATGGATATAGAGATTCTACACCTGCTGTATGGAAAAATTTTGAATTAATAAAGTATACATTTGATGGTACAAAGATTTCTTTCGAAAAAGTATTTCCTTCCACTTAAGCAATAAGAAAACTATGCAGATAAAAATGTTTTGTTGATTAGATTTTATTAAAACAAAAGGGAGATAAAGATGGAAACTATATATACCGTAGAATTGTTTGCCGGTGTTGGAGGTTTTCGATTAGGATTGGAAAGAGCTTCAAATAGATTTCAAACCATATGGGCAAATCAATGGGAACCATCAATGAACGAGCAATATGCCTTTGACTGCTATACAAAGCATTTTGGAAATGAGAATAACCATGTTTGTAAAGATATTTCAAAAGTGAAAGATAGCATCCCGGACCACGATTTGCTTGTTGGCGGTTTTCCATGCCAAGATTATTCCATCATGAAAAAGAATTCTATGGGAATTGAAGGAACTAAAGGTAAACTATGGTGGCAGATTAATGATATCATCAGAGAAAAACGTCCGAAATACATATTATTGGAAAATGTTGATAGATTGGTATGGTCTCCGGCAAAACAATATGGCAGAGATTTTTCTATAATACTGCGTTGCCTGTACGAACTTGGATATGCTGTTGAATGGCGTATTATTAATGCAGCTGACTATGGACAAGCTCAGAGAAGACGAAGGACTTTTATATTTGCATTTTTCCGAGAAACCGATATTTATAAAATATATGCTGAAAAGAATTGCACCCATGGTCTAAAAAGTATGCATGAATACATAATGCAGTCAGGGATTTTTGCACAGGCTTTTCCGATAGCTAATCATTCCAAAACATATACGGACAATTGGTTAGATGAAATGATGTATGAAAATGTAGAAGTATTATCCGAACACCAAAAAGTACATTTATACAATTCCGGTACAATGATGAACGGTAGGATATATTCAGTTGATGTATTTCCTCGACAAGAACCGTTTATGCCGTTAAAACTGATTTTGGAAAAAGTTCCGGTTGATGAACATTTTTTCTTAAAAGATGAGGATATGCCAAAGTGGATTTACTCCAAGGGGGCGAAAAGAGAGATGCGCACACGCAAAGATGGTAGTAAATATCTTTTTACGGAAGGTGCTGTAAAATTTCCAGAAGCTTTGAAGATGCCATCGAGAACGATACTTACATCTGAACCCAAAGTGGGACGGACATCCCATGTTGTTAAAGACTTGTATACTGGGAGATTAAGGACACTGACCCCAATCGAGTGCGAAAGATTAAATGGTTTTCCGGATGATTGGACAAATACAGGTATGCCGAAAAAAATGAGATATTTTTGCATGGGAAATGCACTAGTCGTGCCGTTGATTACAAGAATAGGAACCACTCTTATAGACGAGATATAATTGTTGTATTAAAGAGAAAAAGTCCACACAAAAGGTTGATTCCTGATGTGTGGACTTTTTGATTCGCACCACTTGAGGTGTGTCAGATAAAAATTTTACTTGTTTTGTAAAAAAACTATGTGAGCACCCATTTCAGAGGATTTCTTTTTTTAGATTTTTAGTTGTTCGGATCACGGTACAGTTTGAAGATTTCAAGGTCTTTTGCAAGCTTTACAAGCTTTTTTATATCGCTCGGACCAAGCTTGTATGAAATGCGGGATATCTGTGAACGAACTGTGTTTTCGGTAACAAAACGTTTTTTCGCAATCTGCCGATAACTCAAGCCATTGCAAAGATCCCTCAGAACCTCAATTTCCGAACGTGTAAGAATACTCAGAACTGTTATGAGATAGGCAAGAGAATCATTTTTTCGTGAAAGCTCAGTACCATATGATAAAAGTCGTTCTGTCATTGAATCGTCGTATTTTTTTGATGTTGAGTATATTTTTTTTATAGTGCTTATAATTTCTTCTGCACTTACTGTTTTACCGAGAAAATAATCGGCACCTTGTTCAAGAGAACTAAGAAAGTTAGATTCTGTATCATACATTGTCAGCATAATAACTTTTGTTTCAGGAGAGATGGTTTTTACTTCGTTAAGAACCTTGAATCCTGCATCCTGATAGTCAATCTGCAGATCAAGTAACAGAATATCGGGAGAGTGTTGTTTAACAAGACTTAGACAATCTGCAACGTTGAGACTACATCCGATAAACTCAATGTCTTCTGTATTTTTTAGTATATTCTGATAATAATGACATATAGTTATTTCGTCATCGCAAACGGCTACTCTGATTTTATCCATTAATCAATCACTCCTTCATTTGTAATGGGAACAGTATGGTTACGGTGGTGTATTTCCCGTATTTACTTTTTATTGACAGACGACCGTTATAGGCATTTATAACCTTTTTAACAAAAACAAGACCTATTCCGAAATGCTTGCTTCCGTGCTTTGTAGAGTTGAAGTAGGAAAACATATTTTTCAGCTGAGAATGTTTTATTCCGCAACCGTTATCGGTTATCTTTATTTCAACGCTTCCCGGTTCGCAAAAAATATCATATATTATTTTTCCGTCACCGTCACCCCTGAGCTTTATTGCATCAATTGAATTCTGAGTAATATTCTGTAGAATGTCAAAAATATGATTTTCGTTTATCTTTATATATACGGTATCATATGATGAATTAAGGCGGAAGCTTATACCGCTGATATTGTTAGCCTCTATAGTTTTTTTTATGCAGGCGATGAGATCAACTGTATCTATATTATCACGGGTAAAGGACAGCATCTTTATGGAATGACATATTCCGTTGAACATATCCGTACTTGACTGATTTATTGCCGCAAGGCTGTCCTGTGCAAATTCAGGATTGTTTAAAGCCTGTTTTGATAACTCCGAAATACCCCAGAATGCATTTTTGTATGTATGAAACATCATAACAATGTTATTGTTGAGCTTTTTTAATGCATTTACGTTTACGTTGTTGGAATGTATAAAAAAGCTGAACGGTTTTATAAACGATGTTATCAGACATAAGAGCAGTGCAATGTTCAGTACAATCATCATTATAATAATCATGTTTGCGGACAGTGATTCTAAGGAATTTACACCGCTATTGTATATATTACTCGGAAAGGAATAGCTGTCCAGATTGAATGAGCAGAACGAGCTTGTCGGCAATATGAAAAATGTTATTATTTCCAGAATGACAATCAGTCCGAGCGATATTGCAGACAGGTTAAGACAAAATTTCTTATAATGTATATAAGTTCTTTTGTAGTTTATAAAAACAAGCACTAATGGTATCAGAACAATCAGCAGAAAAATTATTGCAGAACCGGGATTCAAAGTTGTGTTTACAATTTTATAGAAGCTTGAATTAGTGTAGCTTTTTATCATCAGCATAAATTTCATCGAAGGCCAGTTCAGCAGTGAAAACGCCAGTGTGATTATTATGTATAGTGCTTTGATTATGTAAGCCCGCTTCGTGATAAGGCACAGCAGTATAAAATTCGAAATCATGATTATTATATGGCTTATCAGGATTAATTTTGCCAGTGTGTATGGCGAAAGCGGTTTTTTTATAAATGTGAGAAAAAAATGTGTGTCTATTGAAAAAAGTGACGGGTACTGATATATATTGCATAGAAAGAGTAGCGAAAAAAATATAAACAGTCCCAGCCCGAGATAATGAAGGCATATAGAAATCATTACATTGTCTTTATAACTTCTGATGATGATGAACAGAAGAAGGATTGAAAGTAATGATGTAAAAACTAACATAAATATCGCCTCATAATCTAGTTTCTTTGTAATAATTATATCAAATTAAATTTTTTTTGTCAAGAAGTATACGGTTGAAATTTTATCAACTTTTGGGAAATCGGTTTACAAAACGGTTGGGATGTGTTATTATCGAATTGAAAGCATGATAAAATTACAGAAGGAGTGTAAATATGAAGAGAATCATATCAGCTATAATTTCCATATTGATGGTTGCATCATATTTTCCGTCGTCGTTTGCCGCGGAGGGAGATATAACAACACATTATGTTCATTATGATCAGTATGCATGTATAAAATCAGGAGATGAAAGCTATACCGGGCTTTACGATAAAACAAGGTTTGACGTATGGTCAAGCGGACAGGATAGTGCAGATCCGAAAAATCCCGTGAGGGCTGCATATTGGAAGTTTGATCTTGACGATTACGTTAGTGCAACTCAGGAGATAAAAACGGCCGTTGTGCTTTTTTGCGGTATTGAAACAAGCTATCCGAGTTCGGTAAGAATGTATGATTGCGAAGAAAATGTTGTAACCGGCTCGAATTATCTTAATGTACCTGAACCGGATACAAGCTCTGCAATAGGTACGTTTACACTGCAGGGAGCAACTTCTGTAGCAGATACATATACCGGAGTTTCAAAGGATTACAATGTTTCGGTTGACATAACAAATTATGTAAAGGGAAAAACAAAAGAAAAGGATAACGATTTTACTTTTATGATGTATCCGGAATGGGGATGGAGTGTTTACGGCTTTACAAATGTTCCTGTGCTTTATGTTGAAACAACAGAGGTTGTAGACAGATCGAATATTCTTTCGCCTGTGGCAAGTGTATATACAGGTTCGCAGATTCCGGATAATACAAAACCTCTCTCAAACGGCGGCGGATATTTGTATGCGTACCCGAATGTAGATGCGACTCAGCCCGGCAAGGCTCTTTTCTATAAGTTTGACCTTAGCAAGTATACAGACAGCGGAATCGGAATAGAGAAGGCTGAGTATCTTCAGCTTACCAACAGCCCCGGTTATTCAAGACTTTTTTATATTTATGATATTCCCGAAAATAATCTTGAAAACGGACAAAAATATGCTGATGTTTCAAAGCCGGCTCGTGATGCAAATCCGCTGAAGCAGATAGCAAATCCCGGCTCTGATACTATAATAGACAAGCAATACTATCCGGGAGTGGAATATGATTACAATTTCACCTCCGACCTTACGGACTATATCAGGGAAAAGATAAGAAAGGGAGAAAAAAGTGTTACGCTTATGATTTGCCCGGGTTATCAGACAACCGCAGGATACGATCTTTTATCTCCTCCCGTTTTGTATATAACGCCTGAGGTTTATGATCCCGATAAGCCTGTAGAAGAGGTGGTTTTCAGCCCTGAGGCATGGGCATATACCTGCTGGGGGGATGATACACAGACCTCAAAACCGTATAAGCCTGCGGATCAGTATGTAGGAAATTACTGGCTCTACGGGAATGGTACAGGTGTTGACATTTATCTCAAATACAGTGACTATTGGCAAAAACCGCTCAGAGCTCTTTATCATAAGTTTGATATGAGTGAATATATAGGAAACGGATACTCTGTTAAAAGTGCGTATCTTATTCAGAAGAGCGGAAACGGACACGTTATGCTTGCTGACTGTCCGGATAATGATTTAAAGAGCGGTGATGTATACAATACCGTTCCTATGCACGAAAAAGAAGCGGCACTGGGCTTTAGTGTCGGAAACGGAACAAATACATATTATACACCTGCAGAGCTGAGAGAGAAGTTCTCAAAGGCAAGAAGTGATGATAACATGGCGGTTGATATTACCGATTATGTTAATAAAAAAATAGCCGGAGGAAATACAAGCTTCACATTTATGGAGTATTCAAGATATGCCGGTGACAGAGCGTGCTTTTCAAATTATGCTCAACTGTATCTCTTCCTTGAAAGAGAAGCTGTTGCCCAAATAACAGATGTGACAGATGCATATCAGAACCAAAATTTTACTGTAAGTGCAAAGGCGGGGTATGTCGGTGGAATTGAAAGAGTTGATTTTTACATTGATAAAGAGCTTGTAGGAACAGATTCTGATGCCGAAGACGGAATATATTCTGTTGATATAAGCGGGATAGATGCAGGAATATATTCATTAAGAGCTGTTGCGGTAAGCAACACAGGCGGATATACGGTTGCCCAAATTCCGGATTTTGAAGTAAAGAGAATATATGATAATATTCCGGCGTCAGTTACGGGTGAGAATATAAGCTTTGACATTTCTGCGGTGGATTTGTCAAAAGTGGAAAAAATATATATAACTGCAGGTATGAACAGTACATCAGCTTCTTCTGAGGTAGTCATAAGCGATGTCGGCGGCAAAGTACTTGCCGTTGCAGACAGTAAGAACATAAATTCTCTTAATGGATATAATTACGGTGTACTACCCGGAAACAATCTTGCAATTGATGTGACAGATTATGTAAAATCTGCATCTGACATAGTTGAGTTTACAGTAGATACTGAGGCTGAAATCACAAAAGAGCCAGTTCTCTATATCAGATACAGAACTGAAAACTCAGCTATTGACAAAGCCTGGAAACCGATGGAGCTTACGGGTGGTTTTAAGGAGTTTGCAGGCAGAAATAAGTTGTATCTTACAGTGCCTGATGGCGCAACTCTTAGTGATTTTAAGACCGCGTCAGGATTTAACGATATAAAAGCAAGGAATATGGCAGGCACTCTGCTTACAGATTCATCAGTCCTTTCAAAAGGGGATACGATAACAACTTCGGATAGAACATATACAGTTGCTAAGAACGGGGATATATCGGATATTCAGTTTAAAATGGCATATGGAAAATCGGAGGCTACGGCGACTGTTGATGTTTGTGGTGAAATTTCAGATGCAAACTTTATACTTGCAGGATATGATAACCATAACAAGCTTGTAACAGTAGCAATGAGCAGATACGAGGATATAAACGGAGGACTTCTTACCGTAACTACAGGTGATGAAAATGCATATTATTACAAAGCTATGCTTCTTGATAATGAAAATTATAAGCCACTAACCAAAGCTGCAAGAAAGGACAGACAGGTGGTAGTTTTGAAAGCGGACGACTTTTCTCTTGATATGAGTTATTCGTTTGAAAACTTCAGAGAAATTCTTGCAAGCCGTGGACTTAAGGCAGGTATTGGTGTCATAGTTTCATCCCTTGATAAGGACAATCCGAATTATAACACACAAAATAACTATGCCAACAGACTTGCAGGTGCAACTGAGGTAATTCACAGAGCTCTGGCAGATGGATTTGAATTCTGGCATCACGGATATGAACACAGCGACAGAGAATTTTGTGAAACCTGGACATCGGGAGGAACGGTTGTAGGCTATAATAAGGATCAGCAGCGTGAAAGCTTCCGTAAAGGCTATGACGTACTTAACAACAACTTTGATACAGATGAGCTTGATCTTCAGGTTCATTCCTTTGGTAGTCCCGGAAATCGTGCAACTCAGCTTACAATGAATATGCTTTCTGAGAGTTTTCCTGAGATTAAAGTTGTTATGCGTGCCTCAAGCTCAATTAAAATGCCTGAAGGTATGATTAATATGCAGCAGTCGCAAAGTGTTGCAATGGAATTTCAGGTTCCGGCAGCACAGTTCAGTGTTTGTATTGATTATGAAAGGTTCCTTGCAGATTATGCAAATAACAGCGAAAAGCCTCTTCTTTGTGTTCAGATGCATCCGGGCTTGTGGGATAGAACAGATCCGGGAAGCTGGGACGAATTTGAAAAATGTGTTGATTATCTCATGGAACAGGGTGCTGTGTTTATGACACCGTACGAATACTACAATTACATAAATAAGGAGAATTGATATGAAAAAAATTATAGCGAAGCTAATTGCTTTTATTATGATTTTGTCAACCGTTCCGTCAGCGTTTGCGACAACGGGTGATGTTACATCGCATTATGTTCAATACAATCAGTTTGCGTGTGTAAGGGATGATGATCAAGCCTTTTCCGGTCTTTATAACGGAACACGCTTTGATGTCTGGTCAAAAGGGCAGGACAGTGCAGATCCTCTTAATCCTGTAAGAGCGGCATACTGGAATTTTGATGTAAATGATTACGTAAGTCCGACCCAGGAGATTAAAACTGCGGTTATGCTTTTCAGCGGTATTATAACAGATTATTCAAGCTCAGTAAAAATGTATGATTGTGAAGAAAATGTTGTAACCGGTTCAGGATATCTTGATGTACCTGAGCCGGATACAAGCTCAGCTATAGGTACCTTCACCT
The DNA here is from genome assembly GCA_045603225.1 of Clostridia bacterium. Classification (GTDB taxonomy): domain Bacteria; phylum Bacillota; class Clostridia; order UBA1381; family UBA1381; genus RGIG9115. The sequence goes on along the minus strand of JAZULT010000065.1, from coordinate 46,063 downwards.
TGCGTGGCATAAGCTCGGTTGCAGGAACATATACCGGAGTTTCTGAGGATTACAACATAGCAGTAGATATCACAACATATCTTAAAGAAAAAACAAAATCCGGTGATAACGATTTTACATATATGATGTATCCTGAATGGGGATGGGGTGTTTACGGTTTTACCAATGTACCCGTGCTTTATATAGAAACGACGGAGGTAGTTGACAGAAGTAATATTCTTTCACCTGCGGCAAGCGTTTATACAGGCTCCCAGATCCCGGATAATACAAAGCCTCTTTCAAACGGAGGAGGATATTTGTATGCTACTCAACCGATTAATCCGAGTGAACCGGGAAAGGCTCTTTTCTATAAGTTTGACCTGAGCAAGTACACAGATAACGGTACCGGAATAGAAAAGGCTGAGTTTATGCAGGTTACGAATGATCCGGGCTATTCACGACTGTTCTACATATATGATGTTCCTGAAAATGATCTTCAAAACGGACAAAAATATGCTGACGTTTCAACCCCGGCGGCTAATGCAAAGCCGATAGTTCAGCTTTCAAGTCCGGGAAATAATACAGTTATTGATAAAGAAGCATATCCCGGTGTGGAGTATGACTATAATTTTTATGCTGATCTTACGGATTATGTGCAGGATAAAATAAGCACAGGAAACAGCAGCTTTACACTTATGATTTATGCAGGCTACGGAACAACGGCAGGCTATGATTTACTTTCACCTCCCGCACTTTATATAACGCCCGGTGTGACAAATCCTGATACCCCGACTGTAAAGCTTCTTGATCAGACAGATACATATAAGGATTCCGAAGCTTTTGTTATACGAGTTGAGGCTACCGATTCAAACGGAATAGGAGATATTGACGTTTATCTTAACGGAGTAAAAAAAGAAGGAACAATGACCTCGGACGGAGATGTTCATACCTTTACAGCAGCGGCACTGAATAGCGGTGAATATGAAATGCAGATTGTTGTGAGTGATATCTATGGGAAGGCAACAACGATTACAAAGAATATTACAGTCAAGCAGAGTAAAGCAATTATTGCTCCGATTGCGAGTGTTTATACCGGTTCACAGATTCCTACAACATCAAAACCATTGACAAATGGCGGCGGATTTTTGTATGCACGACCGAGTGTGGATCCGTCACAGCCGGGTAAGGCGCTTTTCTATAAATTTGATTTGAGTGAGTTCACAGAAAAGGGAATAGGAATTGATAGTGTAACTTATATGCAGATTACTAACAATCCGGGCTATACCCGATTGTTCTGCTTATATGATATTCCGGAAAATGACCTTGAAAACGGTCAGGTATATGCGAATGTTTCTCTCCCGAAGTCAGGAGCAAAGCCGTTTCGTCAGCTCTCCAGCCCGGGTGCTAATATAATAAACAAGAACAATTATCCCGGAGTTGAAGAGGATTATAACTTCTATACCAATATCACAGAGTATGTAAAGCAGAAAATCAGTATCGGTGAAGACAGCTTTACCATTATGGTATATCCAGGCTATCAGACAACTGCCGGATATGATCTTTTGTCTTACCCGGCTCTTTATGTAAAGCTTGGCGAAATAAACTTAGATGTTCCTGTAGTTAAGCTTATTAATGAAAAAACAGTTTACAGTGACAGAACTCCTCTTGCGATAGAGCTTGAAGCTACCGATTCGAACGGTATCGGAAGTGTTGACATTTATCTTAACGGTGTGAAAAAAGAAGGAAATATGACGCAGAACGGTGATATATATACATTCACTACAGGCGCACCGAATACCGGTGAGTATGAAATGAAAATAGTCGTAAGTGATAAATACGGAAAATCAACAACTCTTACAAGAAATATAAGTGTCGAATACAGCAGAGACGTTCTTGAACCTGTTGCTTGGGCATATACCTGCTGGGGTGATGAAACGCAGACGTCTCAAAAATATACTCCTCCGGGTAAGAGTGCAGGATACTGGGCGTGGGCTAATACGAGTTCTCTTATGTGGAAAGAACCACTCAGAGCAATTTACTGTAAGTATGATGTTTCTGAATATATCAGTAAGGGCTATACAATTTCAAAAGCTTATCTTTCGCAGGCTACACAAACCGGAGGCCAGGCATATGCATTTATCTTAGATTGCCCTGAAAACGACCTTGTTATGGGAGATGTATATAATACGGTTCCGAAAGCTAATACAAGCAAGGTAGTAGGCAGTTTTGATATAGGAACTGTAACCCCAACCTATCGTGATCCTGTGGCAATGCAGATGACTTGCCCGGGTGTAAACAGCGCAAATACAAGTGTATTTGATATTTCCTCGTATGTTGCAGGTAAATTAACCGATGGCGAAACAAGCTTCACAATTATGGAATATCCAAGATATGCAAATGGATATGTATGGTTCTTTGATATGCCTCAGCTTTATATAGAATTTACAAGAGGCTCAGATGTAAAGGTTATTGATACATCAGATTCAGCTTGCAGCGGTAAGGATGTAATTTTATCGGCAAGTGTTGAATCGGAAGATGATATAAAAAATGTTGAGTTCTATATAAATGATGCTCTTGTGGCTGAAACCAAAGATAATGTAGGAAATATATATGCAGTAAACGCCGGAATTATGGAGAGTGGAACTTATGAATTGAAGGTTGTTGCAGAAACTGTTGAAGGCGGACAGACGGCGGCAATAATAAAGGAATTTACTGTTGGTGAAGGTGATATGACAGAGTCTGAGGTTTCTGTTTCATCTGACAGAATATTTGTAAAAGAAAATGTCAACTATATTTATGTTTCTGAAGATTTAACTGCAGAAGAACTTGGTAAGGAGCTTGGTGCGGTTGTAAGCGGAGATGTATCTGAAATTGGTAATGTGATTACAGTAGAAGATAATAATGGTGCATTTATACGCAATTATGTCGTAGTTGACAGCGGTTATATTTCAAATGCAGTTATTGATATTACATACCCTGAGCACAATGGAGTAGCAAAAGCAAATATGTATTCACCGATTCCTGCAGATGTACAGATTATAGTTGCAGGATATAAGGATAATCGTGTTGTATCAGTTGGAATGAAATCATATGATGGAGTTTCAGGAACTGTTGAACTGAGTGCAGAGACAGAGTATAATGAGGCAGACAGCTTCAAAGCATTTATATTTGACTCAAATCTGAAGCCGCTTAAGAAGGCAGTTGACAGAAGGACTCAGGTTGCTTTATTAAGATTTGACGATTTTTCAATCTACTCCTACGAAGAATTTGATAAGCTTATGACTTATTTTGATGAAGAGCAGGTTGTAGGTGCGTTTGGTGTTATCGGTATAACTCTCGACCCTGAAAATGAGGCTAATGCCAATGTTTCGGGATATAACTGGCACTATAACAGAGCAATAAAAGTACTTGAAAAGGCACGGGATGACGAGGACGTTGAAATATGGGGTCACGGCTATGTTCATTCAAGAGAAGAGTTTAATGATGTTCTTTCCGGCGGATTTACTTACGAGCAGCAAAAAGAATCACTTGGTAAGCTTATAGATCTCATGAATAAGCATGGTATAAGCCTGAGAACCTTTGCACCGCCGAATGACAGTAAAACGCAGACAACAGTAAAGGTTATTTCAGAAAACTTCCCTCAGATAGATACTTTAATGCATTTTGGTTATCTTGAAATGGCAGAAGGAATGATTTGTCTGGAAAATGATGTTATCGTTGAGCCTGCTGTTGGTGATATCAGCTTTGATTTGTTTAAGGAAGGATATATGTCGAATCAGGATAAGGACTATATCCAGCTTCTTGCACATCCAGGGCTCTGGGATGCAAACGACTGGAGCGAATATAGAAAGATTGTTGAATTTCTTAAGGAAAGAGGAGCAATATTCATGACTCCGTCGCAGTATCATGACAGCATAAAATAAGGGGGATAACATGGAAAAAAAGATACAAGATCTGCTTGACAAAATGACAATTCAGGAAAAAATAGGTCAGCTTACGCTTCGTGGTAACAATGTTTTTCTTGATGAGTACAATGTAGAGATTGATGATATCAGAGGGGGCAAGGTTGGTGCCTTGCCCTCTTTTGAGGATACCGAAAGACAAAACGAAATACAAAAAATTGCAGTTGAGGAATCAAGACTCGGAATACCGATTTTATTCTGTCTTGATGTTATTCACGGTTACAGAACTGCATTCCCTATCCCTTGGGCTGAGGCAATGAGCTGGGAGCCGTCTCTTGCAGAGAAAACTGCCGCAGCAGCCGCAAAGGAAGCTGCATTTAACGGAACAAAGCTCACTTTCGCACCTATGGTGGATATTTGCAGAAATCCGTCGTGGGGAAGAATTTGCGAAGGTGCAGGCGAGGATACATATCTTGGAAGCAGATTTGCATATGCAAGAGTAAAGGGGTTTCAGGGTGATGACGTTTCAAGTGACGAAAAAATCGCGGCATGTGCAAAGCATTTTGCAGGCTACGGTTTTGTTGAGGGAGGCAGAGAATATAACTGCGTTGATATGAGTGAGGCTAAGTTTCTTAACTATGTCATACCCCCGTTTCAGGCTTGTGTGGATGCAGGTACAAAAAGTGTGATGGCGGCATTTAACGATGTGAACGGCGAGCCTTGTACAGCCAGTAAATGGCTTTTAAAGGAAACTCTTAAAGACAAAATGGGCTTTGATGGTGTGATTGTAAGTGATGCATTTGCTGTGGGTAGTCTTGTTACTCACGGAATAGCAAAGGATGAAAAAGCGGCGGCACAAAAAGCAATCAACGCAGGCTTGAATCTTGAAATGATGACTCTTACATACCGTGAAAATCTTGAAGAACTCGTAAAGGAAGGCAGTGTTTCTGAGGAAACTCTTGACAGAGTTGTAAAAGAGGTATTAAGACTTAAATTTGAGCTTGGACTGTTTGACAATCCTTATGCAGATGTAAATAAAGCCAAAGAGATTGTGCTTTGTGATGAGCATACGAAACTTGCAAGAGATTGTGCAAGACGTAGTGTGGTTCTGCTTGAAAATAACGGTGTACTTCCGCTTGACCGAAGTAAGAAAATAGCATTGATAGGTCCAATGGCAGATTCTCAGTATGAAGCTCTCGGAGAATGGTTTGTAAGATGTCATGAGGAAGATTGTATAAGTCTGTGTATGGCACTTGCAGATAATCCGAATGTTTGCTATGCAAAGGGTTGTGGATTTAACGAGGATGAAAGCGGATTTGAAGAGGCAGTAGAGCTTTCCGAAAAATGTGATGTTGTTGTATTTTTCGGTGGACAATCGCAGGAACTTTGCGGCGAAGCAAGAAGTCGTGCGAACCTTGATTTACCTGATACGCAGCTTAAACTTATGAAAAAACTGAAAGAAACAGGTAAGCCGCTTGTTACGATAATTTCATCAGGCAGAAGTCTTGTTCTTGACAAGGCAAAGGAATATTCCGACGCATTGCTTTTCGCAGGTGCACTTGGAACTATGTCAGGCTACGCGTACTCTGATATACTTTTTGGAGATTATAATCCGTCAGCAAAGCTTGTATCTACATTCCCGCAGGCTAATGGTCTTGGCGGAAGCGGATACTATAATGAGTATCGTGTTTGTCGTCCGGGTATCGAAGATGATAAATGGGTGTCAAAATTCTTTGATATACCGCTTAAGCCGCTTTACCCCTTCGGTTATGGAAAATCATATACAAGCTTTAAGTATTCAAACCTTGCTACAGATAAGTCGGTGTACAAGGATAATGATAAAATAAAAATATCCGTTGATGTTGAAAATACAGGTGCTTATGACGGTGAAGAAATTATTCAGGCATATGTAGGCTGTATTGTTCCTTCAAACGTAAGACCTGATAAAGAGCTGAAAGGCTTTAAGAAAGTATTTATAAAATCGGGCGAAAAATGTACTGTTGAAATTGAAATAAATGTATCTGAGCTTAGCTATTACAACAGAACTATTCAAAAGGTGCTTGACAAGGGCGAATATAAGCTTTGCGTTGGAACAAGCAGCATAGAGTTCCTCGAAAAAAGATTTGAAATTGAATGAGTATTGTGGCGAATAATATAAAGCAACCAATATAACATTTATGTGAAAGGAAGAATGAGTATGGATTATAAAATAACTCGTGCGGTTGTAATTGAAAGACCGTACGAAGCGAATTTAAGAGAGATTAAATTAACTGAGCCAAGAGAAGATGCATTTATTGCAAAAACTCTCTACAGTTCAATCTCAACAGGTACTGATATGAAAACCTACCGTGGTATGCAACACCCCGAACAATGCTATTACCCGCTTGTACCGGGTTATGAAACAGCAGGTGTAGTTGTAGAAGTACCAAAAGAGGGTGCAGACCTTAGCAGAATCCCTGAAAGTGCAAGAAAACTGAAAGTAGGCGACAGAGTTATGATAAATGAATGTCGTCAGTACGGTGACGTATGTGCGGCATGGGGCGGCGGAAGCGAGTATACGATAAAAGATAGCTTTACCACAAACGATCAGTTTGACTATATGGTAAAGATACCTGATAATGTAACTGATATTCAGGCGGTTCTGGCATATCTTGCCTGTGTTCCGTTAAAAGGTATAAAGAGAATGACACTCAGACCGAACGAAACAATAGTTGTTATAGGTGCAGGTATGGTTGGTATCTCTGCAATACAGGAGCTTAAGATTTTAGAGCCTACTCTACGTGTGGTTTGTATAGAGAGAAATGCATTCAGAAGAAGCATTGCCGAGAAATACGCAGATTTAGTTGTATCACCTGAGGAAGCAGTTGAAGTAATCAGTGATTTCACCGACGGTAAAATGGCAGATCAGCTTATGGAATGTTCAGGAAATCCTGAGGTCGTCGGAACACTTCATAAATACATAAAAGACGGTGGTTGGGAGGATGATGATATACCTGCACATATTCATTTGCAGGGCGATTATCCCGACAAGATAATATTTGACCACTATCACCGTTGGTTTGTAAAAAATGCTACTATTACAATGACCTGTGCTTTAAGAGGTGGCTGTAAAGAGCAGGTTCTGCAGTGGATTTCAGAAGGAAAGTTTGACACTGAAGGACTTCCGATAGAAATATGGCCTGTTTCAAAGTGTAAGGAAGCATTTGAGTATCTGGAAGAAAAAGGTGCAGATTGTTTTAAGATTGTATTTGACTGGAGTAAGTAACTATGATATTTGGAAATGCAGCTTGGGGGTTTCGTGAAACTCCATTGGAAGAGCAATTTAAAATAACAGCCGATATGGGACTTTCATTTCTTGAAATAGGCATAGCAAATGCACCTCTGGATATTTCTCTTGATGTTACAGACAAGAGAATTTCAGAAATCATAGAATTATCTGAAAAATATAATGTTAAAATGTTTGCTGCCGCAACAGGAAATGATTTCACCACAGGCACAGAGGATATACAAAAAATCAAAAAGGTAATTGACATTTGCAAAAAACTCGGAATAGAATATCTTCGTGTTTTTGCAGGCTTTACCACTCTGAAAGAAGTAAACGAACAGGTATTCGATATGATGATAAGCTCATTAACAGAAGTGTGTAACTATGCAAAAGAAAAAGGTGTAGTACCTGTTATTGAAACTCATGGAGCAGTAAATGGCTATGATGACGGAGTAGAGCATATAATGTCAACTACAACAGACCTTCATACCTTAAAAGAAATATTAGATAATATCCCCGCCAATGCAAGAGTATGTTTTGACCCTGCAAACCTTTATGCTGTAGGGGTTAAAAATCCTGAAAAGATTTATCAGGAAATAAAAGATAAGGTAGCATATGCTCATTTTAAGGATTTTAAACCGCTTAAATCGGGACATATAAAACCGTCATATTGCGGTGACAGTGATATGGATTGGGATAAAATCTTAGACGCAATGAAGAATTTTGAAGGCGTAGCCGTTTTTGAGTATGAAAATACAGATGATGTAAAAGAAGGGCTTGAAAAATGCCATAATTACGTAACAGAAAGGATATAATACAATGAATAAACCAAAAGTAATATTTTTGCCACATGCAAATATACAGTATTCACAGTTAAAACCTGAAAAAAGACAGTGGGTAATGAAAAACTGTTATGAAAAGCTGTTTGATTTAATTGACAACGGAGATTATAAGATAGGCTTTGAAGCAAGCGGTATCACAATAGATGAAATGTCAAAGCAGGCACCTGAAGTGCTTGCAAAATTAAGAAAGCTTGTACAGGAAGGTAAGGTTGAGCCTGTTTGCTCACCGTATATACATTTTATGCTCTCAAATATTCCTAAGGAGGTATGTCTGCATTCTTTAAGATATTCAATGGAGGTATGGGAGAAGCATACGGGAAAGCGTCCTGAAATAGGTTGGAATCCTGAATGTGGCTGGGCAGGATATATTCCTGATGTATACAAAGAAGCAGGTCTTAAAGCTTTGATAATGGATGCAGATTCTCTTATGCTTTCATTCGATGAAATCAGAAAGGCAACCGGGCTTGAATTTGACGTTGCAGGACATTCAAATAAAAATCACCTCTTTAAGATAGAAGAATACATAAAAGATAAGCCGGAATTTTTGAAGTTTATTACAAATGCCTCAACAGCACCAAACGGACTTAAGTTGATATTCAGAAGCGACTGTATGGCTAATCTTCTTTTGTGGTACTTAATGGGTGCTACAGAGGGTATGAGAGAAGAACCTATCAATATGGGTGATATTAAGAATATGCTTGCAAACTGGAAGGAAAGAATTACTGAGACAGGCTCATTTATTATGCCTTATGCAGAGGATGCTGAATATATCGGCTCAAGTGCGTATTTCTATGTAAAACAGTTCAATCAGGCAAGGTTCTTTGAAGAAGAGCCTGACAGTGTAACACGCTTTAAAGAAATACTTGAGGCAGCAAAGGAGGCAGGGTATGAATTTGTACTGCCAAGCGAGGTTCTTGATAATGCAATTGAAAATCCGTATGTGGATAATATCGAAAACGGTGTTGCATGGCATGGTGGAACCGCAAAGGCATGGGCAAATACAGAGTATTCAAGAATAATGGATCCTGTATGTATATCCGTATTAAACGGAATAAAGGCAGTAGCGGAGAAGCTGGGTCAGGACATTAACAGCCTTGATATTGAACTTGATAATGCGATGAAAGCACTGGCAAGTTCATGGGTATCAGACAGCCGTTGGCCACCTGCACCTACATCACCGGGCAGATTTAACGTAAGAGAAAGTCTTGATGATATGTACATGGCAAATGAGTATATAGCAAAGGCAATGGAAAAGGGGAATATATCCGAAAATAGAGGTTTGTATTCACCGCAGTTAATGAAAACGCAGATAAAAGCTATTGACGATTTATTGATGAGTAAGGAATATTTTGGAGAATGATTAAATTAAAACAGGTGCATTTTCAGATTACAAGAAATTGTAATCTGAGATGTGCTTTTTGCGGTCAGTGGGGAAATAATGGATTTTTTTCAGATGCATCAGGAGAAGAAATGAATCTTGATGACTGGAAAAAAATAATAGCTGAACTGAAAGCTGACAAGCCGACAATTACAGTATGGGGCGGTGAACCGCTTGTTTCGTCGTGTTTTGACGAAATAATAACTGAGTTAAAACAAAATGACTTTAAAACTGAGATTGTAACAAACGGAGTATTGATAGACAAACATAAAAAAACAATACAAGATGTTGATACTGTTTATCTGTCACTTGACGGAACGAGGGGTGTGCATGATAAAATACGCGGAAAGGGTGTATTTGATAAGGTTAAAGAAAATATAAAAAGTATAAATCATCCGAACATAACTGTAATGTCGGTAATAACTCCTGAAGTGATTAGTGTATTGCCGCGATTTCTTGAAGAATTGGAAAGCTTTAACATAAAGCGTTTGTATTTGCAGGATATGATCGGGCTCAACAGGGAAGAAATTGCTCAATACAAAGCGTGGATGAAGGATAAGTTTGGTATTGATGCAAAGGATATCGATTCCTGGATAAACGATGATTTATTTAAGACAGAAAATATAGAAACTAAAAATTACAGCTATGAAATTGAGCATAAAAAGCATAATAATGAAGGCTATTGTAATTCTCCGTTTAACCATGCACATATAGCATGGAACGGAAATGTTCTTTATTGTACGGATTTCTATGATTTCAGTGCAGGAAATGTGAAAAAGGACAATTTAAAAGATATTGTAAATAACGAAAAAAGTGAAAAATTCAGAGAAGAGATAAGAAAAAATCATTGCCCGACGTGCAGACACTGTTCATGGCGAGAAAGGATATTCTGACATGTGTAGCTATTAAAAGACATCGACTGAAACTGTGTCGGTATCCCGGATGCCCCAACCTCGCATACGATAAGTATTGTGATGAACACTCGCATGAACATAAAAGGGCAACAGCTCACGAGCGTGGATACACAAGTAAGTGGAAAAGGTTATCAAAGCTGTACTTAAAAGCACATCCTTTATGCGAGGAGTGCAAACGAAATGGAAAGCTTGCCCCGGCAACTGTGGTTGACCACATCATACCACACCGAGGAGACGAGCATCTGATGTGGAGCGAAAGCAACTGGCAAAGCCTGTGCAAACGTTGTCACGATAAGAAAACAGGACGGTTTGACAGCACACCGAAATATGAATATAATTTCTGACCCCGGGCTCCTCATCATCTCTGCGGGGATGGGGCTAAAAGACCGCAGCCCCCATTCGTGCAAATTTTCGCAAAATTAGCATAGGGGGAGGGCAGACAAAAAATATGCAAAGGGGCTGTTGCCTTTAGCGCAGACCGTTCAAAAGCTCCGAAAACGGCTTAAACCCTACATTTGGAACATTTGTCAAACACTTGAATAAAGTTGAAATCCGCAATTCTCTTGCGAATTTCTCGTATTTTTATGCTTTTGAACTATCCACGAAACTCACCACTCGACGTACCATCGTACGCCTTCGGGCAGGACAAAATGCGGCAAAACCCGCATTTGGCTTCGTTTCGTGAATTCTACATCTAAACTCAATCAGCCCCAAAAGGGGGTGCTGCTTAACGCAACACCCCCCTTTAAGGCGATATTGCTTTGTTGGTACATTGAGTAAATCTTAAGCGGAGAAATATTACTGTCAGAAATAATATGATATCGCATATTTATTTTACTCTTTTGCTTCTCTTTTCTCTCAAATCATCCCGATATTTCTTAGGAGAAACTGAATAATACTTCTTAAACATTTTTGAAAACAGAAGCGAATCGTCATATCCCACCGAGCCGGCAATAACGGTAATGCTTGTGTCTGTTTCGGTCAGCAACTTTTTTGCCCTTTCCATCCTTACAGTCTGAATATATTGCTTAGGAGGTACTCCGTAAAACTTAACAAACAAATTTCTGATGTAATCCCTGCTCAGGAAAAATTTTTCTGAGATTGATTGAACAGTAAGCTTTTTGTAGAAATTGTCATCAATAAATTTTTTTATATTCTCTGCATTCTGTTCCTGAACACCGACCGCATTTACAGGGACGGATTTTTTTTCGAACAGCAGCAAAACTGCATTTGCAATAATTTTGCGTGCTTCAAAGTTATCGTAACCGCAAAAAGAATTGTATAGAGCTAATAAATTAAACAATTCTTTTTTCTTATAAAAAGGCAGTATTGTAAGTCCTGACTCAAAATCATAATCCTGAAAAACGTTTTCCATATCATCTCCGAGCAGTCTGATATAAATATAGCTCCACGGATTATCTTTTGACGGATAGTAATTCATATACGTTTCCCGATAATTAATAAACACGGTATTCTCTGACACTCTGTTACCGTTAATAAATCCTTCTCCGGATATAATAAAGTGCAGCACTGTATACGGTACTATAAGGTTTAATTTCTCTTTTTCTTCAGAACAACGTTCAAATTCCATATCCATAACATGAATTTCATACATTACAAACACCTCATAGTATGATTATAACATATTATACCCTGATTATGCAATAGATTTTTTAAAATATTTATGATAAAATGAAATTGAGATAATTTCCATTATACGCCTTGTCAGTCCGCAGATAAGGTCGTATTCATTTTTATTACCCGTTGTGGACAGAAAGGATATGGAAATGCATGATTTTGAAAAAAGCAGACTTTATAACCCTGCAATAGTAAAAGAAAACAGACTGCCGGCAAGAGCAACCGTCATTCCGGCACTTCATGAAAAAGTTTATTACAGAAATAAGGAAGAATCGGAACTCATTCTGAATCTCAACGGAACATATAAATTCAGCTACTGCGAGACAGATGAAATACTATCTTTTTACGAACCGGATTTTGATGATACATCATGGGACAGTCTGGAAGTTCCGTCAATGTGGCAATATCACGGATACTCTGCACCGCTTTATCCGAATGTAGAATATCCGATTCCTTTTGTTCCTCCTTACGTTGGAAATAAAAACCCTGTAGGATATTACAGAAAATGGTTCGACACTAAAGCAGCAGGCAAAAAAATTCTTTACTTCGGAGGAGTAGACAGCGCATTTTTTGTATACGTAAACGGAAAATATGCAGGATTTTCAAAGGGAAGCAGAATACCTGCTGAATTTGATATAACCCCTTTCATAAAAGACGGAAAAAATCTGCTTGCCGTAAAGGTATTCACATATTGCGACGGCACTTATCTCGAAAATCAGGATATGCTTCTTGCCAGCGGAATTTTCAGAGACGTATTTCTTTATAATCTGGAGGATACATATGTATGGGATTATTGCATCAGAACAGAAGCTAATAAGGTCTTTACCGACATTGTTATAAACGGCGAGGATTTATCGGATATACAGTTATGTGCCGCAATTGACGAGCAAAAACAAACTGTAAGCGCACACAGTGACAATACCTTTGTATTTGAAATAGATAATCCTGTATTATGGAATGCGGAAGAACCGTTCACATATGAAATAACCTTTGAGCTTTTTAAAAAAGGTGTTCTTCTGGAAATGCATTCTAAAAAATTCGGTTTTGCCGAATATATTGTTCATGAAAACAAGCTGATGCTCAATAACAGACAGATTACACTTAAAGGAATCAACAGACACGAACACGATCCGAAAAACGGACGTGCAATTACTGTAGAACGTATTGAAAAAGAGCTTGAAATTATCAAAAAACATAATATGAACGCAATAAGATGCTCGCATTATCCCAACAACCCTGCTTTCTATGAAATAGCAACGGAGCTTGGAATATATGTCATGAACGAAGCAGATATAGAAAGTCACGGTTCAGCAGTATGCGGAGATATGGGATATTTTGCAAAACAACCTGAATGGGCTGACGCATTTTATGACAGAGTGGAAAGAATGTACGAGCGTGATAAAAACGAAACATGCATATCAATATGGACAATAGGAAACGAAAACGGAGAAGGTGAAAATATTGACAGATGCATAAAATATTTAAGAACACGCCAAATAAAAAAACCGATAATGCATACAGGAGAAGATTACAAAAACCCTGCACTCGGAGATTTTCGTTCAGAAGGATATTTTACCATGGAAGCTCTTAAAAGTCATCCCTCAACCGGCAAGCCTGTAATGCTCCTGGAATACGGTCACGCAATGGGAAACAGCCCCGGACTTATGGAAGATACATGGGATTATGTTTATAAGAACCGTCATATTTGCGGCGGATATGTATGGGAATTCAAAAATCACGGATTTTACTGTGAAGATAAAGATAAGAGAGCTTTTTACAAGTACGGAGGGGATTTCGGTGATATAAATCACTGGTCGAACTTTTCCATGGACGGATATTGCCTGTCAGACGGCACAGCAAAGCCGTCTCTCAGAGACTGTAAAAATGTTCTTGCTCCTACATATGTTACTTACGACGGTGAAAGAATCATGCTGATGAACACAAATGATTTTAAAAATCTTGATTACATTACATTAAAATGGGAACTGACAGAGGATTATCATGTGCTGAAAAGCGGAAAAATCTCACTCCCGCCGATAAAACCGTATGAAAGCACAGTTCTTGATATTGACACAAAAACAGATACACTCGTTTCAGGTGCAAAATATTTTGTAAATCTGAAATTTTATAATGATGAAAATGAAGAAATTGCTTTTAAGCAAATACTTCTTAATAAACGCAAGGAAAAGGAATCTTTTGTAAAAGAAAAATTCGATGCTGCAGTGACACAAAACGGTCAGAAAATATGCGTCTTATTCAATGAAACAAAAATCGAATTTGAGAACGGAGTTTTATGCTACTTTCAAAAAAACAATAACATTATACTTGATAAGCCAATGAATCTGGTAATCTACCGTGCCCCTACAGATAACGACGGTGTTGTAAACTGGTGCGAAAGATGGATAACCGAATGGAACAACGCACTATTGCGTTATTTTGAATTCATACCGATAAATATTACTGCTGAAAAGAAAAATGATTGCGTAGTTGTAAATACATACGGAAAATGGACACCAATTTCCAGATTTATCGGATTTGATACAGAAATAACTTACACAATAACAAAAGACGGATTTATCATTACAGAAATCCATGCTGCACCGTACGGGAAATTCCCGAAAGTTCTGCCTCGCATAGGAGTATGCTTTCCAATAAACAAGGCCTTTGACGATGTGGTATGGTACGGCAGAGGAGAGGATGAAAACTACTGTGACAGAAAAGCTCATTGCAATCTCGGACTTTACCGGAAAAATGTTAAAGATATGAACTTTATTTACGACATTCCGCAGGAATGCGGAACGAGAATTGACAATTCATATGTAACTGTTAAAGACAAAAACATCGGTTTTTCCGTCATCGGATGCAACAGCTTTACATTCTCCTACCACGACTTTTCGTTAGATAGTCTTATTAAAGCCAGACACCGGAATGAACTGAAAAAATCAGACGAAAATTATCTTTACATTGATTATATAATGCGCGGACTCGGAAGTCATTCTTGCGGACCGAATCCCGAAGAATGTTATGAGCTACGTCCGCACGAATTCCGTTTCGCTTTTGTTATTTCAGGAGAAACTGAAGAAGAAAACCTGCTTGAGCTTTCAAGAAAAGATTTTGGAGTTAAGACCGAAAAGCTTTCTGACACATATGTATATGAAGAAAAAAAGCAAAATATAAGTTGTATTGAATGTAATATTAATAGATTCTGATTAAATAGTAAAAAACAGTGCAGAACGGATGAAACGAAGGTTTATGTGATGAAATCACATAAATCCCTGCCCGAAGGCGTACGACGGTACGTCGAGTGGTGAGTTTCGCGGATAGTTCAAAAGCATAAAAATACGAGAAATCCGCAATTCTCTTGCGGATTTCTACTTTATTCAAATGTTTGACAAAGGTTCCGAATGCAGGTTTTTAACCGTTTTCGGAGCTTTTGAACGGTCTGCGCTAAAGGCAACAGCCCCATATTTTAAATTTTTGAAAGCTCTTCCGCAATAACCTCAGCCATAATACTATGACCTTTATCGCTCGGATGGAGTCCGTCAGGAACAAGCTCACTGTCAGCCGGGTCAAGAGGATTTATTTTAAATAAGTCTATTACAGGAACGCCATGTCTGCCGCATATTTCCACAATAGCGTCCGCATAATCAGCAAGAACCTTCGAATCAGGCTCAGACGGATTATTCTCTTCAAGTCTGTGAAGCGGTGTCATGAAAATAATTTTCGAGTCCGGGAAATCTTTTTTAAGCTTATTTATAAGAGAATTAACAGCTCCGCAGAATGTGTATATATCTTCGCTGTCAACTGTACCGAATGTCGCATCACCGTGTCCGTAATCGTTTGTGCCGCCAAATACTACAACGGCATCTGCACTTCTGTCCATTATCTCTGCTCTCAGAGCAAAATACAAATCCCATTTATGTTCAGCGGAAACAGATGTCTGACGCGCAATTCTCGTTCCGCCGACACCGTAATTATAAGCATACTCCATGCCGTATTTTTCTTTTATCACCTGATGAAAAACCTTTTCCGGGGCGGTTGTGCCGTGTCCCTCCGTAATGCTGTCACCAAGAAAATTCACTTTAAGATTTTTTAATTCCATTTTTTTATTTCCTTTCATATTAATAATTAAAATTCATTTCAGTTTGTGCCAAGAACATCAATATTCCGCATCACCTCACGTTTTGCGGCGGAATTATACTGAGCATAGAACTTATGCGTCACTTCGATGTTTTTATGTCCCATAAGCTCTGCGACCATTTTAATGTCCACACCGTCTTCAAGAAGCCTGCACGCAAATGTACGTCTGAGCGCGTGCGGTCTTGATTTGTCAGAGTCTGTAATTCCTGCCATGAGGCAGTATTTTTTCAGCATTTTTTCAACGCTTGATACTGTCATGCGTGTACCCTGACGGCTTATAAAAAGCGCCTTTTTATCCTTGATATTCTCCATTTCTTTTCTTTCGGTCAGATATGCAAACAGTTCATTTTCCACCTGAACCGGCATGAAAATTTCTTGTTCGTCACCGCCTTTTCGTGTTACAATGAACGACGAAGTATCAAAACAAACATCATCAATATCAAGGTTTACAAGCTCACTTACACGGACGCCTGTTCCGAGATATGCTATGAGAATTGCAATATCACGTTGTTTTGTACGCATGTATTCCGTCAGATGTCTGCCCGTGAAAATATTTTCACCGTTATATATAACATCAAGAAGCCTGACCGTTTCCTGAGTAGTCAGCGGTTTTTTTATCTTCTGATGAAGCTTGTTCATATCAACCTTGTCGGTAATATTCTGCGGAATTTTATCCATTTTATAAAGGTAGGAAAACAAACCTCTGACTGACGAAAGCTTTCGGTTGATGCCGTAATTCGAATTTTTTCGTATTCTTGTTATAGGTTTTCCGTCAGGAGAAGTGTAGGTGCTTTCGTATTCCTTGAGATATGCCTTAAAGCGTACTATATCTTCTGCGGTTACTCCGGCAATATGCTCTGTTGTAAACTCTTCCGGTGATTTTAACGAGCGGTACTTAAATCTGATAAGATATTCAAGAAAAACCTTTATATCAAGACAGTATCCTATCTGGGTATTTATACTTTCCCCGGTATAATATATTTCAATATAATCAAATACAAAATCAGGAAGATTGGATAAAAACTCATGAAGATATGACGTTTTTGCCATGTATATTTTCTCCTTTCATCAGTCTGCCAGCTTTACAGGATTAAATCTTACATAATCGGAAGCTGCGAGAATATATTCGATACCGTCTACAGTACCCGTAGCGGCAGATGCGTGCGACTGTCCGTGGAGATGCCCGAAAACACATTTTGTGACAGGGTATTCCTTCATAAGCTTGTGAAAAGATGTTTCGTATGCCACCTGAGTAATAGGCGGATAATGAAGGAAAACAAATATTTCTCTGCAATTTTTCTGCATTGCATCGTCCATCGAAAGCTGAAGCCGTATAAGCTCGCGTTCGTAAATTTTTTTATCGTCAGCAGAGGAAATATCAAGACTCCAGCCTCTTGTTCCGCAAATCCCGATATTGTTATAAATAAATGAATTATTCTGAAGGATTGACACGGAATCGTATTTCTTTTCTTCAAAAAAAGCATTCATTTTACTTAACGTTGTCCACCAGTAGTCGTGATTGCCCTTAAGGATTATTTTTTTTCCGCTAAGTGAATGAAGATAGTCAAAGTCTTTTTCAGTCTGTTCCAGATATGTCGCCCATGAAAAATCTCCTCCGAGAACAACGATGTCATCGGAGGATACAGTTCTTTGCCAATTTTCCCTGATTTTTTCCACATAGTTACTCCAGCCTGCTCCGAAAATATCCATAGGCTTGTCTATTCCGAGCGGCAGGTGCAAATCAGAAATTGTATATAAAGCCATTTAGTTGCTCCCTTTTACATATTTAACAAATCCATCAGCAATTGCGTTTGCCAGCTTATCCTGATATTCAGATGTCTGAAGCTTTGCTTTCTCGTCAGCATTTGATACAAATCCGCACTCAACAAGAATAACAGGGATTTTTGACCAGTTAAATCCTGTAAGGTCAGAACGTGTGATAAGTCCTACATTTTTTGCACCCGTTGCAGAAATCAAACTGTCGAGAACGGTTTGTCCAAGCGCAGTACTCTTCGGAACGAAAGAGCTGTCTCCGTAGTAGCTTTTTGCCGGGATAAGAACAGAGATTCCGTGAACACTTTTGTTGTCCGAGCCGTCGCAGTGGATTCTTATGCAGTAATCACTGCTTTCATTAGCCTGTTCGGCACGTTCTATGTTTGTTTTGTCACAGTTGTTTGTGGTACGAATCATATCCGTCTTAATTCCTCTTGCTTCAAGAGCTTTCTGAAGCTTAAGTGAAATTTCAAGGTTAAGAGGCTCCTCGCCTGCCGCACCTGACACGTTTGACGCCTTCTTTTCTGAAGAGCCGGGGCTGACAGGTTCCGTGCCCGATTTTGATGTTATGCCGTGACCTGCATCAATACATACAGTGATACTGTCTGTAACCTTTTCAGGGGCTGACGTTTCGGCATCTGCTGAAGGAGCAGGCGGCGGAGTTGCAGGTTCTGTGTTTGTAATCTTACTTTCCCCCTGCTTCTGGGCATTGTTTTTCTTATTCATTTCTGATTTAAAAACTTCATTTGCATACTCAAGCTCATCTTCGGTATCGCTGAGTTCCTCTTTTGTCTCGTCATACTCTTCCGTCTTTATTATAAGATCCTGTTCAGATGCCTTTTTATTATTGTATTTATGCAGATTTGCAAATACCATAACAGCGTTCAACACCACTAATATACAAAGAACTACAATGAGTGATTTTTTTACACCTTTTTTGTTTCTTCTTTTTCTTTTAATTTCTGTATTTTCGATGTTATCTGTGTTTTCCATATTTCCTTCCATGTTTTTCACTCCGACATTTTCTTTTTAAAATTAATTTGTGCAAGAATTACAGCACAAAACATAAGTGTGCATCCGATAAGCTCCTGAACACCAAGCTTTTCGTGGAGCAAAAGAGCACCGCCAATTGCTGCAAATACTGATTCAAAACTCAGAAGCAGCGATACGACAGCCGGATTTGCACCCTTCATAGCAATAATCTGAAGTGTGTACGCGACTCCGCTTGAGAATATTCCGAGATATACAAGAGATGACATACATTTCATGATGTTCCCGGAATCAGGCTTTTCAAAAACAAGCATAAACACGGCTGAAATAACCGATACAACAAGGAACTGTATCATCGAAAGCAAAATGCCTCCTACTTCGGCTGTGTATTTGTCTATAACCATTATGTGTACTGCGAACATCACCGAGCATATCATGACATATATGTCAGACGGAGCAACCTTAAAACCATCCTTTACACACAGAAAATACAGACCGAAGGCTGCAATTATGACACTTATCCATACGTTCAGCGGACATTTCTTTTTTATGAATATCCCAAGAACCGGTACAAATACTATGTAACAGGAAGTTATAAATCCTGCCTTCCCGGCAGATGTGCCGACAATGCCGAACTGCTGGAGATTTGTTGCCGTTGCAAGAAAAATTCCGCATAGTGTACCGCCTTTTATCGCCTGTTTCCACGGTATCGGTTTTTTGTGTCCGTTTTTTTCTTCCATATGCCTGACAGCAAGAAACAGAACAAGAAGAAATCCGAATGCAATTATTGCACGTATGGCATTCATTGTAAACGGTTCAACAAGGTCTGCACATTTGCTTTGTGCCACAAAAGCCATGCCCCATATGAATGCGGCAATAACCGGTAAAACGTTATGCCTTATAAATTGTAACTTCATTATATTTTCATCCTTAAATTGTAAAATTACTCCGATAATAATTATAACACGATATTTTATGAAAGTCAAGAATTTATATATCAAAAATAAATGCCGTTTAATTATATTTGTAACTCTGAAGTCCCAGACGTGTACAATTAACGATAAACTCACCTTTACCTTTGTCAGCAAAAACCGCTTCAGGCTTATCATCATAGGAAAGCATTGCTAAATCATATCCTGTTTTATACACATAAACAATAAAGCTCAGATAATGATCTTTATTCATTTCATGGTCAACAGAAAATCGTATATTCCCATTTTCCTTTTTAACGGAATAATGATTTCCTTCATCATAGTCCTGCTCATAAGGCTTAGCTTCTATACCGCAACAAACCACTTTCAAGTCGTTAAAAGAAATTATTGGATTTCCGCATATGCTGCATATCTTTATGCGGATATTAGTTCCGTCATCAGCAGAATCATTATTATAAAACTCTTCCCACGAAAGCTTGAAACAATCCAGAATATTATTCAACATTTCTGTTTTTACACTGCCTCTGCACTGCTCCCAAGCAGAAACAGCTTTATCGCTTACAGATAGCTTCTCAGCAAATTTTTCCTGAGTCAATCCGAGCGATGTACGTAATCTTTTTATATAATATCCACAACTTTTTAACATCGATTGATCGGCAATCCTTCTTCACTTATTTTATGTAAATTACGTGCAATAATATCAAGAGCATCATAAAACAGCTTCCTGTGTTCATCGCTGATGCCTTCGCTTCCCCTTTCAACAGCCATCCGTATTCTTTCACACACATGCACAGCTGCTTCGGTTCCTGTATCGGTAAGCTTGATTAGCGCCCTGTAAGAGCTGTTATTTATCTCCTCACGAATTACAAGTCCCTTTTTCTCCATAAACGCAACAGCTCTCGAAACTTCAGCTTTATCTCTGCAACATATTTCACAAAGCTTTGCTGAGGTTACGCCTTCCGGATGACGGTATATTGCTGCGAGGTAAATTGCATACGGACCCTTAAGTCCGTATTTCTCCATTTCGTCAGATGCTATTTTATTATAATATTTCGATATTTCTGTAAGATTAAATGTAAATTTTTCAAATCTGTCAACCATAAATGCATCTCCCCTTACCAAGCAATACTGTCAACGTTAAGTTGATAGTATTCCAATTATTAATTATATAATAAAAACATTTAAAAGTCAACAAAAAATATGCAAAATATAATTATTACACTTTGCATATTTTTTATGTAAGTCTCCGCAATTACTTAGTAGTTTCAGCTTCTACAAGTCTTGTAGCACCGTAACGTTCTCGAAGAGCATTCTTCTGTATTTTCCCGGTGGCGTTTCTTGGAATTTCTGCGAATATAATCTGCTTCGGTCTCTTGTATCTTGGCAGTCCCATGCAGAATTCATTCATTTCCTCAACAGTTGCCGTCATTCCGTCTTTAAGCTGGATAATAGCAGCTGTAATTTCTCCGAGTCTCTCGTCAGGAAGACCTATTACGCCGACATCGTTGATTTTCTCGTGTGCTCTTAAAAAGTCCTCAATCTGAACAGGGTATATATTTTCACCGCCCGTGATAATAACATCTTTTTTACGGTCAACAAGATAAATGAAACCATCCTCGTCCTGCTTTGCCATATCACCTGTGTAAAGCCAACCGTCATCGGTAAGGATTTCTTCGGTCGCTTCAGGATTTTTGTAATAGCATTTCATAACGCCGTCACCTTTAAGACAAAGCTCTCCGACTTCGCCCTGTTTTGCTTCGACGCCTCTTTCAACCATGATTTTAACTTCCCATTTATAACCGGGAATTCCGATTGCACCGACTTTATGTATATTTTCAACTCCCAGATGAACAGCACCCGGTCCTATTGATTCACTCAGACCGTAGTTTGTATCGTACTCATGGTTCGGGAAAACTTCTTTCCATCTCTTTATAAGTGACGGTGGAACAGGCTGTGCACCGATATGCATAAGTCTCCACTGCGAAAGCTTGTAGTCGTCAAGGCTTATGTCTCCTCTTTCAACAGCGTCAAGTATATCCTGCGCCCACGGCACAAGAAGCCATACGATTGATGCTTTCTCGTCAGAAACAGTCTGCAGTATCCACTCAGGCTTAATACCTTTTAAGATAACTGCTTTTGAGCATGAAATAAGTGAGCCGAACCAGTGCATTTTTGCGCCTGTATGATAAAGCGGAGGTATGCAGAGAAATACATCGTCTCTTGTCTGTGAATGGTGCTTCTGTTCAACCTCGCATGAAGTCACAAGCGCCTTGTGTCTGTGAAGTATAGCTTTCGGGAAGCCTGTTGTTCCCGATGAAAAGTAAATAGCTCCGTCGTCTTCATCATCAATTTCCATTGCAGGAGCACACGATGAGCAGTATGTAATCATTTCACGGTAATTATCAGCAAATTCCGGAGTATCTTTACCGACAAATATATAATCTCTTATTTTAAGAGACGGAAGAATTTTTTCAAGTCTCTCAGTAAATTCAGGACCGAACACAAGAACGGAAACGTCAGCAAGGTCTGAGCAGTATTCAATTTCTTCAGCTGAAAATCTGAAGTTCATCGGAACTGCAATTGCTCCGGATTTAAGTATTCCGAAGTATATTGGGAGCCAGTCTATACAATTCATCATGAGAATTGCAACCTTATCGCCCTTTTTGACACCTCTTGTAAAAAGGAAATTAGCGAAACGGTTAGCCGTAACGTCAAATTCTTTCCATGTCATTTCTCGTCTGAACTTATCTCCGCCCGACGATTCAATAAGACTATATTCGTGCCATGATACATTTTTATCAGGCTGGTTTTCGGGATTTACCTCCACGAGACTGACTTCGTTAGGGTGAAGTCTTGCATTTCTTTCCAGAAAATCTGTAATAGGCATAAGTTAATTCTTCCTTTCAATCATTTTGGGGGGTGTAAAAAAATTTTACATCCCCATTTATTTTTAATCACCAAGTGATTTCTTCGCAGCTACAGAAACCTTTTCTTCATAGCATGTAAACATACCGTCTACATCTTTTTTGTTCATCTTAGGCGTGATAAGACTTACAATCGGTACAATAATAAGTCCGCCGATCATAGCAACAGCACCGCAGTTGATAGGTGACTGAAGAACAGTCGGGAAGCTTGCTCTGAAGAACATATTCAGAATCATAAGACCTGCACCGAATACAAAGCTTGCCCATACTGATGCCTTTGTAACCCATTTAGCATAAAGTCCGTACAGGAACGGAGCAAGAAATGCGCCTGCAAGAGCGCCCCATGAAATACCCATCATGTCTGCTATGTAACCGAGTTTATCCTTATTAATTGCAATAAATGCAGATACAGCTATGAAAACAACTATGAACACACGCATGATAAGAACCTGTTTCTTTTCGTCCATATTCTTTACAATGTGTCCTTTAATCATGTCAAGCGTAAGTGTTGAGCTTGATGCAAGAACAAGAGATGAAAGAGTTGACATTGATGCTGAAAGTACAAGTACGATAACAACACCGATTAATATGTCAGGAAGACCTGAAAGCATTGCAGGGATTACTGCGTCGAATCCACCGACAGGATTACCTGCTTCAACAGCAACACCTGAAATTCTTCCGAATCCGCCGAGGAAGTAGCATCCGCCGGCAACGATAATAGCAAATGCAGTTGAAATGATAGTACCCTTTGCGATATTCTTTTCACTCTTGATAGCGTAGAACTTCTGAACCATCTGCGGAAGTCCCCATGTACCGAGCGAAGTAAGAATAACAACACACAACAGATTAAACGGGTCAGGGCCAAAGAATGATGCATACGCACCCGGAATTTCGTGTTCAACATTTGCAAGCTCTGTAAGTGAGCCCATAAATCCTCCGTGACCGTTTAATACTGCAGCAATAACAGCTACAATTCCGACAATCATGATAACACCCTGAATAAAGTCGTTTATAGCAGTAGCCATGTACCCGCCTGCAATTACATAAACACCTGTAAGAACAGCCATTATTATTACACATGTATTATATGAAACACCCGGAAATGCCATTTCAAAAAGTCTTGAAAGTCCGTTATAGAGTGATGCCGTATATGGAATAAGAAAAATAAAAACAATGAGTGAAGCAACAATTTTAAGAGCATTACTCTTAAAACGTTTTCCGAAATACTCCGGCATAGTCGCCGTATTGAGATGCTGAGTCTGCAGTCTTGTACGACGTCCGAGAATAATCCACGCAAGGAGTGAGCCTATAAAGGCATTTCCAAGTCCTATCCATGTGGATGCAACACCGAATTTCCATCCGAACTGTCCTGCATAACCAACGAAAATAACTGCTGAAAAATAAGATGTTCCGTAAGCGAACGCTGTAAGCCACGGGCCTACGCTTCTGCCGCCGAGCACGAAGCCTGAAACATCGGTAGTGTGTTTCTTACAGTAGAAACCTACACCTACCATCACTGCGAAAAATACAACCAACATTAAAATTTTAACTGCCATTTTTACCATCCTTCCTTTTAAATACTACATATTAAGAGTGCGGAAGGCATTAATAAACCGCCTCTCTTAATTCAGGAACAAAAACGTATTGTTCCGACTGCGCAGGCTCATGCCTGCAATTCTACATTGCTTCCATACTGCATTACGGTCTACCGATTAAAGAACATTGTACCACAATAAAACAGCTTTGTCAATACATTTTTTCATAATTCGACCTGAAATGTGTTTTATTGTGGTAATTGCATAATTATTTTTTTCCGATTTTATGACTTGTTGAGTATCTGACTGATATTATTTATAGTAATTGAAATAGTTCCGTCATCATTGTTTATAATGCTCACATTGTCCTCGTCTCTGTAATACTCCGCAGGGAAAGAGATTTCGATACCTGTATCGGTTACTATTTTGATATTTTTGTCAATTCTCTTTTCGACATATTCTGTCTTTTCTATAACCTCAGGAACTTCAGCCTCACGCACCTTCTGAATGAACTCTTCACGCGCGGCAGGCGATGCTTCAAACACTGCTTCTGCAATTTCCTCTGTTTTAACAGAATCCTCTTCCACAGGTGTGTTTTTTATAAGCTGTTTGATTTTTACATCAGTCGCAACCGTATCTCCGCCGTATTCCTCCGTGATTTCCTTTGCTGTTTTCTGAACCTTCGCAAGTGCTTCTTTCGGAGAAATTCCGTATTCACATTCCAGCAGAACGTCAGACATAAGATTAAGCTTCTGACCGTCAAGAGTTACGCTCTTGCCTTTGAATTTCATTGTCATGTCTTCGATTTCTATAAATGCACAGTCTGAAAGTCTCTGAGTAACAGGCGGAAGAATTGCATAATAGTTTATTATTTCATTCTTTATCTGTCCGTCTTCCTGAAGAACTCTGTGCGTAAATCCCGTTTTGTTATCGCATTTTAAAATTGCAATCATCTGTCTTTCATGGATTATGCAGTCACATACGATTATATCTGACGGAAGTGCAATTTCCGACTGACTGATTCCCTCCTGAAGACGTTTTGCAATAATTTCAGACAAATCCCTGAAGCTTGTCTGCTCTGCGGCATACTCTGATATATGATATTTAAGACCGCTGTTTGACGAAAATTCACCGGTACGCATCCCCGGATCATCATACATTTTTTCAAGATGCGAAACTATAAACGAAGAAATTCCCGCATCACTTAAATCAATCTCACAGTCTGAGTACATTGTATTGTCAATACCCGCCGCTATAATATGTACTATTGCTTTATTTAATGTTATTATCATTTTTATCCCCATAGCCTTTCTGTACTTTACCATTCAATATGGCAGAATTACGCCATTTCAGGCGTCTTTAGTATTATAAAACAAGGACTGCTTATGCAATCCCTGTTTTCAATTAATCAATTAGCTGCTCTGATAAAACCTAACGGTTTTCTACTGAGAATTTTATCATATGAAAGTACCTTTACAAGACAGTCAACACCTTCATCATATTGACCGTTTGAATCCATATTTGACTCTGTCAGATAAATAGTAACCGGATTACCGTTTTCATCGTAATCTATTGCTTCAACAATTGCCACATGATGGTCTGTTACCATTATTGACAGTGGTGCGAGACCGCTTATATCCTGTGTAACAACCAATCTGCTGTCATTCAGATTATCACTAATCCACGATTCGCCTGCATCACGCGCAGAATTGAGTTTTATTCCTGTAAGCTCCCAGAAACGACCGTAAGCATACCATGTGCATTGTCCTCTGCTAAGCGGATTGGCAGAAGTATAATAAAACGAATCCGCAGATGGATTGATTTCAGCCGCAAGCTTATCTTCCGTAAGCATTACAACGGTTTCAGAATTACCAAGCCACTGTACACCGAAGCCAAGCTTCTTTCCCAAATCACGAAGCTGAAAATAATTATTTCCGTCAATGTTATATGCCTTCAGCTTAACAGGAACATCGTCAATATATATCTGGTCACCATACGGCATTGTAAGATTTTTTTCATACAGTGAATCCGCAGACAATTCACCGCCCACAGGGCTGTAATTTGTTTTTGTTTTAATACGTATTGCTTCTCCGTCCCATGTAACATTGAACTTTGCTTCTGTTCCGTCAAGGAGTTTAGCTATATCACGAAGCTTATAATAATTATTACCACCGATATTATATCCGGCAGGCTTAACTTCATCTCTGTTAACTTTTACATTGTGCTTGCTTTTATATGCCAGAGCAGGACCGTCTTTATACGAATCAAAGAGAGCATCTAT
This sequence comes from Clostridia bacterium, assembly GCA_045603225.1. Classification (GTDB taxonomy): domain Bacteria; phylum Bacillota; class Clostridia; order UBA1381; family UBA1381; genus RGIG9115. Next base: position 19,570 of record JAZULT010000065.1, on the reverse strand, counting down.
TTCGGAAGAAGTAGGCTTCTTGTAAAAATATCCTCCAACCGATTGATATTCTTCAATCAGCTTCCATCCCTCATGATACTTACGCATCTCCTCAATATAAACCAATTCTGATATCGAACCGTCCGGGGCAACTGTCATCGGCTGATTTTTGAAATCTTCATTGTCATAGAAATATTTCGGGTCTCCTCCGCCGCTTACTTCGTTATGGAAAATCACATCACAATATATTTTATCTGTAAATGAATATATTACACATTCCATTACTGCATAATAACCTGTTCCTGCACGAACGGAATATTTGCCTTCTATACGTACATCTTTGTTTGATTCATTCAGATATAAAGTGTATCCGTTCGGACTCAGCATCATATATTCATCCATGATACCTATTTTCTGAAGCTTATTGTCTTTATACGTAAACGCTATTTTACAGGTTGAAAAACCTCCACTTCCTCCGGGATATCCAATCAACAATTCCGGAGTTCCGTCAACATCAAGGTCGACAAGTTGAATTGAACCTCCATAATCCTCCGAATTCTCTTTGATTGCTGTTCTGTATGCAGATTCCCAGTCGCGTTCCTCCGCCTGTACAGATACAGCCAATAAAAATATGATACCAAGACTTATTATTATATTGATAAATTTCTTCATGAAAATCACCCTTTATACTAATCTATAATAATCCCGAAGTGCATAAGTAATACCCTCTTCCTTTACGGATTTTGTATAGAACTCAGCATTTCCGTCAAGCATCGGAGAATGGTTTCCCATTGCGATTCCGTGTCCTGCCGTCTTTATCATTTCAAGGTCATTACTTCCGTCTCCGACAGCATATATATGCTCCTTCAGTATTCCGAAATGATTCATTACAGCAACTATTCCGTCAGCTTTTGTGACATTTTCCGCACCAAGGTCTGCCGACAGGAAAAACCTGTGCGGACTTACAACGAGTCTTCCGCGGAACTTATCTGCGAGCTTTTTCATATCAGCTTCGCTTTCATATGTCACCGACATCTTGTTTGCGCTTACTTTCCTGTCCTTCGGAATTGGAGAATATATGCTTTTTGCAAGATTAAAATGCTCCAGCATACTTATAAAATGCTTATTTTCAAGACCGTTTGTATAAGCGCCTGTCTGTGTTTCAAGTGCATAACAGATATTATTTTCTTCCATAAAACGGATTGCTTCAGCCTGAAGCTGAGAGTCAATAACAGTATTTTTTATGCATTTTCCGTCAACCTCAACATATGCACCATTGCAGGTGACAAGCCCTGAAAACTTACCCGACACCAATGTGGTACACGGCTTCATTCTGCCTGTTGCAAGGAATGTAAGATATCCGTTCCTGCGAAGCAGAGACAGCGTTTCGCACGTTTTATCAGTAGGAGCAAATATGCCTTCGTTTTCATCGGTCAGCGTTCCGTCATAGTCAAAAAATACTGCACCCTTATACATTTTTTTCATCCTTTCTGCCGTCGGTCCAGCCGAGATATACGGCTGTCAGCCGATAAATAGGCATTCCCGCTTCAGAGAAACGTTTTTCGTACTCAGTCATTACATTTTCTTCAGGCTCGCTTGCGTGAAGGTCAAATGTAATATCCTCAAGCTTGAAATTCTCTTCGGCAAAGGAGTTCAGTGAAAACTCAAAAAGTGCCTTGTTATCGGTTTTAAAGCAGATATAGTCTCCCTCTGACATGATATTTTTATACCTGTCAAGGAAATTTTTGTGAGTCAGACGACGTTTTGCCTGCTTACCTTTCTTCCATGGGTCAGAAAAGTTAAGGTAAAGTCTGCTGATTTCCGCTTTCTCAAAAATGTCTTCAAGCTTTTCGGCATCGAAGTCAAGGAAAAATACGTTTGTCAGCTCTGCTGCCTTCACCTTTTCCATTGCCATTACAAGTACATCTTTAACCTTTTCGATTGCGATGTAGTTGATCTCAGGATGAAGCTGTGCCATGCCAAGTACAAAATCACCCTTACCGCATCCTATTTCAAGATGAATGGGGTTTTCGTTTCCGAACAGGCTGTTCCATTTCCCCTTGTAAGCTTCGGGATTTTTTATCCATATTTCACTGCAGACCTCCATGCGGCTGTCGCAGTTCTTCTTTTTTCTCATTCTCATGGGATTTATGCTCCGTATCCTTTGTCAAATGCTTTTAAGTTAAGGTCAAGGAATTTTGCAGGCACTGTAGCCTTAAGTGCTTCAATCCACTTTTCGTAAGGTACTTCTGTTGACTTTGCAAGTACACCGATAAGAACAACGTTAACCGCCTTGATGTTACCGATTTCCATAGCGATACTGCGTGCATCAATTGCTGTAAGGTCGCACTCAGCCGAAATCTTTTCTTCAAGACCTTCGGGGTACTTTGCCGCACCGGTAATTACAGGCATCGGATTGATTTCCTGAGTATTTACAATCATCTTACCGCCCTTCTTGAGGTACGGGAGCGCTCTGTATGCTTCAAGCATTTCAAATGCAAGAATAATATCAGCTTCGCCTTTTCCGATTATTGGTGAATAGATTTTTTCACCGTACTTTACGTATGTTACAACGCTTCCGCCTCTCTGGCTCATTCCGTGAACCTCAGAAACCTTAACGTCATATCCTTCATTTATTGCTACATTACCGAGTATGCGGCTTGCAAGAAGTGTTCCCTGACCGCCTACTCCAACTATCATAATATTCATATCGCTCAGTCCTCCTTTTCTATTGCGTCGAACGGACATACATTCAGACACAGTCCGCAACCGTTACACTGTGTTTCGTCAATAACCACTCTGTCACCGTCAAGTGAAATTGCAGGACATCCGAGCTTCATGCACATCTTACATTTCTTACACTTTTCATCATTGATTTTGCAATGACCTGTGTATTTAACTGTTTTAAGAAGTGCGCACGGTCTCTGTGAAATGATAACAGACGGCTCTTCTTTTGCAGTTTCTTCTTTTACAACCTTCTCGAAGTTCTTTACATCAAACGGGTCAGCAACAACTACATTGCTTACACCGATTGCCTTACAAAGTGCGATAAGATTTGTCTGGGTTGTAGGCTCTTTGCGGATAGTATATCCTGTTGTCGGATTGTCCTGATGACCTGTCATACCTGTGATTGAGTTGTCAAGAATGATAACCGTGTTTACGCCCTTGTTGTAAACAATATCAACAAGACCTGTTATACCCGAATGCATAAATGTTGAGTCACCGATAACAGATACGAGCTTCTTCGCAAATTCATTGCCTCTTGCCTTTGCCATACCGTGAGCGGCAGAAACACTCGCACCCATACAGATTGTTGTGTCAACGCTTGCAAGCGGAGCCACAGCACCGAGTGTGTAACATCCGATGTCACCGCTTACAGTGATACCGAGCTTTGAAAGCACATAGAATGCACCTCTGTGAGGACAGCCTGCACACATAACAGGCGGACGTACCGGGATTGCATCAATTTCAGCACATTCCGGAGCATCAACTCCGAGAACTGCTTTTTTTATCATAGCCGGTGTATATTCACCGAGCATTGTAAATGCTTCCTTGCCGATAACTTCAACACCGAGAGCCTTGCAGTGTTCTTCAAAGAACGGGTCAAGCTCTTCGATAACGTATACCTTGTCAAGACCTTCAGCAAAGTCCTTTATAAGCTTTTCAGGAAGCGGATAAACCATACCGAGCTTGAGGTAGTTTACATCATCTCCGAGAGCTTCCTTTGCGTACATATATGAAATACCCGATGTAATAACACCGATTTTCTTTCCGTTATCTTCAACCTTATTAAACGGACAGTTTTCAGCAAACTCAATAAGCTTTGAGTTACGTTCTTCAACCACAACGTGACGCTTTATTGCGTTACCGGGCATCATAACGTACTTGCCGATATTCTTTTCATAGTCCTTTAATATGTAGTTTTCCGGTTCATGTTCTTCAACGAGAGACTGTGAATGTGATACTCTTGTTGAAAGTCTGACAATTACAGGAATATCGAATTTTTCGCTGAGCTCATATGCAGCTTTTGTAAAATCACGGCATTCAACACTGTCAGCAGGCTCAAGCATTGTAAGCTTTGAAGCCTTTGCATAGTGACGTGAATCCTGTTCGTTCTGTGAGCTGTGCATACCGGGGTCGTCCGCAACGCAGAACACAAGACCTCCGTTTACGCCTGTGTATGCCACTGTGAACATAGGGTCTGCCATAACGTTCATACCAACGTGCTTCATGCATGACATACTTCTTGCACCGCCGATTGAAGCACCGATTGCAACCTCAGCCGCTACCTTCTCGTTTGGCGCCCACTCAACATATATGTTGTCGTATTTTACAATATTTTCTGTTATTTCGGTACTTGGTGTACCCGGATAAGATGAAACTACACTTACACCGGCTTCATACGCACCGCGTGCAACTGCTTCGTTTCCAAGCATTAATTTTTTCATGTGTTAACCTTCCTCCACTATTCTATAGCCTATAAATATAATTATACACCATTTTAATGCCGATGTCAATAAAAAAAATAAATTCCTTGACTTTAATAGGCAAATCATGGTATAATTATCAAAAAAGAACAGGAAATGAGGTAACGTAATGAAAAAAAGATTATTAATTGCAATTATGGGATTGTGTCTTGCATTGACGGCATGTTCACAAAATACCGCTGATACAGAAGATGATAACGATACTTCCGAGGTGGTGGAAAATTCTGAAGAAACAGATGATGAACAGGAAGAAAATGAAGAGGAACCCGAGGTCGACTGGAAATCGACTTACGCAGATTTTCTCCGTGACAACGAAGAAGAAATATCTTTAAAAAGCTCGCTGACTCCGAAGTTCGAACTGGCTTATGTTACAAATGATAATGTTCCGGAGCTTATAATAATAACAGGTTCTTCACATGCAGACGGTGCATATGTTTATACGCTGGATGGAGATGAAGTTGTCCCGGTCAATCACGAAATCACATCCGACAACAGCTACGGAGTATACGGAGCATTTATATACAAGGAATACGAAAGTCTTATTTACATAGGCAATATGCATCAAGGTATCATAACCGATTGTCTTATAGAAATTGAAGATACTACCTCTTATACAAAATATGATCTCGGAAATGATTCGGGCAAAGCGGTATCTGAAGACGAAATAAAATACTGGGAAGGCGACGAAGATATAAGTAAAGCGGAATACGAATCAAAGTATGAGCTTTACGGATTTGATGAAGTGGCAGAAAAATTTAAAAAGATAGAATACGAAGACGCAAGCGATATAGATGAATCCAATATCGAAGATGTTTTCGAAAATTAAAAAGGAAGTTGTCAATATTGTCTATTTACATTTCAGCCGGAATTTGATATAATTTCGGTATAAATCAGAGCAGGATGTGATAGTATGATAAACATTACTGAATTATTGAAAAAACAGGAGCTATACTGGAACGAATCCAAAAAACAGCAGGTTATGGACAAAGAAAGCATATGGTACGGCGGATATAATTTCGTCAACGAAACCGTAATGTCAAGAGCCATAACACAGGGGCTTTGCCTTTACTGCGAAAAGGATTCACCTTTATATAAAGACGAAGATGTTCTTTTAAGAATGAAGCTAAACTCCGAATATCTGCTTAAGTTTCAGAACAAATCAGGGCTTATCTCGCTTCTGAACTGTAATATCGATTCACCGCCTGATACTGCGTTCTGGGTAAATGACCTTGCAATTGCTCATTTTTACATTGAAAAGTCAGGGATGCATGAATTAAAGGAAATTGATGATAATATATTAAAGTTCCTTGACCGTACGCAAGCACCGCTTATAACAGGAGGTTTTCACACTCCTAACCACAGATGGGTTATAACATGCGCACTCGGATTTCTCTACAGAATATTTAAAAACGAGGATTTAAGAAAACGTGCAAACGATTATCTTGCAGAAGGAATTGACATAAATACCGACGGTGAATGGACAGAGAGAAGTAATTCCGTTTACAATGCCGTAAGCGACCTTTATATGTATCATATAGGTGAAAGCTTCGGTCTTGATGAGGCATTTGATGCGGTAAGAAAAAATCTTGACATGATGAAATATCTTCTTCATCCGAATGATTATATCGCTACGGAATACTCTACAAGACAGGATAAAGGCGTTGCCGCAAGAATGGACGCACGGTATACAATTTCGTATATGCTTATGGCAAAACGTGATAATAATCCGCAGTACGTATTCATGGCAGAGAAAGCCATAAAAAATGCTGCAAACTTCGGCTTACTCCTTATGTATGCACGACTTTATGAAGATGTATTCTTCGCAGATATGAAGTCTGAACCTATAAGCAATAAATACATAAAGCTAATTAACGAGGGTTCTGTTACGGAAGTGCCAAAGGCAAAAAGCACGTTCGGAGACAGCGTGCTAAGATACAGAAACAACGACCTCAGCATAACAGTAATGGCAGGTCAGCCTGACTTCCTTTTCTTCCAGAACGGCAATGCAAGAATATTCGGCATACGTTTCACATTCGGCTGGTTCGGAATGGGCGGTGTTTCGTTCCCGACAGTTGAAAAAATCAACGATAAAACATACCGCATGTCCACAAAGGTAATGGGAAAATACTGGCAGGTTCTTCCCGGCGATGTTGCAGGAAAATATAACGGAAATTTTAATGCTATGCCAAACAACAGCCGCGAGGACATAAACAAGGTATATTTCGATACTGAATGCATTATTACTCTTTGTGATGACAGAATTGAGCTTGACCTTTCTGCAGACTGTGAGTATTTCCTGTTTACACAGCTTGTGTGTATGCTTGATGCGGACGGAAAGCTTGAATGTGATAATTCAACAAAAATGAACGCATGCGTAACACGCCTTGACAGCGGCAGTGCGGTTTATTCAAACAACGGTTCTGTTATAGAAGTCGAAGGTAACGGTGCAGAACACGACCTTGACGTAATCAGAGGCGATAATCTGAACCGTGATGCGAAGAATCTTGTTCTTAACTGGGTAAATCCGAAACACAAGAAAGTAATAATCAAATGCAAATAACAAAAGGGGGCTGTTGCCTTTAGCGCAGACCGTTCAAAAGCTCCGAAAACGGCTTAAACCCTACATTTGGAACATTTGTCAAACACTTGAATAAAGTTGAAATCCGCAATTCTCTTGCGGATTTCTCGTATTTTTATGCTTTTGAACTATTCACGAAACTCACCACTCGACGTACCATCGTACGCCTTCGGGCAGGACCAAATGCGGCAAAACCCGCATTTTGCTTCGTTTCGTGAATTCTGCATCTAAACTCAATCAGCCCCAAAAGGGGGTGCTGCTTAACGCAACACCCCCTTTCTTTATTACAAATTTCAGTAATTATAAACTGGTGAAAATTCAAAGTTTTTTTGTGAAAAAAACTCTTTACAAGGCATTAAAATTATGGTATAATAATACAAAAATAAAAGGGGATGGAAATTCCATGATTACTTATTCAGAATTCAAACATAACTATGATAAATCACCTTATCCATACAGAGAAACTATTTCAGAAGATTACAGAGTTTTTATCGGCGACACAGAAATACCGGTTTATACATGCCGTATTTCAAAAATGTCATTTAACCGTGTATGGCCGGGATATCAGAGAAGCGCAGGGCAAACCGACCTTGTTTCGTTTATAAATATAGTAAGCGACGAACCGGTCGATTTAAAGGTTAAAATTAATATTCCTTACGAAAGATTAATGCTAAAGCCCTACTCAAAAAACATTGAGCTTTCTGACAACAATGGCGAAGTGACATTCACGCTTAAAGACGAAGGACAGTTTGTTCTTGCGGCTGATGATTTTCATCACATTCTTTATATCTTTAACAGTAAACCGATTGAAGCTCCTGCTGAAAATGAAGTTACATATTATTTCGGTCCCGGTGTACATATGCCCGGCAAAATCACACTTCACGACAACGAAAGTATTTATGTAGACAAGGACGCTCTTGTGTTCGGCAGTATTTTCGCTGAAAATGCAAAAAATCTTCATATATTCGGGAATGGTCTTTTTGATGACTCCTGCGAAGGAAGAATAGACAACTCCTGCTATGAACCATATACAAACGGAAACATAAAGTTCTATGACTGCGAAAATATAAGAGTTGAAGGCGTTCTTTTCAGAGACTCCGCTATATGGTGCGTTAATGTATTCCACTGCAACGATGCTGTTTTTGACAACATTAAAGTATTCGGTCAGTGGCGATATAACACAGACGGTGTTGATATAGTAAACAGTAAAAATATTACAGTTAAAAATTCATTTATCCATTCGTTTGACGATACAATAACAATCAAGGGTATTGACAGATATGCAGATACAAGCAACGAAAATATTATTACCGATAATTGCGTTCTTTGGTGTGACTGGGGAAATACCTGTGAAATAGGAATCGAAACACTTTGCCGCGAATACAAGAACATAGTGTTCAGAAACTGTGATATTATAAGAGCAGGAAATGTGGCACTTGACATAAACAACGGAGAATGTGCGGAAATATCCGATATAGTTTTTGAAAATATTAATGTTGAATACAACGTATTCGACTCACCTACTGTATATCAACAGACTGAGGATATGGAGTATGCACCTGAATCCCCTACCTGTATCGCCAGTCTCATCAGAATAACAAACGGAAGATGGCGTACAGAAGAAATGTGCAACCAATGGAATGTTCCTTTTATCCCCGAAAATGTAGACCTTGAAGGTGCCGAGGAGAGCAGCGTTCATCACGTAACTATTAATAATATAAACGTTTATTATGATGAAAGAATCCCGAAAAAAGACGGAAAATATGATGCAAGAATACACATTAAATCAAAACTTGAAGGCGTGAAATTCCATGACATCAGCATTTCGGGAATAACCATAAACGGAGAGGAAATTGACATCAGCAATTCTGTCAATGAAATAGATGAAATGGAAAACTTTGTATTCACAAAAAAAGATGAATTTGCACAGATGAAGAAAAATGACGTTTCTTCAGCGAATCAGCTTAAGAAATCACAGTATGTATCATTAATAAATCCGGAAGGAAAAGGCAAGCGTATAATGTTCGTCGGAAACTCAATAACACTTCACGGAATACTTCACGAAATCGGATGGCATAACGAGTGGGGCATGGCTGCGTCAAGTGCAGATAAAGACTATGTTCATCAGCTTATATCAAGAATTGATAATGTATACAATGATGCAGTATATTGTATTTGTCAGATTGCAAGCTGGGAAAGAGAATATAAAAACGGAAGTAGTTTATTTGATAATTATACAAACGCAAGAGACTTTGATGCAGACATAATAGTTATGCGTTTCATAGAAAACTGCCCATATGACGGTTTTGAGCCGGAAATATTCAAAAAAGAACTCGGATTATTCCTTGATTATCTGAACAAATCAGGAAATGCAAAAATTATAATGACTACCGGATTCTGGAAACATCCCGGTGACGATACAATCCGCAAATATGCAAAAGAAAATAATCTTCCGCTAGCAGAGCTTGGTGACTTAGGAGAACAGGACGAAATGAAGGCAATCGGACTTTTTGAACATGACGGTGTCGCAAACCACCCCGGAGATAAGGGAATGGAAATGATTGCAAAAAGAATATTTGGATTAATTTAACAATAAGATAGGGTGTTGCTTAAAGCAACACCCTATCTTATTGTTATTCTACTCTGATTACTATAGTATTTATAACCGGTTGATTTTCTGCCGGGATTGTTCCGTTACCGTCTGTTGGTTCAGCAGCTGTACATACCGCATCAACTACCTCAATGCCTTCGATTACTTCTCCGAAACCGGCATACTGTCCGTCAAGAAAAGTGCTGTCTTCATGAACAATAAAGAACTGCGAGCTTGCACTATCGGGATTCTGAGAACGTGCCATTGAAATAATTCCTCTTTTATGAGAAATAGGATTATCGTGACCGTTCATTGCAAATTCACCGACAATTTCATTTTCTGAGCCTCCCATTCCCGTTCCTTCCGGGTCTCCACCCTGCATCATGAACCCATCAATTATTCTATGAAAGGTAAGCCCATTATAAAAACCTTCATTTGCAAGCTGTACAAAATTTGCACAAGTCACCGGAGCTGCACTCTGATCAAGCTTCACTGTAATTTTACCATAATCCTTTATATCAATATCGGCATAATATACTTTCCCTTCTTCAAGCGGTGCAGGATTATATCCACCGTCCTGCTTTGCTGCAGAAGGTGTTTCCTGCTTTGCTGCAGAAGGTGTTTCCTGTTTTGTCTCAGAAGTCTCCTGAGACGTATTCTTGTTATCGTTCTGAGCATATTCTCCAATTGTATCAGTTTCAGAAGCACATCCCGTGATGAGAAGTGCAGACATTATGCATACAGATATGCAAGTTAAAATATTTTTTTTCATTTTCATTCATTCCTTTTTATTTATTAGTTAAGTAGTCTTAACAACCAATACTATTATACTACATTTTTTCAATTTGTCAAGTTTTTATTTAACAATTATTTAAATTTAAAACATTTTTTATAAATTCAAAAGAATAACCGACAACACACCAAAAGCATATCCGATAAGCTGCATAGCGGAAAGCTTTTCTTTATAAAGTCCAAGAGAAACGATAAATGTACAAACTATTCCGCCTGCTGAAATTGTAGGAAACATAATTGCCGGAGCAAGCTTGTTTGTAAGAACCATTACAAAATAATTAGCAAACCCGTTAGCTATCCCCTGTATCGGTGCATATGGAATACAATGTTTTATAACACATTTATTCTCCTCTCGTTTCGCTTTCACAAAACCAAATACAAACAGCATAACCACAACAATCGAAAGGGCAGCAATCATCAGTTCGTTTTTGTACAGCCCATCGAATGCTCTTTGCTGCATTGTCTGAAAAGTAGAACACATTCCGTTACCCACAAACGACAGAAGAACAAATATTACCCAGATAAATGAAAATTTCATCTGTTCGTCTTTCTTTATATTTATCATATAAAGAGAAATAAACAGAAACGCTATACCGATATAAGAAAAAACTGTAAGCTTGTTCCCCAGAAACATAATTCCGTAAAGAGTCGGTATAATAAGAGAGTATGACAGAACCAATGCCGTAATCGACAACGGACCTGTCTTTATCGCGTATACATTTCCCACAAGCGTCGCTGCATACGAAATTCCAAACCCTATCGCATAAGGCAAAACCTTCAGATTAAAATCCAGCTTGAATTTTGAATTAATAACAAAGAAAACTAATGCAAAAAAAGCTGATATTCCTGTATAAATAAAAACGTTCGTATCGGTATGTTTTCTAGTACATTCCTTAGATGTCATATTCTGCAACGAAACAAATAATACTATAAGTGTCAAGAAAAAATACTCCATTACTTATCCCCCAAAAAACATTTACAAAATATTATAACATATATTAACTAAGTTGTCAACATAATATATTCCATATTTTTTTTAAAATATTCCCAACAAAACAAAGAGACTGTCTGAATTTTTTAAATTTCAAACAGTCTCTTTTTTAGTCCAAACAACACTAAAAGCGATTTAGTTATCCGCCACACACCTTACACGCTTCTCTTCCTTCTTCAAGTGCCTCGCTGAGAGACATCGGAAATCCACCGTTTTTCAATGTACGGCAAGATTGCTTGTGATATTTTGTGCCTGTTTTTCCAACATACACCGTCTTCTCCGAGGTTTCATTTTCAACAACCGGAGCAGGTATCTGTGTCGGTTCTGCCGTTACTACAGGAACAGGTTCAGGTGTCACTATCGGTGTAGACTCAGGAGTTGGTTCAGGTGTCGGTTCAGGTGTCACCACCGGAGTCGGCTCAGACGTCTGCGCAACCTCAGGCTCAGCTGTCGCCTTTTCCGCAGCCTCATCATTTTTCTCAAGCTGCTCTTCTAAAACAAGATTCATATCTGACGGACTATTAATTTTTCCGTCAGTCGCATCACAGCCTGTAATCATAAAGACTGCGATACATAACATTACAATTAACTTTATCGTGTTTCTCATTCGTTTATTATTCATACTCAGATTTTACCGCCCTTTTCTATAGCAAGCGGATAACTGTCCTGACCGATAAGCTTACGTCCTTCACTTACGCATACTTCTTTATCAAATATTACATGGTCAAGATACGCATCCTTACAAATAGTTGAATTCTGCATAATCACTGAATTTTTAACAACCGCACCCTCTTCTATTTTTACTCCTCTCGAAAGTATGCAGTTTTCAACCGTTCCGTCAATTACGCAACCGTCGGAAATAAAAGAATTTTCTACAACAGCCTTACTTCCGTACTTTGCAGGTGCACGGTCCTTTGTCTTTGTATACACAGGATTTTCCTTATTAAACAAATCGTTTCTTATGCTACTGTCAAGGAAAATCATATTATTTTTATAATACGATTTGAGTGTATCTATTTTATCTGTATACCCCTTATGTTCAAATCCGTACACGCGGAGCGCACTAAGCTTTTTGATTATAGCATCCTTCATCAGGTCATGGTCACCACGAGCACTGCATTCATCAAGAATACTGCACAGCAAAGCTTTTTCCATTATATATACATCGAGTCCGGTTGACGAGCTTTTCGGATAATACGGCTGAATCTCTATATCGGTAACTCTTTTTTCCTCATCAAGCTGAAGAAGCGTAAATCTCGAAAGCTCACTGTCACTGAGTTCAGGCATATCCTTATATATAACAGTCACATCTGCCTGAGTGTCTATGTGATATTCAAGAACCTCTTCAAAATCTATATTATAAATACTTGTTCCGAGAGACAGTATTACATATGTCTGTTTGCTTCTTGAAATATACTCATACACACCGTCAAGAATATCTATATCACCGCGAAGCATTCCATATTTTGCCTTCTGCATATTTGGCGGAAGCAGATTGAGTCCTCCCTCTTTTCTGTCAAGATCCCATGGTTTACCGGATTTAATGTGATCCATAAGTGATGTATAGTTAGAAGAAGTAACAACACCAACATTTGTCATTCCTGCATTTGCCATGTTTGACAATACAAAATCTATCAGTCTGTAGCTTCCTGCAACAGGCAGAGCAGATACAGATCTTATATCAGTTACGGGAGCTATAGTCTGGTTTCCCGCAAGAATAATTCCCATTGCATCTATCATAATTCCAATCATTCCTTCCCGTGCCGCAGCACATTAATCATCATTTTAAGCTTCAATCATGGAGCCGCAGGCTATCACTTTGTTTTCTTCTACAACTGCACCGCCTTCAACCAATACAAGGTCATGGGTACACATAGCTGATACGTATGTTTTGTCTGCATTTTCATCTTTACTGCCTATTACAGCACCGTCTTTAATTACTACATCAGGGCCTATAATCGCCTTTGAAATCGTAACATTCTCACCTATAACAGCACCGTGCATAATAACAGAATCGGTTATTTTACTTCCTTTTCCTACTATTACAGATTCAAACAATATGCTGTGCTCTACCTTCCCGTAAATTTCACATCCTTCTGCAACAGTACCTGACACAACCTCCGCATTCTTACCTACAAAATGCGGCATACGTGTTGAATTTCGTGAATAAATAGTCCACTTATCATCTGCAAGGTCAAATTTTGGCGGATTATCAATTAAATCCATATTTGCTTCCCACAGGCTCTGCACAGTTCCGACATCTTTCCAGTATCCGTCAAAGCTGAAGCTCATCATTTTTTCATTATTTCCGAGCATAGCCGGAATTATATTTTTTCCGAAATCGTTTGATGAATCAGGATCAAGTTCATCCTCTTCAAGATATTTTTTAAGTATTTCATAGTTAAATATATATATACCCATGGATGCAAGATTACTCTTAGGTTCCTTAGGTTTTTCCTCAAACTCTGTGATGAGTCCGTTTTCATCAACATTCATAATACCGAAACGGCTTGCTTCATCCCAAGGCACAGGCATAACCGCAATAGTTGCCGCTGCTCCTGATTTCTTGTGAGCTTTGAGCATCTTCGCATAATCCATTTTATAAATGTGGTCTCCCGAAAGGATAAGGACATTTTTCGGATTGAAATTATCGAGAAATACAAGATTCTGATAAATCGCATTCGCAGTTCCCTTGTACCATTCCCCGGCTGTTGCACTCTGGTACGGCGGCAGAACATATACTCCCCCATCATTTCTGCTCAAGTCCCACGGAATACCGTTTCCTATATAAGTATTTAGTTCAAGCGGCTGATACTGAGTGAGAACACCCACCGTATCAATACCGGAATGAACACAGTTTGAAAGCGGAAAATCAATAATTCTGTATTTACCGCCAAACGGAACCGCCGGCTTTGCTACATTTTTCGTAAGTGCGCCAAGACGGCTTCCCTGCCCACCGGCAAGGATCATAGCCACACATTTTTTTGGCTTCATAAATCATCTCTCCTACCTTTAATATATATTTATTTTTTCAATTCGGGAGTAGATTTCCCGATAATAAGCACCGTATTTCCGGGTATGGAAACCTCAATTGTATAATCCATATCCGAATACTGCATTTTCTGAGCCTTATACGTTGCACTTCTTGTTCTTTTTCCGCCGTACTTTTTACTGTCAGAAGCAATAATCGTTTTGTACGTTCCGCCTGTCGGAACTCCAAGCTTATAGACCGGTCTGTCTATCGGAGTAAAATTCGCTGCCACAATCAGAAAATCACCTTTTTTCGTCCCCATTCTCATGTACGAAATCACGGAATTTTCATTGTCACATTCGTTTATCCACCTGAATCCCTTCCAGCTGTCATCATTTTTCCAGAGTGCATTATTTGAAGCATAGAGCTTATTTAAATCCGCAACATATTTCTGAAGTTTTTTGTGCCTGTCCTCTTCAAGAACATTCCATTCGAGCTGTTCATCGAATCTCCATTCAAGAAATTGTCCGAACTCACCGCCCATAAACATAAGCTTCTTCCCCGGTATTGTCATATAATATCCAAGGAAAGTCTTGTAAGCATCGAATTTTTCTTCATAGCTTCCAAAGCATTTGTCAATAAGTGATTTTTTGCCGTGAACCACTTCATCATGCGATAACGGAAGAATATATTTCTCCGAATATGCATACATCATAAGAAATGTAAGAAGCGAGTGGTTATCTTTTCTGAAATAGGGATCCATAGAAACATATCTGAGACTGTCATTCATCCAGCCCATGTTCCACTTGAACGAAAAATTCAATCCGTCTTCCGGTACAGGATGTGTTACCTTTGGCCATGCTGTAGACTCTTCAGCAATCATAAGAAATCCCGGGAAGTCTTCCTGCATTGCAGTGTTCAGCGTTTTAAAAAACTCCATAGCTTCGAGATTTCCGTTACCGCCATACTGATTTGCAATCCACTCACCGTCATTTCTTGAATAATCTCTGTAGAGCATACTGGAAACCGCATCAACTCTCAGACCGTCAAAATGAAATTCCGATGCCCAGTAATATGCAGATGACAACAAAAACGAAATAACACCGTCTCTGCCATAATCGAACACCATTGTCCCCCAGTCTTTATGCTCACCCATTCTCGGATCGCCATATTCATAAAGCGGAGCACCGTCAAACATTCTCAATCCGTGAGCATCTCTCGGAAAATGAGCCGGAACCCAGTCCATTATTACATATATGCCGTTTTTATGGCATTTATCAATAAAATACTTCAATTCCTCCGGTGTTCCGTATCTTGACGTCGGCGCAAAGTAACCTGTAACCTGATATCCCCACGAACCGTCATAAGGATATTCCGACACAGGCATGAGCTCAATATGAGTATAACCCATATTTTTTACATAAGGAACAAGCGAGTCTGCCAATTCTTTGTAACTGTAAAAGGAGCCGTCTTCATGGATTCTCCAGCTTCCGGCATGGACCTCATAAATATTAATGGGATTTGCGATTGTATTATGTTTACAGCGCTGTTTTAGAAAAGCACCGTCTGTCCATTTGTAAGAATTAAGACCGTATACAGCTGAAGCTGTTCCGGGACGAAGCTCGGAATAAAAAGCATAAGGATCTGCTTTGTCGTGAATGTTTCCCTTTTTATCGGTAATACGGTATTTGTAGAACTGACCCTTCTGCACATTTTCAAAAAGACCGCACCATATTCCCGACTCATGAATTTTTTCGAGATAAAAACCGTTTTCATTCCAGGCATTAAACTCCCCGACAACCGCCACGGCATCAGCATTCGGAGCCCAGACTGAAAATCTGTACATTTTTTTGTTTTTTATAATTATTTCATGTGAACCAAACATTTTATAAGATTGATAATTCTTGCCTGTATTAAACAGGTAAGTCTGAAATTCAGAGATGGAATAATTTTCATTTGTATCTGTTGTCTGTTTCGACATTGATAATCCCCCAATGAATTAATATATATACATATTATACCACAAAAAGCTTTGTTAGTAAATACCATTATTAGATAAATTTGTCGTCATCATTTTGTACATATTGACATTTTCTTCCTAAAATCAACAAATTATACTTAAAAATATGATTTCCCGCAGAACGGGAAATCATACATATTCATTTTTAAAATCCACCGCTTACCTTTATAATCTCTCCTGTTATAAAAGAGCCGCTGTCTGATAGATAATATACAGCATCCGCCACTTCCTCAGGAGAACCTATTCTGTGAAGCGGAGTATCTTCTGAGAGAACTTCAAAATCTTCTTTTTCAAGATGACTGTTCATATCAGTATCTATTACTCCCGGAGCAACACAGTTAACTCTTATTCCCGAAGGTCCGAGTTCATCTGAAAGAGCATGAGTAAATCCGATTACAGCTGCTTTTGAAGCAGAGTAATGAACTTCACAGCTCCCACCGGACAATCCCCATATTGACGATATATTGACAATACTGCCGGAATGATTGTTTATCATACCTTTCACAAATTTTCTTGTCACAAGGAACATGCTTTTCATATTGACATTAAACATATTATCCCATTCGTCTTCACTTATATCGGTAAACAATTTTTGCTGTGCGATACCTGCATTATTAACTATGCAGTCAATCGAACAGCTATGCTTGCTGATTTCATTCGCAAGATTTTCCACGTCCTCCGCTTTTGAAACATCGCATTTAATTGCAATCGCTCCCGTCTCACGTGAAAGCCTTTCAGCTTCTTCCGAACTTCTCAGATATGTGAAAAATACTTTGTATCCGTTTTGAGAAAACTTTTTCACACACTCTTTTCCTATTCCACGGCTTCCGCCGGTAATTAACACTTTTTTTTGGAAAATTCCCATAGTCTTTCTTCCTTTCGTAACACTCAAAAGAGGCTGCAGCGAAGAATGCAACAGCCCCTTTTCATCAATTCAGTATATATACAGTAACAGTCTGTCTTCCGAACGCCATAAGTTCACTGTTTGGTTTTTCAAAACAAAGGTCTATTTTATTTCCCTTTATAGCTCCGCCTGTATCTGCCGCAATGGCATATCCGTAACCTTCAACATAAAGATTTGTTCCGAGCGGAATTACCTTCGGGTCAACAGCAACAACTCCGTATTTTGCAGTTCTGCCGGACGCGGTAATTCCATAACCGCCTCCCTTTTTAAATGCTGAATATGCAGTTGCTGTCATTGACATTTTTTTAGAATAATTAAGTCCGGAAGGAGTTGTTCCTCCGCTTGTACCGGTGCTTTTTGCTGATTTATTTTCAGATTTGCCGGAATTCTTTGCTGTTTCTTTTTTTACTACTTTCTTTACTTCCTTTTTGGGAGTTTCTTTCTTCTTCGTTCCTTTAAGAATAACTTCATCAACCTTTTCGGTAACTGTTTCTCTAAAGGATTCTGCTCTTGAAACCTCTGTACCGTTTTCATATACAACATCCTCTGTTATTCTGATAACACCATTAACGCCTTTTACAGAAGTCTGCTGTTCTCCCTCGTACAGTGTACTGTCATTTTTATAAACAGTTTCAAAAGGTACTGTCTCATCATGTGTTTCCGTAACCGGTTCAACACGCACAACAGTAATATTCATATTTTCAGTCACAGGAGTATCAAGTGCCGGAACTGTATAATCATATTCATCCAGAAAATATCCGTTTTCAACCAACGCATCAGCTACAACCGCATTTGTTGTCGACATTGCCGTCAACGTTCCGTCAGCAGTAACCGAGATACCTACGCCTTTGCGTATAACTATCTCGTCTCCGTTAACAACCGTATTTTCGTCTCTCATATTCATTTTGTCATACAAGCCAACAGATATATTAAACTCATCAAGCAGACTGTTTACGTCTTCATGTCTGGTTCTGAAAGTATTCTGCGTCTGTGTTCCTGCAAATTCATTTATCTCCGTTACAGTAACATCAATACCCGCAGAGTCATATACCGCACCTGTACAAATTACAAATATAATCGCAAGGGCCGGAATCGATCTCACAAGTTTTCTGATTTTTTTTGTGTTTTTCTGCATAAGTTAAAATCCTTTCGTTTTAAATTTCACCCGGGAACATACTCCTCAGGATAATTTACAACAAATACAATTATACATTAATTTATTTGCAAAGTCAAGACTTTTATTACAAATTTATTACGCATATATTGCATTTCGAAGCATTTTTCGTAACATTTTTGGAATTTTTTTCAAAAAAAAGTACAATATCTTGTGGTTATACAGCTATGAAATACTATATTCAGTAAATTCTGAAAATAGAACAAAAACAAAAAAAATTATTTTCCTCTTTATGCAAACTTAATAATCCAAAACATAGCTTGACCATCAAAACTGTTTAATATCTCTAACTATGATACGTTTTGAAAAGTGTAGGTTTTTCAGCTTCGGAGATATCCGCCAAAATGATATAACACGAATAAGGCATCATGCTGAAATTCATCAAAATTGTTGACTTTAGAATATACGTTTGCTATAATATCAATAACAAAATCAAATTAGGGGGTGTACACGTGAGCGAAAAGGTAAAAAACATTTTAATGGTTGCTTTCTTTGTCGTTGTTGTTGTTGGTTATGCTCTGTCAATTGTATTTGACTGGGGTGAAAAGTGTGCAAAATGCGGCAAAGGATTTTATAATGAAACAATATATGTTTCCGGTATGGACAAGTATCATGACAGCTGCAAGCCGATTGGTCATTATGAGTAAGCAAACTCACCGCTCGACGTACACGCGTACGTCGGGCGTTCGCTTAATTCGTAGTTCAATAACATAAATTTCAGGATAAATCCCAACAAAAAATTATTCTACATAAAATAAAACCGGGGGTGTTGTGTTAAGCAACGCCCCCCAGACCGTCCGAAAACGCCAAGTTTTAAACCTAACAAATTGGTATACAAACGAAAACCCAAAAATACTGGCTTAATCTCATTAGAGATTTGCCAGTATTTCTTTTACGCCCAACACATTTATCGCTCTTTTCAGGTTGTACCCTAAAAATGACAACGCTAAATCAGCGGTGGCTTTTATCTTACCTTTCATAAGCAGGTATGAACCATCGTTCCAACGTTTAACTGTCCCAAATGGATGTTCGACTATACATTTTCGTTTCTTTATGACTTCTTCATCCGGTTTGAAATGTACTA
>JAZULT010000064.1:0-13693 GCA_045603225.1 Clostridia bacterium | reverse complement strand
GAATGTTGAAATTCCTTTTGAGGAAAAAGACGGACGTATAAGCATCAAGATAGAAAAATTAGACTGTCATCAGATGGTTGTATTTGACGTATAAATTAAATAAAAAAGTCACTATCGTGACTGTCGTTCGCACAGCTCACTTCCATAAGTAGACTTTTTTGTAATAAGCAGAATTACTCACGTTGCGAGTAATTTCCTATAAGATAAAAAAGCAGAAACCGTTTTACGCGGAATCTGCTTTTTTCAATTCTATATTATTTAAAATTCGTTTATCTTCTTAGCCTGCGATTTCTACCATAACCTGTTGCAACGCAACAGATTTCACTGTCACAAGGTGATAATTTCACTCATCCTGCGGATGAATTTCACCCGATTGAAAATCGGATTTCACTATTGTAATTTGTCCCGACAAATTACAATTTATTCTTTAAGTTAATGACATTGCGAGGACGCCGTCCCCTACAAAATCCACAATATCCGTAGGGGCAGTGTTCTGCCCGTTCCGATTTCTATATAAATTATAATTTAGCAATTATCATATTAACGATATTGTTTCCCATAAAAGCACAATAGCCGCCCCGACCAAGGAAACGGCTATTAAAAAATAGTTCTCTTTTGGCATAACCGTTTGAGGTCTTGCCTTTTTCTATTTTCATTATACACCATGTTTGCAAATTTGTCAACAGTCTTTATAAAATTTTATTTTACACTTCTATATTATTTTTACCATTCCTGTCTACGAATGTTATTTTCAGGTCATATCCCATAGAATCAAGAATTGAATTCAGGGTTTCTATTGTGTACCCCTCTTGCCTTAATAAATTACTCGTTGCCTGTTTTGTTTTACTCATTATAGAAGCCAACGCATTATTATTTAAATTATGTTGTGCCATTGCTGTTTTTAATGCTGTATTAATTCGTTTATCTTCATTATACATAATCGTCCCTCCGATTTCTTATAATATTATATCAAAAATATATTTAAAAGTCAAGAAAATTTATGTACTAATAAACAGAAAAGTATTACGAATAGATTTAAAATATATATAATTTATATAAAAGTAAATAAATATTATTGACAAGTAAATAAAAATATGTTACATTTTAAAAAAATTGGCAGAGGAGAGAAATAATATATTATGAATAATAAAATTGTTGAAATAAGAGATAAAATCGATTACATTTATGACATTCTTGAAAAAATAGATGTCCTTACTGAAGATTTAATGAATCAATACTTTGAAATACCTAAGCCCGTGAACTATTCCATGATAAAAGGCTATGCCCAGATAAGCCTTGTAAGAATGGAAATGGTTCGTGAATATGTTCTTCAGGCACTTATTACTTCTAATGAGCTGAGAAACTGCTCCGATTGTTTGTCTGATTATAATTAATAGAATAAATTGTAAGCAATGCGATATATTTTCACCACGTTCAAATGCGATATAATATAAATTCTCGTCCCGAAGGGACATATCGCGTCGTCAGGCATATCGCACCATTTTGGTATATCGCAAATTACGTATGGAATTTATATCGCTGTAGTTTAGCGGAAATATTCCGCTAAACTACAATTTACTACTTCAAAAATAATTTACCGACAATCCCCGCAAAAGCCTTTGGAAGCTTAAAAACCACAATTTTCATAACAAATTCCTCCATTTCACCATTTAAATAAACACAGATATGCCAGAAGAAGGAGAAGCGATGTTTCAATCACTGCCACAACCCCTAACGGCATAAACATTCCGACCACTGTTCCGAAACAAAAAGAAATAGTCAGAACACCGAATATTTTACACGTAATGCACGGCAAATTAATTCTCTTGAAGTGCCTGCAGCACGACATATGTAATCACCTCCCGATCATCACTAATACATAATATGTATATTTATTCTTTATGTGAATAAAAATAATGTACATATTTATGTCGTAAAATACCACGATATCGTTTAATTTGTTAATAAATTATAAATTGTATAAAATACTCTTGACAAATGAGGATAGAAGTGGTATTTTAATATTGTTAGCACTCGATGATGTTGAGTGCTAACAACAGGATTACATTTTTGAAATGAGGTGACAGTGTGGATTTAAATGAAAGAAAATGTAAAATCCTTCAGGCTGTCATTGATGAGTACATAGGTACTGCCGAGCCTGTAGGTTCAAGAGCTGTTTCAAAAATAAAAGAACTCGGACTTTCCAGCGCAACTATCAGAAACGAAATGGCAGACCTGGAAGAAATGGGTTACCTTGTTCAGCCGCATACATCCGCAGGAAGAATTCCTTCCGATGCAGGATACAGGTTTTATGTAAATTCTCTTATGACAAGGTACCGTCTCGGTATGGAAGCAATTGAAAATTTACACTTGGAACTTGAACGCAGAGTAAGCCAGCTCGATAAAATAATAAAAAAAGCAGGTACAATTACTGCGGCACTTACCGATTATACAACCTTTGTGACATCTCCGGAACAGAATCTTGCAAAGCTTAAAAAAATTGATGTTGTAGATCTGGGCGGAAATAAATCGCTGTTGATTGTTGTCACACAGGACGGAATAGTAAGAAACCGCATGCTCAACATATCATTAGGAAATGAAAATGCTAATAAACTCGGTTATATACTTACATCAAAATTAACGGGACTTTCAAATGACGAGATTGATTTTGACAAAATAAGAGAGGTTGAAAATGTTATTTCCTCCAATATGTCTGTCAGCTCAATGTCACTTGTAAATATTCTTAATTTTGTATACGAAACCATATCAGACCTTTCCTCACAGGAAATTTATATAGATAACGCTCAGTCAATTCTGAGATTCCCTGAATACAGAGATGTATCCAAGGCGAGAGAGCTGTATCAGTTCCTTGAAAACAAGGACAATCTGAAAAAACTTTTATCCGACGGCAAAAAGGAAAACGGAATCCATGTTACAATCGGTTCCGAAAACGTTCCCGAAGAACTGAAGGATTGCAGTCTTGTTACAGCAGATTATGTTCTTAACAACAAATCTGTAGGAAAACTGGGTGTTATTGGTCCGAAGCGTATGGATTATGCAAAGGTTTTTGCAAGCCTTGACTTAATATCAACGCATATAGACAGAATACTTAATCTGTATCATGACGATTCAAGCTAAGAAAGGAGAGTATCCATGGAAGAGAATAATATACAGGAAGAATTGGAAGAATTAACAGAAGAAGCTGAAGAAATTCAGGAAGAATCAACTGAACCTGATGCTGTAGCTGTTGCTGAAGAAAAGGCCAAAGCTGCTGAAGAAAAATATCTTCGTCTTTTCGCAGAGTTCGATAATTATAAAAAGAGAACTCAGAAAGAAAAGGATTTACGCTATGCTGATGCTGTAATTGATACTGTAAGCGAGCTTCTGACAGTTGCCGACAACCTCGAAAGAGCTCTTGCAGTTGAGGTAACAGGTGATGAAGCCAAAAAGCTTTCCGAAGGTGTTCAGATGGTTTACAAACAGCTTAAGGAAACTTTTGAAAAGCTCGGAGTTAAGGAAATCAACGCTCTGGGGGAACAGTTTGACCCGAACCTTCACGAAGCTGTAATGCACATGGAAGACGAAACAATAGACGACAATACAGTAGTTGAAGAATTCAGAAAAGGTTATATTTACAACGACTCAAGAGTAGTAAGATACTCTATGGTAAAAGTTGCAAACTAATTAATGAAAGGAAGTAATAGAAAATGGCAAAAATAATTGGTATTGACTTAGGTACAACAAACTCATGTGTAGCTGTTATGGAGGGCGGAAACCCAACAGTTATCACTAACTCAGAAGGTGCAAGAACAACTCCGTCAGTTGTTGCTTTCCAGCAGGGCGGAGAAAGAATAGTAGGTCAGGTTGCAAAAAGACAGGCTGTGACAAATGCTGACAAAACTATCAGTTCAATCAAAAGACATATGGGAACAAACTACAAAGTAGATATTGACGGTAAGGGCTATACTCCTCAGGAAATATCTGCAATGGTTCTCTCTAAGCTTAAGACAGATGCAGAAGCATATCTCGGAGAAACCGTAACACAGGCTGTTATCACAGTTCCTGCTTACTTTAACGATTCACAGCGTCAGGCAACAAAAGACGCAGGTAAAATCGCAGGTCTTGAAGTTCTCCGTATCATAAACGAGCCTACAGCTGCTGCTCTTGCTTACGGAATGAGCGATAAGGACCAGACAATCCTCGTTTACGACCTCGGTGGTGGTACATTCGACGTATCAATCCTCGAAATCGGTGACGGAGTATTTGAAGTTCTTTCAACAAACGGAGACACACGTCTCGGTGGTGACGATTTTGACCAGAGAATAATCGACTACCTTGTAGCAGAATTCAAAAAGAGCGAAGGTATTGACCTTTCAACAGATAAAGTTGCAATGCAGAGACTTAAGGAAGCTGCTGAAAAATCAAAGATTGAGCTTTCTTCTACAACAACATCAAGCATTAACCTTCCGTTTATCACAGCTGACCAGACAGGTCCGAAGCATCTTGATATTACTCTTACAAAGGCTAAGTTTGATGAGCTTACTTCAGACCTTGTTGACAAGACAATCACATGCATAAGAAATGCTATGCGTGACGCTCAGGTATCACCTTCAGATATTAATGAAGTTCTTCTTGTCGGTGGTTCATCACGTATTCCTGCTGTTCAGGAAGCTGTAAAGAGAGAAATGGGAAAAGAACCACATAAGGGAATCAACCCTGACGAATGTGTTGCTGTAGGTGCTGCAAGACAGGCTGCCGTTCTCGGTGGTGAAGAAACAGGCGTTCTTCTCCTCGACGTAACTCCGCTTTCACTCGGTATCGAAACAATGGGCGGTGTATTCACAAAGCTTATTGAAAGAAATACAACAATTCCTACAAGTAAGTCACAGGTATTCTCAACAGCTGCAGACGGTCAGACTAGTGTTGAAGTACACGTACTCCAGGGCGAACGTGAAATGGCTCAGTACAACAAAACTCTCGGAAGATTTAATCTTACAGGAATAGCTCCGGCTCCTAGAGGTGTACCGCAGATTGAAGTTACTTTCGATATCGACGCTAACGGTATCGTTAAGGTATCTGCAAAAGACCTCGGAACAGGAAACGAACAGAACATTACAATTACTGCTTCTTCTAACCTTTCAGACGAAGATATCGACCGTGCTGTTGCAGAAGCTGAAAAATACGCAGAAGAAGATAAGAAGAGAAAAGAAGAAGTTGAAATCAGAAACAATGCTGAAACACTTGTATATCAGTCAGAAAAAACACTTAACGAAATCGGTGACAAGGTTGACGCTGCTGACATTGACGGCGTAAAAGCTGAAGTTGAAAAAGTTAAGGAAGCTCTTAAGGGTACTGACAGCGAAGCTATAAAGGCTGCATCAGAAGCACTTTCACAGAAATTCTATGCACTTTCAGAAAAGCTCTACAGCCAGGCTAATCCACAGGGAGCACCGCAGGGTGATCCTCAGGCAGGCCCTCAGGGTGATAACGTTTACGAAGCTGATTACAGAGAAGTTGACGATAACAACCAGTAATAAATAATGTGGCGGCGGCTGATTTCAGGCGCCGCCTTAAGGCGTTATTATTCATGATTGGAGATTATATCTAATGGCAGATAAAAGAGATTATTATGAGGTGCTTGGGGTAAACAAAGGCGCAACTGACGACCAGCTGAAAAAAGCTTACCGTAAAGAAGCTAAAAAATATCATCCCGACCTTCATCCGAACGATAAAGTTGCGGAAGAAAAGTTCAAAGAAGTAAATGAAGCTTATGCCGTACTCAGCGATCCTGAAAAACGTTCAAGATATGACCAGTACGGACACGCAGGCGTTGACCCGAACTTCGGTGCAGGCGGCGGTGGCTTCGGAGATTTTGATTTCGGAGACATATTCGGAGATATTTTCGGAGGCTTCGGCGGATTTGGCGGTGGAAGACGAAACGGCCCGAAGCGCGGAAACGACATAAGACAGGTTATTGATATTACATTTGAAGAAGCAGCTTTCGGAACTAAGAAAAAAATAAACCTGACAAAAATGGAATCATGCGACACTTGTCAGGGAACCGGTGCAAAACCGGGTACATCACCTGTTACATGTACAATGTGTAACGGTACAGGTCAGGTAAAACAGCAGGTGAGAACACCGCTGGGATACATGACAAATGTCGGTACTTGTTCTCAGTGCCGCGGAACAGGTAAAATTATAAACGATCCTTGCCGCGACTGCCGCGGAACAGGTAAAGTACGTAAAAATTCAACAATAGAAATTGATATTCCGGCAGGTATAGACCACGGACAGACAATTCAGGTAAGCGGAAAAGGCGAACCTGGCGAAAAGGGCGGTCCGAGCGGAGATTTACTTGTAACGGTAAGAGTACGTGAACATAAATTATTTAACCGTGAAGGAAGTCATGTATTTATCGAAATGCCGATTTCCTTTGTTCAGGCGGCTCTCGGTGCAACTGTTAAAGTTCCGACACTTGACGGAGTTGTGGAATACGATATTCCTGAAGGAACTCAAAGCGGAACAACCTTCAAGCTGAGAGGAAAGGGTATACCATTCCTGCGCGGGAAGGGCAGAGGTGACCAATATGTCAAGGTAATTGTTGAAGTGCCGAGAAACCTCAGTCAGAAGCAAAAAGATTTACTCAGAGAATTTGATACTGATGCAAATAATTATAAACAGAAAAAATCATTTGCAGAAAAAGCAAAGGAATTTTTCAAATGATAAAAAGGTGCGCAAATGCGTGCCTTTTTGATTATTGATTGAAGCTTTATTTGTTCCGCATGTTTTCTTTAATTATGAAGTGAATGTTAAATATTTGCTCTGATACTTGAATTTTTTATCATAATGTGGTAAAATAATATTATATATACTTAAAATTAAAAAGAAAGGGATGAGAAAATGAATAATTATTCTGATATTACACCGGAGGTAAAACAGCTTGCCCAGCTTTGCGTTGACAACAGTTGCATTGATAGTCGGCTTTACACTACGTATGATGTAAAAAAAGGTCTTCGTGACCTGAACGGTAAAGGTGTTCTCACGGGACTTACCGAAATTTCCGAAATACGTCAGACAAAACTTGCCAACGGTGTCGAAATCCCATGGCATGGAAATCTTTTTTACAGAGGATATAATGTTGAAGACCTTATAGACGGATTTATTTCGGACGGCAGATTCGGATATGAAGAAGTTGTTTACCTTCTGTTATTCGGCAATCTCCCTGACACAGAACAGCTTGACAGCTTTAAAGAAATACTCGGAAATTACAGAACCCTTCCGAAAAGCTTTGTACGTGACGTTATTATGAAGGCAGCCAACAGTGACATTATGAACGCACTGGCAAAAAGTATTCTGACTCTTGCCTCATACGACTCCAACGCAAACGATATTTCAATTGACAATGTTTTAAGACAAAGCTTACAGCTTATATCGGTAATGCCTATGCTTTCGATATACAGCTATCAGGCATATTCACACTATGAACAAAGCAAGAGCCTGTATATTCATGCACCGATTCCGGAGCTGTCCACAGCCGAAAATTTCCTTCATATGCTCCGCCCCGACAGTAAATATACACCGCTTGAAGCGCTTGTTCTTGACATGGCTCTTGTACTCCACGCAGAGCATGGCGGCGGTAACAACTCAACCTTTACAACACGAGTTGTAACAAGCTCAGGAACAGATACCTACTCGGCAATTGCCGCAGGATTGTGTTCACTGAAGGGTCCGAAGCACGGCGGTGCCAACATCAAGGTTGTTAAAATGTTTGACGAGCTCAAAGCTGAAGTCAAGGACTGGAAGGACGAAGACGAAATCAGGAGATATCTTAAAAAACTTCTTCATAAAGAAGCATTTGACAGGGCAGGACTTATTTACGGTATGGGACACGCGGTTTATTCAATTTCCGACCCGAGAGCAAGAGTCTTCAAATCGTTTGTTGAAAAGCTGTCGAAAGAAAAAGGTCTTACAGATGAGTATGAGCTTTATGCAAATGTTGAACGTCTCGCGCCCGAAGTAATTGCTTCCGAAAAGAAGATTTACAAGGGTGTAAGCGCAAATGTTGATTTTTACAGCGGATTTGCATATAATATGCTTGAGCTTCCGGGAGAATTGTATACTCCGCTATTCGCAATAGCTCGTATTGCCGGCTGGAGTGCTCACAGACTCGAAGAGCTTATTAACGCAGGAAAAATTATACGTCCGGCATATAAGAGTGTATCTGCCGAACGTGAATATATTAATATTAAAGACAGATAATGTCGGAGGAATTTATGGATAACCAAAAGAAAGAAGATAACCGAAAAAAAGGTGGGAATAAAAACCCTATACTCCCTTTTCTGATTATTTCCATAGTAGCAACGGTAATACTGAATCTTGTAATTACTTCTGTTACTTCACCTAAAATAAAAGAAATACCATACAGTGAATTTATTGACCTTATTGAAAGTAACAGCGTAGAAGAAGTAGTTCTTACATCACAGAAAATAGAAATATATAAAAAACAAAGCGAAAACAAAACAACTACTGACAAGCTTCTTGAAATATGGAATATGAATTCTCCGAAGCAAAGGGATGTTTGTTATACGGGATTTATTAACGACGGTGAGCTTTTAAAGAAGCTTGAACAGTACAACGTCAAGTACTCAACACCGATTCAGTACAGTAATCCTATTCTTGAATTTATTTTAAGCTGGATTCTGCCGCTTGTATTTATGTACGGACTGTTTTTCCTCATTTCCCGTTCTCTTTCAAAGAAAATGGGCGGCGGTATTATGGGAGTCGGTCAGTCAAAAGCAAAAATGTATATGCAGGACAAAACAGGCATAACGTTCAAGGATGTTGCCGGACAGGAAGAAGCTAAGGAATCACTTGATGAAATAGTGGATTTTCTGCATAACCCCGCAAAATATACAGCAATCGGAGCGAAACAGCCGAAGGGTGCACTTTTAGTCGGCCCTCCGGGAACAGGTAAAACACTTCTTGCAAAAGCTGTGGCAGGCGAAGCAAATGTACCGTTTTTCTCTCTTTCAGGTTCTGAATTTGTGGAAATGTTTGTAGGTGTCGGTGCTTCCAGAGTACGTGACCTGTTTAAAACTGCGTCGCAAAATGCTCCATGTATAATATTTATTGACGAAATAGATGCCATAGGTAAAAGCCGTGACAATCAGCTCGGCTCAAATGATGAACGTGAACAGACTCTTAATCAGCTTCTTGCTGAAATGGACGGTTTTGATTCATCAAAGGGTGTTGTTATCCTTGCGGCAACAAACAGACCTGAAATTCTTGACAAAGCACTTCTCCGTCCGGGACGTTTCGACAGACGTATTATCGTTGAAAAGCCTGACCTTAAAGGACGAGAAGCCATTTTAGAGGTACATTCAAAGAATGTTAAAATGGCACCGGAAGTTGACCTTCATGATATTGCACTTTCAACAAGCGGTGCTGTAGGTGCTGACCTTGCAAACATGGTTAACGAGGCAGCTCTGCGCGCAGTACGTATGAAACGCCAGGAAGTTATTCAGGAAGACCTTATGGAAGCGGTTGAAGTGATAATCGCAGGTAAGGAGAAAAAAGACAGAATACTTTCAGAGCAGGAAAAGAAGCTTGTAGCATATCACGAAGTCGGTCACGCACTTGCAACAGCAGTATCTAAAAATACAGACCCTGTTCAGAAAATTACAATTGTACCGAGAACAATGGGCGCTTTAGGATATACAATGCAGAAGCCTGAAGAAGAAAAATATCTCATGAATAAGAATGAAATCATCGACGAAATCACCGTATTCATGGCAGGACGTGCCGCAGAAGAGGTTGTGTTTAACCTTAAAACAACAGGTGCGGCAAATGATATTGAACGTGCAACCGATATGGCGCGTAACATGATAACCATCTACGGTATGAGTGATAAGTTCGGAATGTTCGGTCTCGAAAGCATTCAGAATAAGTATCTTGATGGAAGACGTGTATCGAACTGCTCGCCCGAAACAGAAACAAAAGTCGATGAAGAAGTTTCCAAGATTCTTTCGGACTGCTACAATACAGCAGTTAAAATTCTCAAAGACAACATGGACGCACTTCATAAAATCTCAGAATTTCTTATTGAAAAAGAAACTATCACAGGAAAAGAATTTATGGAGATATTCAACAAGGTAAAAGAAGAAAGAGAAAATCAGGGAACAGACAGTCCGGATTCTGAAAATCAGGAATAATATAAAAAACCGTTTCAGCAATGAGACGGTTTTTTTAAAGTCGTTTTTGTGCAAATAATATCTGAATTATCTATTGAAAAAAAGAAAGAAATATGATTTAATATAGATATATTGAAAAGAGGTTGTTTGCAATGCGATATTTTGAAATAAAACTTGACAAGCTTCTGCGTATAAATCTGATAGGTAAACAGATATTTCATCCTCCACAGATGCACGCTACACGTTTTGCACCTGAATACATAATGTATGCCATCGAAAGCGGTAAACTGTTCCTTGAGGTAAACGGCAAGAATATAACTCTTGACGAAGGAGATATATATTTCTTTAAAAAAGGCGAGTTCCATAAGCCTGTTGAAAGTAGTAGCTGTGTTTATTACTATGTCCATTTCCGTGACGATGAAATCCGGGAGTACAATCTGACAGATGAGGAATATTATAATACGCTGTCAGAAAAGAAAAAAGAATATCTGAAAATTGATAAATATGATTTGGACAGATATAACTACTTGTCCGCTTTAGTTTGTGAAAGATATCATATTACAAATAAAGGGTTGTTTAATCATATCACCGATATTATAAAAAAGAATTTTTTCAGCGAAATCAGCCACAATCCGGAAAGTCTTATTAGTATGTCAAATTCGATGGCATCAATTTTTCTTAAGCTTGAAAATATCTGCTCAGATGTAAAAACCGAAAAAGCATATTATGCAGTAAAACAGATAAAAGCCTTTATAGACAAAAACTATGCCATGTCCTTTAACAGCAATGACATAGAACGTGAGTTCCTGATAAGCTTTGACTATGCAAACAGGATGTTTTCAAAAATTATGGGGTGCAGTATTTTTAAATACCGCAATACAGTACGGATTAATAACGCAAAAATCAGAATGCTCACGACAAATGAGAATATAAGCGAAATATCTCTTAAAGCGGGCTTTGACAGTATAAGCTATTTCAGCAGACTGTTCAAAAAATATGAAGGGATATCTCCCACTGCATATGTAAAGAAAATGCTTAGTACAGAGGTGATAAATTGAAAATCTACGATAAATCTGTATCATGTATTGAAGAAAACGGTCGCATAATCAGATTCAGCTCACTGGTATTTCCCAAGCTGTTTGAAATTATTATACTGTATGTACTTAATACAATAAACACATTTATGCTGTCAGGATATCCCGGACAGGCAGTAGCCGCTGTCAGTTTGTCTTCACAGATTCTGAATCTCGCCACAAACTTAATCAGCATGATTATAACCGGCTCCATGATTATAACGAGTATTGAATTCGGCAAAAAAAATATACAGACCGCCGGCAGAATTTGCGGAACTTCACTTGTAACTGTATCCGTGCTGTCGTTTATAATCGGATGCATTATATCAGTATTCTCAAAACAACTCCTTGTATTTCTTAATGCTGAACCGGAAGTTCTGCCTCTCGGTACAGGTTATTTACGGTTGATGGGAATATTCCTTATATTTACAATGCTGATGAGTATATTCAACAACTTTCTTATATGTAATGGTTATTCCTCGTGTGTGTTCATATCGGGTATAGTATGTAATGTTCTTAATGTTGTGTTCGGGTATATGGTTTTGTATTCGGGGATAAAACTTCCGATACACCCTGTAACTGCCCTTGCCGTTGCATCTGCTGTCGCACGCTGCTTTGGGCTTGCCATATCAATCGCATTTTTTAAGGCAAAAAAATGCCCGCTTATAATTACATTAAAACCACGTATAGTTAAAAAAATATTTAAATTCGGTATTCCTGCCGGAATGAACGGGTTTTCATACACTCTGGCACAAACCATAACAACCGGATTTATTGCTGCACAGGGACTGACCGTACTTAATACAAAAATTTATGTTTCAAGTATTATTATCTATTCTTACTGTGTAAGCGGTGCGATGGGTTCGGCAAACAGTATTCTGACAGGAAGATATAAAGGACGTCAGGACTACAGCTCCATGATTCGTATGAACAATCAACATATAAGAGTCGCTATATTTTTCAACTTGCTTATTTCAGGTATTCTGTACATATTCCATATACCGCTTATCAGGCTATTTACAGATAACCCCGATATAATCAGTCTTGCAGGAAAAATAATGCTTCTTGATATAATTGTTGAATGTTCAAGAGCGGTAAATAATATTCTTGACCAGTCTCTTAACGCCAACGGAGATGTAAAAACCGTACTTTCGGTAAGTGTGTGTGCCTGCTGGATTTTCAGTGTGCTGGGATCATACATTCTGAGTATAAAGCTTGGCATGGGACTTGCCGGAATATGGATTGCATTTATTATGGATGAATCATTTAAAGCAATTTCATATCTTATCAGATGGAAAAAAGGCAAATGGAAAAATATAATTATTTAATGCCTACTGAATAAATAAAAAGCGGCAAAGAAGCATCAACCTCTTTGCCGCTTTGTTTAACCGTAAATAATATTTGTGTTTCTTTTAACTGAACTATCTAACCTATTTTATATCACTCTTAAAAAACTTCTTCATGTACAACAAAAGAAGTACACCTAAAATCGGGAAAATAGCCGCGATCAGCATACCGACCTTAAATCCTACCTGCTCCGGAGACAAGAATAAACTGCTCCCAAAAGTCTGTGCCCATTCAGTAGCGGAAATTTTATCAACGATAATTCCCATAGTCTGAGGTGCAAATGAAGCGCCGAAGTCACCACCTGCCGCCATCAAAGCATAAGCAGATACACCGACAGCAGGAATTTTTTCTTCCATAAGAATCAAAGTTCCCGGCCACAGCATTGATGTGCAAATACCGGTCAAAACACAGCCGGCAAGAGAAAGAACTGCATTGGATGAGAATGCAACAAAAATATAGCAGACAATAGCACCCAGCATACTTATCATCAGGACACGGGAGATGTTTTTACCAAACTTTGCATAAGCGCTCCGTGTAAGGGCAAGGAGCACTGCGAATAAGCACATACCGAAAAGATCACCCCACATTTTAGGAATGTAGAGCACATTTTCCGTATAAACGGAAATCCAGTTTGACATAGTGTTCTCGGCGCAGGCACCAAGAAAAATGCACGCCATGCAGAGGAAGATCCCCTTTGTTCTGTATGTGGAATTAATAGCTTTTTCATCATTGTGGTCAACGTTCATATTCGGCAGTTTTGAGGTGAACAGCAGAATAGAAGCAATGACAGGGAGAGCCGCCCAGAAAAATGTCAGATACATCCAATACTCATTTCCAAGAAATTTAAGAAACAAGGTGCTAATCAGTACAACACCTACCAGAC
The DNA here is from genome assembly GCA_045603225.1 of Clostridia bacterium. GTDB lineage: Bacteria > Bacillota > Clostridia > UBA1381 > UBA1381 > RGIG9115. The sequence goes on along the minus strand of JAZULT010000064.1, from coordinate 197 downwards.
CGTACCCATAAAGAGAATGAAGAATACTCATATCCTTGTCGGGCGTTTCGGAGGGCAGTGCTGCAACGGTGGGGCTGATCAATACTTCGCCAAGCCCGGCAGCAACTGAGAAGAGAACCGTTCCAATAATAAGACCGGCATACGCATACTGAGGAAACAGTGTAGGGATCAGAGCATAAATGCACAAACCCGATGCG
>JAZULT010000063.1:0-1993 GCA_045603225.1 Clostridia bacterium | reverse complement strand
AACTGAGATTCTTGAAAACATAGATGAAGATACTGAAAAAATACGGCTTGCATATTACAAAGACGGTAGTTGGAAAAGTATTATATGTAACCGTTCAACTACTGCGAGCAACACAAAGATAATTGAGCTTGCGGACAGAGGACTTGAAGTAAATTCCGAAAACGCGAAGCTTCTGGTGAGGTACATTGCTGACCTTATCGCCCTTAATCTTGACGTTATACCGAGATACAAGGCGGTCGGGAAAATGGGTTGGATTGAAAATGAGTTCATGCCATACGCAGACCTGAAGTTTGACGGTGAAAACGAATTCAAGCACTTATATGATACCATAAAGGAAAAGGGAGATTACGACAAATGGCTTGAATATACACACAAGCTCAGAGAAAATATTTATGTCAGACTGCAGATGGGGACAAGTTTCGCAAGTCCTATACTTGCAAAAATCGGAGTACTTCCGTTTATTCTTCATTTATGGGGCGGAAGTGGAAGCGGTAAGACTGTCGGCATGATGACAGCTATGTCGGTATGGGGTGATCCGAGACTTGGAAAGCTTACGAAAACTCTTGACAATACACATAATGCGATAACGTCAATCGCTTCATTTCTGAACAACATTCCTTTTGCCGGGGATGAACTGCAGGTGGTAAAGGCGTACATCGGTTATGATGCTCTTATTATGAAACTATGTGAAGGCATCGGCAGGGGAAGAATGAAATACAATAAGCTTGAACAGTCACAGATATGGAACTGTGCTTTTTTATTCACCGGCGAAGAAAACTGTGTACGTGAAAACTCGGGCGGAGGTGCGATTAATCGTGTAATCAGTCTTGAATGTACCGATAAAGTAGTTGAAGACGGAAACGCTGTTGTAAATTTCCTTGCAGAAAATCATGGTCTTGTCGGGAAGAAATATATAGAATGCATTAAGAATGAGTCATTACACGAGCAATATACGGAGATTTTCAGAGAGTTAACAGCTGTATCTGATGCAACAGAAAAACAATGCATGGCAATGGCGTGCATCCTGCTCGGTGACAGAATGGCGTGCAAATACATTTACACAAACGAAAAACCGTTGACGGCAGAAGATGTAAAGGATTTTCTTGTAAAGAAATCTGACGTTGATGTTTCAGAGCGTGCTTACGAGTTTGTACTGAATCTTACAGCAGTAAACGAGAGACGTTTTGACGGTGATGCAAGCGGTGAGATATGGGGCAAGATTGATGAAAATTTTATTCTTATCAATAAAAGTATTCTTGTACGTGAAATGAGAGCTAACAATTTTGAATTTGATGCTGTGAAATCAAAATGGGCGGATAAAGGGTATCTGATGAAAAATTCTGCCGGAAGGCTTGTGCATCAGACTAAATGTCATGGTGTTAAAGCAAGTTATATAAAATTGTTATTAAAAAAAGAAACTATGGGAAATTTTGAAATTCCGTTTTAATTAAAGTCTTACAGTCTTACAAGTCTTACGTAATTATTATATTATATGCGTGCGTGAAGAAATTCATTGTTTTGTTATAAATAATTTATATATGTTATAGAAAATTGTAAGATTGTAAGACTGCCCGATTAATCCCCATGGATAAGTCTGCGACTAATCCACAGGGATAAATCTACGTATGTCCATATTATTTATGTATATATGTATACATGGAAAGGAGGAAATATGAAGCTAAGAGAATATCAGCAAGATTTATACGACAGTGTGAGAAATGAATTGAAGCACGGCAGGCGTTCGGTTGTTGCGGTTCTTGGTTGTGGCGGTGGTAAGTCGATAATTCAAGGATGCATTGCGAAGTCTGCAACAGACAAGGGGAACAGAGTTCTTTTTCTTGTCCACCGCAGAGAATTATGTCAGCAGATTGCGGACACATTTGTACGGTGCGGAGTTGACTTAAACCTTTGTTACATAGAAATGGTTCAGACGGTATCGAGACGGCTTGACAGAACAGCATGGAAACCGAATTTAATTATTACCGACGAATGT
>JAZULT010000062.1:0-29774 GCA_045603225.1 Clostridia bacterium | reverse complement strand
CTCCGCATATGCGGTGGTGAGGTGTAGCCGTCTTGACGGCGTAACACAAGATAATTACTGTATTTTCAATGACGGAACTAAAGTTCCTACACCTCATCCGTCAGCAAAGCTGACACCTTCTCCTCAAAGGAGAAGGCTTTCAATTCACATATTATTCGACAGTCTGACGTACATTTTTTGGTAGCATTTTGTGACAGCCCGACGCCTCCAGACTGTTTGGAGACGTCAGACTGTCGATTAATTAAATAAAAAATTTGTACATCTATTGTAAAATTCTTGTTTTTATGGTATAATATAATTATCAAATTAAGGAGTTCTAAAATTAAACAGAGTTTAAAGGAGCTTAATTATATGATTATTCTGGTAATTTTATTTGAATATGTAGCCTACGGGCTTACGGCATTTATTATTGGTGGTACTTTGATGGGCGTATTCCCGATTGAAGAAATTTTCACATTAATATTGCCTGCGATAATGTGGGGATTCGGAAAAATTATAAAATACATTATGGGTCTGTCATACCCTAAATTTCTTGATACAAAAATAAAAAAAGTAATTGCTGCTGTATTATCAATTACTTTTGGGTTTTTATGTAATTTTTAAATATTTATCGGCCTGTCGTCTGTTTCTGAAAGTAACAACGTTGATTCCTTTTGCGGAAGTTAGCAGGCTGTTATAGTTTTTATGATGCTGTTTTTTGAAAAGAATAACACTACGATACAGTGTTATTTTTTGTTTGTCAAAATATTCGGGGCAATTCCCGCCCATATCGCATCTTGTTTTTCCATAGCTTGCGATAATCCTTTTTGTTATTCCCCACAGGCAGGTAACTGTTGGTATATCAAAATAAAACACCGTATCACAGTACTTTAACCTGTGGGGGATAGTTCTGTTGAAATTTCCGTCAATTATCCATTCCGGTTTTTCTAATTCATTTTGCAGAATACTGTCAAACTCATCACGTCCGATGTGTTCCCAGTTACCTGTCCAGTACATTTTATCAAGATGGATAATCGGAATCCCTGTTTTTTCAGCAAGCTTTTTTGCGAACGTGGTTTTTCCGCTTCCTGCGTTTCCTATAATTAATATTCGTTTCATGATGATACCCCTGATATCATATTTATTTTATAACGCTGTCTATCCATTTTTTTAAATTATCAGGATCTTTTTTGAAAAGATAAGATTTTATACCGAAAAGTTCCGCGCTTTTTGTATTTATTTCTGAATCGTCAATAAAAATTGTTTCCTCAGGTTTTATATTGAACTTTTCACACAAGTGATTGAAAATTTCATGATTTGGTTTTGTAGAACCGCACACTGCCGAGAAAACACAGCCATCCATTTCTTTCAGAATCGGAATCTCGTCTGAGTGACTTGCAAAATATGTACTTATGTTTGAAAGAAGATATATTGATACCCCATAATTTTTTTTCAGTGATTTTATTAAATTTTTCATTCCTTCGATTTCCGGAATATTATATATCCAGTTCATATAAATGTCTTCAGCAGATTTGTGGAGATGTTCCGGAAGACGCTCTTTTACACATTTAATAAGCTCTTCATCTGAGATGGTTCCTGCATCAAGCCTGTCCCAATAAAGACGGTCAAAAATAACCTTTTCAGCAAGTACGGCATCTTTTTCGTCTTTTATGTACTGCTTTGTCATATATTCCGTATCAAAGTGAACAAGAACCTGTCCAAAATCAAACACTATATTTTTTATCATTTTCAATCATCCCCAAACAAGGTTTATTTTAAGTCATTTGTAAGCATTTCATAAGTAACTCCGTATTTTTCTGCGATATCTCTTGCGTAAGACATTCCTTCCGGCGGAGCAATCTCGATTTTGAAGGAGCGCTGTCCCTCGTCACTGCGTACTATAAGCGATGAAGCTTTGGCATCGTGATTTTCGCGGTTAAGCTCTTCAACATCCTCTCCAAGCTTATGCATATGTGTGTTGTAAATAGTCCTTACAGATTTTTTAAGGAGTGCTCTTACGGAGTCTCTTGCGATATGGTAACCTTCTTCAAATGAAGTGGTGGAGAAGGATTCATTAAGCAGATAAAGACTGTCCTTCGTGCATGCGTTGTAGCTTTCCTTAAACCGTATGCATTCCTCGCCGAGCCTTCCTAAATCAAGAGTTTTATCCTCGTCAGCCGGGAAGTGTGTATAAATAGCATCTACCGGTTTAAATTCGAATGACGTTGCAGGAACAAATATACCGCCCTGTGCAAGAACATACATAATTCCAACAGCCTGAGTAACGGTTGTCTTTCCGCCACGGTTTGCACCTGTGAGAATGTAAACCGTATGCTCCTTATCAAAATCAAGGTCGTTTGAAACAATATCTGTATTATTTGTGCCTGAAATTGTAAGCTTAAGATTATAAAAACCCTTCGCCCTCATCTGTAAACCGTCATTTCCGATAACGTTCGCTTTGCAGAAATTATAGCCTTGTCCCATGATTTTTTCGATAAACTCGGCAAATCTTATGTAATAAACAAATTCGGGAATCAAACGTGAGATATTAAGAACTACAATATCTGAGTATTTACCGAGTGTGTCACGAAGCTTTTTCACAAGCATATCAAGCATTTTATTTGCAATTCCTGAAAGGTAGAATGTCGAATTCGCCATTGAATCGCCTTCCGGGACTCTGGCAACCGTTTCACCGGCGGATTCATCGTTTTTATAGCGTATCATGCTCATTAAAGACCTTGTTGCACTGTTTTTCATTATATCGGCTATTGTACTGTCAGCAAATGCAGATTCTCCCACAGGATGAAAATGCATATTTCCGTTCCAGTCAGTTCCGTCGTTTATCTTTGATTTTGAGCTTATTGCGTCTGCAAAATTGCCGACTATGCCTGATTTTTTGAAAGGCTTATTATTAATTGAAATAAGACCGAGACCCGTTGCTTCAAATCTGTCATTTACATTAATACCCACCGTCAGACTCTTTACTTCCGATGAATGTACCTTAAGTGCCGCAATATCCTCTTTCATGCGGTCAAAGCAAGCTTCATGATACAGCTCATTTATATAAGCTTTGAAACCTTTAAGCCCTTCGGATTCGACTGCATTTTCGGTAAGACATTTCTGCATCGCTTCCACACAGGTGACGTAATCGTTCAGCTCATCCATTCTGCGGAGCAGGTGCCAGATTCCTGTTTTCTCGTCAGTGTTTCTGTGAATTACACCGAAATTACGTACGAATTCGAACTTGTCAAAAAGCTCAATCATACGTTTTCTCAGGTCAGGGGATTTAAGTATATCACAAAAAACCTTCTGTCTGTATTCGGCTACTCTCGGATCGGGAGTCATGTTGGAAATAACTTCCATTATCATTCCCGATTCTTTTACATCATTAGTTAAATTCTTGCACAGCAAATCAAGCGCCAGGTCGTGACAGGCTGTTTCTGAAAGCTGTTTGTATTCCACACCCTCGAAATCCGGGAAAAGAATGCTGTATGTTTTGTTTGTTCCCATTTCTTGTACTCTCCAATTTTATTATGTTAATTATTATATCATATATTATTGTATTAAGTCAAGGATTAAATGGAAAATTATATGCTCACAAAAATGAGGTGTAAAAAACATGTTTTTCACACCTCATTTTGTTTTAATTATTCGTCAAAAAATTCAACTATTTCCGAAGTTTCTTCAACAGCTTTTTTCTGGAAATTCACACTTTCGATATGGATATTTACAGCGACAGCCTTCATTCCCGTCATAGTTTCAATATTATTTTTAACGTTTTCCTGAACGCTTTCAGCAACCTGACGGATTTTAAACCCGTACTTGATTACTATATAAAGGTCTACCATAACCGTACCGTCTGCAATTTCAACCTTCACACCTGTAGCGCGATTCTTTTTAGCGCCCAGTTTTCCGGCAATTGTATCGGGAATTGACGAATACATTCCGTGAACACCGGGAATTTCTGTAGCAGCAATTCCTGCTATTGTAGAAATTACATCGGCTGAAATTTTTATATTCCCGTCAAGGGCTGTCATATCTGTAGGTGTTATTTCTTCAAGACCGGTTTCAACAGGAACCATTTCCGAATCAAAGCTTTCATAAAAATCATCCATTGTTAATCTTCCTTTCTGTCATTTTGTCTGTTTTATCTTATTTATCTTATTATAACAGATTTTTCACTTAACTTCAACTATTTTTACTTTATTTGGTGAAATTTTTAGTTGTTGTGTCACAATATCCAATATTTTAGCTGCATCTGCATCCGAAAATCCGTCCTTTTGTACAGTTACATTGACATTTTCCTCGGATATATATACACAAATTTTATCATACCCCTTTGCTTTCCCAAGATTTTCTATCGTGTTTTCGTTTCGGACATCATCTGCAATTTTTATAATCTGCTCCTGTGCTTTTTTTCTTATCTCCTTATCGAAGTTTTCGTTTGCTGCTGTCTCGTTAAGAACTTCAAGAGATTTCGCGCGTGCGGTTTCCCTGTCCGATTTCGACTGTTCAAAGTAATCTGCAGACTCCTTCGGCTTCGCTTCCGGAGTGGCTTCGGTTGTTTTTTCTTCAACCTCTTTGTTATTCATAACATACTTCGCTTCTCCGAGCTTCTTTCCTGTCTCGATATAGCTTTCTCCGTCCGTAACGCGAACCACGTCCTGATAATGCCAGTTAAGATATCCTGCCATACCTATAAGCAATACAAGTGATGCCGCAACAATTTCTTTCCGCTTCAAAATTAACATATTCACACAGTCCTTTCAATTTTATTTCTGTTCTTTGCTAAATACTTTCACCTTGTGCGCCGGCAAATCAAGAGCCGCCTGAACAGCTTCCGAAATATCATTTTTTGTTCTGATATCCCATGCCCCGTCAGCAGTTATCACTGCCCCTTTAGCGAAAGATGCCCTGTCTTTTTCATCACGGTAATACGTTATGACTACCGACACATCTCCCACGCCTTCCATTTCGGAAAGAATACTGCAAATGCGTTTTTCTTCAGAGCTTGTTTCTTCAGTTTTTTTGCCATCCGTCCGCGGAAGCATCATAAGAACAATACCAATAATAATTAATATTACGACAAAAGACTGTTTATTCTTGTTTTTGAGAATATTTTCTAATCCTGAAATGAAATTTCCGACGGTGAATATACCTCCGTCAGTATTTTCTTTATTCTTTCCCGATTTTGTCCGTTCCATACCTTAATCATGTCAACTCCTTCAACTTGCATCACATCACTGACCGCCAAAACCACCTCTGCAGTTATGTCTTCGCCAAGCTCCGATTTGATTCTTGATACAACATCTTCCGAGAGCTTTTGTTCCGTTTGCGAAATTACAGCCTTTTCGTGAAGATTTTCTTCTATATATGTACTCTCTTCAAAATCACTGAACATATCTCCGTGAATCATAACGCTGACAGGAGATACGATAATGCTTACTATCATAATCCCGGTTACAATTTTTATATATTTTGTCCATTTTTCAGGCGATAAGGTATGTGCCAGCGCCGCAAGTACCGCACCGCCTATAACAGTTATCATATATTCACGCATTTGACGTCACCGATAAAAGTATACTTATACATATAATGAAAAGAACGGCCACAGTCACAACCATTCCGAATAATATTGTAATCGCACCGCTTACGTCGGAAAGCAGTTTTGAAACACGGCTGTCGCTGACAGGCTCAACAAGCGCTGATGAAATTCTTACTATAAACGACATCATTCCGATTTTAATTACCGGAACGGCACAAACCGAGCATAGAACAAATATCCCGGCACTGCCAACGGTGTTTTTCATCATTCGTCCGCCTGTGACGACCGTTTCAAGCGTATCCGACAAAAATCCGCCGACAACAGGAACAAGACTTCCGACAGCAAACTTGACGGTTCTTGCGCTCATAGCGTCAAGACCGGGTGCTGAAAATCCGTATATACCGCAAATTCCTGCAAAAAGAGTGAACGACAGTGCCAGAATCCATTTTGAAACAGATGAAATAAGCTTGCACGTGGCAGAAATCTGAACCTGGTCGCTCAGGTTGTTTGCTATGGAAAGTATGACCGAATATGAAGCAAGCGGAACTATACATTTTTCGCAGATGATACTTACAACATACACCGCCGCCATCAGCACAGGGTGAAACGCCCCGGCAGTAACAGGTGCACCCGAGGTTGCAATAAGTCCTGCAAGCATGGGGGAGAGTTTAGTTATAAAGTCTGTCATGTCACCTATAACCGCTACTGCATATTCAAGGCATACACTGAAGCACCGCACGGAAGTGGCGGCTGTAAGCGTAAAGCAGGCGAAAAATGACATTTCGCTCACCTTCGCTTTCAGATTGTCACCCATAAGATTAACAACTGCACTCATAACACCGAGGCAGAAGAAAATTATTATATATCCTGTAAGCTCCTTTATTTCAGAAAGAAGCATATTTCCTATCTTTTCCGCAATATCAACAGGAAGGAGTGTAAATGTTCCGTTTTTTATTGACTCAACTGTTCCGTCAAACAGTCCGTCCGTCACGTTACACCATATTAACCGCATTTATGCACACCTCCAGGAAGTTCTTTATAAGAGGCATTGACATGAACATTATAAATATTTTACCTATCATCTCAACCTTCACCGCTATTGAGTTTTCACCGCTGTCACGGCAAAGCTCACTTGTAATTTCGCATATGTACGCAATCGCAATAATCTTTATAAGAATGGTAAAATATTTTATATCAACGCCGCTCACGGTTATTATCTCTTTAATTATTTCTATAACCTGTCCCAGAGTTCCGAGAACGTAGCCTGTAAGAATTACTCCTGTCACAATCGCTGTCATAACGGCAAGCTCGGGACGTTCTTTCTTTATTATCACGGAAAACAGTGCTCCTGCAAGGGCTATTCCGGAAATTTTTATAATATCCATCAGAATCCAAAAATACTCCTTATCATATCAAATAACGTTCCTATCTCCTGAATGACAATCACAAGCACAACTACAAGTCCCGTAATCGTTGTAAGCAAAGCCTGCTCGTCACGCCCTGAGCGTGTAAGCAGCTGATTAAGCACTGCTACAATTATTCCGATTCCCGCTACACGGAAAATAAGATCAACTTCCATTTTTCTTCTCCTATATAAGAATAAGTATAATTGCCGCTCCGAGAAATACCGAACAGTGCATAATCATTCTGCCCTTCTCCGATTTTTCTTTCTTTGCGTTTTTTATTGCCTCATCAACAAGGGAAACTGTATAATCCACTCTTTCTATCTGATTTTTAATGTCGCACTTCCCAAGTCCTGCCGAAAGTGAAAGCAAAGCTTCAATATCGCTTTTTGAAAGGCAGTTTTCCTCAGCCGTTTCGAGAACAGCGCGTTTTAATGATGTTTCGGCACCTGTTTCGGAAATCATTTCAGAGCACCTGACAAAACATTCATTTCCGCACATTTCTCCTGCTCTGCCGAATGCTTCTGCAAGCGGAGTCATTTTAAGGGAAATTTCGCTTCTCAGAACAGATAAAGCCTGACGGAAACAGCACAGACTTATATATCTTCTGCTGAGTCTTATGCATCTCGTGTAACCGATAAGAACGCAGGCAATCCCAATCATAAATCCGCCGATTATCTTAAACATGAACAATTTCCTCAACAGTTCCCGGTTTCGGCTTGTCCGAAAGCTGTATTACGCAGTTAAAGCATGAAAGAATCTCTTTTGGTACATCACATCTCCAGTTTCCGCCATGCATTGTAGCAAAAACCGCCACACCTGAACGTGAAGCAAACCGTATTGCTTCAATATCATCTGCTGTTCCGATTTCGTCCGCCGCCGCCACTCCGGGGGACATTGAGCGAATCATCATTTTAAGACCTTTGCTTTTTTCGCACATATCAAATATATCAGTATTTGCGCCTAAATCAAAAAGAGTCTCTCCGTTTACACACGCACCTATTTCTCCGCGCTCATCCGAAACGCTTATATTTATGCCAATATCCGAAATCTGTCGGATCAGGTCGCGCAGAAATGTTGTCTTACCGCATCCCGGTGGTGAGACAATAAGAGTGCTTTTAATATTTCCACCATTATAAACAGCAGAAACAGCCTTGTCCGCCGCACCGTGAATCTCTCTTGCAAAACGGTAGTTAAGACCTGAAACGTCTGTGACAAAGCCTCCGTCAGGTGTCATTCTTCCGCAAAGTCCTACCCTGTGCCCGCCTGCGGTGGTGATGAATCCGTTTTTCATTTCCTGCTGTGCAGAGTAAACTGAAGACAGTGTCAGGATTTCAACCGCATCATCCATATCACGTGATGTAGCGGACACTGAATTTTCAGATGCTGCTGTGACTCTGCCGTTTTTTGAAATATACCGTATACCCTTTCCCGTAACAAGGGATACGGCACGTCCTCTTCTCAGCCTTATTTCACGGATATCAGATGTATCAATATCTGAAAAATAACGTCTTATATGAATCGGAAGATACTCAATCGGTGAGTACCTGTCCTGTTTGCATTCTGTATTTACAATCACCATGTTTCTCAACTCCTTTAGTTAATTGTATTACCGATGCAAAAAAAATAGAACGCTTATGTGAGAATAAACGTTCTGTTTTTTTCTTTTTTTGTTATCCCAAACTTATTATATATGTTCAAGATTAAGCGTTTCGCCGCCCTTTACTTCTACCGGTTTATCATTCACACCTATCCACACACTCATTGCAGACGGATTTTTTACAATATGCCTGTCTGCAGAGAATTGCAATGCTTTTACTGCGGTAAGATATTCGTATATTTCAATATTTGTTGCAAACCATATGTTATCAAATTTACTTATATATTCGCAGAAGTTTTCAATTACGTCCCATGTGTTATCGTTGTTGAATTCGTAGCTGTGTCCCCAGACATAGAGGAGAGGGAGCGTTCTCTGCCAGTCGCCGTACTCTGTGAATTCTATCGCCTTGTTCATGAGAACTTCTCTGTCAGGACCGGCATTAGGATTATATTTTCCAATGCCTCTCGAATGGTGAGTGGTGGGATGCCACATAAGAAAATCTTCAGGCAGGACAAAGGTATCGTGTGATTTTGTTGTTCTGCCGTAAACTACTCCGAGACTTTTAAGCGTTTCAACAACATCTTTATCATAGCTTCCCATAGGGTAGGAAAGACCTTTTACAATTCTGCCGGAATATTTTTCAAGAAGTTTCCTGTCGGCTATTATTTCTTCTATAAGCTGTTCACGGGGGACAAATGCTGTTGTTGGGTGTGTATATGTATGAAGAGAAATTTCGTGTCCTTCATAAAGCTTCGGAAGTTCGTCCGAAGTTACGTGTCCCTCTGTGTCTATACGTGATGAATTAAGATGAAATGAACCCTTAACTCCGTATCTGTTAAATATGTCGATGAGTTTTCGGTCATATATGCGACCGTCATCATAACTCATTGTGACAGCCTTTCTTTTTCCGCCATAATAGAAATTTGTTGTTATAATCATATTGGGTACCTCCGTTAATCTGTATATGTATAAACTTCTTCGCATTCAAAATATCTGAAATTGATTTCGGGGAAAAGTTTTTCAAGTTTTTTAGTTATCCACACCATTCCGTCACGTTCCGAACCGGCATGACCGAGAATGAGAAGTGCTTTTTTACTGTGTGACAGTCTGATGTGGCATTATGTCACATTTCTGATGTTTTATCCGATAGTATTACATTCATAGCAGTGTTATTTTAATGTTGACAATTTAAAAGTTCTGAGTGAAAGTGCTATTGCCTGTTCACGTGTTGCGGAAGCATAACCGGCAGCTTCCTGTTCCGTAGTTGTATTTCTCGGAGCAAAGTGTGTTTCATCAACTCCGTTTATAATCCCCATTTTTACCATATAATAAACAGACGGTTTTGCATAATCGGAAATTTCATTGTCATCGGCAAATTTCTTTACGCCTTCAGAATCCAGATAATAATCCGAATCGGTTTCATATGTCCATTCGGGGAATTTATATTTCTTTATTGTTCGGCAAAGCATTGTTGCAAGCTGTTCACGGGTAATTCCCAAAGCAGGCATAAACTCCGTATCCGACATTCCTACAACAATATCAAGACCGTATGCTTTTTCAATATAACCGACACATTCATCTGATGAGATATCCTTAAATGTCGTTTTTACACCGGAAACCTCTCTTTTGCTCAAAGCTTCGTATAATTCAACTGCGACTGCGCTGAATTCAGCTCTTGTAACCGGCTCTGTGAGGTCTGTTCCTATGAGTGTTTCGGGAATCAGTCCCGCATCATATGCTTCTTCCATTTCAGGAGTTGACCATGTTGAAACCTCTGAATCATACGATGTTTTCAGATTATCCCATTCACATATAAATCCGTAATCTGATTCTCCGCCGGGTTTCATGTCATTCCATTCTCCGAATTTTATACTATCAAACGGAGTGCGTATCATTTCCGTACAGCTTTCCGTATTGTCCATGTTGTTAGGCTCGCCTTCTGCCCAATTGTCATAATCCATTAACGTTCCGTCAAGCCACGCCCATTCTGTATCTTCATTAAGAAATCCGCCTAACCAGTAGCGTGAACTGCTTCCTTCGGAAATCATATCGGAAAGCATGGTGTTTTCCGCTCTTGAATTTGCGCATGCAAGATATCCGCCGAGAGCTTCGCAATATTCTTTTGCTTCGTACCATGACATATTCTCATCAAATAATTTGTATGTGTGTCCGTCATAACGTCTTCTTCCGTCAAGAGTTTCTATTGCTTCATTATTTATTTTCATATAAACAGCCACAATGTCCGAACCCGGTGCATCACCTGAAGTATCTTGTCCTACAAGCTTAACATCACGTATATATTTGTATTCATCCATTGTTATCGTATGAAGTTCCTTGCTTTCTGTAATTGTATCAAGAAATTCAAAATCACCGCTGTTTGTTTTTATATAAATGTCGGTTTTTTCATTTGCGATTCCGGTTGTCTCTATCACAAGGGAATCACCGGGGGAAACCTTCTGCTCAAAGCTGAGTGTAACATAACTGTCCTTTGGAAGTGAAACATAGTATTTTCCGGGATTTGAAGTCATGAAAATCTCATTAATATCAATTTCATAATAATCCGCGTCATCTACGTAACCACCGTAAAAATCTGTTATTTTCTCACCGTCCTGCTGATTATAATAGCTGTCTGTAATGTCTATCGGATACAAGGTTGTAAATTCCGAATCATCCGCATATGTGCTGATGACCGGGAAAAGAGACAATATTGTAACCATAGGAATAATTTTTTTAATATTCATTTTTAACCTCCTTCAACCTCTCATTGTGAGCGAAATTCTCTTTTTCGCAACGTCAACGTCAAGGATTGTTACCTTAACGATATCTCCTACATGGAGCACCTCTGACGGATGCTTTATATACTTATCGCAAATCTGCGAAATATGAACGAGTCCGTCCTGATGCACACCTATATCTACAAATGCACCGAAGTCTATTACGTTTCTTACTGTTCCTGTCATTTCCATGCCAGGCTTCAGGTCTTCCATGCTCATTACGTCTGTGCGTAGCACCGGCTTCGGAAGCTCGTCACGCATGTCACGGCCTCTTTTCTGAAGGCTGTCCGCAATATCTCTGAGTGTAGGAATACCGATTCCTGCTTCTTCTGCAAGCTTCTGTTCACCGTATGCTTTCATCTTGTTTTTCATTTCGCTAAGATTTCCGCTGAGAACATCATCCGTAGTATAACCGAGGTTCTTAAGCACCGTAAGAGCCGCGCTGTAGCTTTCGGGGTGTACGGATGTATTGTCCATTACCTCTGTTCCGTCAGGGATTCTGAGAAATCCTGCACACTGCTCAAACGCCTTTGCGCCAAGCTTCGGAACCTTAAGAAGCTCTTTACGTTTTGTAAACTTTCCTATTTCGTTTCTGTATATTTCTATATTTTTTGCAATCGTCTTATTAATTCCGGCAACGTATGAAAGAAGTGACGGTGATGCTGTGTTAAGGTCAACACCTACACTGTTTACGCAGTCCTCGACAACACCGCCGAGAGCTTCTCCGAGACGTTTCTGGTTCATGTCATGCTGATACTGACCGACACCGATTGATTTCGGGTCAATCTTAACAAGCTCCGCAAGCGGGTCCTGAAGCCTTCTTGCAATTGAAACAGCACTTCTGAGTGACACGTCGTATTCGGGGAATTCTTCTGTGGCAAGCTTTGAAGCTGAGTATACCGAAGCTCCTGCTTCGTTTGTCATTGCGTAGTATACAGGTCTGTCAATTTCCTTTATAAGGTCGGAAATGAATATTTCAGATTCCTTTGAAGCTGTTCCGTTGCCGATTGACACAATGTTTACATTATAATCAATTATGATTTTCTTTATCATCGCACGTGCCTTGTCGCTGTCGTGGTTCGGGAGTGTGAAGTATCCGACACCTGTTTTAAGAACTTTTCCTGTTTCGTCTACTACGGCAAGCTTACAGCCTGTTCTGTAGCCGGGGTCAACACCGAGTACACATTTACCTTTTACAGGCGGCTGGAGAAGAAGACCGTTAAGGTTCTTGCTGAACACTTTTATGGAAGACTCCTGAGCTTCTTCCGTAAGCATGTTACGGATTTCTGTCGCAACTGACGGTTCAATAAGTCTTGAATAGCTGTCCTCTGCGGCAGCTTTTACAGCCTTTCCGCATTCGCTGTCGGGATTTGTTACAACACGTTTAAGAAGGTAATTGAAAATTATATCGCTGTCCATTTCAAGCTTTACGGACAAAAATCCTTCTTTTTCGCCACGGTTTACCGCAAGCAGTCTGTGATGTGCAATTTTACCTGCCGCTTCCGAGAAGTCATAGTACTGACTGTAGACACTGTCCTCTTCGGTTGAAGCTTTTGTTACAATTATTCCGTTTCTCAGAGTAAGCTCACGTATAATTTTTCTGTATTCAGGGTCATCTGAAATCTGCTCCGCAATTATGTCCGATGCACCTGCAATTGCATCTTCTGCACTTTCAACACCCTTTTCAGCATCAATAAACTTTTCCGCTTCCGCAGTAAGATTTGTTTCAGACAACTGCTGAAGAATAAGTTCAGCGAGTGGTTCGAGTCCCTTTTCCTTTGCGATTGACGCTCTTGTACGGCGCTTTGGTCTGAAAGGTCTGTAAATGTCTTCAAGCTCTGTAAGAGTTACAGCTTTTTCGATTGATGCGGCAATTTCGGGAGTCAGCTTTTCCTGCTCATCAATAAGCCTTGTAATTTCGGCTTTCTTTTCTTCAAGATTACGGAGATATGTCAGACGATCTGAAAAGCTTCTGAGAATTTCGTCAGACATTTCACCTGTTTTTTCCTTTCTGTAACGGGCGATGAAAGGTATCGTATTCCCATCATCTATCAGGGAAATTACGTTCTCCACCTGCCAGCTTTGCAAGCTGAATTCTTCCTGCAAAAGTACCTGAATTTTGTCCATTTGTATAAACCTCCAAAAATAAAAAAATATTTAGCAAAAATTCTGTAATATTTCTGAAAAGAAATTTTAAAAAAAGTCTTCACAAATTAATAAAAATGTGATACAATATATTCAAACACAATATATTGTGTTTTGTGCGCTTATTTTTTTGTATATATTGTTGTTTAATCTCTGTAATTATACAACATTTTAACGCAAATTACAATAAAATCACAAAAAAATAACTGTTTTGAAAAAAAAATTTAAAAAAGCACTTGCGTTTTTCCGAAAAATGAGGTAAAATATATTTAAGTGGAGTAAATGGGAGCGAATGGGAGAGAATTGACACCGTAATGTTTACTACCTGTTTGAGGAAGGAGTGAGAGCGTAATGTTTTTTGTAGACAGTTATGAACGTCAGCTTGATGAACGCGGACGTATTATATTACCGGCAAAGGTTCGTGAAGCTGTGGGCGGCTCAGTTTTTATTACGCGCTCACCTGCTGAAAAATGCCTTCATTTATATACTGCCGAAGAATGGGAAGTGCTTTCGGACAAGATGAAAGAGCTTCCGGTTATTACCGATAAGTTCGCAGGCGCATTTGTAAGAATGTTCTGCGGAACTGCAGTATGCTGTGAGGTTGACAAACAGGGAAGAATCTCTGTAGGAAAAAATCACTGCGAATTTGCCGGACTTGAAAAGGATGTCGTTCTCGTGGGCGTAAATACACGCCTCGAAATCTGGTCTAAGGAAGAGTGGGATAAGTACAACGGGAATATTTCCGATACAGCTATTCTTGAAGGAATAGAGAAGTTCGGACTTGTACTTTGATATACGGAGGTGCGGCAAGTGGAATTTTCACATATCTCCGTATTGTTTAATGAAGTTATTGAATCTCTTCAGATTAAGAACGGTGGAATATACGTTGACGGAACTCTGGGCGGCGGAGGCCATACAGAGGGTATTCTCATGTCAGAAAGCGGATGCTCTGTAATCGGGACTGACAGGGATACGGATGCGCTGAAAGCGGCAGGGGAACGCCTTGAACGCTTCGGTGAACGGTTCAGAGGGGTACACAGTAATTTTTCTGACATAAAAGCCGTGCTCGGAAATCTCGGGATTGACGGAATTGACGGTGCTGTACTCGACCTCGGAGTCAGTTCATACCAGCTTGACACGGCAGAACGCGGATTCAGCTATATGCACGATGCACCGCTTGATATGCGAATGGACAGAACATCGGGTGAGAGTGCGTACCATGTGATTAACGACTATACAGTTTCACAGCTTACAGATATATTCTATAAGTACGGTGAGGAAAAATGGTCCAAGCGTATTGCTGAATTTATTGAAGCCGCACGTAAAGAAAAAAATATTGAGACAACAGGCGAGCTTGTAAAAATTATTACCGATGCAATTCCGAAAAGTGCACGTCTTGACGGTGGGCATCCGGCTAAAAGAGTTTTTCAGGCAGTCAGAATAGAAGTGAACGGGGAACTCAGAATTCTTGAACAGGCACTTAAGGACTTTTGCGAATGCCTGAAACCGGGAGGCAGACTTGCGGTTATAACGTTCCATTCACTTGAAGACAGAATTGTAAAAAATACATTCCGTGATTTATGCACCGGATGCGTATGCCCGAAGGAATTTCCCGTATGCGTATGCGGACACACGGCAGAGGCTGAGCTTCTGTTCAGAAAACCGCTTCTTCCGTCTAAGGAGGAGCAGGAAAGAAATCCGCGCTCAAAAAGCGCAAAGCTACGAGTTTTAGTAAAGAAATAAGGATAGGAAAACATTTATCATGACTAACGGAAATCTTGCTTATAAAAAACAAGTTGTCACCAAGCAGATAAGACCTGAAAGAATTGAAAACAGATATGTAAAGGATACGGATGAAATGGTACGAAGAAGAGTCACTTTTCTCAGGATATTATATATGGGTGCGATTGCTTTTTCGGCTACTTTTATGATTGCCAAGTTCGTTGCTGTACACGATACGGCAAGTGAAATAAAGTCTCTTAACAGAGAGCTTGAAAGTATTCGTTCCTATACAAGTCAGAAAATATTTGAAATGGAAAGAAATATTGATTTGAGTGAGGTTGAAGAAATTGCAACCACAAAGCTCGGAATGCAGAGACCTGAAACTTATCAGATGGTTTATGTTGATGTTCCGCAGGACGATGTTTCAAACGTAACGGCTGATGATGTTGAAGGCGCAGGCAATACTGTAAAATCATTTTTCTCCAAGCTCGGAGAGCATATTGTTGGTTTGTTCAGCATAAAATAATTAAATGAAATCGGATACATAAGGGGTGATTGAAATTTTACCACTTACTACAATGAAGAAAAGAGCGAGAGTAATCTTTACTGTAATGGTTGCTCTCCTTCTTCTGCTTATATTGAGAGTTGCATACTGGCAGCTTATCCGTGGCGATGAGATGAAAGCAGCTGTTGAAAAACAGCAGACAGGTTCGGTAAATGTAATCGCCGCAAGAGGTACTATTTATGACCGTAACGGAAAAGCACTTGCCGAAAGTGCGACGGTTAATACGCTTATCTGCAATCCTCAGGATATAGACAAAAAAACTCCCGAAGGTCAGGATGAGCATGCAGAGGCTAAATATATTGCAGAGAAGCTTTCCGTTATCCTGGATATGGATTATAATAAGATTTATGAGCTTCTTACAAAGAAGAACAGATATCAGGTTATTAAAAAGAGACTTACCATTGAGGAAACGGAACAGGTAAAGCTTCTTAAGAATCCTGAAGTGAATAAAGATGTGGCGAAAATTTTCAAGCCCATAACCTTTGAAGAGGATTCAAAAAGATACTATTCGTATAACGTTGCTCCGCATATCCTCGGATTTACAGGGTATGATAATAACGGTATGCAGGGCATTGAGCTTACCTTTGATGATGAACTGACGGGTACCGGAGGTTATGTGCTTTCTGCCCAGACAGCAGGCGGAACCACTCTTGAACAGCAACAGTACGAAGCATATTCTTCTGCATCACAGGGCGCTGATGTTGTACTGACTATCGATGAAACAATTCAGCATTATCTTGAAAAACATCTTGAAAATGCGGTTGAAGAAAGTGAGCTTAAAGAAGGCGCTGCAGGTATTGTCATGAATCCTAAAACAGGAGAGATACTTGCAATGGCTACAAAGCCCGACTTCGATGCAAATAATCCGTATGATGTGTCACGTTTTGAAAATGACGTAATTGATTTTGGTTATTATTCGGATATTCTCGGTATGAACATGACTCCGAAGCTTCAGGAAAGAATATTCGGGATTGAAGTTGACGGGAAAACTGAGGCTGAAACTCTGACTGATGAGACGGAGTTTTTAAGTAAGGAAGAAATTGAGCTTATGTCCGATGAGAAAAAGGAAGAGCTTGCATCGGAACGTGAAACCGTAATGAGAAACAGAATGTGGAGAAACAAGGCTATATCGGATGCGTATGAGCCCGGTTCCACATTCAAAATTATAACTGCCGCAGCGGCACTTGAAGAAGGTGCGGTAAATGCCGAAACACCTTTTATGTGCGGAGGCGTGAAGCATATCGGTGATTATGACATTCACTGCCATGTAACCTCAGGTCATGGAGATCAGACGTTCTTTGACGGAGTTAAGCATTCCTGTAATGTTGTATTTATGGAAACCGGATTGAAGCTTGGTTCAGACAAGTTTAAGGAATATTTCGATGCATTCGGATTTACCAGAAGAACAAACCTTGAGCTTATCGGTGAGTCAAACGGTATTTTCTATAATAAAACAACGCTCAGTGATACCGATATCGCAACAAGCTCATTCGGTCAGGGATTTAACGTAACACCTATTCAGCTTATAACAGCCATATCCGCTGTTGTAAACGGTGGAAACCTTCTCCGTCCGCAGATTGTGAAAGAAATAAGAAACGACCACGGTGTGCTTAAAAATTATCAGCCTGAAATTGTAAGCAAGGTTATTTCCGAAGATACCTCAGCACTTATGCGTGAAATGCTTGAACAGGTTGTATGTGCTCCGGACGGTACGGGTAAAAATGCTTATGTCGACGGATACAGAGTCGGCGGAAAAACAGGAACATCTCAGAAGGGTGACAGAAGCGGTACAAAGAGAATAGCTTCGTTTGTCGGATTTGCACCGGCTGACGATCCGCAGGTTGTTGTACTGATAATGCTCGATGAACCTCAGGTTGCAAATAAATTCGGTGGAACAATTGCCGCACCTGTTGCAGGTGCCGTGATTGAGGACACTCTTGAATATCTTGGTGTCGAACGTCAGTACAGTGAAGAAGCAAGCGCTTCAGATAAGGTATCTGTCGTCGATGTCCGTGACCAGAACCTGTCAGAGGCAAAAGAACGTATTTCAAAACTCGGATTCAAAGTCAAGATTTCCGGTGAAGGCGGAACTATAGTAGACCAGTTCCCGAAACCGGGTGTTCATTTATCGAAGAATTCGATTATAATGTTATATACAGATGAAGATGCACAGGTGCAGAATGTAACTGTTCCCGATGTCACAGGAATGAGTATGAGTGATGCAAGGGATACACTCAGAAGCCACGGTCTGAATTTTGAGACCATAGGCTCAGGTCAGAACTCCTCAGGCGGTGCTTATGCGGTTAAGCAAAGCATTAAAGCGGGTGAAACCGTATTGCCTGCAACTGTTGTGGGAGTTCAGTTCCGACATTCAGCCAGCGATTAAGAGCAATACTGTCAACATTAAGTTGTCGGTATTGCGACTAAGAGAAAGGAATTACGATGTTAGCAAGTAAGATTTTAAATAACTATCTGAGCAACTCTTCCGAAGATGTTGAAATTACCGGTATTGCTTACGACTCAAGAGCAGTACAGCCGGGATATGTTTTCGTATGCGTAAAAGGCTTTGAAACGGATGGACACAAATACGCACAGTGCGCAGTGGATAACGGTGCTGTGATGATTGTGGCGGAAGATGAAATTGATGTTTCCGTACCGGTGTGCTATGTTGAGGACTCAAGAAAAGCACTTGCCGATATTTCATGTGAATTTTACGGGCATCCTTCGGAAAAGTTCAGACTTGTCGGTGTAACCGGTACAAATGGCAAAACAACCGTAACATACCTTGTTAAAAGTATCCTTGAGCTTGCAGGGAAAAAGGTTGGTATTATAGGTACAAATCAGAATATTATCGGGGATAAGGTGCTCCTTACAAAGAGCACCACCCCGACTACTCCGAATTCACTTGAGCTTCAGAGTATTTTCTCGGAAATGGCGGAAGGCGGAGCTGAATATGTGGTTATGGAGGTTTCAAGCCATGCTCTTGATTTAAGCCGTGTACACGGATGTAAATTCGATGTCGGGGTGTTCACAAACCTTACACGTGATCATCTTGACTTTCACCGCACAATGAAAAATTACATGCTTGCAAAATCAAAGCTTTTCGGTATCTCGGAAACAGGTGCCATAAATATTGATGACGAATACGGTCAGCAGATTCTTGAGCTTTATAAAGACGAAAATATTATGACTTACGGCATCAACAACGAGGCTGATGTGCGTGCGAAGGATATAAAGATTACACCGAGAGGTGTTAATTTCACTGTGACTTATGAGGGCGTGGACTATCCTATGTTCCTTTGTATCCCCGGTACGTTCAGTGTATATAATGCCATGAGCGCAATATGCGCCTGCATTAAGCTTGGCATTGACATGGAGAGCATCTCAAACGGGCTCCGTGCGGCTGTAGGTGTTCTCGGCAGAGTTGAGGTTGTGCCGACTGATACTGATTATACGGTTATCATAGACTATGCACACACACCTGACGGTCTCGAAAATATAATTCTTGCAATGAAAGGCTTCGCTAAAGGCAGAGTAATAACTCTGTTCGGATGTGGCGGTGACCGTGACAATACAAAACGTCCTGTTATGGGCGAGATTGCCGGACGGTTGTCTGACTTTTCAATTATAACATCCGATAATCCGAGAACGGAAGACCCCGATGCGATTATTGCGATGATTGAAGAAGGCATGAAGAAAACAGATGGTGAATATACTGTTATCACCGACAGAAGAAAGGCTATAGGCTACGCTCTTGATAATGCAAAAGCGGATGATGTTATTATTCTTGCAGGAAAAGGACAGGAAACTTATCAGATAATCGGTAAGGAAAAATTCGATTTTGATGAAAGAGTAGAGGTGTTCAAGCACCTTAATTCAAAGGCATAACTGTGTGATTAACACAGTTTTTTGTCGTTTTTAAACAGCAGGGGAGGAAGAGCCTGATTTATGAAATATTCACTTAGTATAAAAGAAATTTCGGACGCAGTTGACGGAAGGATTATCTGCGGTGACGAAAACAGAACAATTACTGCCGTTTCCACCGACAGTAGATTATTAAACGATGAAACGCTGTTTATTCCGATAAAAGGAGAGCGTTTTGACGGTCACGATTTTCTCGGAAATGCGTCTGCTGCAATAACGGGAAGAGATGTTGAACCGGCTCGTGGCAGGGCATATATCCGTACGGGAGATACCGTGAAAGCATTCGGAAAAATTGCGAAATATTACAAGTCAAAATATCCGCTTCCGACAGTTTCCGTAGTTGGAAGTGTGGGGAAGACCACAACACGTGATATGGTTGCGGCTGTACTTTCAGAGAAATATAATACTCTTAAAACAGAGAAAAATTACAATAACGATATAGGCGTGCCGATGATGGTGATGAAAATCAGCGAAGCCCATGAAGCGGCTGTTCTTGAGCTGGGAATGAGCGCTCTCGGTGAAATTGAGTATCTTGCCGATATCGTACGTCCCGATACGCTTGTTATGACAAATATAGGAATGAGCCATATCGAAAATCTCGGCTCTCAGGAAAATATCTTCAAGGCTAAAATGGAAGGCACAAAATTCCTTACAGCAGAAAATACAGTAGTTGCAAATTTTGATGATGCGTTCCTTAAGACAGTCGGAGATTACGGTGATTATAAGGTGCTTTCGTATGCGGTCAATGATGATGCCGATATAAAAGCTGAAAATATAAGGGATTTAGGCTTTGACGGTGTTGAGTTTGACGCAGTTTATAAAGGTGTTTCCTACAGAGTAAGGCTTTTTGTGCCCGGAGTACATAATGTGTATAATGCGCTTGCGGCTTTTGGTGCAGGAGTGGTTCATGGCGTAGAGCCTGAGGCTATTGTGAAAGGTCTTATGAAGACTGAGTTTACTTCTATGCGTATGGAAGTTAAAAATGCAGGAAACATAAAAATTATAAATGACTGCTACAATGCTTCACCAAGCTCCATGGAAGCGGCACTTGATGTTCTTTCGAATGAAACTTCTTCAAGACGTGTTGCCGTTCTCGGTGACATCTTTGAAATGGGCGATTTTGCGCCCCCGGCTCATGAAGAGCTTGGAAAATCAGCCGCAAAGAAAGCCGATGTCCTTGTGTGTGCAGGAGAAAATGCCGCATATATGGCAAAGGGCGCGGAATCTCTTGTCGAGGTTCATTACTTCAAAACAACAGACGAGGCCGCTGATGCAATCAACGGAATTGTAAAAGACGGCGATACTGTACTTATAAAGGCTTCAAGAGGAATGCATTTTGAGAAGATTTTTAATAAGATAACGGAAGGAAGAAATTAAGTTATGCAAAATTTATTGTTATACGGATTATTTCCGCTTATTTGTGCTTTTGCTGTGGTTGCAATTGTAGGTCCTGCGTTTATACCTTGGCTTCATAAGCTGAAATTCGGACAGGAAATTCGTGAGGAAGGCCCGAAATGGCATCAGAAAAAATCAGGAACTCCTACCATGGGCGGCATAATGTTCATGCTCGGTATATCGATTGCCGTTGCGGCTGCGTGTCTTATAGCATTTTTCTCAGGTGATATGACTGCGGCGGAGAAGAAAGCACTACTCGTTCTGTTCATCTCACTCGGATTCGGAATAATAGGGTTTATAGACGATTTTATAAAAGTCGTGAAAAAGCGTAATCTTGGACTTAGAGCACTTCCGAAGCTTCTTCTCCAGATAGCTTTTACAGGCGTGTATATGCTCTGCTTAAACCTTCTCGGCGGACTCAGTACGGAGATAATTATTCCGTTCACAAGTTTTACAATACCGATGCCGATGTGGCTTTATATGGTATTTGCGTTTGTAGTTGTTGTCGGAACTGTCAATGCGGTTAATCTTACTGACGGTCTTGACGGTCTTGCAAGCAGTGTAACAATTCCTGCCGCAATATTCTTCGCAGTATGCGGTGCAGTGGCAGGTGAGCTGGGTATTTATACTTACGGTCTTGCCGTTGTCGGAGGACTTCTCGGATTTCTTATTTACAATAAATATCCTGCAAAGGTGTTCATGGGCGACACAGGCTCGCTATTCCTCGGCGGAAGCATAGCCGCTATGGCAATAGCTCTTCAGATGCATCTTTACATACTTATTGCAGGATTTATATACTTCGCAGAAGCGCTGTCGGTAATACTTCAGGTTGCTTCATTCAAGCTTACGGGAAAACGTATATTTAAAATGAGTCCTATTCATCATCATTTTGAAATGTGCGGCTGGAATGAGAAAAAAATAGTCGCAGTTTTCACCTCCGTAACATCTGTGCTTTGTATAGTAACATTAATATTAATAAATATATAATGGAGGAACAACTATGGGGAAATCAAAAAGCCCGAAAGTGCCAAAGGTTCATAAAATCGAAAAACCTGTAAAAGAGATTAAAACTCATAGTATAGATTATACATTTCTCTTTCTTATAATGCTTATTTTGTCAATCGGTCTTGTAATGCTTCTGTCAGCATCAGCACCTGCCGGTGCTACAAAGTTCAATGACTCGTACTATTTCTTTACAAGACAAATGGTGTTTGTTATTGTCGGCGTTATAGGAATGGTAATTGTTTCGAAAATTGACTACAGGATTTATAAAAAGTATGCTAAGCTGTATTTTGCTATATGTGTTATAATGCTTATACTTGTGGCGATACCCGGAATAGGAGTTGAGCGTAACGGTTCAAGACGATGGTTCCAGCTACCCGGATTCCAGATTCAGCCGTCCGAGTTTATGAAGCTCGGTATTTCGCTTCTGTTCGCTAAAATGATTTCGGAAAATAAATATAATCTCACAAAGCTTCAGGGATGTGTGCCGTTTGGAATTCTTCTCGGAATTGTAATGATGCTTATGTTCCTTGAACCGCATCTGAGCGGTCTTATAATCATGGTTGGTATCGGTATAAGTATTATGGTTTCTGCAGGTACACCTATATGGCCTCTTGCCGGAGCAGGCGGAATCCTCGGTGCACTCGGTACTCTTGTAATATATCTGTCTGATGCGAACCGCTGGTCAAGAATGATTATATTTACAAACCCGTTTCAGGATACGCGTGATGCAGGATTCCAGATTGTTCAGGCTCTTTATGCCATGGGCTCAGGCGGACTGTTTGGGAGAGGTATAGGTCAGAGCGTTCAGAAGTATTCATATCTTCCTGAACCGTACAATGACTTTATTTTTTCAATAGCCTGCGAGGAGCTTGGTCTTTTCGGTGCCGGAATTATTATAGGTTTGTTTGCACTTTTGATTATACGCGGATTCCGTATAGCGGCAAATGCACCCGACGATTTTGGCTCGCTTCTTGCAATCGGTATAGTTGCGCAGATTGCAATCCAGACCACACTCAATATCGCCGTTACTACATCGTCAGTTCCGAATACGGGCGTTTCGCTTCCGTTCTTCAGCTATGGCGGTACGGCTATACTTGTATTGCTCGTTGAAATGGGAATTCTTCTTAATATCTCCCGTTCTTCATCGGAGCGGTTAAATTAATTGAAAAGACAATAAAATTTTGTAGGTGCAATTCACGAATTGCCCGTATAAATTAATTGAAAGGACATTAAAACAATATGAAAGTAATTTTTGCAGGCGGCGGTACAGGTGGACACATAAATCCTGCACTGTCTATTGCCGGGTATGCGGCAGAACATGATGACAATTTTCAGGCACTGTTCATTGGCACAGAGCGCGGACTTGAAAAAAAACTTGTTCCTGCAGCAGGCTATAATATAGAATATATTGACGTTGAAGGCTTTGACAGAAAACATCTGTTCAGAAATTTCAAGGTTATAAAAAAGCTTATTTCTTCAAAGAAAAAATGCGCTCGTATTATAAAGGAATTTAAGCCTGACTGTGTAGTATGTACCGGCGGATATGTAAGCGGACCTGTATGCATGGCAGCGGCTGCAAACAAAATTCCCGCTCTTATCCATGAGCAGAATGTGTATCCCGGTCTTACTGTTTCGGGCAGTGAAAAGTATGTCGATTATGTTGCGGTAAGCTTTGATGAGACTGTCAACCATATGAATAATAAAGAAAAATGTGTTGTTACCGGTAATCCTGTAAGAGGTGAAATCGTCTCGGCTGACAGGGAAGCGGCAAGACAGAGACTCGGCTGTTCTCCGGATAAGCCGTTCGTGCTTGTGTTCGGGGGAAGTCTAGGTGCAGACCGTATTAATGAAACGGTTATTGATATGCTCCCGAAAATAGTTTCCGAAGGAAAGTTCAGACTGCTTTTCGGTACGGGCGACAGGAATTATGAAAAAATAATGGAAATCATACGTGAAAGAAATATTACACTCAGTAAAGACGTTGAAATTGTTCCATATATAAATAATATGGCTGATGTCATGTCAGCGGCTGACCTGGTGGTATGCCGCTCAGGCGCAATAACCGTGAGTGAGCTTGCAGTGCTTTTAAAGCCGTCAATACTTATTCCGTCACCGAACGTGGTAAGAAATCACCAGGAACAAAACGCACGTGAGATTGAAGCAAAAGGCGGTGCAAAGGTTATCTGTGAGCCTGAGCTGTCAGCAGACGGACTTTATGATTCCATAATTGATATTGTTACCTCAGAGGAAAAACTACGTGACATGAGTAAAAATCTTGAAAGCCTGAAAAAAGATGATGCAACGGCTGAAATATATAAACTAATGAAAAAGATGGCGAAGAAATGATAAAGCAAAGGAGTAGGTTGTTTTGAGAAACATAAGTCAGGAACGTACAAATTTAAGAGCAATTCTGTTTTTGTCGTTTGTGTTCGGAGTAATTTATATAGTGGGGCATCTCGGTGATGTTACCGACGTAATGATGATGTATGTCCAGGTTAATGAACGTACATACCTTAACATAGAGAATTTTGCATACTGTATTCTCGGTGTTGCGCGTGTGGCTTTCCCGATAGTTCTTATTTATCCGCATAAAAATATAATCACAAGAACGAGAATGCTCAAGACCTTTTGCTATACAATGGCAGGTGCATATCTCGGGGCAAACTTCTGGATTTTCAGCTGGGTTATAGAATCAATATCAAGCGGTTCATGGTCGTTCGACGTTGCTCAGTATCAGAGAGTTGCCTGTGTTATGTTTAACCATCTTGAATGGTGTTCAAGAAATGCAGAGACTATTTTCTATAATTATGTTTCGGCTGTTTTGTGGTTGGGTATAGCTTATAACTTTAATCGTGACAGAAGAGCAGTATGCAGGTATATGCTGGTATCACTTATATTAAGATATGTTGTGCCTTCGCTGTTTTACTATTTCTACAGACAGCTTTCTGTTCCGGAATGGTGGCTTAAGAAAATGCTTCCTGTACTCTGCTCGGAAGCGCTTCTGACGTTAGCACTTTTCTATGCGGCACGTAGCAGAGATATGTGGAAATATTTCATTTGTAAACTTAAATATAAGGTAAAGAAAAAAAAGAGTGAATCAATTGATGAACAGAAGCAGGAGGAGAAAAATGGACTTTAAACAACAGGTTATAGAAAAAATAGCAGAAATGACACAGCTCGAAATCGGAAAGGTATCCGAATCAGTGGAAATACCGCCAAACCCTGAAATGGGTGATTTGGCATTCCCGTGTTTCCCGCTTGCGAAAGTGCTTCGTAAAGCACCGCCGATTATTGCAAAAGAGCTTGCAGAAAGCTTCCCCGAATGTGATTTTGTGGACAGAGTCGAAGCGGCAGGCGGTTACCTTAACTTCTTCTATGCAAGAGGCGGGTTTGCAAAAGAGAATGTTTCAAAAATAGTAAGCCTCGGCGAAGACTATGGTAAGTGTGAAATCGGTAAAGACAAAACAGTTCTTGTGGAGTTCTCATCACCGAATATTGCAAAGCCGTTTCATATCGGACATCTGTTTTCAACAGCTGTCGGAAACAGCCTTGAAAAGATATATAAATTTCTGGGATATGATACCGTGAAAATCAACCACCTCGGTGACTGGGGCACTCAGTTCGGTAAGCTCATAAGCGCATATAAGCGCTGGGGTGACCCCGAGGTTATCGGAAAAGACCCGATAAATGAGCTTCTTAAAATATACGTTAAATTCCATGACGAAGCAAAGGAACATCCTGAGCTGGAGGATGAAGCGAGAGAATATTTCAGACTCCTTGAAACGGGTGATGAAGATACTACAATGCTTTGGAAATATTTCCGTGACATAAGCCTTGTAGAGTTCAGACGTGTTTACGATATGCTGAATATTTCTTTCGATTCGTATAACGGTGAGAGCTTCTACAGCGATAAAATGGATGAGGTTGTTGAAATTCTTAAGGATAAACAGCTTCTCGTTGAAAGCGAAGGTGCTCAGGTTGTAGACCTTTCAGAGCATGATATGCCGCCTTGTATGATTCTCAAGTCAAACGGAACTACAATTTACGCAACACGTGATATTGCAGCGGCACTTTACAGACACAGAACGTATGATTTCCATAAGAATATCTATGTTGTAGGCACTCCGCAGGCACTCCATTTCAGACAGATTTTTGCCGTTCTTAAGAAAATGTGCGGTGATTGGGCTGACAACTGCATTCATGTAGGATTCGGACTTGTCAAGTTTCCTGATAAGAAGCTTTCAACACGTGACGGTGATGTGGTATTTCTTGAAGACGTTCTTAATGAATCAATTTCAAAGACTCTTGGAATAATCATGGACAATCAGACACCGCCTGAAAACCCTGAAGATGTTGCAAAGAAAGTCGGTATCGGTGCAATCCTTTACGCATTCCTTAAGAATAACAGAGAAAAGGATATCGTATTTTCATGGGATTCAATGCTTGATTTTGAAGGAGAAAGCGGACCGTATGTTCAGTACAGCTACGCAAGAGGAAAGAGTATTTTAAGAAGAGCAGATGTTGACTTCTCAGATGCTGACTATTCACTTCTTACATCAGATGAGGAATATGAGCTTATAAAGCATCTTGTACAGTTCAATGATGCTGTTGTTGCAGCATCCGAAAAGAATGAGCCGTTCTACGTAAACCGATATGTAACAACACTTGCAAAGCTGTTCAATAAATTCTATAACGTAAGTCCTATACTTAAGACAGATGTTCCTGAGGATATCAGAAAAGCAAGACTCGGTCTTGTTTATGCCGCTTCATCTGTAATCAAATCGGCACTCGGACTTCTCGGAATAGAAACTGTTGAAAAAATGTAATTTTCAAGGAGAAAAAAATTGAGAAGAATAGTAAGTCTGACACGCAGAGCGATTGAGGACTATGATATGATTTGCGAAGGGGATAAGGTCTGTGTGGGTGTTTCCGGCGGAAAAGACAGCCTTGTTCTCCTTAAAGCTCTTGCTGAGCTTTCACGCTACTATCCGAAAAAGTTTACCGTGTGTGCGGTTACGCTTGATCTCGGATATCATCCCGATTACAGCGGTATACAGAAAATGTGCGATGAGCTGGGTATTGAGTACTATATAAAGCAAACAGATATAAAAGAAATAATTTTCGATATAAGAAAAGAAGCAAACCCATGCTCATTATGCGCTAAAATGCGTCGCGCAGCACTGAATGAAGCGGCTTTGGAGATGGGTAGTAATAAGGTTGCTCTCGGTCATCATAATGACGATGTTCTTGAAACGTTTATGCTGAGCCTTATGTATGAGGGGCGTATACATTGCTTCTCACCTGTCACATACCTTGACAGAACTAAGGTATATCAGATTCGTCCGATGATTTATGTACGTGAAAAGGATGTTAAGGGGGCGGTACGAAAGCTTGAACTTCCCGTTGTAAGCAATAACTGCCCTGCTAACGGCGTAACAAAAAGACAGTATATGAAAGAGCTTATTACAAGCCTTGAAAGAGAGAACCATCCTGGACTCAGAAAACGTCTCTTTACCGCAGTTCAGACAAGCGGAATACATGGATGGGATATGCCGGAGGAACAGTAATCATGGCGAAATGTACCGGTGTAATAATAAAGCAGTCCAATTTCGGTGAAGGACACAGAATGCTCTGGATATTTACCGATAAGTTCGGAATTGTAAAGGCGGTTGCACATGGTGCTGAGAAGATTAAAAGCAAATCAGGTGCCGCTACACAGTTTCTTGCGATGTGTGATTTCGATTTTTACGAAAACGGAGACGTGTGGAATATAAACAGCGTTGTTGCAAAGGATACCTTCTGGAATATTCAGGAGGATATTGTAAAGCTTGCGCTTTGCACGTACTTTGCAGATCTTGTGTATTACTCTCTTGAACTCAGAAACCCGGATATTAATGTGTTCAGATTATTTCTTAATACTTTGTATGCCTGTGCTTACAGGAAAATAAATATAAAGACTGTCAAGCTTGTGTTTGAGCTGAAAATAATGTATATGACGGGATTCATGCCGCTTCCGGATACATGCTGTATATGCGGAGGTCAGGAAGGGCTTAATTATTTCAGCCCACGTACAGGCGGTATAGTGTGCAGTAAGTGCAGAAAAAATGAAATATCGGTTGATGAAGATATGTATAAGACAATTTACTACATTATCCGGTGCGATATAAAAAAGATGTTTTCAGTTGCATACCCGGAAAATGCAGTCGAAAAGCTGTCAGAAATTTCCGAGAAATATGTAACGGGTGTGCTTGGTAAGAATATACCGAGTCTTGAATACTACAAAAAAATTATGTAACAGGGAAGGAATGAAAGAAATGGACAGACGCGACAAAATCAACTATTATCTTGATATTGCACAAACCGTGGCAGAACGGGGAACATGTCTCAGAAGAAACTACGGTGCAATTATCGTTAAAAATGATGAGATTATAGCAACGGGATATACAGGTGCACCGAGAGGCAGGAAAAACTGTATTGATTTACAGTTTTGTATAAGGCAGAAGATGAACATTCCGCGCGGTGAGCGCTATGAAATGTGCAGAAGTGTTCATGCTGAAGCTAATGCCATAATCTCGGCACCGAGACGTGATATGATTGATGCGAATATATATATTGTCGGAATAGAAGCTTCGACAGGAGAAATCGTAGCTGACAGTTCAAGCTGTGCAATGTGTAAGCGTATGGTTATAAACGCAGGAATAAAATCTGTCTATTTCAGAGATACAAAAACTGAGTACAGAGAAATCCCTGTTTCGGAGTGGATTGACAATGATGACTCCCTTTCAGGTGAGTTCGGCTATTAAAAATATACTAAAAATCGCCTCTAAAATTAAAATATTACAGCAAAACAAGAAAATTTTAAAATATTAAAAAAAAATCTTGCATTTTTACTCAAAATGTGTTATTATGATATAGTATTATAATTTTATTATTCGGAGGTGGATTTACGTGCCAAATATTAAATCAGCTAAAAAGCGTGTAAAGGTAATTGAAAAGAAAACTCTTATCAATACAATGCACAAAACAGCTTTGAAAACAGCTATAAAGAAATTTGAAGCTGCAGTAGAAGCAGGTAATGCAGACGAAGCAAAGGTTCTCTATAATGATGCTGCAAAGAAGCTTGACAAGGGTGTATGCCAGGGTATTCTTCATAAGAATAAGGCTGCAAGAAAGAAGTCACAGCTTTCACTTATGCTTGCAAAACTTGGTTAATGAAAAACGCAGGACAATGTCCTGCGTCTTTTTTTGTATTATCGTATCATTCTCACAAGCATACCGCAAATTGCAGTTCCGATTGCTGCCATGACACCCAGCACGATGTTCAGCTTGGTGTTGATAACTGCAAATGTTGTATCGCCTTTGTGAAGCTGATCTTCATGTTTTTTTATGCAGTTTTCAAGCTCGATGCACTTGTTGCACGGACAGTTTTCCACATCAGAATCCTCCCTTGTTAGTCGGATTGTTAAGTATTCCGAACAGCGTCAGGATTTCAATCACCGCACTGCCGACAATCTTTACACTGTCCGTTATCCCCGGACTGATAAGTCCGATAATAAGCAGTATCTGTGAGAGAACCGCTACCCATACCACTGTACTTTTTAATCTGTTTTGCATATAAATCATCCTTTCGTCATATAATTCACTGCTTTACGTGCGAGCCAATACGCATTTGTATCTTCCTCAAGCTTCTTAAGCCATAATTCCTTGTCGGAAATAA
>JAZULT010000061.1:0-17748 GCA_045603225.1 Clostridia bacterium | reverse complement strand
TTTATGTGATGAAATCACATAAATCCCTGCCCGAAGTCGTACGATGGTACGTCGAGTGGTTCGTTTCGTCCGTTCTGCACTATTTTTAACCATCCCCATGGTTGTGGGTTGACTTTATAAACAGCCCCTTTATTTTATTCAACTCTTAAACCATACGGGATTTTTCCATCTGTACTATGAACAGTTTCACAGTCCGTATCATTATTAATATTACGTATTACTACGTTTTCAAACTCCGAATTATGTACTGCACACACAGCCGGAAGAAAACCTTCCGAATCACTGTTCGCCGTATAATACACATTTTCTATAAGTACATTTTCTGCTTATCCCACAGTTCAGGCTTATACATAAATATCACATCATGCACATTCCATTGCCCGAATGTCACAGCATACTGCCCATCCGAATGAACATACACATTATTGACATGAAGGTTTTTAACTGCCATTTCAAGATGAATTGCAGTCATTGCACGTGAATATACATTGCTTATTGAAATGTTGTACATATCTCCGGGCTTTGTTTTGTTTTCCTCTATTCCCCCGAAATAATTATACTCACCTATGCGTATAACCTTCTGAGTTTTTGACTCAAGCACCGGCTTACTTACATCCACAACATTATCAATGGAAATATTATAAATTTTATGCCCATACTGGTTAAGAAGACGTATTGTGGCACAAAGGCTTGTAACCGCTCTTACATCACGTATTATAACATCGTGAATATCCGTTTCCTTACCTTCAACACGCAGAGCATATTCTCCGCCTGCAGGATTCATAAGAGCAGTAAGAGCAACACAGTCATCTCCCACTTCTCCGCTTATGTTCTGAATAAGAATATTGTTACATCCTACTCTCAGGTCAATTCCGTCCTGATTTCTCCAGTTACCGTACTCGCAGGGAGTGTCTATTCTGAAACGGATATCGGAAATTTTTCCTCTTCTTGCAAAAAGAAAATCAAACGCCCACAATCTCTGGTCAACAACGGTTATATTTTCAATAACAAAATCGCTTACATTGCAAAGAAAGACAGTTACATTTTCTATAATGGACGGCATACCGTTTTTACCGCATGTATATTCCGTAAGTCCGTTATCCTTCCCACCGTCAAGGACTGCATTACCAACACCGATAATACGAATGTTTTTCTGTTCGCCTTCAAGTGTTCTTCCGACAGGTAAACCCACATTTGAATTTTCGAACATTCTGCACATTACACCGTCCGCCATTCTGATATGGCAGTTATCAAGAATAACGGTCATATCAGACGGTATCAGAACAGTTTTGTCTATCGTCCATAACAAAGAGTCCGATTTTTCATTATAATGAGGAATTACAACCTTTCCGCATCCTGATTTTTCAGCTTCATTTATGGCACATTGAATTCTTTCAGAGTCACTTCCGCATTCAAAATCATTCGGAGTATAAAATTCTTTCAAGTTAATAACACATCCTTACAGATATACTTGAAGACGACTCTGATATGCTGAATTTAAATGACGACTCTCCGTAGCCGTCAAGAAGAACATTTTTAGTTATTCTCTTGCCATTATCAAACTCTATAACGCATATTCCGTAAGAGGGTATGCTTCTTAAGTTCCTTACCGTAACAGTTCCGCTGTTTTTATTGGCAGAAACATCTGAAAGCTCTGTTTCAAAAGGAATTTCCGGTTCTTTTGAGAATTCAATTTCCTCGGAAGGTTCTTCGGGTTCAACAGGAACTTCCGGTTCGGGAGGTGCTTCGGGAACAATTGTAAGAATGCAGTTCTCGTACGCACCGAGAGTGATTTCGGAAATATCTTCTCCGCCTCCCAGTAAATCAGTCATACCAATAAGCTGCTCACCATTATAGTAAACGGTAAGATTTTTTTCTTCTGTCTGACTTAAATTCGATATACTTACAACCGGGTACTCACCTGAAACATCATAGTTCCATTCAACATCAGTTGCTGTTTCTCCGTTATTATATACTACAACCTCAGGTTTGTCAAGAACATTTTCAAGGCTTTCCCTTATCTCCTCCGCTGTGTCTCCGCTGTATAAAACACATCCGTCCGTAAGCCATGTATTGCTTATCTTTTTATTATACTTGTTGCGTGTAAATGAGTTTGCCATATAGCGAACCTTACCGCCGTTTGTCATAAAGCTTACGATATCATTCTGTGCGTCATCATGAGCATTAACCGCACCGGGGATAATAAGATATTTATAATCATTCAGCTTATCCATTGATTTTTCAGATACAAATCCTACCTTGTATCCCGAGGTTACAAGCGCCTTATATGTATTTAAAAGTTTCACGTCATAATCGCTGTTATAAAGCCTTGTTGCTTTTGAATAATAAAGCGCAACGTCCGGTTTTGTTGTGCGAATTCCGTCTATCTCCTCTGACAATCTTATCATATCAAGATGGGTTTTTCCTATTCCCGCAACAACATCGGGTCTGAACAGAATTCCGTTATACGCACGTTCCCACACCCAGAGAGATGACATACTGCAGCCATGAAGCGCACCCTGCAAAAGACTGTTTTTCGCGTGTCTGAGCTGAAGCTCGCTGTACACCTCGTCATCATCAGATATTACATGGTCCTCGGAATTATATACAGGTTTTCCCGTTGCAGATGAAAGATAATCATAATACATCATCTTTATATAATACGAATCAGGATTACTTATATATCCGTAGTTGTCATTACCTGCAAAAGTGCTGAACTCATCAAACATTTCAAGGTCTACCCCCCTTGAAAGATATTCCCGTCTTTTGCTGTCGCTTTCGTTGAAAATATAAGGCAGGATTTTTGAGTGTACCGGAATATCGGGAAGATATTCATGCACAATATCAGCCATCCATTTATGCCAGTCGGTTAAAACTCTGTCATTGAACTCAATCCAGTCATATGCGATTGCACCGCCATTCCCCAATGATGACGGCATTTTTATATCATCAAAGCTGTCATATGATGTTTTTCCGAATCCGAAAAATCCGTCACTCAGTCCGTACGTGCTGTTAACAGCAGAAATCGTACCGTGCTTTTCTTTGATATATTCTCTGAACTTCGGATTATAGAAATCCGCAAATCCTCTTGTATTATACGTAGGCTCATTACTAAGACATATGCTTGAAAGTGCCCCGTATCCGTCAAGACCGGAAAGTACCGTTCTTATATGATTTTCAATCACTTCTCTCGCTTCGGGTTCGTCCACGTTGAATCCTACCGAGCCACCGTTATCAGAATAAAGATTATCACTTAAATTCTCCGGGAAATAATGCGGAGAAAGAAGAAGTGTTACTGCTACATTATTTTCTTCCGCTCTTTTAAGAGTATCATAAACATACCATGCACTTCCGTGATACTTATCACTCTCAAAGCTTCCAACCTCTTCAAGAAGATTTACATTACTTCCGCTCTCTTTAAGTGTTATATTATCAATATAAAGTGATTCCGTAACATTATCAACAAGCATAAAAACATGAAGCTTACTCTGATCAGCTGTAGTTGTATAGGTGAGAGTTTTTGTTCTCCATGAAGAAATTGCTGAAGAAGCAACTCTGCCGTCCCAACTGTTCATTGTGGCATAAAATCCGTTTACTCCCTTTCCCTTACAGTCGAATGTCATGGTATATGAAGTATTCGGCTTTACGTATACGTACCTGCTTATATACATATAAACATTGCTTGCCTTTTCGCTGTTGTTTACGAATTTGATTGATCTTGAACCATCGGTATAATTTTCTGTATCAATACTGATACTTCCGTCACAATTTCCGACATTGTAATCATTCCAGCCGGCAATACTGCTTTCAATATCAGTAGGTCCTATTTCTATCTGGATATTATCGGCACCGAATTTATCAAAATCAATAACATCCTCACGAGCTTGTCCGAAATGACCGTAACCCACGCTGTATACAGGATTTTTACCATCGGTTATTGTGCTTCCGGAAACTGTCAGATTCCCCATATCGGGATAATCTATTGCATACGGAGTTTTTGTACCGTCTATGTATGCATTGAGATTTGAAACAGTTTCATTGTAAAGCTCTGTCATTGCATTCCGGTTGTATTCAAGCTGTTCATCAGGTGCACCGTTTGCTTCATCTTCTGCAAGATACTTCACGAACTTATCCATTGTATAATAATTTATACTTTCATAATCTGTTGAAATACC
The DNA here is from genome assembly GCA_045603225.1 of Clostridia bacterium. Classification (GTDB taxonomy): domain Bacteria; phylum Bacillota; class Clostridia; order UBA1381; family UBA1381; genus RGIG9115. Next base: position 13,573 of record JAZULT010000061.1, on the reverse strand, counting down.
TTTACCTGCACATATATCAAGCAAGCTTTTGATTTCACCAAGCTGCTGTGAGTAATCATCTGCGGCCGATACGGGAATTATATTCCCGTAAACTGCCGTAACAGATAATAAAACCGCTATAATTTTATTTTTCATTTTTAATCCCTCATTCTCTTGATAACAGTAACCGCTTCTGCTCTTGTACTGTTATTCTGCGGTGCAAAGCTTCCGTCAGCCATACCTTCCATAATTCCCGATGCAACAGCTTTTCCAACCTGAACCGGAAGTGTTATCTCACCACTATCTGTAAAGCTGAATGTTCCTTCCGAAACTACACCGTTCTTATATTCAAGAACACGAACTGCAAGATCACACATTTCTTCTCTTGTTATCGGCTCATCAGGTCTGAAGTTCTCAGACGAAATAACTCCTGCATTGATTGCACCCTGAACGGTATTTGCATACCATTTATCCGATGATACATCAGAAACCGCACCTTTGTATTCAGATTCACTTATTCCTGCATTTCTCGTAAGGAGTGCAAGGAACTCTGCACGTGTAATGTTTGCCTGAGGTGCAAATCTTGATGCCGATACACCATTTACAACGCCCTCAGATGCAAGCTCTGCAATATTACTTTCTGCCCAGTGTCCGTAAGTATCAAAAAACGGATTGTCTGTTTCAAATTCAATTATTTTAGGAATGTACTGCTCAAGAAGTATGCTCTCGCCTTCTTCTTTTTCAAAACGCAGTTCATTTGAGTTTGTAACCGTTTCCCCGTTAAGAGATACCGATACGTTCTTATTTTCACCATAGTTTATCATATTAACGATAACTTTTCCGTTATACACACCGATATTATATTCAACATTGTGTGCCGGCTTACCGGTAGCAAGGTCTGTTATTGTCACATAATTCAATTTTTCCTCTTCAAATATACCGCGCATGGTCTGTCTGAATTCATAAAGTGCTTCTTCGTTATCCGTAACACGTTCAAGGATAACGGAATTATTTCTTATGAACTCTGTTTTTTCCACATCGTTCGGCTGTGACCGATGTGTAAGCGTAAGCGATTCTCTGTCAATCATCACAACCTTACCGCCATTTTCAATATACTTCACAATCGCATCAACCGTCTCGGGCATTACTCTTGTTGCGGCAGGGATAATAAGAATCTTTGCACCGTTTAATTTTTCAAGCTGTGCTTCCAGTATAAAACGTGCTTTCTTACCATTAAGGACTGCAGATGCATATGATTCATACAGATTTATTTCAAATCCTTCACTGCTGAGAGCTGATTCATCGGTATACAAAATACCAACTTCCCACGGCTCTTCCTGAACAGCTGTTACCTCATAGGAAAGCCTGTTAAGGTCATATCCCATATAGGCAATATCACGTATAGCATCAGGTCTGAAAAGAACCGAACCTGCCGAGTCAGCTGTCGGACTGTGCGAACGGAACCATGACCAGATTGTTGTTATTCCTCTGCCATGAATACCGCCCTGCCATATATCCTGTGCGACATACGGAGCCATGTCCTCGCCGTAATATGTATCACGGTCAGGAATTATGTGGTCCTCTGTGTTTGCAATTGATACCTCCTTATGACTCATAAGGAAATCATACCACATTTCTTTAATAAGTGTCCCTCTGTTGTCTGTAAGATAGTTCCACGCATCGTTACCGTTAAGGTCGTAAAAATCATAGAACTGCTGCCCTGTTCCGTTTGATACATTAGCCGACTTTTCAACTCTGTGTCCTGTATGCGGCATTGTCTTCATATGAAGCGGCATACCGGGAAGTATTTCCCTGATAATGTCAACCATCCATTTATGCCAGCCTGAAAACTGAATATCATTGAATATTTTAATATCATAAACTTTTGAAGGCTGTTCTTCATTTGTGTACATATCAACTTCCGTAAAATCAACATAAGATGTTCCGTAGGATGCATTAAGCTTTGATATATCGTTTTCATATATCTCTTTCAGATACTCGTGCCAGAGCGGCATATAAAAATCCGTCAGATTCTGAGTCCTGAAATACGGCTCGTTACTTACACATATGCTGTCAATACAGTCAAACTGCTTTGCAAATTCACATATTGCTCTTAAATGTGCCTCTATAACCTCACGTGATTTCGGATGATTTACATTGAACTTTATAAAGCTTACATCCACATATTTGATTTCGGGATATTTGTCAAACAGAAAATCCGGGAAATAATGCGGAGAAATAAGGAGACATACGGAAATATTATTTTCTTCCGCCTTTTTAAGAAGTCTTTCAAAATCCTTGAAACGAGTGGTATCCACATAGAAATCCTCATTTTCCCATAACTCCTCAAAACCACCGTTTTTAAGAATATCTTCTCCTGTGCTTGTCTTTATAAGCTTAAAGTCGTCAAAGTACAAATTATTAACCTTGCCGTCACAGATAATTCTTATAACAGACTGGTCCTGATTTTCTGCTGTAGTGAATGTATATTCAACCTTTTTCCAGTCATAGGTACCGGTATCAAGATTATGTCTCTGTTCCCAGTTATTAGTGTTAATAACAACATTTGTAAGACCGTCTGCCTTAACCCATCCTTCAAGAGTATACTCTTCTCCCGGGTCAACATCAACAGTATTGTACACAGTCATATAATGCTGAGGAGTAGTTTCCGTCTGCATTGAAAATGCGAGAGAATGACTGCCGCTCTTTACATGAGTGTCTTCCACTCTTATTTCGCCCTTAAGATTTGCTCCCATCTTATTATCAATCCAGTTATTGAAAATAACAGGGGTGACAATCTCTTTACTCGGTCCGACTTCCACCTGAACTACATTAGTTCCAAGATCGGGGAATGTGTCAAGCATGGGATATATCCATTCATAGAAATGTCCGTAACCTACAAAAAACACGGGACGTTCCTCAATAAGTCCGTAAGTATCCGTTGTTGCAACAAGGCTCTGACCATTTACCGTTACCGGGCTTGTAACATACTTCGTAACACTTTTCGGCTTCGCCTCTCCCGAAAGATACGATTCAAGGCTTGTCTTAGCCGAAGTATACACTTCATTAAGACTTTTCTCGGTATAGTCAAGAAGATTAAGATCCCCTGTCTCACAGTCTTCCTCAAGCTGACCGATAAACTCTTCGAGAACACGGAGATTTATAAGCTCATAATCTGTAGGAATACCTGATTCGTTACATTTTGCAATAAGCTCTTCTATTTCCCTTGCATACTCTTCCACCTTTGCCTTAACCGCAAGACCATCTGCTTTTGTTGGCGGCGGAAGATTTATAATCATGTTGTGTACTACATCCATTTCTTCCTCACCGGCCTTTACATGAAGAACAATCTGCTGTTCGCCTTCGCCCGGTGCTTTTGCCGAAAAGCTTCTTCTTATTCCCGTACCCGACGGGATTTTTACTTTTTCTTCTTTACCCGTAATACCGTTTGTAATTACAAACTCACGTGTTTCTCCGCTGTTTACTATAAAGTATTCGAAATCATAATTATCTGTTGTAAGACCGCTTCTTGCACCCTGAATCCAGCCATACATTTCCTTTCTGCCCGGAAGAAGCTGCATAAGCGGGAAAAGTGCGTTACTCTTACCCTCGGATATACCGGGTGCAAGTTCAACACAGTAACGTCTGCCGTCACCGTCATTGTCGTTTATAAGGATATTGAACATAAAGCTGTCCGGCCTACCTGAAAACTTTGCCTGCCACGGAATTGCTATTTCATAAAGAACTCCGCCTTCTTCCTTAACAGAGGCTTTCGCTTTCATAAGACCGATAAACGCCGCAAGATGTGCTCCTGCATAAACCTTACATTCATCCTTTGTGGGGTCATATGCAAAACCTATTTCCTCGCCATAAGATTCGTTCCAGTTTCCGATTGCCATCTGGAGACTGTCACCTCTCCAGTATATGGAGCTGTCGGGAATAAATGTGTTATTGTCATCTTCAACATCTACAAGAAGATAAAAATTTTCTTCATCATATGCAACCTTGCACACCGCTTCAACATCATGGGGTCTTTCGTCAATAATATAGTCCTGAAACTGAGTTGAAAGTGTAGGCATTGCAAGCTCCGGATATGATTCCCAATCGGAAATATCACCGTCAACAGTAATATTATCCGCTTCATAAACCGGCATATATTTAAGCCCGCCTCTGACATTTATATAATCTTCTTCGGAAAACATTTCCGAACCGATTATATTATAATAAATATCTTCAAGGGGCATTTTTTCCTTATTTGTTGTCTGCACCTGTGCTTTTCCGCTGTCAAATCCGGAATTTTCCAAAAGATTCTCATCTGTTCCCTTTTCTTTAAAGAACACATCATCAACCCAAAGTGCATTTGTAACATTGTCCGTATTAATCATAAAGGACTTTGTTCCTGTTTCTGTCGCTGTATATTCTATTTTATACAGTGTCCAGTCATACGTACTTCCGAGAGGTGTAAGAGAGTATCTCTCTCCCCAGCTTACTGTCATAAATACATTTGAAATACGGTCAGCTTTGAAATAGCCTCCGATTTCATAAGTTTTTCCTGCTTCAACTTCCACGTCCGCAGAAGCAGATACATAAACATTCGGAGCGGTTTCCGAACGGTTCACAAGCTTCATCGAGCCATCGCCGCTGTGATAAATTTCTTTATCAACTTTAATTTCACCGTCAGCATTTCCCACGAAAGATGCTTTCCATCCTTCAAGTGTATCAGCCGCAGATACCGTAAAATTCATCATCGGTACAAGCATAGCCGTACTGAGCATTAATGCTGTTATTCTCTTTTTCATATGATTCCACTCCTTTAATTAATCGGGAATGCGGAATTTATCCGCATTCCCATATGCTTATTAAAATCAGTCAAGTGCTTTCATTGTGTCTATACCATCCCAGTACATAACCTTAACTTCATAGTTATCGGTATCTGCAAGAGCCGGAACGGTAAATACTGTTGAATACTCGTATGCAGGCAGATATACTGCTCTTTCGCTAACGGTTTCTTCCATAAAGTCAACATCAATGAGTTTGCCGTTGTTATAAAGCGCGAAGATTACTGCCGCATCAAGATTTCCTGCCGCATAGTTCTTAATGCTTGCATTTGCCTTGATTTTACCTTCTTTCACAGCCGGAATATTGCTTTCAAGAACTGCACCTTCACCGTCTACAAGGTCAAGTGTTACGTTTCCGAGTTTATAGTCATAAGCTTCAAATCCCGGATTAACAAGAAGGTTTTCACCTTCAATATATCCATCTTCATCTATAACATAAAGACTTGCATTGTCTATCCAGAGTGTACCTGCACCTGAATTTGTCATAATCTTAAGGTCAACTGTGTACACTTCATCATCGCCTGCTTCAGGGTCATAAATGTCGTTATTTCCTGTTACGTCGGTAGTTCCGAGATTATATGAAATTTCATACCAGTCAGCTGTTTTCGGATTACCGTTATGGAATGTATACATATTCCATACAACAAAGTCACCGCATGATCCTTCTTCTACCATACAGAGCTGCTTGATATCTTCAAGCTTAACATTTGCTTTCAATACATACATCTTGTTTTTCTGAAGCTGTACAGTCTGTCTGAGACCTGAATATACATTTCCGTAAACTTCAGGACAGTTAATGTCAATTCTTGCAGAAGCCGCACCGTCTTTTTTAACTTCCTTGTCAATATCTGCAACAGCATTTGCATAGTACATTACATCTGCAGTAGGAGCATCATTCATAATAAGTTCCCAGCCTTCTGCAGGATAACCGTAATTTCCGCCTGCCGCAGGAGCCATTACCTTTGAATGACTGTATTCCTTGCCGTCAATCATAGCTTTCACGGTAAATGTATATGCCTGACCGTTATTAAGTCCGTTTACTACACACTGATTGAACACACCTGCTGTTGTATCGATAAGTACACCATCAACCTGTGCACCGTCTTTTTCAAGAATTATTCCGGAAGGCTGTGTTATCGGGTTATACCATGAAACTACAACTGCACCGCCTGCTTTTGCAGGATATGCAACCATGTCTGTAATTGCATACGGGTCTGTATATTTACTGTCTTCAAATCCTCCGTTTGCAAGAAGGTTCTTTGAAGGCTCTGCTGATGTTGCTACTGTAATATCATCTATAAGAATTACATCACACAATGCATCAAGACCGATTCTGAACTCATTTGTTGAAGCCGCTCTTGTTAATGTTGTAGTATACTTTGTCCAGCCGTCGCTCTGTACTTCCTTCTTCCATACACTGTTTTCGAAATTATCTGCCGACCATATAGGACCTGCTGTTACCCATCTCGGTGCGAACTTACCCTTTGCATAAAGAGTAATGATATACTCAACATTAGCTTCCATTTTTAAGTTGGTTCTTATATCAATATAATTATTTGCGATCTGTTCTGTGAACGGAAGAATCATCTTATAAGCATATTTACCGCTGCGAACTTCAGACGGAACATCCGTAGGAGAACCTGCCGCAACAGCACTTGCTGTATCACCTACAATATACTGTGTCCATGAAGAGTTTGAATATCCCGGTTTTACATTGCCTGACAATGATTCATCTTCAAAGTCACCCCATGAAATAAGGTTTTCTGTTTTTCCTTCTTCAGTAACTGTAAAATCATCTATAAGAAGTGAATAACAATATCCGTCTGCCGCAATACGGAGCATATTTCCGTTATCTGCCGCCCATGTAAGAGTTTTTGAATAATATGTCCAGCCGTTTTCATCAGTCTGTCCTTTTGTATATGAACCCATTGAGTCATAAGGCCAGAGATTATCACTTATAAATACTTTTGATACATTGAAAACGCCTTTTGCCCAGAAACCTATTGTATAATTCTTTCCGCCTTCAAGTGACATAGGAATTGTTGCCTGAAGGAACTTGTTCGGTTGTTCCGGTCTCGGCTGTACAAGCTTGAACGCATAGCTTCCGTTTCTTACATCAGACTGAATATCAGTTACACCTGCGTATGCGTATTTTCCGTACATTCCCTGAATCTCTGTTGCAGCGCCGGGTACAGAAGATGTAATCACGGAATTCACAAGATTCTTTGGTACTACTGCACTATATATATCATTTTCAAAACTTCCGTCTGCAAGAAGCTCTTCTCCTGTTGCAGTATTTACGAGAGATACGTCATCAATTATAAATTCATTACATCCGCCGTCAATGCCGATTCTGAGCTGTGAATAATTGTTACCGGCTGTAAATGTTTTTTCATAATGAAGCCAGTCACCTTCCGGGGTTCTTGTAAATGAACTGTCGTAAAGTCTTGTTTCTGACCATATGGGACCAATAGCAATTTTATCCCAGCCGTACTTACTTCCCCAGCCCCAGCTTTCATCACCTCTTATATAGAAAGACAATTTATACTCTGTTCCGCTTTTTATGTCTGCATTTGCAGTCACATCCACATAACGGTTTCCACAGGTTCCGAGAGGCATTACGAACTTGTATGCATAACCACTTCCGCCACGGACTTCTGAAGGATTGTTTGTAGCTGCAACATATGCCTGATCAGTTCCCCACATAGCAAACAGTTCCTGGTTTGCATCACTTGAGGATTCATTCCTTACACCTATATTCCACGCACCGGAATAATACCTTTCCATTGGTTCCGTTCCTGTCTCAGCAGTTGCTGTGATTGCCGAAACACCCGAAAATACGAACGTAACTGCCGAGAGTAATGAACACATTTTCTTTAAATTTGTTTTCTTCATTTTCATTTCCTCCTTAATTTTTTTATATTAATGAACATCACTGTTCAAAAACAACAACATCTCTTAATATGGTCATATCGCTTCTTGAATCAAGAAGGAATATTTCCACACGGTAATTATTATTATATTCAGGAATTTCAAAAGCTGTATTTACATTTGTCGGTTTTGATGAAAGTCCGTTTTTCTTTACGGTTATGGGGGTTGATGTTACTTTTATAAGTCTGTTCCCTTTATACACCGCTACAATCTGTTCAAGCTTAAGTCCATCTTCAATAAGATTGTTTTTAACAGCGGTGCGTGCTGAGTAGCTTCCTTCATTTGTAACCGAGTCGGAAAGCATATTTCCTCTGTAAAGCTGAACGTCACCTATTGTATATTCAGGTGTAAGCGTTTCGGCAGAAGCTGTTACACCTTCACCTTCAACACCATCCTTATTTACGGGCTTTAACATATATTCATATGTTCTTGCGTATTTAAGTCCCGTAACGGTAAATTCTTCAACATCCGCATCTACAGATCCTCTGTAGCAAAACTTGCCGAATTTATTTTCATAAATATTAATCTTCTCACAGGATTCGCTGTTATCGTTAATTTCCGTAAAGAGTGTCACTCCGCCAAGCTCACCGACAGCCGTAACATCAGTAATCACACCGTTGTCATCTGATACAAGTCCTTCAAAATCCCCGTTCAGAGCAAGATTATTATCTGTTATCGGCTCTTCATTTTCGTCAAGCTCATATATTTCAATGTCGTCAAACCACACACCATTATTAAGTGAGTCAATATTTATTCTCAGCGAGGTTTCCTTATCAGCATCGTATATGAACTCATACTGTTTCCAGTCATATGTTCCCGAAGAATTCTGAACTCTGTGAGGTGCATCACGGAACGTCACCCATTGAACATGGCTTTCAAAGTTATCCGAGGCATTTTCGGATTTTACCCACATACTTATCTTATAGCTCTTCCCCGGTTCAAAAGGAACATTCTGTATAAGACTCATATATGTATTTCCCGAAAGCTCTTCTCTGCTTTTATCAATATTTGAAATAACTTTTAACGCACCGTCTCCGCTGTGAGTAATCTCTGTGTCAATTACCGTATCAACAGGAGTGTACATTGCCACATCATTTTTTACAAAAGATGCTGTCCATCCTCCGTAGGTTTTGCTTGTTGCCGCTCCCGGTTTTCCTCCGAGAATGAATATGTACGGCTCTTTTGTGTCAAATCTGAAAACAAGCTTAAACAGATAATTTACATTATCAGTAAGTCCGGTTACGGGATATGTGTTCATTTTTCCCGAGCCAAGGGAAAAGTCGTCCGACAAAAGAATTTCTTCACCGTCGTCAATTATATAAAGCTCAATTCCCGTAAGCTCTCCGCAGGTTGGATTTTTCCAGTTCGGAACAAGCATTCCCGCACCTTTTGAAAGCATAACCTCTGTCGGATTATACCCGGTCATGTCATACTCGGTCTCAACAATTTCTTCCTCCTCGGGAGTTTCAAATTCCGACTCAAAATCATAATTGTAAACAAGATTATCTGTGTCACCCGATTTTGTAAGTACAACATTGTCAATACGTGTCATAGTAGTACCGCCACTTACTCTTATGCTGAGGTAATCTGCCTCCTGCGCCGTATACTCAAAAGTAACCTCATACTTTGTCCATTTTTCTCCGTCTGCACCAACACAGCCGGAGGTTGTTGTAAATACAGTATCCTTAAGATTCCACGAAACAAAATCACTCACGGTAAATACTGCACGTCTTGAAGAATTACCTCTCTGATAGAACGAAAGAGTATATTCACCGCTTTCAAGCTTTCCCGAAAGGGGATTTTTGATTTCAATATAATTTGCATCATCGGGAGTTGACGGATTATATTTAATTGCAAGAGACTGTGCTCCGCTATATGCATAGTCACCCGAAAGATTTGCGTAAAACTGTTCTCTGTCGGTATTGCTTCCCTTATATATTACATTCCAGTCATCTGCAAGCTTTTCCGAATACACAGGAGACATGACAGATGTAAGCGAAAATACCGCAACCATTATAAATAATGTTATTTTTTTCATAAAGTCATCCTCCTCATCTCAGAATTATCACTTCTGCAGGCATTCCCCAGCCTACTCTCATAACGATTTTATCACCCTTGCAGATATCTGATGTTTTCGCACCCTCACATCTGTTTTCATCAGCATAATATACCGTTGCAGGTGTGCTTGTGTTTAATCTGAAATACATTGTCTCTCCGCCATCGAGAATAACTCTGTTACCTTCTATGTCAACCACATCACCGGCAACTATTACATGGTCGTTATAAAAATCGTCTTCACTAAGATATGTAAACGCACCGCCAAGAGAGAACAATTTTTCAACATAGTTTGCTTCACCACGCTGATTTACGGATACATTCACAACATCACCCTTTTTAAGCTCTCCGAATATTCCGGGAGTTTCGGAAACGATCTCAAAATCACGATATATACTCATGTTACCCGATATTTTGGTGCTCATTTCACCATCGGAATTCAGGCAGTCCGATATGTCTGTTATAATAAACATATTTCTGCTCATACCGCTTTTTACGGAGTCTGTCGTAGATGTCATCGAGAACAGCTTTGTAAATCCGAATTTATCGATATCATAAGCTACAAACTTATATCCCTTGTCGCCCTTAAAAAATCCTCCTGCACTAAGTACCGCATAATCTGACGGGTCTGTGCTTCCGTCAGCCGGAAACATCACAATTTTAGCACCCTCGTCAAGGAAATATTTATTCTGAAATCCCTGGAAGCTTGCGCGGTATGAATATTCCAGTTCCGATGTTTTTGTAAATTCATCTTCGCTGTATGATGCAGACAGCTTAGCAGTTTCGATTTCGTAAATCTCACCATTTGAATTAAGAGAAAGCTTCATTATCTGCGGTTTTATACCTTTAAGTTTTGATGTATACGCTTTGTCGGCAGTATATGACACACCGTTAATTTTTACTTTCTTTGCAAGCTGTGATTTATATGTATACTCTTCAAGGTCCATATATGCAAGGTAATAATTTTCATCGTCATCCGTAAGTACCTTGAACACTACCGAATAATCATCGGAGAATGTTTTTTCAAATTCTGAAACATTTCCGAATTTATCAAGATAAAAAGTCCCGCTGTCACCAAGGTTGAGTGTTTTTCCGTTTTTCGAAATCCACATCATAAACTTCGGTGAAATATCATACTCTGTATCGTTAATCTGAACCGTCAGCTCGTTAAGATTTATTGAAGTTACTGTTCCTGATAATGTTGTATCGGAAACGTATATTCTGATAATCTTTCCGCTTCCGTTTCTGCTCCGTGCAACACTAAGTATATCATTCACTTTCAAATCAGAAACCTGAATTTGTGTATCACCTTTATATATGATATATTCAGGCTCGTTTTCATCAAGGTCAATTGCTGACGGACTGTCATACTTATTGTAAATAATACTGTCATAAAGTGAAACGCTCTGAACAACAACGGTTTCAAAATCATTTATAAATACAAGGTTATATCTGCCGTTGCCGTCATTATCTACAAGCCTGATACTTCCCGTTTCCGGAATCAGGTCTTCAGCTACATAATCAGGGCAGAATTTCCCGTTATATATAACCTTTAATGCATTATCAAGCTTTGCCGTCTTTGTTTTGTTGTTATAAGTATACTCAATTGCCGAAAAATCGGATTTAACAGCCTCGATATCTTCGTCCTTTATTTCAAGCTCACTATTCTCGCCCGGCTGTTCACCTATATAAACAACCTGATTTTCGCCATTTTTCATACGTACATATGAAATTACTTTTCTGCCGAGCAATCCGCTGTAATCAATCCCATCCGCAATTTCATAATCTTCTTCATCAATTCTGATATATCCGTCATATACTCCGTCAGAACTATATACCGATGTCTCATCGGTTGCTGTAACAACTCCCTCAACCTTATATATATCTCTGTTCATCGAAAGGAGTGTTTCGTCTGTTGCTATGTAATATTCTCCGGTTGCGAAATCCTTAACCATAGGCTCTGCCCCGGTAATATTAAATACAAGACGATGAAAGTCTTCACGACGTAAATATCCCCCGGATGTTGAAATCCCCTCCGTCAATCCGAGTTGTGCGGCTTTGCCCATATAATTGCCGTCACCTGTAACTGCACCATATCCTAAAAGTATAACAGCAAACCGAAGTGCATCCTCCGTTGTAACGGTTGCATTTCCTTTATATTCTTCTCCGCTTTTAAGCATCCCTGTATTTCGTGCAATGCTCTCTGTCGTACCTGCTTCGGCAGGGTTTTCAAAGAGGAAATATGACAATGTCTTCAAAAGTCTTTCTCTTGTTACGCTTGTATATACATTATCACTTGTCATGCCGAGACTTTTCATTACATATGCAGTCTGCTCACCGCTGTACTTTTCCGCATATACAAACGAGCAACTTCCGGCGAGCATGGAAAAAGACAATATTAATGATGTTAATTTCTTCATGTTGATCCCCCTTTATTTAAGTAACAGATTATAAATAATCTGCACACTCTGTGCTCTTGTAGCCACAGCAAACGGTTCAAAACGATTATTACCCATACCACTTACAGCTCCTGATGCCGAGAGTCTGTCCACCGCTTCTCCGGCATAATCCGAAATATCGCCTGCGTCAGAAAAATTCACACTTTGTCCGCCATCTGTAAGTTTTCCGGCAGATGATACCGCTCTGTAAATCATAACTGTCATATCCTGTCTTGTAAGACTGTTTCCCGTTCCGAAATTGTTTTCATCAACACCGTTTACAAGACCGTTTTTATATGCTGATGCCACATATGTATAATACCATGTATTTTCAGGAACATCGGCAAAACTGCAAATTGCTGTTTCATCTGCTATTCCAAGAGCTGAAACAAGCATTTTAACAAATTCTTCTCTTGTAACCGCACGGTTCGGATAAAACTTTCCGTTTCCGTCACCGGATACAATTCCTTTTTCATATGCCGCAATAACAGCTTCTTCAGCCCATTTTGTGCTATTCATATCAGTGAAAACAACATCTTCAGCAATTTCCTGTTTTTCTTCTTTTGGTGTTGTGACAGTGGGTACTGCATTAATTGCAGAACCTTTACTTCCGCCGCCACCGCCTCCACCGCCGATGCCTGTTTTTTTATCAGATGATGTTTTAGTTTCCATTACATCTTCTATTGCATCTGCAAGGTCTTTTATACTTTTTGCATTATTCTTCCTCAGAATGCTCTCAAGCTTCTCATTTACTTTATTTTTTGATTTCAGGTCAAAATAATCATCATATATGTCTTCATATCCATCTGAAATTATATCCTCATATTCCTCAAACAGCTTTTCAAACTGACTGAATCTTGCATTATTTATTTCATAAAGAACACATAAACGACTGTATTCATCTTCTGCTTCCTTTACAGATTTCATGGTTTTGTTTTCAAATATGTCTTCAATCCATTTCTGTTTTTCTTCTGTTTCATCACCAAATGCCACTCCTTCAAAAGCAAATCCGCCTTTTTCTATATCATTTTTCACAACAGCATATGCTTTATTGAAACATGAAACAGCTTCTTCATTTGCTATGTTACTGTATGCAATGGAAATAATTTCAGATTTTTCTTTGTCTGAAAGTACATCATACTCATCTTTTACAAATCCGAGGGCGAGAATTACAAGTCTGTTTTCTTCTGATTCTACAAGTTCTTTAAACTCAACTTCACTTTTCACATCACGGATTTTTTGATTGAAGTCTTCTTTTGTTTTATCGGATGCATACACAAAATCCACAGACTCTGTATCAACTCCGCCTGACACTCGTGTATACACGGTATA
>JAZULT010000060.1:0-19956 GCA_045603225.1 Clostridia bacterium | reverse complement strand
TCCAATTCCCTCGGAATGAGAGTGATGCCCTAAAGCTTTAGTATATCTTCCTTCTGCATGTGCCATATCACCAGTAGCAAAATTATTTCTACCTTCTGCATGTGATGCATAATTAGCTACATTATTACGTCCTTCCGTATGTGAATAAAAACCTAAAGATTTGTTGCCACGTCCTTCTGCATGAGAACAAGTTAGTAATGCAGTATTATCAGCACCTTCAGCATAAGCACCATAACCATATGAATGTGTACCAAGCCACGGCTTATTATGAATGAATAATTCTTTTTCAACACTTTCATCGGTACTACTACCAATAATAAATTCGTCAACTGTAATTGTATTAGTTGTTAAATCAATTGCAGCGATAGCATTACAGTCAGAATATGACTCAACCCATTCAAGAGAAATTCTATCCCCAACAGTTAAACCCTCAACAGAGTCAAGCGTATATGTTTTGCTAGACTCATTCCATGATACAATTGTAAAACCCTTTGTACCTGCTAAATTATTTTTACCTATCGCAGTAGAGTAAGAACTAAAAGCTTTATTATTATCATAATCATTAAAAATCTCGCCTTTTTCTGCCGTTTTCTGACCAACAGCATCAATTTTATTTATCTTACCGTTAATCTTTTCAAGCAATGCTTTCGGTGATATATAAAGGTACAATCCGCCGCATTCAGGGTTCTGTGTTCCCCATTCCATATAAAAATTCCCGGACAGTCTCGTAGTGATTTCTCCGTCCATGCTTACAACGCTAACACGGTAAATATAATCTCCTATATTGAGTTTTGCCCTGTCATTTGCTGTAAGCTCAGCATAGAATTTGCCGTCACTGCTAAGCATATAAGTTTTGTTAATAAAAATATTTCCTGTATACTGGTCTGCTATCTGCAGTCTGAGTGTATCACCCTCAGCAAATGTCATATCCGAAAAAAACGGAAGCCTGAATGTATCGCCATGTGTACAGTATATATCCGATTTATTTTGCGTAATCATATATGAAGTACCTCCTATGCCAATATTATTTTTTCAAAACATATTCTTTGATTAGACGGATCCGTATAATTATAGAGTGTATATATCTCTATTTTGCCGGACAACTTTTTAAACTTATAATCAACTGTAAATGCCGAATCCAAGACGCATTCACCATTTTCATCAAATTTCCCTATCTCCTTAAATTCGTGTTTTTGGGAATCTTGCCATCCTTCACAATATATAAAATTGTATGTATCAATCTCTGTATTGATGGAATGTCTTAATACAAAAGAATTCGAAAAAAATGCCCGAAAAGTAAATTCATCATTTATTTCCTGATAATTATTCGCACATGGAAGTTGTACCTTCGATGCGGAGACGGCATAGTATTGTGTCACTTCACCATCCGTCACCTCAGCAAGCTTTACATGATCCGAAGTTTCATCAGGAGCTGTATCAGAGCATATAAGACTTGCAGTGTTGTTCAACACATCGTTAAGAGCGTATATATAAGACGTTCCGGGCAAAGCCTCAAAGCTCTTGTTTTCTGTCACTCTGATTTTTGCACCATTTTCAAAAACGATTACACCATCAAGAACATGAATCGTTCCGTCATGAAATTCAACCCGGCATTTGTTACCTGTAAGCAAAACTCCTTTGCCTATTAAATCAGCCGTTATTCGATTAAGTTCATCAACTGCATATGTCGAGTCGTCGCTGAAATAAGAAAAAGTCGTTGCTCCCAAATCAATTGCAATGTTATTCAATGTTTCAGCAGTTACTTCTTCATTATACATTACCGTTTCACTCATCTGCATCTACCTCCTTAAGTTCACCAAGTACAGGTTGTTCATTGTATTCATTTTTTTCGTGCCACATTTCAACTGCAGTCACAGTTTTAACCGTAACCGAATTATCGTCCAGCATTGTTTTAAGATTTTCTCCCAATCCGTAATCGGTATTGAATTTAATATTTTTTGTTTTCATTGTAAGCTTATAATCTGCTATATGTTCTTTCAGTTCCTTTACAGCCTCTTCTTCATTTTTTGCCGACAGAACAACATCTTGTTTATAAACTCCGTTTTTAGAAACAGACTCAATATAAGTCCAGGTTTTTTCTTCCTCACCTTCAGTTTCTTTTTCGTACCAACCGCCATATGCAATGTTCTTGCCGTCAAAATTCTCTTTTATTTCATAAGCATTACGATTATCCTCTGATAATCTGAGAGGATTATCCCTGTTGGAAAGAAGCTGAAAAACAAACCTTTTTGTTTTCGTATTCATACTGAGTGAATATCCTGACTTTCCTATTGCGGTAAGCTTTTGGAAAAACTTATTCCCTTGCATCGGCTTATCAGTTTTATAAGTCACCTCCGGGAATGTGCCTTGTGTTTCCGGAACATCTATCCACGAGTAATTGTTTTTAATGGTTTCATATGCTATCGTTTCAAGATTCCCGGAATAATCCCCTGCCGGAATAACTGACTTATACAGCATTCCGTTCAGGTGTATTCCGAAAATCTTTTTGGTAAGTTCCTCGTTCTGATATCCTGTTGTAAAGCCTTCAAACAGCCCCCATTTTACAATTAGACCTTCTGGATGTTGTTTTATCAGTCTTTCCAGTGACTTGTCCCAGAACGAAATCTGAAGCGAACCGTCACCATTAAATTCCATTTTGCAGTTCATGCTTCTATATCCTATATTCCGAGAGGATGACGGCAGAATAT
The DNA here is from genome assembly GCA_045603225.1 of Clostridia bacterium. Classification (GTDB taxonomy): domain Bacteria; phylum Bacillota; class Clostridia; order UBA1381; family UBA1381; genus RGIG9115. The sequence goes on along the minus strand of JAZULT010000060.1, from coordinate 17,248 downwards.
AAATTCGGTTCAATTCTAAATCATAAAATCTAATATCCATATCAGACCTCCACAGAAAAATATTCCGGCGAATATGTCATAATAGCAGATAAATTCTGATTATCCTCATTACCGTTAATAAATTCTATATCATTTTTACCGACATCGAGATAAAAATCTGAAAGAATAGAATTGTCATCAAGTTTATGTGTTATATTCCCTTCGATACTGCTTTCTATCTTTCTGTCCGCAAAATTAATATTAATGCTCTCGTTTGTCAGCATATTATGATTAATTACAATTTCCGCCCCTGTTGTATGATTAATAATTCTGATACTGGTTTCCGATTGAAACATAGAAGCTGTCCCGAGATTTTTAATAAAGATATTTGAATAAACCCTTTTATCTCCCGAATTAAATACTTCAGAGCGTGATAATCTTTTTGTAAAAACGCATGGCAAAGTAAACTCATTCGTCACAGCATTCTGCAGTTTGAAAATCGGATGATGTATGTCATAATAATCGGTATAATACGGATAATCTGCCTGAAGCTGCAGGGTAAAAGTATATATATCAACCCCTACGCTGAGACGTTTAAATTCAGGAGGCTGTACGCATTTGCATTCTATTCTCCGTCGCAAGTTCCCTGAAGTAATATACAAGTTCCCTCTTTCATGAAGTACCTTGCTGATATGTCTGCAGTCACGCATACCGCCTGTGACTTCCGCAGTAATTGTTATCGTCCTTGCCATATCTTTTTCCGACGTCTGAGTAACACCGTTTTCCGAAGCGAACTCAATCGTTTTATAATTCTTTTTAGGTAATCCAAGACCGGTTATTGTAATGATATGTACACAGCTTCTGTCACTCCCTGAGAAATAAACATTTCCAATTCTGTTTGAATATTTCAAGTTAATCATAACTTACCATCCCCTCACCTGATTTTCGTACAGCTTTCTGTTTTCAAGTTCTTCAATTATTTCACGCTCTGATTTACTTCCGGCAATAATGGTTATTCTTGAATTATCTGTATATACATTCGAATTTCCACCGGCATATGCGACATTTGGAACAAGCCCTTCCAACAGACCGTTAAGGCCTCTCCGCATATTGTTCATAATTCTTGATAATCCCTCTATGAAACCGCTTCCGAACTGCTCAACACTATCCGAACCCAGTCTAAAAAATTCTTCGGGTGTTTTAGAAAACTCTTCTGTTATCTGCTTCTGAATCTCACCAATCTCATCAGAAAAAACTTCTCCTGTAATCTCTGCCGCTTCACCGTATACACTTTTATAGTCATCAATGAACTTTTTCTGTTCTTTTTCAGATGCTGCAAAGAATGTATACATGAAGGAACCGCCTTCCTGAGTTGACATTTGCTCAATCTTCTTATATAAGCTCTCAGGAGCAATCTCTTCAAGTTTTTTGAGATTGTTGTAGTATTCTTTCATACCCTCAGAATGTGCAGACAAATCAGCAAGCCTGTACATTCCTTTTTCATCCTGTTCAAGAAGTGCAAAGTTTCCCTCAAGCTTAGTACGGAATGCATCTTGTTCTTCAGACAACTTTTCTATAGCCTGCACTGCAGAATCAGTCATTTCACGAAGTTTGCTCAGATGATAATCTCCAATCATGTCAGTATATTCCTGCCATTCGCTCGTGCCTTTTTCAAAATGTTTATCCCTGAGCTTTCCAAGCCTGTCGTAGTATTCGTCCTGGGTTATAAACTGTCGTTCAAGCAATTTGCTAAGGTCGTTAAATTCCTTATCTCTTGCTTCTTCCTGTCTTCGCCGTTCTTCCTCTGCTGCTTTTTCGGCCTCTCTTTGTCTCTCTTCGGCAAGATCCTTTTCGTACCTGTGTATCTCCTCAGTATAATCCCACCATTTATCAGAGCCCTGTTCAAGATATCTGTCACGAAGCGAAGCAAGCTCTGAATAATACTGCGACTCACTGATAACATCCATATCTCTCTGAAGCTGAAGATTATCATAAGCTTCTTCAAAAGCTTTCGGCAAGTCATCGAGATATTTTGTAATTCTCACACCGCTTGCCTTAAATCCGTCATTTCCGACTCCGTTTGCATAATGAGGAACGTGTCTCATCATTATTCGGGTCTGCTCCGCTGTATATACTCTGTCACCGTCATCAAGCCACGTGAGAACCGAACCCGGAGAGTCAATTATTCTGCAAGTACCGTCACGGCTTTGTATAAGCTCCGGGCCGTTTCCGTCATTTACGACTGCCGGTCCTTTCCTTGCGCCTCTTGTACCTCTTGCAAGATGCGGAACAGGAGGAAGATTGAGTTTTACATCAATGGTAATATCCTTAGGAAGACCATCGAGAGACAATCCGAACTCTTCTGCTTTGCCTTTTGCATCCTGAAATTGTTGTTGCAGTTCAAGCATTTTGCCTTCAAGTGTATCGGAAGCAGTTTCCGCATCTCCCAGTCCGTCTTCCATATCCGGGAAAACATCAACAAGAGCATCGAAGGTTTCCTGAGTTATTCCGCCAGTATCATTAAGTTCATCCTGAGCTTTTTTTACAAGGTCAATTTTATTTTGAAATCCTTCATAGGTATCACCTAAGCCGATTTCTATAAGTTTTCTGCCGGCATTTGCAAAACTTTCTATAGAAGCTGTTGCATCATTTAATTCTTTGGAATTTTCTTCTATTTTTATCTTATTACTGTCAATATCCTTATTGTTTTGTATCAAAACACCGTTCAACTGTGTCATATCTACATAAGTTGTACCAAGTGCTTCATTCACATCATCGAGTGCCTTTTGGTAAACATCCTGATATTTCCCTGATGCTTTCTGTTCATCGCTAAGAGCATTCCAAGCAGATGTAGCTTTCAAAATTGTATTATTAGTTTTGTTAAGGGTTTCATTCTGAGTCGATAACTCTTTATTTTTCCTTGCCAGGTCATTTGCTTCTTTAATCAAATCAGGCATTTCACGCTTCGTTGCAAGAACCTGGTTTTCAAGTTCAATCCTTTGTGCTTCAGACATACCTGCAGCCATAGCATCTATCTTTTCAATAGATTTATCACGAATTCCGTTTTTCTGTTCTTCTGCAGAAATATAATCTCCGTAATTATCTATAAACCACTGTTCAATCTCTTTACGTCTTGCTTCAGCCGCCGCAAGTTCATCAGCCGAAAGTGTTCCTGCAGCGATTGCAGCATTAAGATTCTGCCATTCAGAAGAATAACTGTCTGTAATCTGAGCGTTTTCTTTCGCAGCAATATACTTCTCTGAAAGTACATCGAGTTCATCGCCCATGTTCAGGAATTCATGTCTGGCATTTTCCATGCTTGATTTTATACCAAGTACAGCTGTTGTTGTAAGACCTATCGCAGCTCCAACCATTCCTACAGGATTTGACAATGCAGAAACCGCACCACTGAACAAACCTGTTGCGGTATTTGCGATTCCTACAGCTGCTTTATATCCGCCGAATGCTCCCGTTGCAGCGAGTATTACAGGAATCATATATTGCAAAGTTCCGGTAGTGGCAGTTATCCCGTCCGACAAAAGCGGTAAAAGCGGTGCAACCATGTCAATTGCAGCCCCCAGAGTATCTACAAGAAGACCTCCGATTTCGCCTGCGGCATCGACAGCTGTTGTGAACATTTCGGAGACCGTATCTCCCACACGTGTATCACTGTCTGTAAATGTCGCTATCATTGCATCGATTATACCGCCGACACCATCGGCCATATCAGGAATGATACTTTGGATAGCACAGGGAATTTCTGAAATCAATTCCGGGACAGCATCAAGAATCGCTGTGGAAATACCGCTCATTGTGTTTCCGATAACAGGCAGAAGATTATCGGCAAAAGTCCCGGTCGTGCTGATAAGATTATCAATAAGACCACTTAAATCCTGTGTCGGGTCCGCTATTCCTGTCAGTAAATTCTGCCAGGATGCTTTCATTGCCATTGCTGAACCCTGTATAGTCGTGCTTGCTTCTTTTGCTGTCGTACCTGTTATATCGAGTTTTTCCTGAATTGAACCAATTGCCTTTACAATATCAGAAAATTTAGTCGCATCGTATTTTACAATACGTCCCATGCTTTTCTCATAGGCTTCAGCATCTTTTATAAGACGCTCGAGTTCTTTCTTCGAGCCTCCGTATCCAAGCTTAAGATTGTCCAGCATTGCTGTATTGCCACGTGAAAGAGATTTATATGTTTCCACAATGGAATTCAGGTCTGTTCCCATCTTATTGGCATTATCGGACATATCCGTAAGTGCCTTGTTTGACAGTTCAACAGCAGCTGCAGTATCTCCTCCGAGACTCTGAATCATTGCCGCTGAGAAGCTTGTCACATTTGACATATAGTCGTTCGCTGACATTCCGGCAGTCTTGTATGCATTATTTGCATAATTCATCAAAGCCCCGGCACTATCTTTAAAAAGCGTCTCTACACCGCCTTTTAACTGTTCGTATTCAGAGTATGACTTAACAGCCGCAGTACCCAGTGCAACAACCGCACCGGTTGCCGCAACAACACCCGCCCCGACTGCTTTGAAAGCTCCTTTCGCAAAGTTTCCCAGTCCACTGCTTGTCTTACGGAATCCACTGTCGTCACCGTCGATTTTAATTATAACCTTACCACCGTCTGCCAATATCAATCACCTCCGGAGTGTTAAAAAAGACTTGACATCGCATTGTCGAAGTCGCTTTGTTTCTGTTCATCTGTCCTCTTGTCGGGTAACTTCAATCTTACCCTCTCCTCATTCCAGTATTTGCGCTCTTCTTTCGACAGTTTTGAAAAATTTCCTACACGTGCAAATGCCCTGTGATGAAGTTCTGTATCCTTGTTATTAACAAGCAGACGTATAAGCTCAACTCCTTCATGCCATGTAAAACCTTTGCGCATAAGCTCCGGAAAATACTGCCACAGTTCGGTATAAATAATATTTCCGTCGAAATCAAAATCATATGCTTTTCCACCATTTGAACCTCTTGGCTTCACATCATCGGATTCACTTCGGGGAAACATCCATTCATATGTTGCACTTATAAAATCATTCATCAACCGTTTCGGAATATCAACAGCGCCAAATATATCAAATAAAGCCTCATTAACTTTTGCCGCATCCCCCGATTCTGCCGCTATAATATACTTAACCCATTTACCGAAAGAAGTGTCGCATTTATAAATAAAACCCCCGACTTTGATTTCGTCGGGGGAAGTATCTGTCAGAAGATTCATTTGCTATGTTTTAAAGCCGAATTAACGTCTCCTACTTTATTTACAATCGGGGTAATCCTGTTGAGCTTACGTTTTATTTCTTCAGCCTGTATGCGTTCTTTTTCCGCAAACAGAGCTTTTACACAAGCCACATAGACAGCCGCAATATAGTCGACATTTTCCTTTTTACCTTTTGGCGCTATCTTTTTAAATCCGCTCCTGCCGAAAAGAGTCTCAAGAACAGCCTGATACTGTTCATATTCGCTTCTTTCATTTTTCGTATTTTCAAGAACCTCAAGCTTCTCTGTAAGCTCTGCTGTTCTTTCAGGAATATTCAGAACCTGTCCGTCAGGCAGTTCCACAGCCATATCCTGTTTTTTGTAATCAACTTTAATCATAATAAGTGAACCTCCATATCATATTAATTTTCTAAGTCATCTGCAGTGTTGAATTGTACAGTCTCAACAGTGTCCTTATCACCATTTTCAGGTGTCAGAATAGTTGCTGTACCTTCAACACGGTCACCCTCTACTCTGAACGAACCGGAGTATGTAAATGCGTCTGTTCCGTCACCGGTTGTTGAACCGATAACAGAGAAATCACGCTGTACAGCATGAAATCCGCCATTTTCTCCGGGCTTATCGAAACAAACCTCAACTATAGTAACAACTGCTTCGGTGCCAAGCTTTTCACCGTCAATGATATCGGCAAGCTGTTCATGTACAGCATTTCCGTTCATCATGTCGAAAGTAAAATCAATGCTTACTGACATACCGGTAACAGAAGTACGTTCAAATGCTTCATCGATATACTGTCTCGAATACTCCTTCGGATTCATGTTTTTTGTTCCTGCTGTAAACCCTGTCATTCTCTGAAGTGTTTCTCCAACCTTCATAAAAAGCTTACGGTCGGAACGAATAACTAATGTTTCTGTTTTTGGCATAAATATATCCTTCTTTCTATAAATTATTTTCTATCCATGACTGCATGGATTTTATAAGCAGTAAATCCTGCTTGTCTTTGATAGCCGCCTTATCCCATTCTTTTGAAGCTTGGGGATTCATGTCTCTGCGAATGTTAAGAGCTTTCCCGGTTGGCACTTTTTTAATTCCCGGTCTGCTCCACCACGTTGTTCCGTCGTTCGTAAAGCCTCCGACCTTTAATACCGGGTCCACATACAATTTTCCGTGATATATATAATGTGCATGTGCCGCCTTGTAATGAACCTCTTTCGGCTTCACTTCAACATTCCCCATGAGTTCACCTGCTCTTCTTGGTACATACTTGCTTACTATCCTCCGCCATTCGTGAGCAGAATAAAGCCATAGCTCGTCGCTTTCAACCACCTTGTGAGCCGGTTCTAAATTAATTTTATCAATTATTTTTATATTCATAATACATGCATACTTTGCACAGCCGGATTCTTTATATAAAATCTTACTGTAATCGCATAATCGACAATAACCCGGTTTGCTTCGTCTTCATACATATTTCGTATAAACGGAGTAGGTGTCAGACATTCAATTTTATAACAATCATGTTCCTCCAGTTGTGGAACACTATTGCTGTTTTGCTGTCCTATAAACCAGTCACAGACTTTCTGCATTTTTGTAAGCTGTCGCATATTACGGGTAATATCGTCTTCGTGAACGGTTCTGTAACAAATTATATCAATATCGTTATAATACGGTTCAGCAGGACTAAACGTAACCTTCGTTTTACCGTCTTTATATGGTTCTGATTTTACGTTATACATTCTCGAAGCTGCATTCGGCTGTAATATATTAACCTTATCTTCAAGAGTTGAGCTGATAAGCTCAAGCTCCGGAACGATGTCCGAATTCTCCGCAAGCCAGTCATGAATACATTCAAAATCACTTTTCAACGTTTTATCACCTCAATATGATTTGTTTTCCACGGTTTTCCGTCTGACCTGTAATTTATATATAATTCAAAATCAGATACCGTCATGCTGTTGCCTGAATACTTATCAACAAGTAAATCAAACCCATCTCCGTCGTTCGGAGCATCTTCGGGAATATCTGAAAATATAATCAGATCGCCTTTTGCAATTGTGAAGTTGTCACTGCAGTCAGACATATTATAATACTGCTGAGACGGAATATATCTTTCCCAGTCTTTTATGTAAGCGGTATATTCTCCCGAAGTTTTAATCAAAGTATGCTGAGAACGGTCGTATACACCACCGGCAACATCGCATTTTGTAAGCGTATGCTTATGCCATGCAATCTTCTTTTTATTCGTCTGAGACTGCGGTATCTGATTAATAAGTGTAAATGTTTTATCGCATAAGTTACTCAGCATAATCAGCACCCCTGTACAATATCCTGCCAAGTCCTCCACCGGTAAGATACTTATGTATAGTATCATCACAATCATCATCAATTTCTGAAACTGTTTTTGAAACATAACTCACAGATTCCGACTGTCCGCCCTGGCTTTGGGATTCGCTTGCGATTCCGGAGCACGCAGGAGCAGATAATATTTCGACCAAAGCGAAGATACAATCCTTAACTGTTTGAGGAACAATACCCTCCGCATCAATTATCCTGTCAAGCCTCTCACCTGTCCGTCCTGCAGCTTGCGACCTTATCCTGTATTCTGCATCGCGGCTAAATTTATTATAAGCGGATTGCTCCAAGCTTCCGCCCATGTCCTTATAAGCTTCATATTCTAAAAACAATCCGCTCACCTCCGTTTATTTCTTGTCTTTCTTATCCTCTGCCGGTTTCTGCGGCACAGGCTTTTTTATTTTAAGTCCGACTGTTCTTGCCATAAAAATCACCATCCTTATTCTTTGTATGACAGGTATATTCCGGCTCTCTTATTCTCATAAGCATCAACAATACCATACTTACGGTATTTTGAAATATAGCTGTCGGCATTCGGATTGTTTGCAGGAGCAATTACATCTGATGCGGTATGCTTATCCCACTTGATTACTGCTGATTTCTCAACAATCATAAAGTTGATATTTTTACCGCCAGCAGACTTTGCATAATGTCCCGCTTCTTCGCCTTCAGACTTGCCGTCCTTAAGGTCGATTGCGGTATAAAATCTGCTCTGCGGTACCTTTTTAACAATACTGAATGAATTGTATACCTCTTTTGATTTTGTGGTATCAAGAGCCATCAGACTGTTAATAAGTGTTGGTGTTGCATAAAGTATTCTGCTTTCCTCAGGAACTTCAAGCTCATCAAGAGTATTTTTCGCAACAAGAAGTGCTGCAAGGAACTCTTCTGCACCTGCATACGTTCCTGTAACGGTATTAATACCCTCAAGACCTGCAAGAGTTGCAAAAGTGAATGCATCAGCTTCAGGCGCAACCTTAGTTCTCTGGAGCTCTGCCCCCGCCATGCCGAAAGAAATATCAAATGTTTCTTCGTCATCCATAGTATCAACAGAAATCTTTGTACCTCTGTCATAATTAAATTTAGCGGTCTTCCATTCGAGATTTACCGAGCCGTCAGTATAACCGCTGTTTCTGTCGTATTCTCCAAGCCCCGATACAGCTATCTGAGGATATACGATTTCATTAGCATTAACGCCTGCCTTTATAAGTGAGCTGTCACTCACAAGGTCAGATGTAACACTTGCCTCTTTGTAGACCTGGTCAAGCAGGTCCGTATAATTCTTTGCCAATTGAATATTGTTTGCCATATTTTTTTATTCTCCTTTACCCTGAATTCCCATCGCTCGCATCAATATGTTTGTTCTTCCGTCTGATGAAGCTCCGGGTGTCTCTTTGCCGCCGTGAAGATTTACCGCTGTAACTCCTTTGAACGAAACTCCGTCATCTTTGGTCAAAGTATGGAATATTTCAGAATCGGCTTTGCCGACATTGTCTTTATTCTCGAGCTCGGCACCGAATTTTTTTATATAATCAGCTTTTATCGCATCATGTATAAATTCAAGTGCATTTCCGTCCTTATCAACGCACACACGGTTGAAACGGTCAAGAATTTCAGCTTCTTTCTCTGCGGCTTCTTTCTGTTCTTTGGCAATACGCTTTTCTTCGAGCATCTCACCCTCTAATTTTTCGAACTTCTTTTTCCAGTCCTCAGAAGATGCGTTCGATTCCTTTAATCCATTCAACTCTTTCGTCATTGTTTCAATGGTCTCGTTCGTTTTCTTTAAATCTTCCTTGATTGTTTCGTAGTCCTTTTTCGCATTTCCGATGTCCTGACTGTGAATGTTAAGAATTTTGTTAATCTGTTCATCAGTTGCATCATCAAAAATACTTTTCACGTCTTCTCTTTTCATACTTTTCCTTTCTTCACCTTTCAGTTTGATATCGCAGTCCCTTTCTGCACCGGCTTGATAGTTTCTCGTCATTCCGGACAATTTTTGTATAAAAAAAGCACCGTATAAACGATGCTTTAATTATTAAGTTAATATTTATTTAATTCTAAAAAAGGCAGCCACTGTATCTCCACTCTTCATAACACTTACAATATCAAGTGTTGATAAATTTGTATACACAATACCATTATCATCATCAGACAATTTTATAAAACCATTTTGTTCCAACATGAAACAATAAGTTTGAACAAGTTCTTCCGGATTGGAATTCTTTTCATAATAATACAGAATATACTCTTCATCACGCAAACAGCTGTCAGGCTCTTTATTAGCATACATTCCCATATTAGGTATATCGGGATTTTCCTTGTAATAACGGTCAGATATACTTGTAAGAGGTTCAACCCTTATATAATCATTCTCTTCCTTTGTCACTTCCGGATAAAAGCTTCTGTCTCCGACTTCAGCTTGATTTAATTCAGAATTCCATTCGACAGGAACACCTAATGCATCTCCCATTGCACGAAGCGGAAGGTATGTTCTACCATCAACTACAAGTGCAGGAGGGTCAGAATTAAACTCATCGCCATTCACAAGAACTTTAAATGTAGCCGACTCTGCTATATAACTTACAGCAAATGCACCAATCATCGAAAACATAATTGCACCGGATAAAAAACCACATATAAACTTTTTCATACTTTTCTCTCCATTCGTTTTTTTTAGTATGCACTCTTATCCGTAAGTATATTTAGCCTCCTCATTTTATTTGCGGATTAAAAAAGTGCGCAGTCTCAAGAGCCACGCACTAAAAATGCTCAGCTCCCGCCGCCAAGCATACATACTTAAAACCACAAGCACGTAAAAATGGAGCCTTGCATTTTTACCGAAATAAAAACACAATGCCTGTGGTTTATATTGTTTGTATACTTGGCAATTTCTATTCTATCACAAATCAGACCAAATTACAACACTTTTTTTAATTTTTTTTCGCAAATAAAAAGCACCACACATTTGTGATGCTTGATTATTCAGTGGTTTGATGTACTTTTTTTCATTCATGCGGCCATTCAGTAAGATTTTCGTTTTCTTTTAATGCTTCTTCTAAAGCTTTATCACTTTCTTCTACTGAAAGGTCTGATTCTATATGATGTCCATCATAATATTTTGTCATATTATAACATCCTCCATTCAATATTATATTTTCTTTCATAGTATTTTAGCGTTTCAAAGTATGCTTCTTTTTCATTATACCCTTTTTTCATCAGATTGTCAACCATTTTAGAAAAAGAATTTGAACTAAATGCGATATTTCCGCTTTTATACAAATATACATCTCCGTTATGACACAACACTATACCATTTTTATATTTTCTGTATCCTGCCGATACGAAATCGCTGCCTGTAGGCGGATTATTTGTACCATGATTATGTATTGAAATTAATTTACCTACATTCTCCTTTATTATTTTTTCAGCATTATTAGAATACAACACTTCATTTTCTGACAAATTGTTAAATGATTTTGATAGTACTTTTCCAGAATCAGAATCAATCAAATAAATATCTTCAAAATAAGTTCCATTCCTGTGAATAAGCAACGCTTTAGACTGTTCATAAATTATTTTATTCACTTTACTATTAAATGGTAGTTCATCAAATTTTGTTTTAAACTCTTTTGATTGAATATATGCCATATCAACAAAATTTTCTTTTGTCAAATTTTGTCTCTTTTTTGATATTCCCTTTTCAACAATCCTGTTACTATTTTTAAGATTCGGTACCGCCGTTCTCTCAAGTGTCGGTTGCAGTCCGGTCTTATCACACAAATCATCATATTTTGCCCTCAAAACTTTTATCTTATCGTCCGCCTGTCTTGCTCTGTCATTATCCCCGGCAGATTTAGCCATTACAGAAATATCCTTTTCCTGCCTGACCTTTGTTTCAAGTCGTCTCTGAGCTTGTTTCCATTCGTATCTTGTTTTTTTAACACCGTCATATTCGACAAGCTCCATGTCCTGCCTATGCATTTCTTCAAGTTTTTCTTTTGAATAATTCGGCTCTGATACGCCAAGAATCATTCCAAACTTCAGATGTAAGCATCCGTGATCTTCAAGACGTTCAAGTGCTTCTGAGCCGTCCTCATACACTCTGCCGTTTATTTTCACTCTTCCGTTATAAGAGAAAACCTCTCCACCCATAAACGCATGAGACTTTCTCGGATTAGGATGATAATCTACTTCAAATCCATTACAACCAAGTTTTTCACTTATGTAATCATCATACGCCTGATTAGACTTTTTGGCACCGTACAAAAGGTTCTGACGTACCATAGTATCAAGCCTGCGTGTTACTCCGCTGCCATAATTCACACGAACACCACTGCCGCCAAGATTTTCAACCGTTTTTCTTATAACGGTATTAATATCTGTCGTCCCGGTCGAAACTGCTATAACGGCATCGTCAATTGCTTTCTGATATGCTCCTTTAAGCGGTGTTATACCGATAACATCGCCTTTGTGATTGTATTTGGTGAAACACAATGCCTTCGTGCGTGAAAGGTTTATCATCTCCTCTGATGTCTGTTTCGCCCAGTGCCTTACGAGAAACTGTGCATATTCATTTTTTTTGAACGGAACAAGAGGAATGTTTTTAAAATCATGAAGCGGTTTATATGAATTGATGCCGTCAGTTACCGTCTGAGTATATATCTTTTCGATATCTCTCACATTAAGCTCTGTAACTCTTGCAAGTTCCTTCGTTATCTGTTCCATATCCCCGGATATATCAGCTATATTATTGAGAGTCTCCTGGTCATAAGCGGACAGAGAACCTATATCCTTCAAACGTCTGCCAATTGTTCTGAGAGTATATTCGTTAAAATAATTTGCACGATTATAAACCTTATCGGCATACTGTTCAAGCTTGTTTATATCTATACCCGGCATTCATACCACCTCACATATTAAGTGCCTGCATTATTGCCGAATTATAAGAGACCTGCTTTTCTCCGGAAATTTCTTCGAGTTCGTTTTCTATATCTTCATCGGACATATTCGGATTAACCCATCTGATAAGTCTTTTTATACTCGCACCGCCTTTTTCGTGCAGTTCCTTAAGCCTTGTCCACTGCTCCTCCTCGCTTTCAAACGGATTAAACCATTCAATAATAACATTCCACAGTTCACGGCGAATATTAAGCATAAGACTGTCAGCTTCAAGAGTATCAAGTATCCCTTTACTCATTGCCGACTGTACATTTTTCATCATTGAAATTGTTTTTGCGTTCGCTGTCTTAATCTCGGTCGCTGTTGCTCCGGCGGTATATTCTGCAGGAGTGACAAAGCCGGCATTAAGTCCTATTCTGTCCTCATATTCATGACCTGCCACAATATACTCACGTTCATAATCCGCCTGCCGTGTTGACGGTGCAAAATAATCAATCAGACTTCCGTCGACGCCTGCTTTTTTTCGAATCGGATAAACTCTTTCAGGAAGTTTTATTCTGCTTTTATTGTTTTCTTTCAGTGTTTCCGTCTGTGTAATACTTTCGTCCGGGAACAACCTTATCTGTGCATGCTCCATTTCAGAACGTAGCATTTTTCTCATTTCTATGAGATTGCTTTCCTCATCATGGCACGCATAATTAAGAGGAACGCCCCAGAAGCTTTCATGACCATTACTATCCTGTGGCGATTTGAAGTACGTAATCCCGATATGATTAGCATTATAAAATGCCACATTGTTATCCTTGTACCGTTCCCACGGTGTATAATTCGTAAACATACCGTTTTCATCAATTGTATAATAGTTAATTTTCAGTGTCCCTGTTTCGTCAAGTATATGATGCCTTACCAGGCTGTAATGTTTACGTCTGACTGTCTTTTTGTCAATCACAGCAGCCACTTCATACATTTTATCTGCTGAAACTCTGTAAACGGAAACATCATCAGGAGAAATAACACGATGATAATAATAACCGTCTTCACCCGTTGCCAGAGTGACAAAGCAACCCCCCTTACCAAGCATTAAAGAACATATCTCATATCTTTTATCCTCAAGGTCCTTGCAAAGACCGATAAGCGGCTCTGCAACTACGCTGTCACTGTCCAACGTAAACGTCGCTTCGTCATTTACAAGAATTTTTAGCTTTTTTACAACAATATCAAGCGGATTATAATTTTTTATATCAGACCAGTCTCTGACATCGGTATGCGATTTGTTTACGCTTTCCGCATCTTCTCCGAGCTTTTTTAAATTTTTCCAGAAATTCAACCACCTGAACGCCAAGTTTTCTCACTTCCTTTTAATCATTCAAATATAAATAGTCATCTGCGATTGAGTAATACATTGCATCAATACAGTCAATGTTCATACTTCCGTCATCACAGATTACAGCCTTTTCAGCTTTATCATCAAATACAGCATTTCTGAGCTGTTCAATTAATGCATCACATTCATCCTTAACAAGCATGAACCGACCTTGCCCCATGAGTTTATTAAGCATAAGAGGTCTGTCACCAAGCGGCATTGATGCTTTTATTTTTGTGGCACTGTCAAATATATACCGCCAATTATTCAAACTGTTTACCGTTGTATAATAATTGTCATCTATATAGCAGTATTTCACATGACATTCATAGTCTTTTTCAATACCTTCAATAAAACCGATTGCAGCTGACTCTACATCCGAAAGCTTCATGCAATCGGGAACTATTTCCTTTACTCTTAAAACAATCACCTGATTATCATAAGTCACTCCTGTCGCAACAAGAGCGAAATTAGATTTATTTCCTCCTAAGTCATAACCGATACCGACTGTCTTTAAATCAGGGACATTCTCACGGTTTATAATATATTTGTCAGGCTCATTCGCAATATCCGGAAATACAAGTCCTTCCGCTCTTACGAAATTACCGTTTATAAATCGCTCATAATATACTCCGGTATATTCTCTCTTCAGATTCTCTTTGTATTCATCATCGAGAAATGCATTATCGTCAATCAAAAATTTAATAACCTGCTTATCAAGTTTATCATTGTCGATTATTTCTGTTTTTACATAATGGTTCGGATGATCCGGATTAGTCGTCGCAAGAAACGCAGCATTTTTTACGCTCAATCTTGACAGCGCCATTAAATAGAAATCTTCAGGTATCTGCGTAAGCTCATCAACATATATGCCCTTAAGAGTCATACCTCGTATTTTGCTTTCGCTTCTTTCATCGTTTGCGCCTTCAAGCCAGACTGTATGTCCGAATATAACAGCTTTCTTTTGTGATATGCTGTATTTAATATTCTCACCTATCAGGCTTTCAAGAAGTCCGAGACAATTTCTCTTAAGAGTTGTAATCGTCTTTCCGACCATTAGAAACTCATCGCATTCCGGCTGTCCTCCAATCCATAAAGCCCACTTGAGTAAGCTTATCCATGTTTTTCCCGAACGCACCGAACCGTATAAAAGATTAATGCGGCGGAGGTCTGAACAAAGAAAGCTTTCCTGTTTTTTACTTAGCATGCTTACCTTCAAGATATTTGCTTAAATCGTCAAGAATACCATTGTTGTGTATTACTTCCGCTTCAGCCTTGTCCTTCCAACTACACCAATTTTTCAGTACGAAAATCGACATAACTTGCTGATACTTTCCAATCATTCCCCCCTGTGCTATAACATCACTTTGAAGTCTTTCAAAGTCCTTTTTTATAGTGGGGAAGTATTTATTAAGAGCGTTGTATATCGTCTTGCGGTCTACAGGACCGTAATTAACCGATAACCATTTACAGAATTCTGTCTGTGACGGTATGACAGTGTAGTCAGCCTCTTCCGTTATATAGTCACAAAACTCTGAAAATAATTCGATAAGCTTTTTTCCGCTGTTAAATTTTCTCGGCTGTCCTGCTGCCATTTTATCACCCTTTCCGCAGTAAATATCAAAAAAGACGTCCCGACATCATGGAACGTCTTCATTATGGAGGAACAAAATGCATGTCATACATTTTGATGATACTATTATACCACATATAAAACGCACAAAACGCACAATCTTATTTTTTTAAAAATCTGTCGTGAATCATCCGTACACTGCTCTCACGGTCAATGCGGTCATATAACTTGTATGAAATTTCACGCCATGTCATGAATTCAACGTATCTGTACTGAATTATCTGTCGAACTATGCTGTCATCTATGCTGTTAATAAATATCATTATCTCTCTTTCTTTACCCCGGAGTTTTGTAAGAAGTCCTGATATAATCATTTTTATTTCATCTTTCTGAATCGCAAGATTTGATACACTGTCACTCGTTTTGTTCCCGCCCGGAAGTCCTGTCAGATTCGGTGATTGAATTTCCGTAATCTCATTCAATTTGTTCTGCCACATTCTTATTTCCTTTTTTATGTAGTATAGCTGTTTCAGTTCCTTTTTTGTCACAGTTCCTCCTCCCTTTCTTTTCATAAACAGTACAATCCGTCCCCGACTCACACGGTCGCATCCTTCCGACTATATTCAGATAATCGCAGTAGTACACCGACTCGGTCGGATTTCTCCAACCGTATCTGCATACCCGGCATTTACTGTCATCATACTTTACCTTCAATTCCCTTTTCTTCCCACTCTTAATTTTACTCCGGCACCGACTGCAGTACTCCTCCTGCTTGTATGTCTTCCCACCGCACCTGATGCATTTCAAATCAATCACCTGCCATTTCAACTACATAGTCCGGTATATCATCTGCATGTATAATACCTCTTTCAGCTTTGTCGATAAGCATTTTCCCAAAGGCTTTGTATGCATTCCTCTTTATAACCGCCAACCCTATACACGCTTCGCAGTGCATCGTTTTCAACCTCTCAATCTCATCCCTTTGTCGATTGATGAGGGCAAGTGTATCAATTAAAAGTGTTATGAATCTCTCATCATCAGGATTTTCTGTACCACAAACATCCATAAATCTATGGTTTATTCTTATTGTTGCCCTCTTTTCTTCTTCCAAAGCCTTTATAACCTCTTCATCTGTCATTCTGTATCACTCCTTTAACCCAATTTGATATACACGCCACTTCTGACACTTTTCGTTCCTGTGATATAAGCCACCTCCGATATTTCTACGCCTATATCATCACCATAATTATCTTCAGGATAAAGAACAGAAAGCTCCTCGTCCTCAGGAAAATTCGTTAAAACTTTCATCATGTCGCTTACTGTCATCACTCCGCACCGCCTTCCTCGGATTGGCGGTCTTTGTACATGTCGCAATATTGCTTTGCAGAACACTTCTCGCAATCTTCCCAATCAAAATAATCATAATCACATACAAACCCGCAATCTTTAACAAGGGCAATTCGGTCTTGTGGATTTTCCCAATCTAAATGCCATTTGCCCTCTTTGTAATGTTTGTCCGCCTGTGGCTGTCTGTGTACCTCAATATCGGTAAAATCCGCACCATCAGAAATCTCGCTGAGCAAAACCAACGCTCTTGCTTTTCCTCTTGTTTCGGCAAAAACAACTTCTGCCCCAAACTCGTCTTTTTTTCTACCAAGCCATGCTTTCATTCTCTCATCTTCCTTTCCTCAACATAACACCAACTCTGTGGCGGTCTTTTTATTCGTATATTTGACATTCCCGCTTCTTCAAGTTCTGACGTACTTTCACCATCAAGAAACGAAATATACTTACGAAACTCCCTCAGCTCTTTCGGCTCATCGTATATAACAAGGTCTGATATGTGCCAACCG
>JAZULT010000059.1:0-8267 GCA_045603225.1 Clostridia bacterium | reverse complement strand
GCCAGCATTTCGTATGAATAGCCGTCATTATACTCCCTGTTTTTCAAACTTGACAGTTCAGATGGTTTTTCATTTATTGTATCTATAATAAATTTTCCTGTTTCCTTATCATAAACGAAAAGTTGAGCATCAAGCTCTTTTGCCATATTATTGTATTTTTCGTTGATAGTTTCGATTTTAATAATGCCATACATAATACCGACAGTTTCTCCGTTCACCTGAATCGGAACAGAGCTACGGACTACCTGATCATCGGGCATTGAATAGCTATAAGTTCTACCGGTAATATGTTCCCCCAGAAGTGCCTGCTCTTCAAATGAAATTTGTCCGCTTAAATCATAGACTCCGTCCTTTGTGATAAATGTGCCGTCCGGGTTAAGTATACCAATTCTTGAAAACAAACCGATTGGCTTAAAGGAATCAAACATACGCTCATAGCCTTTTCCGTCAGCATAGAGCTTTGACGCAAAGTTTGCCATGGTAGTAAGGTTTTCTCTGTCTGATTTTAATTGCAAAATAAGATCGTCTTTAATCTGTTTTGTCTGAATATGAAGCATCTCATAAGCATCGTCCTCAGCCTTAATAAAGAAAGATACAACCATTGCAAAAAAGACTACAAATATTAAAATTGCAGCAACAATTGTATATAAAATATTATTTTGTCTTTGTTTTTTTCGTTCATATGTTATTGCCATATCTATTACCTCTTAAATATATAACACTTTCAAAAGCTACATATATCCGCATAAAATTATATCATATATAATTCAATTTTTCAATATTATTTGCTATTTTCCTATATAATGCACAATAAATTCAAGAAAAAAACCAACTTTTTAAGAAGAAAACATTTTATTCTTCTGTTATTTGCAAATTCTGCTATGTAATTAATGTGTTAATAATATGTTTTTTCTTCCTCACAGCATAGTCATAGGCTACAGCAGTTCCGCTTTTTGGTTGGTAATCGAATAAATCACGTCGGCTATTTTTACGCCTTAGGTAAGATAATTTTCATCGTAATAGACCACGCAGAATTTGCTATGGTTAATCAATACTATCCGTAGTCTTTTCGGCAGACTATTTTTCATCCTCATAGTATTCCGTACATACTGTGTAGAGATTAGAACCTTTTCCGCCACGACCTCTTGTTCGATTTTCTTTTTCAATGTAACCCAAATCGATAAGGCGATTGATTATATTTGCTGTTTTGGAACGGCTGATATTCATGTTGGCAGCGATGATGGAGTAGGAAGGAAAACAGATATTTTCCTCGTTAGATAATTTGCATAAATAACATAGCACTCTGAACTCGTATGTGTCGAGTCTTTTGTCCAGGATTGCTTCGTTAGGTATTGTGGTGAAGTTGACTTTTAGTTTTTTCATATTGCTCCTCCTTAATTCCAAAACAAAAAGCACAGAGCATTTTTAAACTCTGTGCTTTGGAACTGATTTTGAATTAAGGACTGGGGTTCAACTCCTTACGAAAAACCTTCGACAGTAACGAAAATACTGTTTTAGAGGAACAACACTTGAACCCTGAAAAACCGCATAAAAAAGTGCGATGACACTACTGACAGTAATATCATCACGCTACTATGGCGGAGAAGTTAAGTTTTATATAAATACACTTTTGTTTTTAAGGAATAGTGAAGAGTGAATAGGTAAAAAGTAAAAACTGACAAGTCGAAACTTGTCAGTTTTTGGCGGAGAAGGAGGGATTTGAACCCTTAAATTCCCCTTTTTTAATCGCATAAAGTTGCATAACGACAACACACTGACAACACACATCATAATGACAAGTTTTCATTAAATACATTATACACTATTTTTTCGAAAATGTCAATAAATGTGCAGTCGAAATTTTCACCATAAAAATTTCTAAGACTACTTTTATTCTTCAACCGGCTTAACTAATGAAGCATCCAAAAACGGAAATCTGTCAAGGTCGCCAAGGCGCTCTGTGCTAACCTTAACAGAATTTTGTTTCTGAATATAATTTATGCCGTCTGGTGATAAATATCCCGAATTTCCGCTATACAATCTCTTTCTGTTTTGATTATATCAGTTTTTTTGGTTGTTTGTCGACTCTATTTTTATTATACCATTCCATTTACTTTCTTTCTTTTTTACTATTCCTCAATACTTCTTCCAGAAAATCATTAAAATCATTATTTTTCTTTCTCACCCACTTACTTTGTGAGTAATCGCCTTTTTCGACACGTTCTTCGATTTCAGGATCTATAACGTAATATGCTTCTGATGTTCTTTTAATTTCATCCTCAAGCTCTGAACGTGTTCTGTCCCTGATAACCTCATTGAGTGCATTTCTGATTTTCTTCTGGGTATTTTTGCTGTATGATTCATATGCGGAATCGAGATATACGTACTCACCGGTTTTGCTGTCTTTGACGTACTTACCCCTGCCTTTGTTTTTCGCTTTAAACTCCGGCACGCTATCGTTAACGGACTTCCCTGAGCCTATAATTGTGTTATATAATTCAGCTTCAATCCTGTTGTAAGTCTTGTCATATTTCTTCGTCATTTCATCTGTAAGCTCGTAATGTGTCTCCCCATGCTCGCTGTAATACTTCACATAAGTCTCGGTAGAAATGCCGTCAAAATTAGAAGCAGAATTGTAAGATTTGATATCATCTTCAACCTTTTCGCTATTTGTAAGTTCCTTACCGGTATAACTGCGGTATACGTCTTTTTTCGTTTGTGAAAGCGAATCAGATATTATATCAGCAATCTTATCAGCTTTAGCCTGGTCATTCATAATTCCATACTCTTCGCTTTGCATAAACTTTATAATCTTTTCTTCAGCTTTTTTGCCGACAAGTTTTTGCCACGAAGAATAGTCATGTCCGTCAAATTCCATTTTCGTTCCGTCAGACGTATAATTACGTGGAGCAACTCTCGGAATCGCATCAACATTGTATTTCGACAGTCTGTACAATTCCTTTGAAACCTCTGACGGCTGATAAACGTTAAGGTATCCGGGGCTCATGAAGTTGTTCATAATATTTGTAATTATGTTTCCTGTATCGTACGTTCTTTCTTCACCGAGCTGTGTCACCTTTGCCGGAACATTTTTTGAAAGGCCCGGAATATTCGCCATTACCTTGTGAGCAATACTTGCAAATGGGTCCTTCGTGCCGTAAGGATTTCTCTGAACAAGGTCTATCGTCTGAGCAGTCTGTTTAACAGGACTCGGAATAAAACCGGTCAAAGCATCGCCGGCAATACCGAGAAGAACATTTTTCATATTGCCGTTCCCCTGAGAAGCATCAAGAATCGTTCTGAGCGTATACATAGTCGACATATCCGCTATTTCCTCCCACGACTTTGACAGTATGATATTTTTCCATGTTTCCTTATCCGCGACACTGCCCTTCGACAATTCGATGCCTTTTGATATAATCGAATTAATCGGTTCAAGAAAGGCAATAGACATGAGTTTGTCACTGTCCTGAAGGTTTTCTCCTCCCTTTCCGCTGATTAACCTTTCCAATGCAGAGAGATTAATTTGCATTCCTGACAATCCCTCAGACTTTTTAAATTCTCTGAGGTCTTTGTCTTCTTCATCGTTTTTAATGAATATACCCAAACCTGCCAATGCCGAGAAAGCTATAATCAGTCCTGTACCGGTCGTCGCTCTTGCCAGAGACAATGCCATGTCTCTCTGGAGTTTCGGACTAAGAGACTTGTTTTTTGCCGCCTCGCATAAAGTCGCAATAGATTTAATGTATCCCATAGGCGAAAACTCTATCCCACGCATAATGAGAGCGCCCGGCACCTGGGTATACTTAATGATGATATCCCCGGCACCGAATTCATGTGAATGATTAGTGGTTTTGTTTCCAATCCCGATTATGTTGAGAGTTCTTTTGAGACTTCCCATCACTTTAGATATAACATTCTCATCCTGGAACGTTCTGTATTTGGCTTCTTCCCTTGCAATTTCTCGCATTTCTTCTTCCGTAAACGGATTGTTCTTCATACGGCTTAACGCATTATAAACATTATGCTCTATACCGCCCTTCGACCATTCATCCGTCACAGTCAGACCGTAAGACATCCACCGTTCGGCTTTTGATAAAGGCCCTTTTGTGAACGTTCTGCCACGTCTTTTCATTTCATCGTCATATTTCGTTTCGTTTTCGCCAAGTGTTTCGACATCAAGAGCTATATCGATATATTTATGCTGTGCATTCTCCTTCTGAGCCTGAATGTGTCCTTTTTCGAAATGTCCTCTGTCAACACCAACAGTATTTTGTTTTGTAAACGTACCTATAAACATATCGAAAAGACTTCCCATGTCATATGTAGCCGTTGCCAGCTCATTAAACACCCAGTTAGAAATAATATTTCTTCCCATAGTTCTTGCGTTTAGAAGCTGTGCAATAGTCTGAAACGTGCCAAGCTTTTGACCTGTAGAACGTTTCACCACATCTTTCAGCATTCCGAAAATCTGTTTCGTAGCAATTTCCTTCAGCAGCTGCACATCTTGTTTTTTAAGAGTGTTTCGAAGCGAATTATTGTGCACGGTTTTTCGCTCTTTGGACTGCTTCATAATAAGGTCAATAAGCTGTTCGGGAGTCTTCAGGAACTCAATCTGATTAAATCTGTTTCCAAGTTCTTCAAGAGTCTTTTGGGGGATATACGGAATTTTGTACTTATCATATAATTGTTCGATAAGCGTTTCCGGTTCTGTACCCGGTATAGATTGTTGTTCGCCTCCGGAATCAGGAACAAAGTTACTCTTCTCTCCCGACTTCTTCATCACGCCTGTAATGTCGGGAACATTATTTTTATCATCCCATTTTACAGAATGTTCTTTTTTGCTTGGTTCATCTGTATTTCCCGGTACTTCTTCCTGAGTTTCTTTTTCGTTGAAATCTTCAGAAGCTGTTGTATCATCAGCCTTTTTCATAACCTCAGTTATATTCGGAACATCATTTTCTGATTCCTTATTCTTTTTAAGTTCATCAATTTTTTCAAGCTCATCAGCAAGCTCTTTATTATGTTCCGCTTTTTTTCTGAGTTTTTCTTCAGCGCTGTCGTTTATCTTTTTCGCCTCGCGGTTAAGAACTATAAACTTTCCTTCCGGTGTAAGCTTATCAATAATCCTCATTGCCTGAATAGCCTGACCTGCTATCGTCAGCTTTTTCTGCATAGCAGATGCGATATCAACCGCACGTCTTGCGTTGTCATGCGTCTGATAGAATGACATAAGGTATAATCCTTTAGCCGTGTCGTCTGCTGTCCATTCTTCAGAAGAATTCGCTTTCGACAGAAAATCCATAGTCGCATCAGGAATGCCTGCATCCTTTACTGCTTTCTGAGCATTTTCATATGTTTCCTTATTTGTGATACCGTCGTACATAAACTCAGGTTTTCTTGCCTCTGCAACAGACTGAATCTGTTTGTATGTGTCTTTCTGAATAGAATTTGAATATACCTTAGAAAGCTTCTTTGCAGCATCTGCAGAATAGTCAGCTCTTGCACAAGTCTCCATAATTTCAGAAGCCAGGACAACCGCCTCGGATTGGTACTCCTCAGGAGTCATTCTGACTTCCTTCGGTTTAATACTTTCAAGAACTTCTGCAATATGTACAAGCTGTTCTTCAGCCGTTTTGTACTTCGTTCCGTCAAAATATTCAGGATATCTGCCTGCCAGTTCATAGTATAATGAATCCACGTGCGTTCCCGATGTTTTCGAAGTGGTAACCTTGTTAAAGTTCGCCTTTCTGAACTCCTCGTACGAATTGTAGCCGCCTGCAGGGAACTTCTTGTCGATATCCGGCTGAACCTTGAACGTCTGATTGGCTATAAAGCCTCTCATATCTTTTGTAGCTTCCCATTCCTCGCCTTCGAGATATACCGCACTGTCAAGTATCTGCTTCGCCACCTTCTCAGCTTCAGCCTGTGCCTCTTTAACTCTCGACATAAACTCCTCGTCGGATAAGTCTGAGCTGAGCGTTCCCATTTTGTCGTATACTACGCCGAGACCGTTTTCTATCTCCTTAATCTCTGCTTTTGAATTGTATAAGCTTCGGACTTCACTTACTTTGTTTCGGATTTTGTCTCTGTCTTCTTTAGATATATCCTGCAGGTCGTATCTTATATCCTTATTCTCCGCATTAAATCTCTGCGACAATGGAATAACTCTTCCAAACGCATTATAAGTAACCGGGTCAGCGGACTTCAGCTGTTCCTGAGGTTTTAAAAAGGCATATACATTAGCAGGCTGTCTCTGTTCTGTTCCGTGATATCCGATGTCGATTATGTTTTTAAATTCCACACCTGTGTATCCGTTATCCTTCGCCCATTTAACAATCTCTCTGGTATTGGCAGTGCTTTTTCCGGGGATGTTGCTGAACGGAATACTGCTCCACTTTGCACCGTTGCCGTCAACTATCAAAAATCCGTCTGTGTTTGCGTATAAGCCGTAGTTTCCCGACTTTCCGTTCATTCCGTATAACGCAATTTCAAGCTGAGTAGATAAGTCCCATATAGCTGCATCATCTTTTCTGCTGATATTCTTTTCGCTTTCAATCTGTTCGATGATGTCCGAAGTAAACATCGTCATCTGATGCGAAAGCTGTTCGATGCTCATCTTGCCTTTTTTAAGCTTTCTGATATAGTCTTCAAATTCCAGATTGTCAGAGCTGAGTATTTCTCTGCCTGCCACGTCATTTACCTTTTCGATAAACGAGTTAACGAGGCTTTCGTATCTTTGCTTACTTTCGGCACTGACTCTGTCGCCTTTAATCTGAGTCTGCCCGACAACGCCTGAGTATGACGAAGCAAGCTCCGGAGAATCCGTAGTAAATAAAGATATAGCATCATCCGACTTGGAAACATCAAGCTTCGTGAACCCAAACTGAGTTGTTCCGTGGTACACTTTTTTCGTAAATCCTGATTTTTCTGCCGCACTTCTCACCATTTCCGTCAGCTTCGCTTCATGATTCATAGGGTTCTTTGCGAGTTCAAGGTATTCTGTGTCAATTGCTTTTGGATTTTGTAAACCAAGCTTCTCTGTACGTTCTGTCGACTGAGAGGATGTACTTTTTTCTGAATTTGTATTGACAACATCAGGATTTTGTGGTATATTATCATTAAAAGGCAGAGAAGCAAGCTCGTTTTCGGACGTAAAACCAAGGGATGATATTTCGTCATTTGGTACTTGTGTAATGCCTTTTTTGTTTATATACGCACTAATCGTCCATAATTTTTTATATTTACCATCCGGCACGGCTAATGCGACATAATATGTACCATTTATTTTCTTTGAACATATCATTACATTTGCAGGACTGCCGTCTGCATTTTTAAATTCCTTGCTGTAAACAATTTCCCCTTTATCATTTTTCAACACATTGATTTCATCATAGTTTTTCAAAATATATAAAAAACGCGATACATCATTTATGTTTGCCATAGAACTGTCAGCCTGCCCGTGCTCTCCGTGTCTTTTCGAAATATGCTCTATAGCATTAGTATTTACAGCAAAAACATAGTCATCAACCTGCATTCCTAATTTACTATAAATGTCTGATTTTATCTTATCATTTAATGGATCAAGGTTCAATCGCTTGAATTCACCTTTATTGTGATTTGCTATAAAATTATATATACGCTTATCGACATTGTTAGAATATTCCTTTAGAACTTTTTGCATATCATACGGATATTCATCAAACGATTGAGATAAGGATATACCACTATCCGCAAACACCGTATTCTCATCTCCGGTATACGGCATATTATTCCTGCGTTCATCAGCTGTCATATTCATGCGGTTTTGTACTTCCCTGGCTTCTATCTCGCCTGCAGTATTCCGATACATGGCACGTGCATCTTCGTCTGAAGCACCAGTGTTTATCTTCCAGTATGCAGGAGAAGAACCTCCGGCAAAGCCTTCCTCTTTTTGAATCATATGCTGTACTTCGTGTAATAACGTTGATTTCGCCTGCTCGTTTGTAAGCTTGTTACTTATAAGTACCGTATTATATTGTGGGTTATATGCTCCTCCTACACCATTATTTGTAGTACCGAACATAACCTTTACATCTTTCAGCTCCGGATATGCCTCGTATAACTCATCATGAACAAGTACTTCTGATAAGTATTTCGGTGTTTTCCTTACGCCTTCAAGATTCTTTACAAGGTATCGTAATTCATTCTGTTCCGCATCAGATATAGTGCCGTTAATAAATCGTTCTTCAATCTCCTTATATCGGTTCAAGTCAGGATTTGTAAAT
>JAZULT010000058.1:0-2644 GCA_045603225.1 Clostridia bacterium | reverse complement strand
GATAATTACGAAGTATAAGGGCTTTGAAGTGAAGATCACACCGAGCAGACCGTTCCGAGTGAATCGGGACGGTCAATCCGTTCGGTGTGATGGCTTCATGATTGAGATATATGACAGCAAGGAAAAGAAAAACGCTGTCGATATCATCCATGCAGCAGTCGGCTATGAGCTTCTGGAAAATGATATCCATGAAGCAGAGCAGCTTGTCAAGGACTATATCGAATGCGAGGAAAAAGAATACTGCAGGATGATGGAGGAATTTTATAATAATGAGTGATAAGCCAAAGTGTCCGCTGATCGGTGCGGACGGCAACATTTTCAATCTGCTTGGTATGGCAAGCAGGACGCTCCGTGAAAACGGCATGAGAGAACAGGCACAGGAAATGCAGAGCAGAGTGACAGCCTCCGGAAGTTATTCGGAGGCTCTTAATGTTATCGGTGAATATGTTGAGATTTGTTCAGCCGAAGAAATAGGGGAGCTTGATGAGGAAATGGATATGTCATTAAAATGAGTTTTATTTAATCAATATGAACTAAATATCTGATTTTGCGGATAATGTAAGATAAACCAGAAATACTATAATTATTGTTTTGTTGAATAATACACAAAAAGATTGAGGTCTGAAAAATGAAAAAGTGTCTGGTTGTTATAGATATGCAAAATGGTTTTATTAAACAGGGAACAGAACATCTTCCAAATAGGATTATTGAATTTATTGAACATAGTTCTTTTGAGCGTATTGTTGCAACCAGATATTGTAATACTTTCGAAACGGCTTGTTACAAGTTAGGTAACTGGAAAGAGTGTATGGTTGGTACTTATGATGTTGAGATAATTCCGCAAATAAGACCATTTGTATATCGTGTTTTTGATAAAACAACATATTCTGGATTTACATCTGAATTTAAAGAATTCCTTAAGAATGAAAAGTTTGACAGGTTATATTTCTGTGGGGTAAATACAGATTGTTGTGTACTTGCAACGGTTATTTCATGTTATGACAATGTACAGGATTGCATAGTTTTAGCTGATTTATGTGCTTCGACACTGGGAGAAATCAAGCATAATCATGCACTGGATTTGCTCAGGGATAATATTACTCCAGAAAGGGTTATCAATTCTTGGGATTATAAAGAATGAAAATGTTATATTTTGAGTTTTTAAGACTATGGCTGGATGTTTTTAGGTGATATAATATGCCTCAAATATGGTGATTAAAAAAATGACAGGACTAAATAAGCCTGCGGAGTAATTTATTTCCCGCAGGCCTTATTTACATTATTATCTTCCCTCAACAGAACAGGAAAGAACAAGTTCATTTATACCCTTTTCGTATGTAGGAACTTCGTATTCATTCCAGAGATTTACCCCATAAATTGCCCAAATCTGACCATTGTCAGTTTCCCATATATATTCAGCTTTGGGGCTTGAAAAGCTACCTTTTGTAGCTTTACCGTACCAATCTATCATTACACCATATATCTTGTCATACGCTTCTTTGAGTTGCTGCTCACTGTAAGGATAGATTCTATCTTTTACTGTGCCTAAACGACCGAGGGCATATCCGTAATTGACAAGCAGCTCGGTTTCTAAATCAAATTCAACGAACATTTCACCTTCCAGTTCGGTGTCAAATACTTCACCGGACTGCACAGGATAATAATATGCGTATTTTCCTGAAATTTTTTCTTCTTCGGTAGTATAATTCTTGCCTAACACAGCAAATACTTCGTCTCGGGTCATGCCGTTTTTGATACCGGTAATAATGCTTTTTGACATTTTCTGATTTTGAGAAATAAGTTCTTTTTTCATTAAACATAAATCAAATACATCAAGTCTGCCATCACGGTACAAATCAGCTCTGTTCCAGTCGGTGAGATTTGTATCAGAAAAAGCAAGCAGCCACTTCTGTAAAAGCACAGCATCGGCAATATTAAGTTCACCGTCAGAATTGACATCGCCTTTGACTACAGGTGCGCCATAGCTTACAGCGAATGAAGCGGTATCACTTATTTCTTCATTTTTCTTAGTAACTATTATCTGACAATTACCACTTCCGGGAGCCTCGTCTTTTATCTCTACAGTAATATCATATGTTTTTCTTGCTTCATCAATTGTGATATTTTCAAATAGTGAAATTGAGTTGCCATTACCGTCAGTTTCGCCAATTGTAAGTCTTAATCCCGTAAGATCAAGTTCGTCAGAACCATGAATTACTGTATCATACGGATTGCTTGTAATTTCTACATACAACAATTTTGAAGCAGATGAGTCAACAGGAACAGACTTCAATTCTATAGTTTTTGAATCGTGATCTATTGAACTTAATCTTATTTCTCCATTACCTATGTATTCTTCATAGTATTCCGGAAGAAATACTGGGAATGTCATTCTATTGGAACTGTCAGCACTTTTAATATAGTAATCATAACAGAGAAGATGTGTATTTCTATCAATAACATCATCTACATTCAGCGTTCTGCCGTCAAGATATGTAATGCTTTCAATATCAGGAGCAAGATACATACACGAACCCCAGTCACCGACATATTCAGCGTCAAATGGCAGTACATAGTCTTTTTCATTGATAAAAACGAGATCATAGCTGCCCTTGGTATTGACAACATTTGCATTAGCACCTTT
>JAZULT010000057.1:0-23318 GCA_045603225.1 Clostridia bacterium | reverse complement strand
TTTCTCAGAATATTATTTTTTACCCTTTTCAGGATATTTGGTATTGCCCCAAAACATAGTATCAAACCTTACATTAATATTATACATTATTCCCCCTATTTTGTCAATACCTCTCGCGCAACTCTTCTATAAATTTTTGCTCAAAATTAACCATACGGATTCTATGGATATCTGACAATTGATGTGAGAAGAACTTGTTCACGATTATTTACACTTAAATATATATATCCAATTAAAAACACCTTCATTTTGCATAAAATTTTATCAAGACTGTTGACAAAATTGAAAATGTAGTGTATAATGAAAATAGAAAAATGTAAGACCTCAAACGGTTATGCCAAAAAAAACGTTTTATAGAAAAATTACGTTAACTTTTGTCAGGGGCTGGCGTTATTTTTTTATGGAAATTACTATAAGTAATAAAGTTATCATAAAACAAATTATGTACTCTCTATCCATAGCTATCACCCCCTTTCAACGGAGATGATGGCATAACCGCCCAGCTTTTACACTGTTTTCAGTCTCACCTTTATCGGATTGCTCCGACACATTCATTATACACCATTTTTTGCTATATTTCAATATGTTTCAACAAAACTTATTATTTTTGTAATAATCATAAGTTTGCCAATGCAAGCTTTAATTTCGGTATAAACGCATCTATTATTCCATTCACACATTTCCTTATTTTGTCAATACCTCTCACACGATTTTTCTATTCATTATTTCTCAAATTTAACCATACGGATTCTATGGATATCCGACAGGAGGTTTGCTCCATTTTTTGACATAAAATCACAATAAGGTAAATCATTTTGCTGAATACAAGATTTTTCGCACTCAAGAACGTAAAAACCGAATTTGTCAATTCAATTTTTTTGACAAATTCGGCTTTTTCGTTATGTTGCTTTATATTTACATTGTTTTTTCTTATCATATGTTCCCTCTCTTTTGATCCACCGCCCCCGTCATCCTCATAAGTCTTTGACACATAATACATATTCGCCCGCTATATGTGCTATACTATGTAAATAATACATACAGAATTATTATCTTTTAATTTCTTTCTACAACAAAATGAATATAGAGTAAAGGGCACAACAAACATAATTTGTTGCCTGTAAATGCGAAATCCAAACATAGGCGAAAATGAAAGATGTCCGTTTTTAAACAGTAAAAATCTGTGCGAAATTATAATAAATCACGGTGAGGGTAAACTGTGTGATATATGTACCATGCATCCGAGGTTCCGCAATTTCTATGAAAGCAGAACGGAAATCGGTATAGGACTTTGCTGCGAGGCAGCAGCGGAAATAATTCTGTCAAAAACCGATGTGACAACACTTGAAGAAATCGGATATGATGCCGAAGAAGCGTACGAGGACGAGCACGAAAATGTATTTTTAGGAATACGTGATGAAATATTCAAAACTATAACAAACAGAAGTATATCACTTATAAAACGTGTTAAAAAGCTCATATCAGACTACTCTGTTAAAATTCCCGAAACAGACATGAGCGGATGGGCTGAACTTTATTTATCTCTTGAAAGACTCGATTCTACCTGGACAAACGAGCTTGATATTCTGAAAAATGCAGATATAACATCAAAGTCATCTTTGCCGGACGAACCGTTTGAACAGTTACTTGTATATTTCATTTACAGACATCTCCCTGAAAGTATGTACGACCTGCGTTTCAGCGAACGTATAGCATTTTCGGTCATAAGCGTAATGATTATTTATACACTTTGCGCGGCACAAGACGGAGATATGAAAAACCTGGCCGATATAGCAAGAATGTACTCGGCAGAGATAGAGTATTCAGAAGAAAATATAAACAAATTACTTGAATTTATTATTACGGAGTGAAAACAAATGGTAAAAGAATTAATGCACGATGCGATATTTCTCGGACAAAAGTCTGAAATAGCAACAGTTGAAGACCTCCCTTCCGCTCAGGATTTACTCGATACTTTAACCGCTCATAAAGACACCTGCGTAGGAATGGCGGCAAATATGATAGGTATAAAAAAACGTATTATCTGCTTTGATAATAACGGCATCTACATGACTATGTTCAATCCTGAAATCATAAAACAATCCGATCCGTATGAAACTGAGGAAAGTTGCCTTTCATTGCTCGGTGGCCCGAGAAAAACAAAAAGGTATAAAAAAATCAGAGTTCAGTATGAAACTGCTGAATTCAAATTACGCACAAAAACATTTGAAGGCTGGACAGCTCAGATTGTTCAGCACGAAATTGACCATTGTAACGGAATTCTGATTTAATAATTAATGGGGATGCTTTTAAATGCCACGTCACAACTATTGAACGCTCTGTGCATTTTTAAACATCCCCATTTATATTATTCGGTTACCACGTAAAGTCTTGGTACATATGAAGCAGGCTTAAGTGATACTGCGTTCATATCTTTACTTTCCCTGAGTTCTTCTGTTACGGTAAGAACTTTATCTCCACGCATAATTTCAATCTCAGGCTCATTGTGCCAGTCATAGTTACAGATATTCACAAGAGTTTTACCCTCGTATTCCACTGCACGCCATTCGTTGTAGTAAACAGGCTTTCCTGTTTCCTTGTCACGAAGCCATATATCAATGAGTCCGCTATCATCAAGAATTCCCCAAAGTTCATCTCTCATATCCTGCGGAGAGTTTACAATAGCACCTTTTCCGTCAAACGATACGTCAAACACGTGTGCATTTGCAAAAATGAAGTCTCTGTCATCGTTTGAAATCTTTTTACCGAGAACATTTCCGGAAAGTGAATCTCTTCCGTAAATTACAACTTTTCCGCCGTTTTCGATAAACTTTCTGAGTGCCGGAACAGCATCTTCATTTACATGAATAGCATTTGGAATAACAATAACTTTTTTATCTCCGATTTCGCCGTTTACAAGCTGAGTATCAGAGATATAGCTTACACGGTTTCCTGTATATGTAAGAGCTTCATATACAGCCGTTTTAGTATTATTGTATTTATCCTCATCATATGCCCTTGATTCTCTTGAGAAGAAAATCGCAACTTTTGATTTTTCCTCGGTAAATGCTGTCATTTCCTTAGAAAGTCGTGCAAGGTCAAGAGCCACATAACCTGCCTTTCTCAAACAATCCGGACGATAGAGAATAGACTCTGCCGTATCATCCGTATCGCTTGTCACTCTCTGCCATACCCATATAATAGAACTTCCTCTTGCGTGAACTGCACCCTGCCAGAGGTCAGCATCCAGGTGCGGAGCAAATCTTACATCATAGCTTTGCTCACGATCTTTTAAAATATGATCTTCAGCATTCGATACAGGAGCCTCAAGGAATGACGTCATTTCATCGTAATATGACATTTTTTTCAAAATCCCGCTTACTCTGCTGCCTACGGTATAATAGTTATTTGTATCACAGCCGTTTATGTCATACCACGTATCTGCATAACGCTCAATATCAACACCGGCATTTGGGTTATCACCCATAACCTTTGCGTTAACCCAGATATCAGGATTGTTTTCCTTTATCACCTTCGCCATTCCGGCATGCCAGTCATTATACAATTCGTCATTGAATTCCATCCAGTCATAAAACAATGGTGTACCACCATCTTCTGTCGGAAACGGTATATCGGCAAATGTATTGTATTTACTCTTATAAACAGCGTTAAGTTTTTCTATATTACTGTCATACTTTTCTTTCAAATACTCATGGAATTCCGGAAGATGACGTTTATTTATACGTGTTGAATACTGAGGCTCATTTGCAGTCATAATGTTCATTATGCCATCCATACCAAGCAGAGCTTTAGCATTCTGACCTGCACCTTTATATTCAATTTCACGTGCAAGTTCGTCATAAATATTTACCTTCACAAAGCCAAGTACAGCATCAAGTGCCGTTTCAGGTTTCAATCTTGAAATAATATCCGCGTAATGAGAATTATACAGAACAGAAACCGCAAGATTGTTATCAAGATATGGCTGCATTGTATTTGATACTGACTTTTTAAGCTTTTCATCGGTAGGAAGTGAATATATACCATCACTTACAGTATATTCTTCAAATCCCGGATTTGAAAACAGATTTTTCTTTTCAGGGTCATCTGTTTTATATAACACTGCATCATCAAGATAAAGTGTTCCTGTACCATCAAGTATTATACGATTCGGAAGTGAAATCTGATTTGCTTCCGTTGTATATGAATATGTAACTTCCTTCCAGTCAAAACTCCCCTTGACACCAAAATGTTTTCTTATAGCCCAGGATGAATTCATTACCATCTGCACAGCAGTTGCTATATTATCTCCTTTAATTCTGAATGACCATGTATAATTTGTATTCGGTTCACATGGCACCGCCTGAGAAATTGTCGCATAATGATTCGATTTATATTCCGTAAAATTGGTAAGTCTCAAAGATGCTTCTCCGGAATAAGGACTTTCAGTATACGGACCGAATTCAATCACTGCGTTTGAACGTCCTACTCCCCAGTTTTCAAAAAACATTTTATCTCCTGCCGTAATATCTACAGAAGCCTGAAGAACATTAAACCCATATCTCGGGAACTCTGCAAATTCCGCTCTCATCTGATTTACGTGACCCATACCAACAAAGAATACAGGTCGTCTTTCTTTTTCGCCGGTAACCGAGTTCTCGGTTTCGGCTACGTAATGATAGCCTTCCTTCTCAACCTTACTTGTGCGATACAAAGGTACAGGAAGTGACTCCTCCGTTCCCTGTTTAAAGCCTGCAATTTTCTTGTCAAGACCATCAGCAATTTCTTCAAGTCTGTCAAGCTGAGTCATCGCACGCTGAGCAAGACGTTTATAGTTTTCCGATACCGAACGTGCCACATCTTCTCTTACATAAGGAATGAACTTGTCAATAACATAGTAGTCAACATCCATATAGTCTTTTCCGATTCCCGACGCATACAGCGCATCAATTTCAGCTCTCCATGCGGGCAATCTTGCTTCGAGAGCATCGGCTCTTGCATAAAGTTCATCAGGGACTGCTGCCTTAATTACATTAACAGGAAATACTTTCTTCTCATCATTAAGACCGTATGTGATTTCATATTCTCCCGGCTCTGTGTACAAAACAGAAAAATCTTTTGTGTATACAGAGTTTGCAGGTATTGTTACTTCCTTCACTTCTCCGTCAACATCAACAGTTACCTTCTGAGCTGTATTTGAGAAGTTTGCCGCATAGTAACGATAATTAAGAGTTGAAGCGTGCTCAACATTGCTGTCACCGGTAAGCCATGTAAAGACACTGCTATCTTTTGGAACAGGAAGCATTTTTGCAAACCCGGATGGATTTTTATTTCTACCGATTCCGGCTTTCCATTCAAGCCATCCGTCACGCGCACCGGTGTCATTGTCATTTATAACAACGCAAGTCTGCATTGCATCCTGAACTGTGCCGAACGGAGTAGCTTCCCACGGTATTTTCACTTCGTAGAAAATATGATTTTTATCTGAAACTTCTACAAATTCCACGCTTTCGGTGTACTTTTGGGCAACATTATATGAGCCGAAAACAGCAGGTTCTTTATTTGTGTCATATCCGAAACCATATTCAGGACCATACGTTATACCCTGACCGAACGCTACCTGGAAAGAGTCACCTCGCCAGTAAGCATCCGCACCGTAAGTAAAAACAATTTTATCGTCTGTAATTTTCGCTCCGACATATAGATACTCTTCATCATAGCTGAAATACACCTTTGCAGAAAGATCGTTATCTCCGTCATAAGAGGAATAATCAACCTGAACACTGTTTACAGGGATATTGATGAAGGTTGCACCTTCCCATTCGGACAGGTCACCGTCAACTGTAATATCAGATTTTCTGTAAAGTAAAGGCATATACATATCAGTACTTACGGTTGTATACATCTGATTAACCGATACAGTCTCCTCCGATACATCTTTTTTCTGTTTTTCTGCCAGTACAGGTGTTGACATACATGAAAGTGCCAGTATTAATGCTGTAATTCTTCTTTTCATCTTATGCCTCCTTTATTTTTTGTTTACAGTACCATTCATAATTGTTTCAACTTCCGTTGCTTCTCCGGCTTTAAGTCTGATATTCATCTTAACTGTTTTGCCGTTCGTATCGGTACATTCTGCTGTTACACTCTTTTCGCTGTCGGTCATATTAGTAATAATGTATTTTCCGTTACCTTTATCGTCAACAACAACTTCGCCACTGCCCGAATGCGGAGAAGTCATCATCTTCACTCCTGTGCCTGTTTTACCGTCTTTATAAACAGGAGCAACTTCAACTACATATACTTCTGAATTTGTAAGATTTCCGACAGTACAGGTAAATGCATTGTAATCAGCAACCGAAACAACTTCACCATTAACCATAATCTGCATTTTCTCTTTAGGATTAAGCGGATTATCCGGATATGCATTCCAGCTGAATGTCACTGCGGAGTCTGACGGTAAAATCTGAACATCTGCATTTTCGTACTTATTCGGGAAGAATAACATATGTGTTTCAAGCTGAGAAAGTTTCATGTCATCGGTGTTTATTATTTCACCCGTGAATAAATCTTTTGCATACTTCAGATTATACTTATTACTGTAAAGTGACAGATTCATGTCTGCTCTTGTGTAGTTTGCGAGATTTACAAGAACACCGTCATCAGTTTCTGCAAAACGTGCTTCAATTCCGTCTATTATATTTCCGTCAGAATCTGTCGGGAATACAAGAGTTATTCCCTTTTCTTCGCACGCCGCCTGAAGTGCATCGGAAATAAGTGCTTTATCTGCACTTGCTGAAAGTTTAACTGCGTTTTGCAGAATATCCGTTGAACTTACAGTCTTTTTCAGTTCATTATGAGTAAGATTAGTACCGATAGCTATAATCTTACCGCCTTTGTTTGCAAACGTTCTGAGGTGATTATAACTGTCAGCCATAAGATGTGTTGCCTTTGTAAGAACAAGAATTTCACTTCCTGTAAGCTTACCGCTTGCCAACTGTTTTTCTGTTACAAAACTTACTCTCTGACCTGTCTGCAAAGCGGCATTGTATGCATCTTTAAGACAAGCTATGTAATCATCATTGTTATAACGCTGTGCAACAGGCGACCAGAGCATGTAAATATTCTTTTCTGCATTCTGAAGAGCAGTCAGTTTATCTGCATTTCTGTTTATATCATATGTTGCTTTTGAAATATTTCTTACGGCATCAGCACGGAATCCCATTGATTCGAGATATTCGGGCCATTGATAGTGACGTCTCCACACCCACAAAGCCGAAGCTGTTCTACCATGGATATATCCCTGAATAAGTTCAAGTGTAGTAACAGCACTCTGTTCAGGGCCGTAATACTCTGCTGTTTCTCCGGTATCGGGGATAGTATGTGTTTCTGAGTTTACAAGTGGTTTTCCCTCGCAACATGATGACATGATATCTTCTATCAGTCGCATATCGGTATCAAGACCTTCAAGCGATGTACCACCGTCAAAACCTATATAGTCAAGACTATTTGCAATTCTCTCATAGTCGATACCATCACCAAGTCGGTTAGAAAGCATATATCCTATAAGGAATTTTGCATGAGTTTTTATATCGGGGTTTATTGCCTTTAATTCAGCATCCATCCACTCATGCCAGCTCATAAATACTTCAGCATTATAT
Source organism: Clostridia bacterium (assembly GCA_045603225.1). Classification (GTDB taxonomy): domain Bacteria; phylum Bacillota; class Clostridia; order UBA1381; family UBA1381; genus RGIG9115. The sequence goes on along the minus strand of JAZULT010000057.1, from coordinate 15,657 downwards.
GCATTGTAGTCCATAGACTCAACAGTAGCTGCCGTAGCATCATCAGGGAATGAAATAAAGTTAAAGCCTAACATAAAGCTTTTTCCCCATGCCTCTTTAACCTTCGATATACTGCCGTATTTATCTTCAAGCCATTCACGGTAACCGCTGAGGAATGAATTCTTTGTGTTTGTATTTACATTTATTCTGTAAATACCTTCATTTGAAAGTGTTATCGAATGAAGTGAAGTAAATCCCTTTGTTGCAGTTGCAACTGCCTGAATATGAGCCTTGAGTATATCTTTAAATGTCTGATTTCCTATATTATATTTTAAAAATCCAAGCTGCCCGGAACTTGATGCCTTGCTGTCATATCCCGGCTGTGCAGAATCTGTAAGCCATTCCGGCATATTATGCGGCTCAAGGTTAAATGTAACCATTACATTATTATCCTGTGCAGTTTGAAGAATATTCGTTACACGTTCTTTAACTGCACTGTCAGATACATAATATCCGTTATACATCGTTGCAGTTTCTTCAAAATTTTCGTTTTTAAGATGATTTGCGGAAGTTCCCGAAAGTACGGCACCATCCAACCATAGTGTACCGCCCCCCTCTGTGTAAACACCGATTTCTGTAGTATCTGAAGCTGCAGTGAAGACAATACTGTACTGTGTCCAGTCAACTGTACCGGTTGCGATTTCCTGAATCACGGTATTTCCATATTTAATCTGCGCTTTTGATACTTTATCAGTCTTTATCCATACAGAGAATGTATAATTACTTCCTGCTGTTGTGCTTACAGTCTGGTAAACTCTTCCTTTACCGCCGCTTGCACCTTTTATTTCTGCCCCCCATGATCCGTTTTTACGGATATCAGAAGAGCCTATGGTTGTCGAACCGCTTTTTTCAAATTGCCAGCCCGGCACAAAATAGTCAGGACGAAGCACTGTAGCGTTTGCCGGTATCGGCACCTGAACAAAATTTACGCCCATTTCGGAAAAGTTCGGAAGTTCCGTAGACATCTCTCCGAAGAAATGACCGTAACCGCTTAAAAATACAGGCTGAGGTTTATTTTCTCCACCCTCAACATTTGCGATATGATTAACACCATCCGTTGTCACAGTTCCGCTTTTAAATACAGGAACTGAAACGGGAGTCTTATTTCCGTCAATAACTTCACTAAGATTTACTTTTGCATCTTTATAAAGTTTCTCAAGAATTTCTACCGTATATTCGGCACGTTCGGACCTTTTATTTGCAATATCCTCACGTCCGTATTTAATATATCTGCTGATTATTTCAGCATCAAGTTTTTCATAATCACAAGGAATGTCATATTCCTCAAGGAGTGCACACAGACTTTCAAGTTCCGGCAGGGCAGTTTCCAGAGCGTCGAGACGCTCTGAAACTGTTGCCGCTGATACTGAAATAACTGTGTTACACATTACTAATAATGCTATAACTAATTTTTTCATAATCACCTATTAATTAAAACCAGGGTTTCATTCCTGCAAGTGAATCAAGTACCATTACTTTAATATTTTCTGATGCTGTAGGAAGTGTAACTTCTGCAACGTGTGCATCGTCACCCATTGCCTGCATTTCGAAATTATACTGTTCACTCATGCTTACTTCAAGAAGCCTGCCATCTGTATCATAAGCAGCTGCTATCATGATTACAGGAACGTTTTCTTCTGTCTGATTGATAACTGACATTGTAGCTACACCGTCAGCTATTACTACTTCGCCCATCTTCATCTCAGGAACTGTTTTAACAATTACACCTGCTGACTTGTTACCGTAAACATCACATACTGTAAGCTTAAGTTCTTCAGGAATATCGCTGTCCATGAACAATGCATTAAGGTCAATTTCACCGTAAAGTGCTACGTTGCTTCCTACTGTTGCGTAAAGTTTGCTTCCGTCTGCACTTTCAATGAGGACTCTGTCAGCACCGCAATCTGCAGGAACTTCATATGCAAGATACTTATATTCGTCATCTACAAGGCTGCAATTTGCATTTTCTACATCAGGAGTTGTTCCTGTTGCATCAAATGTTCCGTTTACAAGAATGTTTGTCTGTTCTGCATCGTCCTTCTTATAAACTTTGAAGTTATCGAAGAGGAGTTCGCAAGTTGCACGGAATGTCATGTTAACGCTGAGTGATGACTCTGTAGCTGATGTTGTATATTCCATTGTCTTTGTCTGCCAGTAAGGCTTTACTACGTTAGCAAATGCTACAACCTTACTTGTGCTCCATGGGTCAGCTGCAAATATCATTTGGCTTCTCCAGATATTTGCTGCACCTATACCTTTTACATCATAGCTGAGAACGTATGTTGTTGAAGGTTCTGCCGCAACTGTCTGATAGATACGTACATAGTTTGTTGCATCAGCATTTTTGCTCTGTGCTACATAAAGTGCACTGTCTGCAGCATAGTTCTTATCAATTCTGATTGACATAGGAGCATTTTCATTTGCAGTTTCGCCTGCAACTGTCCAGCCCTCAGGCTGTGCAAAGTTGTATGAGTTCTGTGATGCATCAAGACCTGATACGATTATTGTATTTCCTGCTGACTTGTTGCCGTATTTGTCAACAAGGATGAGTTTGTATGTTGTGATTTCACCAAATGTAGCAGGAACGTTAAGTCTCTGTGCAACTTCTGTTGACTTTTCAATTGATGCTACCTTGTTGCTTTCATCAAGCATTTCAAAGTCATCTGTAACATTCCAGATTTCTGCACCTGCCCACATTGTGCTTGCAGGGTAATCCCATTTAACTGTTACTTCTGAAATGCCCTGAACAAGACGTACATTTTCAGCATTAGGAACTTCAACTCCTTCTGCCTGTTCAAAGTCCGAATTTTCAATAAGGTTTGTTTTGTTCGTGTCAGCTATGTCGTAACATGTAATGTTATCTATATAACCGATTGCATTTCTGTTTACGATGATGTCGATACCGAAATTATTTACACTTGAACATACAGTCTGGTTATATGACCATTTTTTCCACTCGAGTGAATCGCCTCTGCTTGCCTGAGCTTCAACTCTGTTACCTCTACTGTTTCCGAGACCTGCAAGAATCTTTGTATATTCATCATCGTTAAGACTGTCTTTCTTACATTCAAATCCGAAGTAATATGTGTGTCCCTCAATAAGCTTTTCAGGAGCAATAATTATTCTTACACCGCCCCAGTCACTTCCGTTTGCACCTGATGTATGCTGAGTCATTTTAAGAACATTGTTACCTTCTTCTTCTACAACGTCATAGCTGAAAATAATATCACCCGATGCATTGCTGATTATCGAAGTATAACCATCAGGAAGACCTGCTTTTGACAATTCTTCTTCAAATTCAATTGAACCGAACTCACCATCTGCATAGTTTACACCATCACCTATTGCCTGTACGGAATATGTGTTTTTACCGGATGTATTCTTAACGGTTGCTGATGTTCCGCTTACTGCTGCCACTTCTTTCATGGTGCCGCCGTCAACGAACTTGAACACCTTGTATGAAGAAGCATTTTCAACTGCGCTCCATGTAAGAGTTGCATCACCATAGTTCTTTGATGAAATACTTAAATTTTCAGGTGCAGGAAGCTTATTTTCTTCAACAACTTTTGTTGAAAAATCTCCTGTCGGCAAAAAGTTTTCATCTGTTCCTTTGTTGCTTTCATTACATACTCTGATATTATCAAAGTACATTATACAGTTACCTGCCATACCAAACTGTACTTTATATGTTCCGGCAGAGTTAACTGTTATTTTATAGTTTTTATGTCCCCATTCTGTAGACGGAGAAGGATTTGATACCATATCTCCCCATAGTGCACCGTGAGTTGATGTTGCCAAACTGATAAAACGCTGACGTCCTATATCAGTTCCCAATTGTTCAACACACTTAAAATCTGCAAAAATTCTGTATGTACCCGGCTGAAGGTCGAGAAGAAACTGAATACCACCGTATCTGTTATCTCTGTTTGCATTATTTGTAGAATAAATCTGCAATACTTCGCCATGGTCAGCCTCTCCACTGTCTACAATACTGCAAACAGCATTAAGTCCGTTAGGTCCCTGGTAAGCTGTAAATCCCCAGTTTGAAAGATTCTCATCAACAGTAACCGCCGCAAATGCAGTTTTCGGCATGATTACCATTGCTGCCAGCATTGACATTGCAACAACTTTTGAAATAATTTTTTTCATTTTCATCTTTCCTTTCTCAATCAAGTTTTTTTGATGCTGTGAGTGGGTCCATTGTGTTGATTCCACTCCAGACAAATGCCTTTATTTCATACCCTTCGGTGTCATCAGGTACATTAAGTACCGATTTCATCGCCGTATATGAATTTTCGCTACCTGTGTAAGGTACAATCTGCTTTATGCCCGATATAGAGCAAAGTGCACCCTCGCGGTAAAGCGCGGTATATAATCCGACCGGCATTCCCTCCTTCACATCAGCATTTTTAACCTTTATTCCGACACTTACCGTACCTTCTGCTGACACTGCAGAAAATGACGGTTCGGTTATAAAGCTTTCTTTATCTGAACTCAGAAGATACGGCTCTGACATTACTCCGTTGTTTGAATACGCACGGATAACGTAAGCACTACTCTGAGCATCAGTCTTTCCTATTCGTTTTCCGGGGGAAAACACTGCTACAGGATAATCTGTTATCGCGTCTGAAATTACGATACCGTTATCAGATATCCACGAAATAACATTATCATCACTAAGCACAGTAACCTTTTCAGGTACTTCCGGTGACAATATATCAACTTCAAAATCACCATTTACAAGAAGGTTTGTCTGAGTCGCATCATCCGAAGCATAAAATTTTACATTATCAAGTTCAAGTGATGCTCCGACACCTACAATATAGAAACAGATACTGAAATTTTCAGTGTTACTGCACGTAAATGTTTTTGTTGTTGTCTTCCAGTCAACAGTCTGTCCTTTTGAGGGTGATATTGCAGTTCTCGTTCCGCCGACAGTATAGTAAATCTGATTGTACGAGGTTGTACCTCCTACTCTTTTATGGTCAAAGCTGAGTGTATAACTCTTTCCCGATTCAAGCAATTCAGATTTTACATTCTGGCAGATACCCGCATAATCACTGCTTGCATATGCCGATGTTTTTTGTATTTTATATGTTCCGTTTTCGGTTTTTCCCGATGTATATTCAAGATTCCCCGAAGAATTGCTGTTATAGTAATCCCAGCCGTGAATACAAAATGAAGTATCTGCCTCAAACTTTCCCCAACTGTATTTCCATTCATCTTCGCCTGCTGTTTTTACTCTGTAATAGCTTATACCATCCGGAGCATTATCGGTATAAAAGCCGTCACCTCCGCTGTATATTGTTGTCCATGGTTCATCAGCGGAAAGTCTTTGAAGTTCAGCTTCACCGCCATTTTCCCACATAACCGTATCTCCGTCAAAAGTTATCCCGGCAGGATATGCTTCTTCGGCAGAGATACTCGGCACTGTTATTGCCAGTATTGAAATCATTAAAAATATTATCTTTTTCATTTTCAAACCTCTTGCATACTTTCAAAGCTTTCCATTACATAAGTTTTTACACTGCAGTCAGAAAGTGTTTTTCCTTCCGGAAGTGTAAGCATAAGTTCTGTGTTCACACTCTCCGATACTACCGGAACTGTATTGATTACAGCTTTTGCATCAACAAGTTTATCACCATTGTATAAAAATGCAACAAGAGTTATTTTCTTCCCTTCTGTAACTTTGTTATTCATAGCAGATACCGATACATTTACCATTCCGTCAGCTTCTGATACCACCGGCTCATCTATCACATATTCAACAACATCTGCCGTAAAGCTTACAGAAGAAACAGGAGATGTATTACCGTCCGTATCAACCGCTGAAATTTCAAATTCATACTCGGTCCCGCGCGGTGCATCCTCTATAATAAATGAAGTAACATCTTTTTCATATTCTGTTTCTTCACCTGTTTTCACATTTTTTACAACAATGTATTCAACATCAGCATCTGTCGGATTTACCCAGCTGACTGTTATATCATCAGCATAGATATCTGAATATGTCACATCGGTAACACTACCCGGTGCAATATCGAGATCTTCATTCATATCAGGATTCATAAGAAGATTTTCATCTGTATCTTTTTTTGTAAGAGACATATTATCTATCCAGAGATTTACCTTATCTTCCGAAAGTTTTACTCTTACGGTAATAACGTTCTGATTTGAAGGTGTTGCAAACTCTGCACTGTACTTCTGCCACTCTGTTCCTCCTGAAAGTGTTCTTTCGTCAGTTCCCAGAAGGTTTCTTGATGCACTTCCGGCATAAACTGTTGTATCAACCGTTTCAACTTCACTGTCTGTCTTATAGTCAAACTCAAATACATAATCGGTATTCTTTTCAGCCAGAACTCCGGTTGCCCTTATTTCAACATATCCGCTGTCAGCAGACTTTTCAACATACATTCTGAGTGAGTTGCTTCCACCGTCTGAAACTTCATCTCTGTCACATACTATATCATAATATGCGGCTCCGCTCTTGCTTACAGTCCAGTTTGTAAGTATTGATTCTTTTGCAGATGCTGTCAGGGATGTAAATATAATACCCAGTCCAAGTAAAATTGATATTTGTTTTTTCATAAATCATCCCTCCATTTTATAATATACAAGCTGATTCATGTTGCCGTAATTAAGATATGCGCACGCAACAGCATTCGGGTTTGCATAGTTTACATAGTCTTCAATTTCAGCTGACGAACCAAGTCGTACTTCTTTTTCTGCCACGTCATAAATATAAACACTGCCTTTAATATTATATGTACGACGGTTTATATATTCGCCCGGTTTTGTTCCCATTGCAAATGTAATTTTACCGTTTCCGATATTGTAAATTTTTCCTACGTCATAATACTTGTTTGTATCAAAATCTGCAGGAGAAGATCTTGTAAAACTTATATTGCTGAAATCAACCTTCATTTCGCTTGCAGTGATTTCATTATCCGTAACTGCTACTCTTATAATGTCGCCCTGTTCAAAGAATTTACCGTCAGGACCTTTTGCAAATTCTTCTTTCTTACACGGGAAAGAGACTTTTTCGCCGCCGTACAAGCCTCTTATCATTACTGCAGGTTCGCCGAGACTGTTAAGTCCTTCTTCTATGGCGTCAACAAGGAATAACGGATAACCAACATTTCCGGTGCCGCCTTTTACATAGACAATAGCCATAGCTTCATTTGCCTTGTTCATGTTGTAAACCTGAATGTCACCATGCGGTATCTGTGCGCCATCCGTAAATGCACTGCCTGTTGAAACACTGTACTTTTCATCATTGTCAACATCGGTGTTAACTATGAAGAATTTTGTCTGCGGTGTAAGAACAATTTTACCTTCGAGTGAATTCATCGCTGTATTGTATCTTATATAATTATATCCGTTAATCATACGGTTTGTTGTGAAGTAAATACCCGGTGTATCATAACCTGTTCCTACAGGGTCAAGGTTATGTCTGTAAAGACCGTCATATCCGAGGTCCATATCACAGAGTTCTTCTTCCGTATAACCCGGTGCAGTCGGATTTTTCTGACGTTCCGAATAGCTGAGGTGATTGTTGTACGGTTTTTCTGTCATTATCTGAATAATCTCACCATCAGCATTTGACTTTATCATAAGAAGCTGTGCATAATTATATGCTTTTTCATTACCTGCTTCAACGAGTGCGTCATGGTACGCATCAACCTGTGCATAATTATCATCACGTTTAAGTGCTGTTTTAATTTCGTTTGCTGTTTTTGTTGCGTAACCATCAATTTTCAGATTCTTAGCGGTATTCATCAGTTTTATTTTCCCGTCACTGTCAAGAACTTTGAGAATAACCACGTCTTCAAGGTCTTCATTTTCACTGACACGCATAAGATATGCAAAACGGGTTGTTGCACTCTTGAGTTCAAAACCTGCAATTTCATTCATACCGTTAAGATAGAAAATATACTTTGTACCTATCATGAAATCATCTTCACAGTTTCTTCCTATCTTATATGCAGTACCATCAACATAAATGATTTTTCTTCCGCTCTCTTCCCTGATACTGTCAATCGTTCCTTCAAGGACATTTACGGTTGCAACAAGGTCAATAATTCCGCCATCTTTACTTTTGTAAACAGACACCACATCAAGTTTTGAAAGTTTTGAAAATGCTGTATCTTCCCCATTACGTTTCATTGTGTATATTATTCCGTCAACTGAATTTTTCGGGTCAAGTTCTACAGATACCGAAGGGTTGAAATAGTCAATAATCTTCATTGTATCAGCTGATGTATTACCGAGAACAATATCGGTGTACTCAGTTATGAAAGCTGACTCATATACTCCGTTTCCGTCACCGTCGAGAAGCTTTATGTTGCCGCTTTCTATTTTGAAATCATCCGGTGTATAATCGGGATATGCGCGTCTGTTGTAAAATACAAGAAGTGATTTTTCAACACTTGCATTTTTATTTCTGTTTCCTGTATTGTAATAAAGCTTTCCGTTTTTAAGTTCTTCTACTTCGTTTGCTTCTATTACAAGTTCCTCGCTTTTTTTCTGAGGTGCAATATAAATGATTGTCTTATCCGAATCCTTGCTTTCCGTATAATAGTACATGTCAACATAGTAACCAATCATATTGTCGGCATCGGTACTGCCTGCATAATACTCTTCATCTTCAATTACTACCGTACCATTGTAACTGCCGGGTTCAGCACGATACAAATCAGTATATTTTGTACCGGTCACTCTTCCGCTGACTTTGTATATTTTATGAATGTTCTCAAGAATGCTTTCTCCGTCATTTGTGTATTTAATTTCAGAACCTGATTCAAAATCAATTCCGCTTGCAGGTGCATTGAGTGTTTCATACATAAGAGAAACTACAAACCCGCGGTTTACAGCTTCTGAAAGCTGATAACTTTCTTCCATTTCTGTTAAAAGTCCGAGTTCTGTCGCAACTTTCAGATAACCATCCGGCCATCCTCCGTTTGTTTCGGCTATCTCATCGTATCCGAGCATACACACAGCAACTTTTACAGCTTCGTTCCCTGTTATGTAACTGTCGGGATTAAAATATCCACCCGAGCCTTCAAAAAGACCGATTGATTTTGCAAATTCAATATTTTCAACAGCCCAGTGTCCGTCTGTATCCTCAAAAGTTGCCGCAACATCTTCATTTCCCGCTGCCCGGTCTTCATATCCGAGAGCTCTGACGCAAAGCACTGCAAATTCTGCTCTTGTTATATTCTGCTCAAGTCGGAAACTTCCGTCCGTATAACCGCGAAGCACATCCGTAGCAGAAAGAATATTGACTTTGCGCTGCATTGTTTCGCTCATGACTTCTGTTGTTACCGGAGCTGTTTCCTCCGGTGCATCCTCCGCTTTTACAGCAAAAGGCATCAGCATTGTCATTGAAAGTATTAATGAAAGTATTTTTTTCATGAACTGCCTCCTTGTTTATTTTAAAACGTTATATATCATCTGTGCCGCTTCTGCACGTGTTATTCCGTCAAGCGGTGCAAATTTGCCATCATTTCCGGAAATATATTTTTCTCCGCTTAATTTGCCGATTGCTTCAATTGCATAATCAGAAATTATATCACTATCTGCAAAGTCAGCAACACTTCCTGTAAATTCTTTACCCTGTGAAACAAGAATTCTGTATAACATCACTGCAAAATCCTGACGTGTTATATTCTCACCCACTCCGAATTTTCCGTCATAACCGTTTATAAATCCGTATTTTTCTGCTGCTACGATATAACGGCAGAACCAGTCCGAAGATTTCACATCGGAGAACGACGTTGTTCCTTCGCTGAGTTCATAAAATGCATTTACAAACATAACTGCCGCCTGTTCTCTCGTAATCTTGTCGGAAGGTCTGAATGTTCCGTCGCCATAACCTGAAATGATTTTTTTCTCGTAAAGGTTTTCAACTGCTTTTTTCGCCCAGTGACCATCCGTCACATCCGAAAATACTGAAGTTTTCTCTGTTACCTGTTCTGTTTTTGGTTCACTTTCAACCGGCTGCGGTGCAGGGATTTTTATTATATTGGTAGATGTGCTCTTTCCCCCCGAACCACCTGAGCCGCCCGAACTTCCGCTGCCTGATGTATTTTTCTGCTTTTTCTCAATTGCTTTGAGTTCATCTGCTATATCATCAGCATCATCAATCGGAAGTTTATCAATAAGTTTATTCCATACAGAATCACTGTAACCATCAGTATTTTCAAAAATAGCCTCATTTGCTTCTATATAATCCCTGAGCTGCTTCCATGTACTCTGTACATTAGCGCCATATACCGTTGAATAATAAAGAATTTCTTTTTTAAGTTCTTCCTTATCTTCAGTCTTACCGATTACTTTTTTGATAACTCTTTCTGTTTCACTTCCGAGCTCTGCATATATTTCCGGGAAAATATCAGTCTTGTCACCGTATTCATCAATACATTTTTTTGCAAACTCAGCATCGTCACCTGCAAGTGCCACTGTAACAACACCTTCCGCAAGCAATTCTTTCACTCTGTCAAATGCATCATTCGCATCTGCTTCCTCTACAGCAGCAAGGCTTTCTGCAATTGATGTCTGATATTTTTCAGGTAACTGTCTGTAAAGTGTTATATCCAGCCCTGCAATCTCCGCAAAATTTATAAACTCCGCTTTTATATCGGCAGATTCATCACCGCACTTTTCAAAGAAGTTTTCAACCGCACGGTAATTCACATAATTAACCGGAATCACCTCAACACCGTTATCTGTTTTTACATACACCTTATACTCGCCAAATACAGCATCATCCGGAAGTTTAAAAGTTTTATTTACATTTTCACTGTCTGCATAACTTCCCTCAGCCATAATTTTGCCCATAAGTGAAAATTCTTCACCTTCTGTATTTCCGTCAAGTTTTCCCGGAGTTTCACCCGGAGCGTAAACAAATACTACTGAATTACCTTCCGATTGTCCGGAAATTTTAATTCCGTCTTTAGTTGGTGTAACATCAAATGCCGCAAAAGCAGTCTGACTTATGCTCATGGCAACAATAAGTGCCGGAATTTTCTTTTTCATTTTTTATTCCTCCCTCATCTCTGACAATCTATGCTGTCAAGATATCTGAATAATTCTTCTCCGTTTATGTATTGCTTATCTTCATACATATTAATTTTAAACGGACACGTCTTTTTCATTGTATGGAGCTTAAGTTCATCTCCGTCCGTTTCCCATACCGTGTCTGCAAATTCATCATCATACGAAATACTGAACCTTGAAGTGTCCGAAAGCACTCCCATCTCAATACAGAATGCCGAAATCGCCTTTTCCATAACACCGAAGTTTATCTTCTTTTTCTCACCGCTGTAAAGAATAATACTGTAACGGAAGTACTCATCTGTTTTATCTTCTGAACATTCCACCGGATAATCCCCGAAATAAGTTCCTATATGTGTTATTTTTACAGGTACTTTTCCGACTGTAAGCTTGGCAACATTTTCCGAAATTTCATAATCTATATTATCTGTATCACCAATAACCTCAAAAATTATCCTGAGGTCTTCAGCCTCAATTGTCGTACCCTTCACATGGTCAAGGCCTATATGAGTATCTCCTCTGTCACTTGAAAAGTTAATATTACCGAGAACTTTCCCTTCCTTCTGTACACAGTGAAGTACCGCTGAAGAAAAATCATAACCGTCATGATAACATTTTATTCTGAAGCAATACGGTTTCTTTTCACCGTCTATGTACGAAAGGAACGGTCTTCTCTGATTCCACATTTCTTCACGGTTAAATGTTCCGAGTGTAAATCCCTCGCCTCTGTAATGGTTAATAGCCTGGTTAAATGCAAAATACGGATAGTTAAATCCTCTCATTATCACACGCTGGCTGCTGTCCCATACCTTTTCACCACTGAAATACGGAATATATTTTTCCGGACATACGGCATTGGTCTGCGCCATTTCAAGTCCTTCCGGAGCAAACGGATGGTTTTTATAGTTTTCTTCAAGTCCGCATGATGACATAAGTATTCCGAGTTCCTTAACCGGTATATAATCATCATACGACCTGCACTGAGGTCCGCCAAGCTGAAGATTCTTATAATCAAAATGCTCTGCAAGACATCTCCATATATAGTCATTTATACATTCGGCATAGAAAAGCGATTCTTCATCTTTTACATATTTCAATATACTTCCGAGGTCACTTATACATAAAAACGAATAATGCGGACTGTTATGCTCAAATGTACTTCCGTGATAATTAATAAACCCAAGAGATTTTCTGAGTTTGTTACGCGCTGCGGCAAGAAGCTTTTCATCCTTCAGCATATCACCTCCGCAGCAAAGTACAAGACTTTCAAGAAAAGCAACATTTGTGTACTGAACACCCTCATTGCGCCTGATTATCGCACCGCAGGCATGGTAAATTGCATCAAGCATTTTTGCTTTCATGCCGTCACTTATACGTTCGGGTGCTTCAAAAAGAACATCTATCATTTCACGTGAGTTAAATCCCGCCATATTTTTATCCGGTGCCGCCATCTCAGAAAGTGACTCTTCCATATGATACGCCCAGAGTCCGTATGTAGAACTTTCAGGATTGGTATCCTGAAGACTTATAACCTTTTCAAATATTTTTTCTCCGAGCTCCGGATTACTTCCTGTACATATAAGCTCTTTTGCATACAATGATGATTTTACTATCGAGTGAACATCTGAGTTAGCAAGCTTCGTATGATACACTGCTTTCTCGCTCCCCGTATGAATTACTATCATATTTTCTTTTTCATCAAAATCGTCTCTTATTTTAAATTCTGCCATTTGTATTCCTCTTTCTCCGATTATATTTTTATTATATCACTTCCCCCTGAAGATGTCAATTTACATTTTGTGCAAAATGTGCCATTTTTAGCATTGACATTCTCTTACATATATGTTATAATATCGAAAAAAGGATGTGATTAAAAATGTTTTCTTTTCTGATTGGCAGACCCCTTACGGATATTGAGCCAAACAATATGGTACAACATGCCAGAGTTTCTCTTGCACTTCTAAAAAATAACACACAGGAAAACATAAAACAAGTTGAATTATATATAAGTACCATACTTGACAGGCAGATAACACAGCCCGACTCAGAGCATTACGGCTTATGGCCCATAAAAGAACATCTCACCTACGCCGTACCGGGAAAAATTGATAAAAATATGACCACATACATCGGAATTCCGCTTTTTGTTATACTTGCAGAATATTCCGATATTTTGCCTGCTGAACTTGTAAAAAGGATGGAACACTCACTGTCAATTGCCTGCATTTACATACTCAACCGTAACATTCATCTTCAGAACTCGCATATCACAATCGCAGAAAGTCTTCTCACAGCCGCCTGCGGTGAGCGATTTCAGAACCATGAATTTACAAACTATGCGGTCAACCTTTTTCAGCATTTTTATCACTACACCATTGCAAACGGAAGCTTTTACGAATATAATTCCCCGCATTATGATCACAACAACCTCATAAATATTTATCTTATAAAAAGATATGTAAAAAACGAATTATTTCTGAAACTTACCGAAATGATTTCTGATTCATTATGGGAAATCTGCGCAACACACTACCACTACCGAACAGACTGCATTGCAGGACCCGCTCACAGATTGGAAAGCCTTTTTTTAGCAGACACAAAAAGAAAATTCCTTCATGATTCATGTACAAGTACAGGTAAAAAAAATGACGAACTTACCCATTTTGATATATGCCCACAGAAGTACCGCCCATATTTCAACGGAACAAAATACAAGGAATACTCACAGCAAATAATTTCACAGGGTGCATCATATCCGTATTACAACTATTCAAACGTGGCAACCACTCTGATGAAACCTGACTACTGCATAGGCTCTTTCTCGCGAGGCCAATGCTGGGTGGAACAGGGTGCACTTCTGGGATACTTCGGAACAAGAGAAACTCCGTTTGCCATAAGAGTTACCGCAACACATGATGAACACGAATATTCATCTGCACAACTTTCCATTGTTCAGCATATGAATTACGTTCTCGGACATACCTCATTTGCAACAAACAGAGCTGATAAACATATAGACCGAGACCCCACAGGAGGAAAAATAACCGCCAAAGATTTACGAGTAAGATTTCATATAATAGGAGATGTTTCTAAGCTCAGTGTTTCATCAAAGAAAAATACAGTGAACATTCAATACGGCAATGTAAGAACCAAATTCGCATATTCATGCGCAAAATTTGAAAATTTCAGACCAAAAATCATGTTAACAAAAAGTAAAGAAGACCTTTGTTTCGATATGATACTGTATAGCGGAAAATCAATAAAATTAGACTTTAATGATATAAAAAAAGCTATAGTTTCCTGGATGCTGTGCATCTCAAGTGACGATATTCCGGATTTTAAAATAGAAAACAAATTTAAGGACAAATATCTTATAACAAAAACACTCACGGATACAGGAACGGAACTTGCTCTTGAATCTTATTTCAAACCAAACACGCACGAAAACATTCATGTTAACAATAAACAGTACATACACGGAATACTCTTTGAAAAATACGTTCTCAGAAACTCAAATATGATGCAGCAGTATTCATATATCCTGAGCAGTAAACATGATTCTATGTTTAACCTTGAACTTGACAACGAAAAAAATATATCAAATTATATTCAGGCTCTGAAAGACACCGAAGAAAAAGACCTTATCGTTTCGGTAAAGGAAATCTTTTCACTTATATATAAGAAGAATATAACACTTATGCTTGTTAAAAGACTCGCAATTCAGATTATATCATCTGTATTTGACTTCTATCGTGAAAAAAGTCTTCACTTTGAAACAATCATCCTGAACAACTCTCAGCTTTATCAGCTGCGTATATCTTCCGCACCCGATACTGAAACGATAGCTTATCACGTTTTTGAACTCTTAAATCTGATGCATTCAAATTACGTATCATTCAACGAATCACAAACCGATACAGACCTTATAAACAGAATTACCGCACTGATTGACGAGGAATACAGCAATCCCGACCTTTCACGTGAATATATTGCTGAAAAATGTGGTAAATCCGTATATATCGTAAGCCGTGCATTCAAAAAAATCAGTAATCTGAAGTATATAGATTACCTGACCGATATACGCATAAAACACGCAAAAGAATACCTTAAAAACTCCGATTTATCACTTGAAGAAATTGCATTAAAAGTAGGGTATCTGAACTTATCAAGCTTTATAAGAATGTTCAAAAGAAGAACAGGTGATACACCGAGTAACTACAGAAAGAAGTAATCGTCAAATGATTTGAAAGTTTATGATTATCTTGTATGGATATTTGAAAATATACATATTCTTCCGGCCGATGAGCTGCTGCCGTGGAGCAACAAAATCCCAAGAAAAATTCGTAAAAATTGAGGATGCCGACCGGCATCCTTTTTGGTTCGCATGTATAAATTTTTGGTTCGGCTGTGTATCATATTTATCTGATACTTTTACTTCATCATATTCAACTTGTTTGATATAATTAGGAGTAATTGATACCTCAATATTTTCTTTTCCATATACTTTTGACAATATACCCGTTTCGAACGATTCTGCAAGTTGTTGATTATCATATTCTAAAT
>JAZULT010000056.1:0-39629 GCA_045603225.1 Clostridia bacterium | reverse complement strand
TTTCTCTTGACTTTTATGCCATTGAACTACGAACGAAACGAACCTCTCGACGTACCCACGTACGACTTCGGGCAGGGATTTATGTGATTTCATCACATAAACCTTCGTTTCATCCGTTCTGCACTATTTTTTTACATCCCCG
Source organism: Clostridia bacterium (assembly GCA_045603225.1). GTDB lineage: Bacteria > Bacillota > Clostridia > UBA1381 > UBA1381 > RGIG9115. The sequence goes on along the minus strand of JAZULT010000056.1, from coordinate 39,487 downwards.
ATATATTTTTATACTTCATAAAGTCGTAAACCGCATCAGATGCCGCTTTTCGATGTTTATCTGTACTGTAATATCCGAACGATACACGTGCTGTTCCGGTTTTTTCTGTGCCGAGAGTTTTGTGCGCAAGAGGTGCACAGTGATATCCGGAGCGGATTATGATTTTTTTCTCTCTGTCAAAATAATCTTCGATTTCTGCCGGGTCTGTATTTTTTATATTAAAAGAAACGGTTCCGTTTCGGTTTTTCAGGTCAGTTCCGTAAATGTATATGTTATTCATATTTTTCAAATCCTCAATAAATGATTCGGCAAGTTTGCGTTCATAAAGAAAAATTTCATCTGTGTAGTCTGCAATACATTCAATCGCTGTTCCGAGCGCCATTATAGCCGGAGTATTCATGGTGCCTGAGTGAAGCATATCCGGCATAATAGATGGCTGAATGAGACTTTCTGAAAAGCTTCCCGTGCCGCCTGTTATAACAGGCGACAATTCTATTTCCGGGGAAACATACAGTCCACCTGTGCCGAGCGGGCCCATGATTCCTTTGTGTCCTGAAAAAGCAATCATATCTGCACCGATTTTTTCGGCATCAATTTTCATACAGCCTGCTGTCTGTGCGCAGTCGAGCATAAACAGAATTTTGTGTTTTTTTGCTATTTTCCCTATTGCTTCTGCATCCTGTACCGTACCGCATACATTAGATGCATGAGTGCAGACTATAAGTGCTGTTGACGGACGTATTGCCTGTTCGATACGCTCGGGAGGCACAAATCCGTCGTTATCGGCAGGAATTACTGTGAAATTTCCTTTCTGCGTTACAGGTCTCAACACACTGTTATGCTCCATTGACGTAACAATTACATGGTCATCAGGCTTCAGAACCCCAAGTATTCCAAGATTCAGTGCGTATGTTGCGTTGGGAAGGAAGGCGATTCTTGAAGAGTCACCGATATTAAAAAGCTTTGCGGTAAGCTCAGCTGTTTTGTTGATTCCGTCAATTGCTTTAAGACTTTTTCTATGAGCACCGCGTCCGGCATTAATGCTTGTAAAAAGAGATTCCTTAAAAAATTTGCCGAATACTATAAGCGGCTTTTGCATGCTTGTTGCCGCATTATCAAGATATATCAATATAATCACCATCCTCATTTGCAGTATCGTAACGGTATATATTTTTTATTTTAAGCCTTCTGCTTGTTGACACGGTAAAAAGCATCGGCAGATATTTATCGGGAATACTTACGGAATATGAACATCCGCCGGTTGAAATTTCAGACGGAGTATGAATTACACGGGCATCAATACATCCTGCTCTTTCGAGGTGTTTTAAAAGTCTTGATGCAGAAGTGATTGAGCCTGTTACAGCTATTATATTATTCATAAAAATTTCCATAGCCTTTCTGTCCACAAATAATAATGAAAAATTAATACAACCAAGTCTGTGGACTGACAAGGTGTATAATGGAAACTATATCCATTTGCGTTTCTGTTCGCAGGCGAACAGAAAATTTCGCACGGATAACATAATCCGCCGGAGGCATTTTAACGTGATTTTTCATGTTAAAACTCCTTTCTGTATTATAATATGTTTCCTTTGGGTTTTTGTAGCATGAGAATGTATAAAAATGCTAACATCGGGAATAATTACTGTTGAAAGGAGCTTGATATTTTATGAAAAATACCACGCATAAGGTAGTTATACTTGAGAATCTTTCGTCACCGTACATTCAGCAGGCAATTATTGTGCTTAAGAAATACTCGCCTGAACAGGAAGAAAAAATATTATACGATGCAGAACGCATTGTAAGTGAATATATGAAAAACAGCAGACACTGCGAAAATGATACGAAAATATATAAAAAACGCAAAGTTACAATGAAACGGCGCAAAATGTCGCCCGGAGTAATTTTTACGTGTGTTTCACTTCTGATGATAGGTGTTTATGTAATATCCAATATTTTCTGATTCCGAAAGAAATTCGTAAATTCCGAAAAAAATTCGTAGATGAAGTACTTGAAATGTTAATTGAAATATGATACAATAACAAGCGGTGATTAAAATGACACATAAAGAAATCGCTCAGATTGCACATGTTTCGGTGTCAACGGTTTCAAAAGCACTTTCGGGAAGTAAGGAAGTAAGCGAGGAAGTTGCATCTGAAATAAGAAGAATTGCAATGGAGATCGGATATTTCAAAAAGAAAAATAAACGAAAAATTGAAAGTATCTCACCGGAACGTATTCGGGTTGCCATTATCTGTCCTGAAATCATAAGTATTTTTTACTCAAGATGTGTGGAAATGCTCAAGTCAGAAATTGAAGACAGAGGCGGAAGTGTGATTGTACACATATCTGATTTTGGCAGGGATAACGTGAATAAAATGATAGACGATATTGTAATAAAAGGTGATGCTGAAGGTGTAATTCTTTTGAAAGAACCCGGAAGGGCATGTGAAAATATTCCGATTGTGGTTTTCGGAGACAGTCAGACTGTCGGAAGTGTCGGTGTAGTGTACAACTCAATAGACCTGTTAATGAATTATCTGTATGAGCTTGGACACAGAAAAATAGGATATGCAGGGGAGTTTTATACTGTCGATAAAAATAATCATTTCATTGAATTTCTTGATAAATACGGTCTTGAATACAATCCTGATTACTATATTATTACTGATAAAAGATTTGAAAAATCAGGCTTTCTTGCCGCAAAAAAATATCTTGAATCCGAGGACAGGCCAACCGCAATTATTGCGGCTTATGACGAAATTGCTCTCGGTATGATATTTGAGCTTAAGCGAAACGGAATAAGAATCCCCGAGGATGTATCAATTGTCGGAATTGACGATATACCGTATGCTTCTTATTCACAGCCGCCTCTTACAACGGTCAGATTATACGGAGAGGAAAGATGCCGCATGGCAGTTAATATGCTTTATGATAAAATTTTTGGCGACAGCGATACAATTCAGCATGTGTTCGCTGAAAACAAATTGATTGTCAGGGATTCTGCTGCATCGCCTCGGAAGGAAGATTAATTATGGATTACAATTCTAAAGAATACAAACGCTCAAGAGCCGCTTATGCGGCACAATGCACATTTGAATATTTTGTCACGCTTCTTGTGGCTGACGCATTTTTCGCAAAGCTCCTGACACATCTGGGAATTAGCGATTCGGTTATCGGAATTCTGACGTCGCTTGTGTCTCTTGCTTTCATTTTTCAGCTTTTTTCGATATTTATTGTTCAGAAAATAAGGAACGTTAAGAAAACAGCTATAATATTCAGCTCACTTTTTCAGCTGCTCTTCATGTTTCTGTATATGATACCTTTCCTGCCGATTGCGAAGGGATTTACAACTGCAGCTGTGGTTGCGTGTAAGCTGTTTGCGTATTTTGCAAATTATCTGATAGCTTCGATAGTGTATAAATGGGGTAATTCGTTTGTAGACCCTGCAAAACGAGCAAGCTATTCCGCAGTGAAGGAAATGATTTCTCTTGCTTCAGGTATGGTATTTACGCTTGTTATCGGGTACATAATTGACAGATTTGAAGCTGTAGGGCAGATAGAAAAGGGATTTATCTTTACGGCCGCTTCAATATTTATACTGAGCATATGTAACTTTGTATCGCTTATGCTTATAAAAAAAGACGACAAACCCGTTGAAAAGGCAGAATATATTCCTTTCAAGGTTGTTATGACAGATTTGTTCGGCAATAAAAATTTCCGCAATGTAATTATTCTCTCATGCATATGGTATGCCGCTCAGTACGTATCAATCGGTTTTCTCGGAGTGTATAAGACGAATACGCTTCTTTACACCGTCGGAACTGTTCAGATTATCAACATAGTGGGGAATGCTTTCAGATTTGTTTTTTCAATTCCTTTCGGAAAATACTCCGACAAGCATTCGTTCGTAAAAGGTATAAAGCTTGCTCTGGGAATTGCGGCTGTTGCATTTGCATCAAACATTTTCTGTACGCCTGAGACAAGATGGATGATTATTATATATACAATACTTCACGCAGTATGTATGGCAGGAGTGAATCAGAACTTTTTCAATATTATATACAGCTATGTTGACAGTAAATATTTCGTTCAGGCATCAGCTATTAAAAACAGTATAGGCGGTCTTTTCGGATTTTTAGTGTCGCTTCTGTCAGGATATCTGCTTAGTTTTGTTCAGAATTGTGACAACAAAATTTTCGGAATTACCGTTTACGGTCAGCAGATACAGGGACTTATCTCATTTATCCTTGTTATAGCGGCAATAGTATTTATAAAATTCACACTTGAAAAAGAAAAAATAATGAAACAATAATATTATTTAATCCTCCGGCATATCTTAGTACAAAGATATGTTTAGGAGGATTTTTTTATGGATTTTATAAAAGAAACAGTTAATGTTTATTCTCAGAATCAGAAAGGCTGTACGGAACTTGGAGTAGACGGCGATGTAATAGTGCCGGACATACTTCCGGATATCCTGAAAATTATTCAGGTGGACGGTATTTCTTCAGTTTCTTCAAAAGAAATCAGTGACGGAAAAATGACGTGTACGGGAAAGATTAATCTGAAAATTCTGTACATACCCGAAAGCGAAACGGAAAAGATAAAGAGCATTATAACGTCTTTTGATTTTTCGCACACCATGACAAGCAGTAACTTAAGCGGAGATACGATAGCAGATGTTTCATCAGATGTTGAAAAAGTTGATTTTCAGCTTATAAACAGCAGAAAGCTGCGTATAAAATCTGTAGTATCGCTTGCTTACCGTTTTTCGTGCGAAGAGAAAATCGAGATAGCTTGCGGAACGGATAATGAAGATATGCTCGAAATGCAGAAAGAAACAATTCGTGTAAATTCTTTTGACGGATTCAGGGACACGCAGTTTCTTGTGCGTGAAAGCCTTGAATTGCCTACGGGGCAAAGCTCTGTCGGAGAAATTCTGAAGGCGGATACAGCTGTGCCGCAGGTAGAATATAAGGCGATTTCCGGTCGTGTGGTTGTGAGGGGTACGTGCGATGTATGCGTTCTTTATAAAGACTTAAGCGGAGTGTTAAGATATGCCGGATTTGAGATACCGTTTACAGAAATTATAGATATGGAAAATGTTACAGAGGACAGCACCTGTGAACTAGAGCTTAATCCTGAAGATGTAACATATCGTGTTGAGAACGATTCTGACGGGGAAGCACGTATAATTTATACCGAAGTAGTTGTATCGGTAAAATGTACCGCAGGCAGATACGTTGATATGGAATATATAGAAGATTGCTACTGCCCCGGACGTAATATGACAGAGACAAAGGAAATGAAGCAGCTCGACAATATAACAGGCATTTCTGACAGGAATATATCTGTACGTGAAAGCTTTGCTCTCCCTTCGGGCGCACCGGCAATCAGCGGTATATATAACCTTATTGCAAAACCGATAATTGACAGTGTAACTACTGATGACGGATATGTAAGAGTCGAAGGGAAAATTGAGTGTTACTGTTTATATCTTTGTGAAGGTGAAAGTCCTGTATACAGTTTAAGAAAAGAAATAAGTTTCTGTGAAAATGTAGAGACAGAAGGCAGTGGCAAGGGGATGGACTGTACGGTTTCTGCGGATATTGTCCATAAAAGCTATTCAATTAACTCTGCAGGTGAAACAGATGTAAAAATATCGGTATCGGTAAAAATGTCTGTTTCCTCGAAAGTAAATGTACCTGTCATAACCGGATTTGAAATAGAAGAGCTGCCCGACAACGTAAAAAAAGGCATAGTAATTTACTTTGTGCAGCACGGTGACAATTTATGGGATATTGCCAAGAGATATAAAGTCAGAATGGGTGATATTGCGGAGCTTAATAAACTTGAAAGTGATAATGTGTGCATGGGAATGCAGCTTCTTATCCCTTCTGTATAAAAAAACTATATTTAGATACAATTTATCAGTTAAATTTATGGTATCTGTGAATTAAATGTTATTATTTTTTTAAAATTCAATAAATTCCTTTACAAACAAAAAAAAATTTGTTATAATGATATTATCTGTATTTGTACCATAAATTACAGATGCGAATCAAATGTGAGACGAAGGAGTTTAAGCGAATGTTAAAAAAACGATTAATTTCCTATATGTTGGTTTTGGGTTTGCTTACATCAGGATCGGGAGCCGGTGCAACAGAACCGTGTGACTATGAATATTTCATGGACAGCATTCTGAAATTAAGCGAACATTTTGGAATTCAGGAAAATTCAATATATGTTCCTGAAGAGTATTCTTCATACAGTGACGCATATATAAGAGCGGTTTCAAAAGGTATTGTCAGCTTTGAGGAACTGGCTAAGCTCACTGGAGTTGTCTCGAAGCAGGATGCAATGAATATTCTTTACAAAATGCTTATATCAGCAAATCCGAAATACGAAGTCACACCCGAAGAAGCTGAAGAAATTCTGAATACATGTTATGATAACGGATATCTCAGAGAAGAAAATAAAATAGCATATGCTGCAATGATAAAGTACGGAATTATATGGGTTGACGGTCTTACATATCCGGACAGAATTGTGACCAAGGACAGTCTAAGTATAATTGAAGAGAGAGTAATTTCCTTATTTACAAAACAGTTACCTGTTTCCGTGGGCGGAAAAGAAGTATTTGTCGGAGAAACTCTTGAGGAACTGTCTGAAAGTTTTGGAGAACCGGCATATAAAATAGATAATGAGTTTGGATTTACATGGTATGTATACGATGAATATTACGCAAATTTCATTATGATTGGTATTAAGGATAATATTGTATGTGCTTATTTCACAAATGCAGAAAGTATGGAATTTGAAGGACTGAAATGCGGAGATACTGATGAATATATTACATCTGTGAAGGGACTTAATATAATCAGAAATGCTGCAGGTGAGGTTGATGCTGTATATTATAATCCATTTTCTGCTGAGGAAGCACATGTGTATAAACATGATGAACAGCTTAAAGAGTTTTATTCTATAATAAATTCAAACAGAGTAAAGAATGACTTGTTGCCGTTTTCTGATGCTGTCGGTACATCCTTGCGTTTTTTAAGTGATGAGGGCAAGAAACTGGAGGTTAATGCCCGGAGCAGTATAGATGCGTATATTAATATGCTTTCCACCGTTGAAGGCCAGGAAATGCTTTCACTTGATGAAAAAACTTCATATATTGTAGATGCAAAAATATCAGGTGAAGAAAATGAAACCGTATGGAACATAAATCTTATCGGTTCTGAAAACCTTTCAGTTCCTATGTCTAAAATTAATACGAAAGCAGAGGTTAAGGTTACTGAAAGTGAGCCGGAACCGATTGAGCGTATTAAAACTCCGAAGATTGTTTCCCCGGCAGAATCTGAGGTTACTGAAGAAGGTAATCTTGTTATTGAGCTTGAAGAAAGATGTGCAGACGAGTATTTTGTAACTCTTTACAATGTGGAAAAAGAAGCTTATGATGTATATGCGTTCTTAAAGAGCAGTACAAACAGTATAGTTATTCCGTCATATATGCTTACAGAAGGAAATGTTTACAGAGTATGCGTAAATTCAGTTGACGGTGAGGAACAGCTTACAGGTAACATGGTTGAATTTACATACGGTGTATGCGAAGAGCCGTTGGACGTTCTGCTTCCTGAAAAGGATTTCCGTACCTATGATGACCAGATTGAGGTCGCTGTTACATCTCCGGCGTACAGAGAGTTTAAGGCTGAGGTGTTTGACAGTAAAGGAAATCTTGTTACGTCAAAAACCCTTATAGGAACTTACGAGGGAATTCTCGACAGCGTTCCGGCAGGAACATATAAGGTTAAAGTTACAGCAATCAGCCATGCAACAGGCATGGAAATGGGCAGCGAAGAAACTACGGTAACAATTGACGGATACGAACCGATTGTTACGGAATTCTATCTGAACCCCGGAGAGTATTATGATTTCTATCCCGGAGACGGTATAGAATGGGTATATTTCTACGATACAGAAACTGTTGCTGTTACAGAGGAAAGAACAGTTAAATCTTCAGTTAATAAAAATATCGAGCCTGAGCCGGAACCTGAAAAAACAGATGGGCCTCCCGACTGGAGCGGTGTGAAGGAAAATAAAAAGAATGTTGTTCGTAAGCTTGACGAAAATATGCAGGAATTAGAAGTGGAGAATACTCAGAAAGAGAGCTCCGCTGAAGAGGCAGTTTCGGAAGCTACTAAAACAGAGACATATACAGTATATAAAACAAAGGTTATACAGAAGAAAGTTCCGGCAACTAAGAGAAACCGTGCACTTGCAGGACTTACGCAAGGTATAGTTTCAAATGCTGAGTATATAAACAGCGTTACCCCGTCTGTTGGTTCAACTGAAACAGGAAATGCCATAGTAGAACTTGCACTTTCATTCAGAGGAGTTCCATATGTATGGGGAGGCACCACACCTAACGGTTTTGACTGCTCAGGCCTTGTAAAATATGTATGTAATTCTCTTGGAATATTTAATATTGCAAGAACATCGGCACAGCAGTTTGCTACAAGCGGTAAGTATGTTGACAGAGCAAACCTTATGCCCGGAGACTTTGTGTATTTCCAGAAAAACGGTGTAATTCACCATGTTGGAATTTATATCGGAAATAATATGATGGTGCACGCACCGCATACAGGTGATGTTGTAAAAATCAGCAATCTTTCCGAGAGTTATTATCAGAGAGAATACGCAGGAGCTAAGCGTATATACTAAATATTTGAAGGGAGTCTGTTACGCATATGAATATCAGGGCTACCGTAAGCAGAAAAAGAAGACTGCGCGGATCAGTATCTATGTGGATTGTAATTGCTTTATGTCTGTTGGCACTGGCACTTATGGTGTATAATATAATAATGCTGAATTTTTGGTATGTTGCCTGTTATGCGATAGGTATAATACTTGGTTCCAGCTATATTCTTGTATGTCTTAATGAACTGTATTCTACATGGATTATGGTTGAAGGTACTGATTTTGTCATGCGTTGCTGGGATAATTGCTTTTTCCCGTATCAGACACTTCTTAAATTTAATATCGGTGAGCTTTTGCCTGCGAAAAACGTAAGGCTTCGTGTTCCGATAAGTGAAATAAGTAAAGTTTATATAGGAACTAAAACGTTTATCAAGAGAAATTCAAGCGATGAGAATTTTCTTGAAGCTGTTGCTTTGTATGAGAATAAGAAGTTTAATTCAAATCAGAGGATTCTGGAGAAGGCTGATATTCTTTATATTGGCACATCGGATAATGACAGCGTTTTTATGAACATAACACACTTTGATTCAAAAGCTGTTATAAAGATATTAAAATCTATTCAGGATAAGAATCCGGATGTGATTATTAAAGCTAACGGCAGGGCATACAGAAGATTTGCTCAAAACTAAAGGTAGTTTAAAATAGGTGTTGCGTGAAGCAATACCTATTTTTGTTTACAATTGACAATTCCCTAAATAATATTTGTATAACTTGATATTTTTCTGGAAAATTGCAACTTTTCGGTGGATTTATGGGTATTTATAATAGGAAGAATAAGGAGGTAAATGCGTATGGGAAACAATTTCGGTAACATAGTTAATTTTATCTTTGCCTTAATCGGTGCAATTATTGTTATTGGAATTATTGTCAAAGTAATAATAAATCTGTTTTCAAAGGAAAAAAGTATTAAAGCAATAGTTGTTGATAAACAAAGCTATGACAAGCAAATATACAGAAAAAGTCAAGCACCTTTCACACGGAAAGAATATGTTATAACTTTCCTTTGCGGAAATAAAAAGAGATATTTTAGTGTATCAGAATTATCATATAGAAATTATAAAGTCAATCAAAAAGGAACATTAAAGTACAAGGGAAATAGAATTGTTGATTTTAAGTAGTGTGAGGAGGTACACGCAATGAAAAAATTATTATCTATTATCTTATCAATTACAATGTTACTTACAATATCAACAGCCGTTTTTGCAGACGGAGTTGACGGCCACATGCAACCGGATAAAATCAAAGTTGGAATAAATGCAGAGTTTAAGCCGTTTGAATATTACGATGAAAATGGAAATTTAACAGGATTTGATATTGACCTTATGAATTGTATCGGCGAACGGATCGGTTTTGAAATTGAGTATGTAGAATTTCCATTTGACAGGCTTCATCTTGCTGTTACAAGTGGTGAGGTTGATTGTGCTATATCAGCAATTACCGTTACAGATGAAAGAAAACAGCTTGTAGATTTTTCTGAAATCTACCTTGATACCTATGAGCAGATAGACGAAACATCTTCGCAAATTGTAAATTATGCTATTATCTTTCCCGGAAATTCATCAGAAAAAGAAAAACTGATTGAAGCGTCAGGAGATAAAACAAATGTACTGATATACACTCTTGTAAATAATGCAATTAAAGAGTTAAAAAATAACGCAACAATCGAAAAGCTATTAGAAAAATATGATATTCCAAAGGCAAATTATGCAGGTGCAGGTCCCGTAATAGTTGGCTATGATGTTGTCCCAACAGATGAAGAAAATAAAACCTCTGGAACGTCAGTTCCTTATAGTGATTGGGCAAAATCAGATATTGAAAAAGCAATAGCATTAAATATAATAAATGTCGGTGGAAATTATAATTTTCCTGCTCCTATTACCCGTGAAGAATTTTGCGAGCTTATATACAATTACTGCTATAATGTAGTTAAAGAGGTTGACACAGTTACAGGAGAAAACAAGTTTACTGATACAACAAATTCAAAAATTATCAGATTAAATGCAATGGGAATTATCAACGGAAAATCCGAAACGGAGTTTGCACCTAATGACTTGCTTACCCGTGAGGAAGCTGCCGTTATTCTTAACAGAATGGTAAACAAAACTATTCCTGTACCCGTAACAGAAATGTATTTTAACTTTGATGATGAAGCAAGTATTTCTGATTGGGCTTCTGATTCCATTCAAGTAATGTGCAATATGGGAGTTATGAATGGTGTTGGAGAAAATAAATTCGCGCCACAAGATACATATACAACAGAACAGGCTATCGTAACTATCGTTAGAGTATATGCATCTCAATCTGCTAATACGGGAATTATAGGTGGAACTGATGCACCTACACGGATTACCGTAATTGTTACAAAAAAGGTTGACGATTTCTACATAGACGAAGCAATAAAGCTTATTAAAGAATCTGCTGAACTCGCATCCGATAAGGAATTTATCGGTTACTACACGGCAAATGAAGAAATGACAAATAAAGTCTTGGAGCTTGGCAGCTTTGATTACAGCAAGCCGACAGAGATTTATTATATGTCTGCAAACTGTGAGCAAATTATAAATAATATAAAAGCACTTTCCGACGAAGAATTAGACGGATTTGATATTGAAAAATTACTCAAACTGAACAGAGTTGATTTCTCTGTTATCGGAAATATGATAAATGCTTCATACGGTGCTGATAATCTTGCTGCTCTTACTATTCTGACGAACAGCAGAGGTTATATAATGCCAAAGGATTTTACTGATGATTTTGCAATCTACTTGCAGTATGACGGCGATTATTCAGCACTTGTATCATTCTCAAAGTTCGGTGATGATGTTATCAAAGCAACAATGCAATTCGTAATCAACGGTGATAAAGATAATATTTTCTCACGGCTTTACGAAATTACACAAGGTCTTGGAGAAGATAGTATTGATGTAACAATTGTTAAATAACCTATCGGGAGGGAAAAGATATGAAAAAAATATTATCATCAATTATGGCAATTTCGTTTATGCTTTCAGGTGTAAGTGTATTTGCCGAAACAGACACATCTAAAATGGAATCTTCGCTTATATCTGTTAAAAATAAAATCGAAATTCCGGCAGAGCTTGAGGAATTTACTGTCGGGAACGATTATAAAAGCAAAGAAAATGAAAGCTACACTTTTAAATGGAAAGAAAAAGAAAATAACAATCGTCTTGAAGTAATGGCAGATGCTGACGGACACGTGCTTAGTTACTACCGCTATTTCCCGGATATGTATACGGAGAGGAAGATTACGGGAAAGAGCAGGGAAGAGTTTTTTGCTGTTGCTGAAAGCTTTATAAAAAAGGCTGCACCTGAATTGTTTGCGGACAGCGGAGACTGTCTTGAACTGATAGATTATGATAAAGCTGTTGTCAGATACGGTACGTGTGATTTTACATGGCAGAGAATGAAAAACGGTATCCCTGTTCTGTCAAATGGTGCACATGTGGCGGTTCAGTTTACAAAAGGTGGAGAGCTTATAGTTCAGGGTGCTGAAATAACATGGGATTATGACACTGATTTTGCTGTTAATGAAGGAAATGAGCTGTCAAATCCGGTCAATACATATTTTGAAAAATATCCCTTCGAGCTTATATATGCTCCTGAATACAGATATGATGCAAAATCAGGAACTGAAAAATTCAAGCTTAAATATCGCTTTACCGATAACGAGATGGGATTTATTGATGCATATACCGGAGAGATTGTAGAAGAGGATATAGAAGCCGGACTTTACAGATTCGCCGGCGGCGGTGCATCAAATTCAAAAACGGAAGAGGCGGCAGCAGATGTAGCGCTGTCACCTGCTGAAATAAGCGAGCTTGAAAAGGTTGAAGGATTGGTTTCTGCTGAAGAGCTTGTTTCGAAAGCGAATGAAATGAAATTTTTCGGCACATTAGCGTATACTGATGAGGCTGAAACAAGACTTTATAATACAGAGGACGGATACAGGATTTCTGCATCATCATATAACGACAAATCTTCATATTCGGTAACAGGAGATGCTGAGACAGGTACAGTTCTGGCACTCAGAACTTATGAATACAGCGGATATGATGAAGAAAGAGAATATACTGATGCTGATTATGCTAAAGCAAAGACAGCGGCAGAATCGCTTTTAAATACATATTATGCAGATTATATTTCTCAGTGTACAGAGCTCGAGGAAAATAAGGAATACGGCTATACTGTAAGCTGTACAAGGCTTGTTAACGGTGTTAAGGCGATATCAGATAATATCCGTGTGACTTACGATATGGACAGGGGAGTAGTGTCAAACTTTTCGCTTTCGTTTACGAAAGACCTTAGTGCGTTCCCGTCACGTGATAATGTAATTGCTCCTGCAATGATACAGAAAATTATTCTCGAAAAAGCTCCGATTAATAAAAAATATGTTAAATCGGATGGAGTATTCAGACTTTGTTATTCGCCTGATGTATCATATCCTTTTGATATAGATGCTATAACCGGGGAGACAAGTATAGATGATTTATACGTAAACAGTTATGTTTATACTGACATTTCAGGACACTGGGCAGAGGAGAAAATAAACGCAATTGCGGAAACCGGAGCAGGTATCGGGTCTCAGATGTTTAATCCTGACAGCCCGATTACTCAGAAGAATTTGCTTACCATGCTTTATGCGGGAATAAGATATCCTTTATCTCCGGCTGAAAATATTTATGAGCGGTTAGGTGAAGATATCAGTAAGCTTGTTTCTGAAAACCCCGATTCTCCTGTAACTCGTGAGGAAGCATTCACGTACATGACTGCATTTATGGGTTACTCGGAAATAGCGGCAATGACTCAGATTTTCATAACGGATTTTGCCGATAACAGCAACATTTCAGAGGATAAAATCGGTTCTGCGGCAATTCTCAGAGGCATGGGGATAATATCAGGAGACGGTGTATCGGTACGCCCTAAAGATTATATGACCAATGCCGAAGCGGCAGTTATGCTTTATAATTATCTTGTAATCTAAAAAACATATAAATGCTCTTGAAATTTCATGAATAATCTGTTATAATATCCTTATTAAGGCTATTAATGTTATAACGGAGGTAAAAATAATGGAAAATGAAAGAGGTAATTTTACCGGTAAGCTCGGATTTGTCCTTGCAGCTGCCGGTTCAGCAGTAGGGCTTGGTAACATATGGAGATTTCCGTATCTTGCCGCACAGCATGGCGGAGGTATGTTCCTGCTCGTATATTTAATACTGGCAGTAACATTCGGATTTGCACTTATGTGCGGTGAAATTGCACTTGGACGTAAAACAGGACTCAGTGCTATAGGAGCGTTTAAAGCACTTAATAAAAAATATGCGTTTATCGGATATCTTGCGGCTATTGTACCGATGATAATACTTCCGTATTATTCGGTTATCGGCGGCTGGGTTATGAAATATCTTGCAGTTTTCCTGAGCGGTCAGGGAGCGGCAGCAGCCGGTGATGAATTCTTTGGGGGCTTTGTTTCTCAGACAGTACAACCAATCGGATGGTTTGCCGGATTTATAGGAATAACAGCACTTGTAGTTCTTTTCGGAGTTGAAAAGGGTGTTGAAAAAGTAAGTAAGATTATGATGCCGATTCTTGTAGTTCTTTCGATAATTATTGCAGCATATTCGCTTACAATAAAAGGTGCTATGACAGGACTTAAGTTTTATCTTGTTCCTGACTTTAAACATTTCTCAGTAACAACCGTACTCAGTGCAATGGGGCAGCTATTCTATTCAATGTCGCTTGCTATGGGTATTATGATTACATACGGTTCATACATGAAAAAAGACGTAAACCTTGAAGGTTCAGTAAGACAAATTGAGATTTTCGATACAGGAATTGCGTTTGTCGCAGGTCTTATGATTGTACCGGCAACTGTAGCGTTCGCTAATGGAGATCTTGGAGCGCTTAACAAAGGCCCCGGACTCATGTTTGTAACACTTCCTAAAGTTTTTGAAAGTATGGTAGGCGGAACAGTAATCGGAGCACTTTTCTTCCTTATGGTTCTTTTTGCGGCTCTTACATCATCTATTTCACTTATGGAAACGGTTGTATCTATTTTCTGTGATAAGTTTAAAACCAGCCGAAAGGCTACCTGTCTTTTAGTACTGTTGGGAGCATTCCTTTTGGGATTGCCTTCGACACTCGGTTTCGGAGTGTGGAGTGGAGTTAAACCTCTTGGACTGGATGACATATTAACATTCTTCGACTTTATAAGTAACAGCGTTCTTATGCCGATAGTTGCGTTCTTCACCTGTTTGTTTATCGGATATGTTATTAAGCCGAAAACAGTTATAGAAGAAATTGAGCTTTCAGCTAAGTTTAAGAGTAAAGCGCTCTTTACGGTTGTAATTAAATATATTGCACCGATTTGCATACTTCTTATTCTCGGTTTCTCAGTGCTTGAAGGATTTGGTATTATTACAGTTTAATAAAATGATTAAAAAAGGAGCTGTTGCAGTTAGCGCAACAGCTCCTTTTTATCTTCCTTGCCTTGGAGAAATACCTTTTATTTTTTTATAGCATCTGCTGAAATAACATTCATCTTCAAATCCGCACATAGAGCTTATTTCAAAAATCTTTCTGTCGCTGTTTTTCAGCATGATATCAGCAATTTTAAGCCTGTAAGAAAGCAGATACTGCATTGCAGTCATACCCACTGCCTTGCGGAAAATACGGCAGAAGTGGTACTTTGTAATATTGCAAAGCTCGGCAAGCTCGTCGATTGTTATTTTCTTGCCGTAATCGACATGAATCTTGCATAAAGCCGGAGTGATAAGCTCCATGCTGTACGTGTTTATGCTTTTTTCGGCTTCTGATAAATCCTTTGTTTCATCGCGAAGCATAAGCGAAAAAAATTCGGTCATGAGTCCGTTTACAACAGTACGGTAATAACTTTTTTTGCTTTTCATCTCTTCGATTACGAGAAATATAATTTCTTGCAGACGTTTATTGTTTTTTATATGATTTCTGAACTTTATTCCACCGCCTACAAGAAGGCTTCTCAGGTCGGGATTGCTGACAAAATCAAGGTCTATGTCAATAAGGTGATATTTCCCGTTTTCTGAGCCGATTGTAGCGTGTATTTCATAAGGGTTTGCGATTGTTATATCTCCCGGTACTGCAACAATTATATCTGAACCGATAATAAGTGTTGACTCGCCCTCGAAGAAATATTTTATTTCTATTTCCTCGTGAAAAGTTTTTTCTGCATTTTCGATATTGGTGTTTTTTGAGTTTTGTCCGGTTATGACTGAGATTTTAAAATTGTTATCCTGAAATGATATGCTGTCATATTTGTTTTCAAGTAATTTTCCTTTATTCTTGCTCATAAAAACACCTCACTCTCATACAGTATATCATACGTTGGTGTGTTTGTCAAACAGATGTTTCATATAATCATATAAAATATTATTTCCTTCACGTGTCATATGGATATTATCATATCTCCATACCGATTTGGGAGTGCTTTTGAATATTTCTTTTGTATCAATGCATTTTCCGTTGTATTTACCGGTTATTTCTTTCATCACCGAATTGAAATTATCTGTATATCTGATATTGAATTCTTCATCGGTTTTACAGTCTCCGAACCGCTCGGATGGTTTGCCGGGAGGTGTTGTCAGTGTTAATATTCTACATTCGGGAAAACGCGTTTTTACTTTTCCGAAAAGCTTATCCAGGTTCTCTCTGTATTCGTCCTTATTGAAGAATAAAAAGTCATTACCACCGAAAATCAGTATAAGAAGCTCCGGAGAATATTTTGCAATACGTTCCTCAAAATGATAAAGTAAAAATTCACAGGTGCGTGAGCCCTGTCCCGACAAGTCTGCATATACAGCCTGAGTGCTCGCTCCGGCAATGGTGACCATCGGACTTTTTTCACATTTTTCGAAATCTGAAAATACGATATCGTGGTATGTTTTATCTTTATCACACGCAAATTCAAATGTAATCAGAGAATAACCCATAAATGAATAAGGACTTCCGAAAGTATCAATATTTTCGGCAACCTTAATGCCGTCTGCGTAAATATTAAAACGGCAGTATTGTTCCGGGTGTGCTTGAAGATAAAGCGCGACTTTTCCGCTGTCGGATTGTACTTTGAAACGTATTTCACCGTTTTCAGGAATTGCCGTAACTACTCTTTCACCGAAAATTGCGTTGTCGGATTCGATTTCTTTTGTTGTTTTTGTGTCAAATTCAATCTCATCACCGTAGCAGAAACCCGGTGCAGAGGTTATGAAATAATTTCTTAGGCGAAAGCTCCATGACTGCATTCCTATATAGCAATCCCATGCGTTTAACCTCGGAGTATCATCGTAATCATATCTGTTATATGAAAGGCTGTCGCCTGTGATTAATATTCTTTTCATTAAGATTTATCCTTTCAGTTTTTGCAGATATCTTCTATAAGTCTTACTGCTTTTGCGCCTTCGGTGCAGTCGATAATAAGTTTTTCTTTCCCGTGTATTGCATTTATAAAGTTCTGTATCTGAAGAATGTGACCTTCTGCACTCATTGCAAACGGATTAGATGCTGTTGATGCCCTGTTTTCAAGCGCTTTCCTGTTATCTTCTTCAGTCACACCGTCAATCACAAGCTTTTCAATCATATTTTCTCTGAGAATAACATGACCTTTACTTCCGATAATCTCAATTTTTCTGTCAAAAC
Source organism: Clostridia bacterium (assembly GCA_045603225.1). Classification (GTDB taxonomy): domain Bacteria; phylum Bacillota; class Clostridia; order UBA1381; family UBA1381; genus RGIG9115. The sequence goes on along the minus strand of JAZULT010000056.1, from coordinate 22,033 downwards.
CGGGATAAGCACATGTAGAAGCTTCAACTGTTCCGAGTGCTCCGTTATCGAATTCAAGAACTGCTGCGGCTGTATCGTCAATTTCTACATCATGATATATTCTCTTTGTTCTGCCTTTTAAAACCTTTGCCTCTCCTGCAATATAAAGAAGCATATCAACACCGTGAATGCCCTGATTAAACAAAGGACCGCAGTAATCGTATTTATTTGTTCCGCGCCAGTTGCTTTCCGAGTAGTATTCCGCATCACGCCAGTATTTCATATAAAGGTCGCAGAAAACAATATTTCCGAATACTCCTTCTTCAATGAGTTTTTTTACTCTGTTAATATCGTCCGAAAATCTGAACTGAGATATAACAGTCAGAAGCTTCCCGCTTTTCTTACACACTTCGGTAATTTCATCGGTATCTTCAGAGTTGAGAGCCATTGGTTTTTCAAGGACTATGTGTTTTCCTGACATCAATCCTGAAACGGCTTGTTCTTTGTGAAATCCGCTCGGAGTGCATATGCAGACAGCGTCAATTTCGCTGTCTGCAAGCATTTCCTCATAACTATCATATGGTTTTATATTATACTTTTCTGCAAAGCTTTTTCTGCCTTCAACGTTGATGTCCGAAACACCGATAAGCTCAGCATCCTTAATAGAAGTCAGTGCCTGTGCATGGAAATCTGCAATTGCTCCGCCTCCGAGTATACCGAATTTTAAAGTTTTGGTAATCATTGGTTTTCACTCCCGTGCCATCTTCCGCCCTGAGATTTGTCTGTGTCGTTTTCGAGAAGCTGTTCATGATTTTCTATAACCTTACGGAATGCATTTGCATATGTTTCAATCCATTCCTTATCAAAGTGCTTGAACCATGGCACTGAGAAACAGAAAATTGATTCTGACGGCTTACATTTATCGTCATCCTCGCGTACGTCGCGGTCGTTGTACTGAATTCTTGAAGGTGTACCGCTGTGAGTCATATCAAATGACTTAAAGAACTGATGTGTATGCAAACAGAAGTTACCTCCTTCAAATGTATTAGCGCAGCCTTCTGCACGCATAGCTTCGCAGAATTTTCTTGCTGACAATCCGTGAAGCTCTTCGGGGAAGTATCTTCCGTGAGGCTGATACCAGCCTGCCATGTTTGAGCCTGTTGACTCATCGACACGTATTGCTTTTATTCCCGGAAGGTCTTCTAAAAGATCCCAGAAATAGTTCATAGCTTTTCTTATCTCTTTGCAGCGTTCGTCGTAATACTTAAGCTGAACTCTGCCAATTGCCGCACAAACCTGATTTGCACGTCCTTTCATGCCACCGAGTGAGATATGGAAATAAGGTTTTAATTCCTCAGTTTCCTTTATGTAGTTTTCGTTGTTTCGTTCATAATGACCGAATGCCATTGCACGTTCATAAATTTCTCTGCTGTCAGTAACGAGCATACCCATTTCGCCTGCAGCAAATGATTTCCAGCTCATAAGCGACATTGCGGCAACATCACCGAAAGTACCGAGTCTTTTACCTTTATACATACCGCCTTGTGCGTGTGAAAGGTCTTCAATGACTTTCAGGTTGTATTTATTTGCTATAGCCATGATTTTATCCATGTCACACGGATATCCGTAGTAGTGAACCACAACAATAGCTTTTGTTCTCGGTGTTATACATCTTTCGAGGTCATCAGGGTCTATGCTGAGCATATCGTTTATATTACAGAATACAGCTGATGCTCCGAAGTTTATTGCCTGTGATACACTGCCCCAGTATGTCTTTGTAGGACAGATGATTTCGTCGCCTTCACCGAGGCCTATTGCGTACATAGCGGATGTAAGCGAAGCTGTTCCGTTACAGTATGCGATTGCGTATTTTGAACCTATCCATTCAGCAAATTCGTCCTGGAACTTCTCTGTGATATCAGTTCCTGAAAATTTATTGTTGCGGATTACGTCCATTGCCGCATCTTCGTCCTCTTTTGTCATTATAGGCCATGCGAATAATGATTCCGGTGCCTGGTTTTCTATTGCTGGTTTACCACCAAGTAATGCTAATTTCTCCATTTATTTTTCCTCCTAAAAAAGAATATCTCTGTATTTTTCGATTTTTGTTACGGTTTTTATAACTGTTCTTCCGTTTCTTATTATATTATCTGAGTATCTGCAGATTTCATCGCAGTAATCACTTCTGTAAAGTGTCAGTTCAATTTCGGTAGGAAGCTGTATTTTATACGGCTTTATTTCGTCCATTCTCTGAACACCGTCACAGGCAGCATTTTCGATAAGCTTCATAGCCTCAATGTGCGGAATACACTCTGCTCTATTTCTGCAGGTTCCTGTTTTCACTGTGGCGGTTGCAACAGTCGGAACAAGCTCACGCGCTTCTTTGCAAGCGAGTAAATCACCGCTTACCATAACGAGTGGTATATCGTATGCGCCCAATGTTATAGCCTGTTGACCGATTTCTCCGTATGCTTTTCCTCCGACTTTGTATTCAAACCATTGTGAGGCGCTTTGAGTATGGTCTAAAAATCCGTTTGTTGTTCCTGCCATCGGGTGACAGCCTATGGTAATAAGTGCATCATATTTGTCAGGTGGATTTGTGCTGAATTCACTTGCCGGAATCTGAATTGCTCTTTTGTCAAGAGCACCTTTTAAGAAGTTTATTCCCGTGCAGTGACCGTCTACCACATAAACATCTGTCGCACCTCCGAGAAATGCACCGTTTATGGCGGCATTTGTATCGTCCATAAGATATTCGAGAGTTCTTTGATAGTTTTCATACTCCGGCTGAACTTCTTCAATGGAGGATACGCCTGAAATTCCTTCAAGGTCGGTTATAATTAAAATATTCTTTCTCATGTTATTTATCTTCCTTCAGAATTTTTAACGCATTGTCTCTTACAATTTTTGTATAGTTCTCAATACTTAACATACCGTCATCAACCATCTTATCGAGAAATTCATCGAATGGGAATGGATGAGTATTTGAAGGAGCACATATATCGCATCCGTATAAAAGACGGTCGGAAAACTCTTCCATAAACTTTGCCGCATATTCAGGGTCACGCATCATAGCGTTTGCACCGCTTCCTGCGGAAAGGTCGCAGTAAAGATTCCCATACTCACGCATAAGCTTCGGAATACGTCCTTCTATAACCTTGCCTGTCGGATATTCGTTTCTCAGTTCCTCGTTGTTATCAGCTGAAATTTCGCTCCAGAACGGCTGAGAATGTCCGAGAAGCTTAAGCTTCGGATGCTTTTTAAGCATTTTTTCAAGACGGTAGAGTCCTAATTCATCGACTATTCCGTAGCAGTTCCCGAATTGTGGGCCTATATGTATAAGAACAGGCAAGTCAAGCTCTTCACAGCATGAAAACAAGTTGTCAAGCTTCGGGTCGTCGGCATATACCTGAGATGTAATTTCACCTACTCCCTTTGCACCGAGCTTTATGTATTGGTTAAGTACCCATGACAAATCTGCATCTGCAGAGTTTTCGAAAGCTCTCGGGTCTACGTTACAGAACCACATAAACCTGTCGGGGTGTTGGTCTGCTATCCATTTACAGTTTTCGTTCGACATTACCGTGAGCTGGCATTCGGGAGACTGAATAGGGAGGAGAACACCCTTTTCGATATTCAGTTTGTCATAAAACTCAATAACTTGTTCTCCTGAGCAAAAACGTCCACCGTTCCATTTCCTTTCCGGCACATACTCAGGGAATGCAGTTGCATGAGCATGAATGTCAATTTTTTTAATATTCTTCATAAAATCACTCCTTTTGTGAATTTCATTATACCTTAATTATAATAGGGAAAACAAAAAAAATCAATGTACTACATTGATTTTTTCTTGGATAATATTGCTCTTTTATCCTGTTATAAGCTTCATTATATCTTTAAACGATATAAACAGCATTAGTGCTATTAAAAGCATGAAACCGATTGCGTGAATTATACCTTCTTTGTCTCTTGATACAGGCTTTCCTCTGAACCATTCGATGATGACAAACAGTAATCTGCCGCCGTCAAGTGCAGGCAGCGGTAGCAGGTTAAATACTCCGAGGTTTATTGTAAGAAGAGCAACAAGATTCAGGACGTATAACCAGCTGTCTGAGCCTGAGTTTACTGCTGTATTTACTTCTTTGACGACCCCTACCGGGCCTGATACATCATCAGGTGAGCCGTGACCTGTTACAAGGTCCCAAAGTGAGGTATACAAAAGCTTTACAACAAACTTTGTCATTCTGAAAGACTGAGGTAACAGATTGAAAGCATTTATCTTTTCTTCTTTTGGCATGAATCCTATGAGATACCGTGTCTCTTCCATAACCTTGCCAATGTTTTCGCTGTTTTTAGGTGTAGCATCACTGTACGGTATTTCTTCTGAACTGTAAACACCGTTTACTGTTTCTTCATATAATACATGGTCTTCGAGGTATGTTACCTTAACATCCTGACGTGTTGGTTTTATATCGACATTTATCTTTTTACCGTCTCTTAAAACAGTCATATTTATTTCGCTGTTATCATTAAGGTCAGATGTATAAAGGCTTATATCCTGATACATGCCGATTTTTTTGTCGTTGAGTCTTATGATTTTATCACCCGGCTCAACAACTGTTTCCGAGAGGTAGGAATCAGGAACGATTTGTTCAATTGTGTTTGTATAATAGCTTTTTCCGGCTCCAACAAGAATGCAGAAAATTATAAAGCCGAGCAAGACATTGAATATCGCACCTGCCGCAAGAACGATTACACGTTTCCAGCAAGGCTGGTCGTTAAAATTGCCGTCTTCTGCTCTGTCATTTTCATCTTCTCCGGCAAACCGGCAATAACCTCCGAACGGGATTATTCTTACTGAATAAAGAGTGTCCCCCTTTTGCTTTTTGAATATTGCAGGCCCGAACCCGATTGCATATTCAAGCACTGTAAATTTCAGAAGTTTTCCAAAAATGAAATGCCCGAACTCGTGAAGTGATATCATTATAAGAAAAATAAGAATTGTAACAATTGCGGTTATCATTAATTTCCATAGCCTTTCTGTCCACATCAGGTAATAAAAATAAATACGACCTTATCTGTGGACTGACAAGGCGTATAATGGAAATTATGTCCATGTGCGTTTCTGCTCGTGTGCGAGCAGAAAAAATCGCACGGACGATAAAATCCTGCCGGAGGCAATTAACGTGAAAACTTTAATTCTCCTGTTATACTTCGTGAGTATTTATCAGCTTCGATAATATCATCAAGTGTAGGTGATTCTATTACAGGTGCATCTGACATTGCTTTTTCAATTAGTTCCGGTATTTCAGTGAACTTAATTTTGCCGTCAAGAAACATTTTTACTGCCACTTCATCTGCACCGTTGAATACAGCCGGGATTACTCCGCCGCTTCGTCCGGCTTTGAAAGCAAGGTCGAGTGCAGGGAATGTGTCCCTGTCGGGCTTTGCGAATGTCAGTGACGGATATTTCATGAAATCAAGTGTGTTTCCAGGAATGTTTCTTCTGCGTGGATACGTAAGTGCATATTGTATCGGCAGATGCATATCAGGTATTCCAAGCTGTGCAATTACTCCGCCGTCAACATATTCGACCATCGAATGAACCACACTCTGACGGTGGACGAGAACCTCGATATTGTCATAGTCCACGTCAAAAAGCCAGTGCGCCTCCATTACCTCAAGTCCTTTATTGACCAGTGTGGCAGAATCGATAGTTACTTTTGCGCCCATATCCCAATTGGGATGCTTTAGTGCCTGTTCGGGAGTCATATTTTCAAGCTCAGCTTTTGTTTTCCCGAAAAACGGTCCGCCTGATGCTGTGAGTATAATTTTATTTATATCTTTTGACTGACCTTGCATTGACTGGAATATAGCAGAATGTTCGCTGTCAACCGGATAGATGTTTATGTTGTATTCTTTTGCAAGAGCTGTTACGATATGCCCTGCTGTTACCATTGTTTCCTTGTTGGCAAGCGCAATATCTTTTCCTGCTCTTATAGCTGAGATTGTTGGCAGGAGTCCTGATATGCCGACTACCGCAGTTACTACTATGTTTGTTTTATCGCATACTGCCGCTTCGCAGAGACCGTCTGTGCCGGATACGACAATAGTATCGGTATCTGATATTCTGTCTTTTAAATCGGAAGCCGCTTTTTCATCTGTCATACATACAAGCTCCGGCTTGAATTCCCGGACTTGTTTTTCCATTAGCTGTACATTTCTTGCCGCAGTAAGCGATATAATTTTCATATCCGGGTTGTTCCTGACAATGTCAAGAGTCTGAGTGCCTATTGAACCTGTTGACCCTAATATAGATATATTCATTGTATAAAAACTCCATTCAACGTTTAATATATGCAAAGTGCATTTCATATATGCAGAAAGGCGGTCTGCGACCGCCTTTCCGTCAAAGGATTAAACCTTATTTACCAATCTTTCTCATGCATCTTGAAAGCATTGTAGCATATTCTGCTCTTGTAGCATTTCCAAGCGGATTGAGTTCGCCTGCGTCAGTTCCTGAGATAATACCCATACCAACTGCTGAAGCTACAGATTCAACTGCCCAGTCACTTACAAGTGCGCTGTCAACATATCCTGAAATATCTGCTGTTGCATCAATTTCCTTATGATATGCATCAACGTATCTGTCAAGAATAGCTGCGAGCTGTTCACGTGTTACGAGTGCATCAGGAGCATATTCTGTATCTGACATACCCTTAACAATTCCGTTTTCATATGCCCATGCTACAGACTTAGCATACCATGCATCAGCTGCTACATCAGTAAACGGTGTATTTGTATTTTCATAATACGGAGCTTCGAGTCTCTGGAGAGTTGCAACTACCATAGCTCTTGTTACTACGCCGTTAGGATCGAATGTTCTGTCAGCTACGCCTGTCATAATGCCCTTTTCAGCAACATAATCGATATCAGCTTCGTACCATGTACCTTCTGCAACGTCATCAAAGATAATTTCTGTGATTGTTTCTTCAGGTGTCAATGTTCCGTCTGACGGCAATATTATACCAAGTCCGCCGCCTGAGCCACCTGAACCTGAGCTGCTTGTTGCTTTCTTTTCGAATGTAACTTCGATTACTACATCGTAAGCAGGCATCTTGAATGTCTTATTTCTGACAGTAACTGTCTTAGTATTACCCTTTTCATCTACATAAGAGTAAGTAATCTTCTTAAGTGTATAGTTCTTGTTAGGATCTACTGAAATATCAATATCGTCTCCGATTACTGCTATTTCAACTTCTTCGCCTTCTACAGTGAATTCTGCATCACCGTTCTTACCAACTTCAATTTCAACTTTGTATTCGATAGCTTCGAATTCAGCTGAGATTGTAATGTCGTTTTCAGGCATTGTAAACTTGTTATCTGTTACAGTCACATCGTTGCCTTCAGAATCCTTAACTTCAAGCTTCTTGAGTTCGTATCCCTTATCAGGGTCAACTGTGATTGTAACTTCTTCTCCTGCTGCAGGAGCTTCCTTATCAACAGTAACCTTACCGTTCTTAGCTGATGGGATTGTAATTCTGTCTGTTTCAACAGGGAGAGCTTCAAATGTTGCAGTAACAACAGCCTCTTCTGTTACAGTAAATGTAGTTCCGTCAATTGCTGTACCGTTAACGAGGATTTCAACTAACTGATAACCTTCAGCCGGTGTAGCAGTAACAGTTACAACAGTATTTTCATCAACTTCGCCTGTAGCTGAGAGAGTAACAGTACCGTTTTCAACAGTACCAACGCTTACGTTGTGCTTTTCAATAACAACAGGAATTTCCTTAAAGCTTACATTAATAGTAACAGCTTCAGCCGGCATAGTAAATGTATAAGTAGTATCATTTACCTTAGTAGCTGTAACACCTGTAATCTCATTGAGTTCATATCCTTCATCAGGATCTACTGTGAGTGTTACGGTATCGCCTTCCTTAGCGCTAATTACATCAGTATAAGCTCTACCGTTTGCACCTACTCCAACTGTAATAGCATATAATGTAGGTTCTACAACTGTTCCGCCGAAGAGCTCTTCAAACTTAAATGTCTTAGTGAACGGTTCTTCACCCGGATAAACAGGAGCAGTATCAGTATCCTCTACAGGGAGAGCTACGAATGTTACATTAACAGTAACAGCTTCGCCCGGCATAGTAAATGTATAAGTAGTATCATCTACCATAGTAGCTGTAACACCTGTAATTTCATCAAGTTCATATCCTTCATCAGGATCTACTGTGATTGTTATGATATCGCCTTCCTTAGCTTCAGTTACATCAGCATTAGCGCTACCGTTTGCACCGGCATTAACAGTAACAGCATATGTAGGAGCAGGAATAGCCTTAAATGTTACATTAATAGTAACAGCGTTACCCGGCATAGTAAATGTATAAGTAGTATCATCTACCATAGTAGCTGTAACACCTGTAATTTCATCAAGTTCATATCCTTCATCAGGATCTACTGTGAGTGTTACGGTATCGCCTTCCTTAGCTTCAGTTACATCAGCAACAGCGCTACCATTTTCGCCTGCATTAACTGTAACTGCATATGTCGTAGGTTCTACAACTGTTCCGCCAAACAAATCAGCGAAATCAAATGTTTTTAGATTATCGGCATCTCCATAGCCATATACATGACCGAGGAAGGTTTTTCCGAAATCAATAGATTTTTCATTATCTGTCGTATACACTTTATCAGTGCTAGCGGCAAATACTGAGCCTTGTGCTGCTAACATGGAGCCGGCACAAAGCAATGAAATAAACTTTTGTTTTTTCATGTTTTCCTATCCCTCCAAATGAAAAAAATTAAACAAAGTTCCCTTTTTCAAATAATACAAAAACCTGTCCAAGGGAGACTTATAGCTATCTTAATTATATAACAATATTAATTGAATTTCAATTGTTTTTTTTACTCAAAATGAAGTTTGTGAAAAATGTATAATTACGTGAGCTTACTCTTGTATATTTTCACGAATTAATTGGAAAATGCAACAATTAAATCTATGGCAGATTTTACATCTCGCATATCGCACATTTCAGAAGGAGAATGAATGTATCTTGTCGGTATGGATATGCCGCCTGTTTTTATACCCGAGCCCGATACATGGACTGCACCGGCATCCGTTCCGCCTGCTGTCAGGATTTCAAGCTGATACGGGATTTTGTTATCCTTTGCATTATTAATAAGAAGCTCTCTGACTTCGCTGTGGCAGATAACAGAACGGTCCATAATCTTTATTGCGGCGCCTGCACCGAGTTTAACTGCCATTGGAGTACATTCGGGAGTGTCTCCCGTATCTGTTACGTCTACTGCAATTGCGTAGTCTGAATCGAGATTGTAGCCGGCAGCTTTTGCACCTCTCAGTCCCACTTCTTCCTGAACGGTGAAAATAAATGTTATTTCGTTTTTGGTGTTTTGAAGCTTTTTAAGTGCTTCTATAAGGACATAGCAACCGATGCGGTTGTCAAGTGCCTTTGAAATGATTTTGTTTCCGCTTTCTGAAAGCTCACCGCAGAAGCAAGCCATATCTCCGACATTTATTTCTGCACCGTCTCCGGCATCTATATACATTTTGGAGATTTCGTTTTTCTCTGCATTATCTTCAATGCCGATAACACCAACGGTTCCGTCGGAAAATCTGACGCGTCTGTGAACAAGGTTTTTTGTGTCAAGTCCACCGACAGGTGCAAATCTGTAAAATCCTTTTTCATCCTTAAATGTAATAACTACACCGATTTCGTCCATATGGGCGGCAAGTGCAATTTTTGTTCCGCCGCTGCCCTTTCGCACAATCAGATTGCCGAGAGCATCGGTTTTTATTTCGTCGCATAAATCTTTTACTTCATTATATATAACATCACGGATTTTCTGTTCTCTGCCTGAAGGCGAATCAACCGCTGTAAGTTTTTTTATCAGTTCCATTCCATGATACCTCCTATATCGGTAATATATGCATTAATAAACTTTTTCATTTCTTCAAAGTCATTAAGGTCTGCCACCCCTGCAGGTGCGTGTATATATCTTGACGGCAGTGATATTGATGCCGTTACTGTTCCTCCGGCTGACAGGTGGATTGCGCCTGCATCGTTTCCGCCGCTTGTTGCTTGTTTCAGCTGAACTTTAATATTATGGCGCTCTGCCATTTTGATGAGCTTTTCAAAATGCTGTCTGTCGGTTATTGTGCGTCCGTCCATAAACGAAAGTGTAACACCTTTTCCGCAGGCTGTAACTGTCTGGTGAGGCTTTGTTTTAAATACATCGGCACAGGTTGTGCTTTCTACAATAAGAGCAACATCGGGTTTTATGCGTTCGGCACACACTGTGCTTCCGCGAAGACCGACTTCCTCCTGAGTGGTGAAGCATACGTACATGTCATATTCGGGAACTGTTTTCAGAGCCTCGGCAATTGCCGCACATCCGCATCTGTCGTCTATAGCCTTTGCCTTAACCTTTGTTCCGCCGATTTCCTCGTATACAGTATCGAATGTTGCATAATCTGCAGGAGACACGTATTTTCTTGCTTCTTCCTCGTTGTCTGCACCAATGTCAATATATAAATCCGATATTTTAGGAACAGACTTAAGCTCGTCATCGGACAGAAGATGAACGGCCTTTACGCCTATTATGCCTTTTGTTCCGTTTTTAAACCGTACTTTTTTGCCGAGAATAACACGTGTGTCTATTCCGCCTACTTTTTTAAAGCTCAGATATCCTTTTTCTGAAATTTTACTTATTATAAAACCGACCTCGTCCATATGTGCGGAAAGCATTATTTTTTTATCGTGATTCTTTCCTTTTTTAAATGCAATCAGATTTCCCAGCCTGTCGGTTTCGATTGAGTCGGCATACTGCTTAATTTCTTCTTTTATAATATTTCTTACTGCATCCTCGTCTCCGCTTACACCGTCTGCATTACAAAGTTTTTCTAAAAGCATAACCAGTCCTCCGTATGTCTGTCTGTATTTTCGATAAAGCTGATAATCAGGTCACGTACAGCCTCCACATCTGATATTTTCATTGTTTCCACGGGATTATGCATATATTTGAGCGGTATTGACAGAAGAGCTGTTGCCACTCCCATGCGAGCGGTCTGAATTGCCCATGCATTTGTTCCTGTATATCCACCGTCAACATCTATTTCAAACGGGATTTTGTTTTTGTCAGCTGTTTCGATAAGTTTTTTCCCGAGCTTCGGATGGATGTTTGGGCCGAGCGATATAACCGCACCGCATCCGCATTCAAATGCGTCTTTACTGTTGTCGGGAGTTATTCCGTGGCATACATCTATTGATATTGAGATGTCAGGATTGATTTCGTAAGCTGCTGTCTTTGCGCCTCTTAGTCCTACTTCTTCCTGGACGGTGGCAACAGCGTATATGTCTGCGCTTAGGGTTTTATCAGCAATGGATTTCATTACATCGAGTATAACTGCAACTCCTGCTCTGTCGTCAAGTGCTTTGAGGCTTATATTTCCGCATTTCATTTCGCCGACAGACTGATTCATGGTTATGGCTGTACCTATGGATACAATGCTTTCGAGTTCTTCCCTTGAGTAGCCTGTATCAATAAACATGTCCTCGGGCTTCATGGCTTTTTTACTCTCGTCTCTTGTCTGAAGATGAGGAGGCTTTGAGCCGATTACACCTTTGATATCCTTTATTCCGTGAATTATGACTTCTGATGACGGGAGAATTCTTTCGTCAATTCCTCCGACGTTGACAAAGCCGATAAATCCGTTTTCATCTATTTCCGATACCATGAGACCTATTTCGTCCATGTGTCCTTCAATCATTATTTTAAGTGCATTTTCAATTCCACACTTTTTCTCTGCAATGACATTTCCGAGAGCATCAGTATATACTTTGTCTGCGTACGGTCTGAATAATTCAGATATTTTTTCCGAAAAGCTGTACTCAAACCCTGATATCCCGCGCATATCGCTGAGTCTGCTTAATATGTCCTTCAAAATTTTCACTCCTCTGATTTTTTAACGCTGAGCGCAAGGTAAGCGCCGATTTGTTTTACACTTGTATTTCTTGTATGCATTTCTGAGCATACCGAAATTTTTTCTATTGCAACGGTAAGCTTGTCTGAATAGGCAGACATGCCCGAAAGTCTGTCTCTGTAATCGATATTTATAATCTTATCTCCGTAGCCGTTGCATATAAAAAGTGCATCCCTGAAAAACAGAAGCAGGATTTCGAGTATGTTATCAATATTTTCCTTATTCTTATCGAAAAATTCCGAAACCGAAAATGCATCTTCTGTTTTTGTCGAAAGAATCTTCAGTGCCGTATCAAAACACGAACTGCGTAGAATATCAAACTCTCCGCTGTTAATAAGTGAATCGGCACGTCCGGGATTTCCGTACGAAAAGCCTATATAAAAGTCGTAGCTGTCTTCGAGTCCCGGATATTTGTCATGCAGATACCGGCTCATTTTTTCAGGAGAAAGTGGTGGGAATTTAACCGTGGCACACCTTGACCTTACTGTGGGAAGGAGCTTTTCCGCATCAGATACAATAATTATAAAAACTGCATAAACCGGTGGTTCTTCGAGTGTTTTTAAAAATGCGTTCTGCGCTTCGACAGTCAGGAGATCGCCTTCTATTATATAAATTTTATGCTCTGAAAAAAAAGGCTTTATATATACGTCCTCATTAAGGCTTCGTATATCATCAACGCCTATAGTTTTCTTCTTTTCCTGTGGTATTATTTTTTTTATATCAGGATGTGTTTCGGCTTTTGCCATGACGCATGACTGACATACACCGCATGGCGATGTGTTTTCTTCGCAGGCAATGGCGCTTGCGACAAGTCCGGCAACAGCATGTCTGCCAAGACCTTCGTTCCCTGAAAAAATCCATGCATGAGGGTTTCTGCCGCTGCGTACCGCTTCGAGCAATGTAGCAGCAGTATCCTCATGAAATACTTCATAACCGTACATCAGTATTCTCTCCAATAACTTCAATAATTATATGTTTATAATACATTTTCATTTTTCTGTCAACAAAATGCATACATACGAACCATAAAACAGCAACTCCGAGTCCTCCGAGTACTGCTGTGCCTTCATCTGCACCGCAGGCCGAGAATATAATATATCCTGTAAGAAGCAAAATAAGAGGGACAATGTACACAAGAAATGCCGCCAGTATTACTCTGCCGGTAGGCATTTCAAAAACGACTTTATCACCTGTTTTTACATCATCCTTATATTGTGCGATGATGCTTGTGTTTTTAAGCTCACATTTTGAAGAGCAGGAAGCACAGCTGTCACCGCAGGCTGTGGAACGTACGACAGATACTGTTATTCCGCTTTTATCAATGTTTGTCACATAACCTGTCTGTTTCATTTTGCGGACTCCTTATACTTTTCGTTGCTTTCAATCAGCTCTTCTGCGTGTTTTTTGGATGTTTCCGTAATATCTCCGCCTGTTATCCGTACAAGTTCAAGAATACGTTCTTCTCTTCCAAGCTCCGTAACAGTTGTTTTTGCACTGTCTTCGCCTGATATTTTTTCTATGAGATAATGGTGGTCTGCCATGGATGCGAGTTGGGGGAGATGTGTAATACAAAGAACCTGCTTACATCTTGATATTTCATTCAGCTTGATTGCTATTTTCTTTGCGGCACTGCCTGATACACCGGTGTCTATTTCGTCAAAAATCAGTGTTTCCACGCTGTCGGACAGAATTGATTTCAGAGCGAGCATTGTTCTTGAAAGCTCACCGCCCGAAGCTATTTTTGTCAAAGGTTTAAGCGGTTCACCGCTGTTTGTTCTTATAAGGAACTGAACGTTGTTCATTCCGTTTGATACCGGCTCGCAGTCGAGAATTTCAACACTGAACACCGCATGCTCCATATTAAGCTCATGGAGTGCATCAGTGATTTTTTCTTCAAGCTCCTTTGCGGATTTTTTTCGTATTTCCGAAAGCTTTTTGCCTGTTTTTCTGAGAGCATTATCGGTTTTTTTGATGAGCTCCGATAATTCGGAGAGTCTTGCATCGGAGTTTTCCAGCTCTGAAAGCTCAGATGAGGCTTTTTTACAGTAAGCAATTACGCTTTCAACATCTCCGCCGTATTTTCTTTTAAGCTTGTTTATCAGGTCAAGTCTTTCTTCGGCTTCGTCAAGAGCTTCCTTGTCAAACTCAATACCGTCTGAATAATTCTTAACTGTATGTGCGGCATCCTGTATAGCGTAGTTTGCATCTGTAAGTGATGAATATGCCTCCTGAACGGTTTCCGAATATCCTGCTGCTTTTTCAAGTGCGGATATGGCTTCTGAAAGAATATCATATGCGCTGTATCCGCTGTCTGAATCGTACAGAAGTGAATAAGCCTTCTGAACACATTCCGAAATTTCTTCGGCATTTGCAATTTCATCACGCTTTGCCGTAAGCTCCTCTTCCTCGCCCGGTTCAAGCTCTGCTGACTCTATTTCGTCTATCTGATACCTGAGAAGGTCAATTCTCTCGGTTTTCTCTTTTTCGTTTTGCGACAAATAATCGAATTCGTTATTCAGGCTTTTAAGCTCTGCGTATTTTTCACGGTATTCTTTTAACAGCAATCCGTTTTGAGCATACTCGTCAAGAAAATTAACGTGACATGACGGTGTAAGAAGTGCCTGATTATCGTGCTGACCGTGGATGTTGACAAGCATAGAAGAAATTTCTTTGATTGACGAAAGAGGAACAATCATACCGTTCACTCTTGCAGTGCTCTTACCTTCGGAGGTGATTTCACGTGTTATTATAACAGTATCGTCATCGCACTCTGCTCCGATTTCTTCGCAAGCCTTAATGATTTCGTCTGATGCATCAAAAACAGCCTGAACCATAGCTTTGTCGGTGCCGTAACGTACAAATTCGCGGCTTGTCCGTTCACCGAGTATCATATTTATCGAGTCTATTATAATAGATTTTCCGGCACCGGTTTCTCCTGTCAGTACATTCAGCCCGCTGCCGAATTCTATTCCTGTTTTTTCTATAACAGCTACATTTTTTATGTTGATTTCACGTAACATTTTATATTCCTATCATTTCGTTAAAATTATCAGGCAAAATATTCCTTAAGTCTGCCTGTTAGATTTTCTGCAGTTTCCGGATCTGTTACTACTATAAAAATAGTATCGTCACCTGCAATTGAACCGACTATTTCAGGCTTCATTTCGTTGTCTACCGCTGCAGCTACTGCAGATGCAATACCGGGTTTTGTATGTATTACAACAATGTTCATTGCACATTTCACGTCTACTATATCACCGGAGAATTTTGTAAGAGAATTATCCCATTCCTTCGCTGCAGCGTAAATTGAACCCTGTTCATCCTGAATTTTTATGATTCCAAGCTCCTTTATATCTCTTGATACTGTTGCCTGGGTGACAAGTATCCCTTCCGCTTTAAGCTCGTCAACGAGCTGTTCGTGAGTTCTGATTTTGTTTTTTCTGATTAAATCAAGTATTTTCTGCTGTCTTGTATTTTTCATAACTTCCTCCAATCATGAAAGCTTCTCGATGAGAGTGTCGTAGAATGAACGTTTAACTATTTTTATAAGCTTTGTCGTATATTCCGATTTTGTAACCCTTATTTCGTCTCCGTTTTCAAGCTCGCATACAATTTCTCCGTCAACAACGGCTTCTGCGTGATTGTCAAATTCGCAGTCTGCTTTAATAAGAAGCTCCTGCTCTGCCGGCATTACGGCAGGACGGCAGCTGAGCATGTGCGGACAGATTGCTGTTGTTATATATAATGACATAAGAGGATTTACAACAGGACCTCCGGCTGAAAAGTTATATCCTGTCGAGCCGGTTGGTGTTGAAACGATAAGTCCGTCAGCAACATAGTGGCTGATTTTTTCGCCGCCGGAAAACAGTTCTATTCCTATAAGCTTTGTTTTTCCGGTTTTTTGTACAACAATATCGTTAAGTGCGTGGAAAAGCTTTCGTTCACCGTTTTTCTTTATCACTTCGATATCCATCATCATTCTGTTTTCTTCTGTGTATTCTCCGAGAAGTAATCTGTTCACTCCTTCTTCGAGGGAAGAAACCTCCAGCTCCGACATAAATCCTATTCTGCCGAGATTTACACCGAGAAGGGGAGTGTTGTTTTCCGCACAGCTTACAGCGGAACTGATTATAGTACCGTCACCACCGATTACAATAACAATATCGGAGCATTTGTATATTTCATTTTCCGGAACAGTAATCACACCGGGTTCGGTTATGTAGCCGTCCGGCATATAAATTTCAGCTTTGCCGGATAACAGTTCAATCAGTTTTTTTGTGACTGTCAGACCTGAATCTTTTGTCGGATTTGGTATAACAGAGATTTTTATCATAGGGTACACCTGCCCTTATAAATATTCATTATTTCCATTATAACACTTTCGGATAAAAAAATCAAGATATTTTTAAATCAATTAATAAAAATGTTCCTTTCGATATATTACAATTGACAATTTACCATATTCATGATATAATTTTAAAAAATGCACAAGGAGATGAATTTTTATGAAAAAAATACTTGCATGTTTATTATGTACGGCAATGGCTTCGATGACGGTAACCCCAGTTATTGCGGAGCAGAACGAGGTTAAGAACATTATTTATATGATACCTGACGGTGGTGGAATGGATCCGTTTTACCTTTCGGATGCGCTGAAGCAAATCGGTGGATGGAACAGAGGAATTTATCCTAATTCAACGATTACTGAAACAGGTGAGATGTATGCGAAGCAGTATCTTGCAGGCGGCATAACAACTCACAGTGCCAATGCGGATGTTACAGACTCGGCAGCAGCAGGAACAGCACTGTCATCGGGATATAAAACAAAGAACGGATATGTTGGTGTTGACCCGGATAAAATTCCGCACGCAAACATTCTTGAAGCTGCTCAGTATGCAGGACTGAATGTCGGAATGGTCAGCACTTATGAGTGGACAAACGCAACTCCTGCATCGTTTTCAGCGCATGATAAAGACAGAGGTAATTATACACCTATGTCAGAGCAGATTGTAAATCAGGGAATAGACGTTGTTCTCGGCGGCGGGTTTGGCGCAGCGAAATGGGGAGATATATCTGAAGCTGAAAAACGCGGATATGATATAATGAATACACGTGAGGATTTACAGAGCGTTCAGCCCGGTGATAAGATATGGGGTAACCTTGTGTCGGGAAGTTTCCCTTATGATATAGATTATTCGCCTGAAACCCCGAATATTGCTGAAATGACAAAGGCGGCAATTACGGCACTTAATGAAGAAAACGGATTTTTCCTTATGGTAGAAGGAAGCAAAGTAGATGGCGGAGGCCATTCGAATTTCGCACAGGGAATGGTTGGTGAGTTTCTTGCATTTGACGAAGCTTGTAAGGTAGCACTTAATTTTGCAGAAGAAAGAGACGATACTGTTGTTATTATCGTGCCTGATCATGACACAGGCGGTATGAACCTTCCTGCAGATATGTCAAAGGCGGCAACAGAACTGCAAAACGGCAAGGAACCGTCTGAGCTTACATGGGAAACTACAGGTCATACAGCAAGACATGGCGGTATGTTCATGTATGTCCCGGAAGGTGTTTCTTATCCTGCCGGAATATCAGGCAAGGATATAGGTACACATAAAGCATATGAAGAAAATGTGGTTGACAATACTGTTATTGCGCCTTATATCGCAGATTTTCTCGATGTTGACCTTGGCGAGCTTTCAAAAGAGCTTTTTGTTGATGTTACGGACATGGGTGAATATGACAGCGAGCTTGGCATATTCAGATTTAAGGACTATCCTATATCAGTAAAAGCGAATGTGTCATATGCGTTTGTAAAAGATGAGGTTGCCGACCTTGACGGACAGGTTACTCTTTATATTAACGGAAGATTCTATGTTCCTCAGCTCCTTCTTGATATCGCTCAGGGAAAAGCTTCTTTCGTACCCTCGGATATAGCATATCCTATCGGTGCAACTATTGATACATATATGCCTGACACAACTGATATCAGTAAGTGGAACGGCAGAATAAAGATTGAAAATTATCTTTGTGACGGAGCAGTATCAGGTAAAATCAAGTTCAGAGCACCGGAAGAATTTGTGAAGCTTGATGAAATTAAAATTGACAGTATTGCAGGCGGAGAGACAGGTACGGCAGAATTTGAATGTCCTGAATTTGATGTAAATACTCCGGGACTAGCGTTTGAGTATGATTTCATATCAGATAACGGAAAGACATATTCATTCGTTTCAAAATTCAAAGGTCTTGCTTATGCCGGATATGCTGATGAGACGATTAAGGTTGACGGTATTATTGATGACGAGGTATGGAAAAACGGTATTGTAATGACCTGCGAAGATGCTTCAAGAATAGTTATGATTGAAGACTGGAAGGGTGACCGTGACCTTTCTGCAGACTTTTCAATGCTCTGGGATGAAGAATATTTCTATCTCTATGCAGTTGTAACAGATGAAATTTTCTGTCAGAATGAAACACCGGACGGTCTCTGGAAGGGAGACAGCGTTCAGTTCGGTCTGTTTAATGACAAAAATGGTGATATGGTAAACGGTACGGCAGGGACTGTTTATGAGGAGATAGGTATTGCTCTTATAGAAAATAAGCCTGTTGCATACAGATTTATAAGTCAGACAGGAGAAACCGAGGTTGGCGAAATTCCTGTTGGTGAAGGCTTTGAGATGGCGTGCGTAAGAGACGGTGACGACCTTACATATGAGCTTAAATGCAAATGGTCAGAGCTGTTTGGCAATGACTATAAGCCTGAACTCGGAAGTGTACTTGGTTTCTCTGCTGTTATAAACGATAATGACGGCGGCGGAAGACGTGGCTGGATGGAATATGGCAGTGGTATAGGTATGTATAAGGATGTTAATGAGTTTGTATTAATGCCGATGCTTGATTTTTCAGAGATGAACAGTGACGAGATTAAGATATACTTTAACGGAATCAAGCTTGAATCAGATGTTCAGCCTATGATTATTGAAGACAGAACATTCGTACCGCTCAGAGTTATCTTTGAAGCTCTCGGTGCTGAGGTTGACTGGAACGGTGAAACAAGAACGGTTATCTCAAAGCTTGGTGACAGCGCGGTTACATTAACAATCGGAGAAAATCAGATTTTTGTTGACGGAGAAGCGCGTGTGCTTGATGTACCGGCTCAGATTGTAAACGACCGTACACTTGCACCGGTACGTGCTGTGTCGGAAGCATATGGATGCGATGTGCAATGGAACGAAGCAAAAAGAACCGTGACGATTACAAAATAATCATACTAAAGCAGGAGCTGTGGATAAATTTCCCATAGCTCCTGTTTGATATAAATTGTAAATTAGCGATATTTTTTTACTGTAATTTACCATTATCACGAAATCACAATTCCGACCGTTTCGCGGAATGATGCGATAAAGCTTTTCTTTTCAACAGTTTCCGAAGCATATACCGGCAATTTTTTTATTACGGTACCGTCTTTTATAACAGAACATTCCCCGACAGTATCTCCTTTGTAGACCGGGGCTTTAATGTTTTCTCTGAATTTAATGTCGTATGATATTTCGGGCATATTGTTTTTTGGAACGAGTAATTTTTCGGATTTTCTTACAGATGCATTTATTTCTTTTGCAGTTCCGCATTTAACGGTTGTTTTTCCGAGTGATGTATCCGCAGGAAGAATTTCGTTTATTGCATAAGCGGAAAAACCGTAGTCAAGCAGTGTTCTTGCGCCGCCAAATCTTTCGTTTGAGTTCGGAGCACCGAGAACTACCGCAATAAGCTGCATATTATCTCTTTTTGCACTTGCGGAAAGACAGCATAGTGCCTCGTCTGTTGAACCTGTTTTAAGGCCGTTTGCACCTTCATAAAAGCGTATAAGCTTATTAGTGTTTGCAAGCTCGTATTTTCCGCCTCGCATAGTGTCTGTCCATATGGTAGTGTAATTGAAAATTATATCGTGTTTCAGAAGCTCTGCCGACATAATCGCTACATCTCTTGCTGATGAGTAATGTCCATCTGCATCAAGACCGTTGGTGTTAATGAAAGAAGTGTTTTTCATTCCCAGCTCTTTCGCTCTGGTATTCATTTTGCGTACAAACTCGCTTTCACTGCCTGAAATGTATTCTGCCATTGCCACTGTACCGTCGTTTGCGGAAGCGACAGCGATGCCCTTCAGCATTTCATCGACCGTAACCTGTTCTCCAACTTCAAGAAACATTGTAGAACCGCCCATGCTCATGGCACGCTCGCTTATGGGCACAAAATCGTCAAGCGCAATGCTTCCACTGTCAAGTGCCTCAACAATCAGGAGCATGGTCATTATTTTAGTCACGCTGGCAATCGGGAGCTGTTCGTCAGCGTTCATTTCGTATAAAACCTCGCCTGTTGAATGTTCTGTTAAAATTGCTGATTTTGAATTTATTTCCAGAGCAGGTGTTTCGGAAAAAACAGTGGTTTGCAAAGAAATAAAGGCTATAACCGTACATAGAATTTTTTTCATCAATACACATCCTTTCATAATAATAAATATAACGTTAATTTATGGAATATTCGTTGTTATGTTATAAATTTTGTTTTATTTCGCAAAATAATCCTGAAAGGAGAAGTGAAGCTATGAAAGAATATTTTGAAATTATTGACGTTTTTGCAAGAGAGGTTCTTGACTCACGCGGAAATCCGACTGTTGAAGCCGAGGTGTATACGGAGAATGTGCATATGAGCGCAATTGTTCCTTCAGGTGCGTCCACCGGTGTGTTTGAAGCGGTTGAGCTTCGTGACGGAGACAGCAAAAGATACGGTGGAAAAGGCGTGAAAAAGGCAGTGGAAAATGTAAATACAGTGATTGCCGATGCATTGATAGGAATGAATGTTCTTGACCAGAAAGGGATAGATAAGAAATTACTGGAGCTTGATGGTACGAAAAATAAGTCAAAGCTCGGTGCAAATGCAATTCTTGGCGTATCGCTTGCGGCTGCGAAGACAGCGGCTGAATGTCTGTCAATACCGCTTTATCGGTATATAGGCGGTATCAATGCAAAAAGCTTGCCTGTTCCGATGATGAATATTTTAAACGGAGGGGTTCATGCTGGTAATAATATAGATGTTCAGGAGTTTATGATAATGCCCGTAGGTGCGGGAAGCTTCAGAAATGCGCTCAGAATGTGCAGTGAAGTTTATCATACACTTAAAGGGATAATAAAAGATGCAGGACTGTCAACCGCAATTGGTGATGAGGGCGGATTTGCACCGAATCTGCCAAATGACGAAAAGGCGCTTGATATGATAGTTCAGGCGATAGAAAAAGCGGGATATAATACGAAAAGCGATTTTAAGATAGCTCTTGATGCGGCGGCTTCTGAATGGATAACGGCTGACGGAACATATAAACTCCCTAAGGCGGAAATTGTGCGTTCAAAGGAAGAAATGGTTGATTACTGGGAAAAGCTTTGCGATAAGTACCCGATAATATCAATAGAAGACGGAGTTGCAGAAGACGACTGGGAAGCGTGGAAAATGCTGACGGAAAGGCTTGGAGAAAGAATACAGCTTGTGGGTGATGATTTGTTCGTCACGAATACGGAGCGTCTTAAAAAGGGAATAGATGAAAGAGTAGGAAACTCAATCCTCATAAAGGTTAATCAGATAGGCACACTTACAGAAGCGATAGATGCAATAGAGCTTGCAGGAAAACATGGTTACAGCTCTGTACTGTCGCATAGAAGCGGTGAGTCGGAGGACACAACAATAGCCGATATTGCCGTTGCGGTAAACTGCGGACAGATTAAGTCAGGTGCACCGTGCAGAACTGACAGAGTGTGTAAGTATAACAGATTGCTCAGGATAGAAGAGGAGCTGTGCTTCTATTCGGAGTATGGAACATCAGGGAATAAGGGGATGCATTCCCGGTGAAATCCGATTTTCAATCGGGTGAAATTCATCCGCAGGATGAATGAAATTGTCACCTTGTGACAGTGAAATCTGTTGCGTTGCAACAGGTTATGGTAGAAATCGCAGGCGATTTCATTGAATTAATTATTGTAATTTAGCGGAACAACACAT
>JAZULT010000055.1:0-66921 GCA_045603225.1 Clostridia bacterium | reverse complement strand
GTAAATTATATTTTTTTGCCAGATAACCATAACCACCTTCTCCTTTCAAATATGCTTGTACAACCTCCATTTTAAATTCATAACTATATTTTGCCACAAAAAACCGACCTCCTAATCGTTAGATTTTTGGTCTAACTTTTTGGGGTCGGTTCATTTTACTCCCGGGTTTATTTGCGTTCTTCACACTTTTGGGCGTAGCCTTCAATGGAATCCTCATATTCATATGCTCATTTCTGAAGGTGGCTCAGGTAATTTCTCCGTTTGGCGTGTCGTTAAACATTTTCATTATGAACTCCTTCGTAAATCTTTTCGTTTTTCTTTATTGAATTATCTTGAAGCTCATATTGGCAAATCTTTTAAAAAAGTTAAATCTTATATATACAAGCATTGCCCTAATGGTTTCTATGTATATGCTAAGCCTACTCTTACTAACAATCATGATGTTTTAAAATATATCGGAAGATACCTCGGCAGACCTGTTATCGCTACTTCAAGAATCGATAATTATGACGGAGAAAATGTCACTTTCCACTACAATCGTCACGAAGACAACAAATTAATTACAGAAACTGTTCCTGCTATTGAATTTATTAAAAAGTTAATTATTCATATACCCGAAAAACACTTTAAGATGATTCGATATTACGGCATTTATGCCAAACATCATAAACACGAGAATAAATTACATTTGTTTATTCCAAAAGAAAAAAGACGTGTCCATATTCTTCGCAATTCATGGAGAACGTCTATTTCCCTGTCATTTCATTTCGACCCTCTCTTGTGCAAGTGCGGTCATAAAATGACACTTTTCCAAATTTGCCTCAACGGCACTCCGTTTTTTGAAAAATTCAAATCTTGGGGCAATTCTTCTTAATATATTAACGGACAACTCAAAAATTCAATAACTTTATCCAAGGTTTTGCACTACCTCTTTTTATTATATCATTTTTGACTCATTTTCTATTATATCATACTTTTTCAAAAAACGCAATTTCCTATACAGTTAAAAAGGAGCTGCACGATTTAGCAGCCCCTTAGCCCGATGTAAAAGAGTAAAACAAAACAAAGATTTTATTTAAAACTTTTTCAATGTTATTTTATTATTTCCAGCACTTGTCTTCATACGGAGTATTTTCAACTCCCTGTTCATTAAGAGATTCTACCATCTTATCGAGCTTTCCTTTAAAGAGATTTTTAAACCATTGTGTATTACCAAACCACTTAACAAGTGTCGGGCTTATTGCATAATATGTACGAATAAAAGCTCTGCCAAATACTGTTTCCGCCAATGTGTTATCACGGTATCTTCTAAGTGTCCATACCTCAGGACAATCATAAGAACCATAAACGCAAGTTGCAACATAACATCCACTACCCTTTGGAGAAGTTTGACTAACTCCAAGTTGAGAACATATCCACGAACTAACATCACCTAACAAGATGCTGTTATTATGACTCCCTGGCGTGAACAATTCATCTGAATTCCCTCTGATAGCTTTCATAGCTTCATTGTTTTTTGCCTTTTGAGCAAGTTCGGGACTCAACTTAATTAAATCTACAATTATATATGTGCCCTCCGAATCATTCATAGAGCGAAAAGTATCATACCATATACTATATTTTTGAGTGTATTGATTCAGCTTAGGATAAATCTTTGGTGAAATAGTTTTTGTCCTATATACTCCTCCTTTTTTCTCATTGATTACGAGAGCACCGTCCGCATTTCTGTATATTTCCGCAACATCATCGTATTTTTCTTCCATGAAACTATACCGTTTATCTCCATATAAAGTCATCAGCCAAGTACCTGTAGCTGCATTTTTTGCCGTAGAAACATCAAATTCTCTTTTACAACTTTGACAAAAATAGATTGCTGATTTTTTCTCAAAACTATCCTCTGTTCTTCTAAATTCCGTGTATTTGCTGCCACAATGTGTACACAACACCATACTTATCACAACCCCTCTACGTATTATTATGAGTTTCTGTCCTTGTTTAATTTGTTTTTTTAGTCTATCGGATATGTATCCTTTGTAAATGGTGCATTGTCACATACTATTGTTCCATAAGATAGAGGATATTTGTTTTCAATCATTCTGAATCCAATGCCGTATTCATCGTTTCTGTTTCTCGTAATGAATTCTTCTCGTCTGGCAACAGCTGTTTCGCCGATAAGATACAAATACTGAATTTCTACCCATTTTGCCATTCCCTCGTAAATCAAAAGACGTTTATCCTTTGAACACACATTAAATCCTCTTTTGTTGTCCCAGTTAATATACTGCCATACATGTGTCAATTCATGAGCAAATGTTGCAATAACCGAAATACGCGGCGCACCGTTTTCTAAATATATCTTGTATCCGTTTTTATCGTTAACAGCAGCACCGAGTACAAGTATGCTCTTTTTGTCTATAACACTTATAGAACCTTTGAGTTTTTTCTTGAGTTTACGCTCCTCTAAAACTTCAATATGAATGGGCACATTAATTGTTGCGCCAAAAAACGCCTCCATATTTATTCTGACTCTGTCGCATAATTCCTGCATTTCACTTTTCACCAAAGTATTACTGCAGGATGTACAACGCAGTCTGCCATCCGGAAGTCTTTGATATTCAACTCCGGATATAGCAATACCGCAATAAGAGCAACACATCTGATTACTATCTCCTTCAGCACCCTTGTAAATCTGAAAAGCATCTCTTCCTTTTCTGGCTTGTCTTAAAGCTCCGCCATCGAATCCGAGTGCATGTAAAAGGTTTCTTGTACCTTCTAAATCCATATAGTTCTTCTCTTTATTACCATAGAGGAGATAGTATCTTTCAGAATATGAATTACCCGCTTCTGTATCAGACATCTGAAGTTCAGCGATGTCTTCCGTTTCATGATTAACTTCATCATCAAGAGTTGCTTCTTCAGCAGAAGAAACCATTTCTTCAATCTGTTCTTCATTTAGATTTTTATTATCACTCACTATATACCACCTCAGACTCTCTTTAAGATTCAGTCATCACTTTTTCATTTTCTTGCACTGTCTGTCCGCCAACAGGATCTTTACCTTCGACTTCGGATTCATCATTTGTCATGTCAGTTTCAGAACTCTCTTCATCCACAGGAGTCTTCTTTGATTTTTTAAACATTGATTTGAAGCCACCACCGATTCTGGAGAATAAATTCTTCTTGCGTGGTTGTTCCTCAGTTTCTTCTCCTTCAACAATTGCTTCCTCAAATTCAACTGTTTCAGATATGATTTCTTCCGGCTCGGAAACATCTTCCGCTGTAACTTCCGTTTCTGCCTGTACGGACTCAACGTCCACTATATTTTCCTGTTCATCATGTGCAGAATCAGCATCTGCTATACCTTCCTGTTCCGGCTCATATACTTCTATGCTTTCCTGTTCTTCCTTACATTCGATTTTTTCCTGATTCCATGCCAGATAATCAGAAATTATTTGCATAATTCTGTCAAGATTTCTCTCTACTGCAACCAATAATCCTATATCAAGTTGGCTGTCTTCAATAATAAATATCGAATTATTGAAATCAAAGCCTTCTTCATTTACTTCTAGACTGTAAGTAGAAGGAATATCACATTCGCCGGCAGTGACAGCTGAAATAAACGGCTGATTCTCGGCAAACAATGTTACAAAAACTTCATTTAACAACACTGTAAGTGTTTTTCTGACAGAATCAGTAAACAATTCGCCAAAATTAGAAAAATCAAGCTTTAAAATCTGCTTATTGAAATACTTACGCACAGGAACAGCATTAATTTCTACAAGCGAACCGTTTTCAAAATCATTGTAAGCATTAAGCTTCCAGTATCCACCCGTTGAAACTTCAAAATCTGAATATAAATAATGAATATCTATATTATTGATTGTTTTTAACGTACCCATATCTGCAGAATTTCTGATTTTGTTCAAAGTGTATTTTCTCAGTTGTCTGTAAGATACTCTGCCATTAATATGCTCTGACGCACGACGAACCATAATTTTATTATCTGCCGTAGTAGAAATCATTTCATAGTATTTACCATTCAGCGTAAAAAGCTGGCCGGGCAGGTACTTCTGATATACATGACCTTTAAGTTCTGTACCGATATAATAATCCTTTCCTTCAATCTCAGCAATATATCCTGCATTCTGAAGGTCATCTAAAATAATATCGGCAAATTCCTTATTTTCGATTGTATATACATTTTCGAATTTTCCACTGTCAACCGAATATTCACGTTTGAAAATAACAGTTAAGTCTTTCTCGAACTTAAGTTTCTTTTCCTGTTCAACGTAATCAATTACGATAATATGATTTCCGTTTTTGTCAACCTCATCATTATCACTTGCGGAGAAAAGAACACACATTTCCTCCCAAAGAGCTTCATCGCAGTTATCGTTTTCGACACCCATAAGCGAAAGTTTACGTTTAAGTTCTTTTTCGGACACATTTCCAACACATAATAACAAACACAATGCGAGGACTGAGTTACGTTTTGTTCTAGCATAGTCTGACGTTATGTACGGAATAGCTTTCGCATCTGCAGTAAAAATACTCGTATTGTCAGCCATATATTCTCTTAGCATGTACTCAGAAGATATTACATTTACAAAACCCTGATTTTCAGCAATCGTTGCGAAATTTCTTCTGGCTTCAAACAGATTGTTTCTGTCATCTTCTACAGTTACATACGAATAATCACTGACACATTCATTACACATATTAAATGACGTTTTAAAGTATTGGTCAAAACTTTCCTGAGTTGTAGGCAAATTTGCATACTTTAAAAAATCATAATAGTACTGCTTGGATATCCAGTGTGCATCTAATACCGGGTAAACGTCTCCGCCATACCATATTGTTTGCTTAACCTGATTCTTAAGTGCAACAAATGAAAGCTCGGTACCTAATCCGAGATATCTTGATATGCCCGGGAACAATCTGTGCTGCAGATGTTCATCATCTGCTTTCCAGCACATAAACGAACTCATTCCGCGCGGATATTCAGTTGCTGAAACCTCAGTAATATTAGTCATTAAGATATGCGACAAAGAGTCAACCAGTCCGTCGCAGTTTCTATCCATTGAACAGAATGTAATTTTATTTTTATCACCACAGCATTTTATCAGAAGATTTAGTCCAATCTGTGCCGTGGTAACAAGTCTTGACGGCTCAATTATAATTACAAAACCGACATTTTCCAGAAAATCAATATTTGACTTGTGAATTTCAAGATCATGTACTCCGGATCTTGAAATAATTCCGATATCCACGCTGTCT
Source organism: Clostridia bacterium (assembly GCA_045603225.1). GTDB lineage: Bacteria > Bacillota > Clostridia > UBA1381 > UBA1381 > RGIG9115. The sequence goes on along the minus strand of JAZULT010000055.1, from coordinate 61,644 downwards.
TCATCAGCCACAGTTCCTGTTAATACTGAAATTTTATACATATTAGGAACATTTGTGACAGAAGTCATACCCTTATGACACCAGTTAATCAGATCTTCTTCCGTGCCATGTCTTCCCATAACAACAAGCACTTTCTTTCCTGACAGTAAACATCTGTTAACGGCATAAAACGCATAGGGAATCAGTTTATCATAAAAAGGTGTATTGAAAAGAAGGCTTTTCCCGACTGCCAAATCATATCCTGAACGTAGATAATCCACATTCGGTGTCAGTCCTCTATCTATCTTTTTACGCATAAATGCAGCATAATTGCCGCCAATATGCTCTCCGTTTTTTTCAATATTGGCAAGAATTTCCTCAGCATCACCACCGTTCAGACCTGTAACATTTATTGTTGTTCCTTCCGATGCCAGTTTATCACCAAAAAGTTTTTTGAGCGGCTTTCTGAGAAGAGCGTACATAGCAATACGCTTTGAATTATCATCACTTACGAAAAGCGTGTTCTTTCTTTCTACTTTTACCAGGCCATCCGCAAAAAATGCCAGTTCTCCTATAACTATTACCGGAAGTACAGGGCAAAAAGGTGCAGCCAACAGACCTTTATAAAATAAGTCGTAAGAATAAAAGAACATAATCGCAGATAATATATACACAACATAATATGCCGTTTTTATAAATGTCCGCATTTGTGAACATGATTTTTTCAGATACCAGCAATCACTTTCTTCACTGTAATCATAAAGTAAACCCACTATCGAGCCTCTTACAGTATCTGCATCAAATTTCCCTTTACAAAAAGTCAGTACAAACTTTTTCAAAGAAATATATATAAGAAGAACCAGACTTTCAAGAAGAACAAGCGCAACATATACACCCATTCCAACAAAAAATTCTTTAATACTGTTCAGGAACTCAATCGAGCTCTCAGTAGCGAAGAAATTATCCAGTGCTTCGCCCAAAGAAATTGATAATTCATGTATTCCGCTTACAAATCCAAACATCATTACAAAGTAAAGAAGTGATACAATCGGCATTGCAAACTGCTTGTATCTTACTTCCTTTTTATAATTTGCTCGCGTATTAAACCACTGGAAAAGGATAAAAGGAAGAAATATTATAAACAGTTTTAAATATTGAAATATATTACTTATCATAAATTTCCTCCATTCTGACAGAAACGTCCGTGATATACCCTGATGGAACCTCTACACGATTTCCCTTTTCCATAAAGTCGATATTTCTGCAAAATCCCGCAAGGAAAGGTGCAGCATATTCATATTCAACTTTCTTATCAAAATCATAATCATACGGTTGAATCATTGTATTGTCATAACTCTCACTGCCACCAATAAATTCGGTATACATCTCCTTGAGTTCAGCACGTTTTTTTCTGATATCTTCCTGATGTTTTCTACGAATACGGATGCTTTTTGTGTATTCATCCAAATTCTTCTCGGCGCACTGTTTAACCTTATACCCCCTCCTAACACTGCAGGCAAGGCTGAAATATTTCGAAAATCTTCTCATGCTGTTATTCACCTCATCAGTAACATAATGCATAGTGTTTTCAAAATCCTTAACTGCATCTCTGAGAGGAAGCCTTAAAATAATCAGAGTTATCACAAGCGCAGCGGCAAGAATCGCAAGAACCGTTCCCGACATTCCCAAAGCTGACATGGTAGTTTCCGATGCGGAAAGATTTGATGCAACAAACGGAACATATACCAAAGCTGTCAGAAACAGAACTATAGCACTGACAATAATTGTCGTAATTCTGCTCATTCTTTTTTTCAATACATTACTTAAATTGTCTGACTTATCCTGCATCAACTTTTCATATTTTGAAACTTCAGCAAGATCAGGCGGCATTGATGACACCATTTCATTTTCAGCATTTTCAGTGTAGTCCTGAATATCATCTAACTGAAAAGGTGTAAGTCTGCTGATATTCGCTTCAGAAAGTTCACTGCTTAAATTCAATTTATCTATACCTTTTTTTACAGCCCTGCGCTGTTGACGTATTATATGTCCATAAGATTTTCGTATCCTTGCAAAATTATTTCTCCAGTTTCCAACCTCTGCTTCAGGTGATGAAGGAATCAAAGAAAAATCAGTTTCAGGATACATTGCATCAAAATCACAGCTCTCATCCAGTTTTACATCTACGTTTATTGGAGAACAAAACAGAGATTCGGCAACCTTATCTGTCAATTTCCCGGGCATTTCGCTATAAATACGGTCAATTTCGTTGTCAATAACTTCAAATGTAGCAGCAAGTTTTTTATCGTATGAAGTAGCAAGTGTGAAAAGAGGAGTATCATCGCTTTCACATTCCAGTACATATAATTTACGTGCTTCCATTGCGCTGCCCGGAACTATATTGGCAGCAAAAACAAGTAATGTCGATAAAAACTTTATTTTTTCACAACGGAAATCCTTATGTTTTTCCGGAAGAATATCAAAAACCAAAAAACGCATTTTATCAAAATACATATTTCGATCGCAAAATTCTGAATATTCGTTTTTGGAGCGTGTATTCCAATATGATTCAGGATTAAAGAATCCGTTTTCAGATATTCTTTTTGAAATACAATATATTTCCTTTGGATACGCAATGTCTAAGGTATCATTACCGATAAACGCTCTCCGAAGTAGTTCCTTTAATTTAAGTTCACTACGATACTGCACTCTCTCCAAATTTTCCAATCGTACCAGTGGGTTGGATTCGCCATTATTAATCTCATTTAATGCCCAATCATGTATGTCATCTTTTTCGCCAACATCATTCAATACAAAATCTGCAGGCTGAAAATTCAGCCACGTTACAAGTTTTTGTAACGGAAGTTCCATGGATTTTTTATAAACATCTTCTTTTTTTGAAATTAAAAGATTATAATAAGCGATCCATAATTTTTCCCATTCATTCCAGTCTTGCTCTGATCCAGGATTTTGAGGCGGTTCAGATAAATTCATCAGTTCACTGCAATCAACTATATCAAAAGGATTTTTTTGCTTCGCCTGTTCATCAGTACAATTATGAATAATAATCGCTTTCCAATCTTTTCTTCTGCCAACTGTATCTATGAGGTCAGGGACAGAATCTTTAAGATTCTGTCCTTCAGGATTCCAACAGCAAAAAGCCAGTTCTTTATTCTCCAAAAACGGTTCGAAAAACAATTTGTTTTCCAGTCTTATGGCATCAATATACGATTTTTCGGCTATTAAAACTGTAAACAAGTCTCTCATCTCCGTTTCTAATTAATTTTCCTTTTTTTCTGTAAACTCTTTTGTTACTCTGTCAAGTAATGCTGCGTAGTCATCAGGTTCAGGGGATTCCAGGATAACCTCTTTAATTTTCCTTTGAATAATATCAATAACAGGATTTTCATCAGCACTCGGTGCACGCATTGTATCTTCGTAAATGTGATAATTTCTCTTCAACAAATTGAATTCATCTGTGAGACGTGTACAAAGTACAAATTTAACATCTTCTGCTTTTTCCCATTTTGTATATTCTTCGCGGAATACGTCTATAACTGCTTCAACCATTGCAGTAATTTCCGATATGAATCTTCCTGAATTCGGCAATGAACAGTAGAACATAAGTGGAATAGCAAAAAGACTTGTAGGATTTTCAACATATTTTTTGCCATCGTCAGGAAGATCGTTAACAGCCGGCCCCGCTTCGCATCTGATTTCCTTATTATTACGAATTTCCTCTTTTAAATTCTTTAAAGCTAACTGACTTCCATCACAGTGATCATACTTCTTTGATCCATCATAATTAGAAATAGTATGTAACAAATTAAAGGTAGACATATCGTGGAAGAATTCAGTATCTTCATAATTGCAGTTCTTCGCTTCACTCATTGCTCTCTTACGTGCTTTGATAAGTGAAATATCTTCAACAACCTTGGCATTTACATAAAGAGCACTAAGAATTTCATAAAACTCATCACAAAGTGTACCGTTTGGAACAATAAGTTCAACATCACGGTTATTTGAATCTTTATACATGAATATCTTTTTCCCGTTTGCAACAGCTGACAATGGTTTCAACTGAATTGCTTTATGTATAAGCCCGTAAATAAAAGCTTTATGAATTTTTTTAACAACCTGATTCTGATAATCAAAATCAATTTCAGGCATACTCTTTATTGAATCCCATCTCTTATCAATATGAGTGGAAATTGCAGCATTCTTTGTTGAATCAGGTCCGATACTACGCGAATAATCAGTATAAGCTTTGTGATATATCCCTGCAGTTTTTACACCTGTCTCTGTTTCAAACGGTGCGGCAAATTTCTTTAGTTTATTCGGGGTGAGATTATAAAGTGCATTATAGAAATGAATTTCATATTTCGAAACTGTTTCTACCGGTTCACCATTTGGCATTAAATCCTTAACTCTGAACTTTCTGTTATCGAGAAGCATTTTATTATACGCGCAGACCTTTATTTCTCTTGGTTCTTCATTAATAGCACGCTGGATAGAAGGGGCAGCAATTCTGCCTCCCATTGCAATAACTTCTGAAATGTGTCGTTCAGCATCCTCAATAGTTACCTGTTCAAACACCTGTGCATCCCCGTCGCTTTCAGAACGCAAACGAATTCTTTCTTTCAATCTCTGTTCAAGCTCAATTGCACTGATAATATCTTTATCAATATCATCACATTTTTCACGAACACTCTTTTTAAAGTAACCGAGAAGAATATCATCAAAAATATTCACACGTCTGTCTTCCTCTATATATCCATTACCGGCAGCATCCAGCTCAAGTTTAAATATAGCATTATTTTTAATTGCATCAAAAATTCCACCATTTACGTCTGAATTCAACATGGTAGTTTCTTTCTGCGCTTTTTGAAGCGAATACTTACTTAGTTCAACCAACAACTCTTCTGTCGTACAGATATTAACAGAAGAATCTCCCTTCTTATACTTAAGCTCATCAACAAGGTCAATTTTCTTACGGCTTAATTCTTTAACTTTGTCAACAAATCTATTAAAGAAGTCATCGAACTGTGAAATGAATTCCGATATATAAAGATATCCTTTTACATATGCTGCGTGTGCCGCTGTTTTCTTACAATAATCTTCAAGAGCATCAAAATATCCCGGAATATCCTGATTTGCCTCATCATACAGTCTGCTGTATCCGTTCATTTTCTCGAAGATAGAAGGCTTCTTTTCTAAACTGCTCAATTCTTCAACACCGTAGATTTTTTTCTTTGAGAATTTAAATGAATATTCTTTTTCCTTGAAAGAGTTCAGCTGTGCAAATGCATTTTCGTGCATTGTTGATCTTGTTTCTTTTTCGAATTCTTCTTTCAACTGATGTAAAACATATCTGACAGCACACGGATGGAATACATCTCCCTGAGAATTCTTCAAAAGCGATTCTATACTGTATGCATCATTTATAGTTATGGTTTTTTGTTCTGTTGTGAATACTGATTCTGCCCAACGTGACGCAATTCCTTCAGAAATAGGTCTTCCATCCTTACCTCTTGACTCTACCGCTTTATCATAAGATGACAGAGCATCAAGTGCATCGCTGATTTTATCTTCACTGTTTTCTCCGAAACTAGCACTTCTCCAACTTTGCGCAGATTCGTAAACTGATTTAAATCTTGCATCAGACAATACAGATGCATAAGCTGCTTTTTCAAAATCATTTTTGAATTTTCTGATTTTGGCATCAAGACTTGCTAGCTCATAAGTGTTATTAAGATCAATAGAGAACGGATCTCTTCCGTTTGAAAGTGCTTCATTATATTTCTTTTCCTTACTGTCCCATGTTGATCTCGGAACACCACGCTTTTTCTGTTCAGCCTGATAAAGAGCAACAGCATTATCGTACTTTGTCCACTTAGTTGCCTCTCCTTCACCACCAATACTGTCGATAGCTAAATCATATGCAACATAATCCGCAATTTTCTCATAGGGATAACGAATAACACCTGCACCAATACCACCAAAACGGTTTCTTCCGTAGTTACCCGGCTTCGTCATTTCCTTTATAATATTATCTTCAACAGAAAATGCTTTTTTCTGCATAGGGCCTATATTTTGTTCGTAAAGCGCCTGTGCAGCCTGATCGATATATTGACCAATACTGATCATCGTACTGTCCTCCGCATCCTGACCATCCATAAGGAAGCAAAAGTCCATCGGCAAAATTGAGAGTTTTTTCTGATTATCAGAGCCGGCAACAGATACATTTACACCTAAATCCGAGAACTGCTTCAAGTCTTCATCCAGATCAATAAAACCAGAACCCTTCATCATAAATGCATTGATTTCTTTTATAGTAGCATATGCATTACGAGCCTGACTGTCACGTTCTATCTGGGAATCAATTACACTGTCAAGTGTTTCAGGAAGAAGAATTAGCGAACGAACAATTAAGCTTGTGTTAGGATATTTTTCTTTTATGTATTCGCGGATAAACATAGAAAGCGGAAGAATCATACCTGAACCGGTTCCGCCTGATGCAGTAGAAGCTATAACAACACGCATTGCCTGCTTCATATCTTTGCCTGTTTTTCTGAACAAGTCGTCAATTGAGTCATATAAAGGACGAATTTTACCGGTCTTAATTGTCGAGTTCAGGGCAAGTCTTGATATAGCACGAACCTGTCCTGCTCCTTCTGAAACAGTCTTATCATACATAACCGCATTTTTAGGAAACCATTTTTTTCTTGCTTCGCTATCGTAATCAAGATAGCTTCCTACAGTCTGTGTGTTTGATGTCTGTACCCAATAAACCTTAGATTTCCCATTTGCCACAGAAGAAAGATCATTAACATTTGTATCTAAGCACAAAAAGTTTATGTTATCTTTTTCTTCAGGGGCACATAAATCTGCAACCTTCTTAATAATTTTACACCCTGTTCCGCCTACACCTACAAACAAAGTAGGAGCTGACACCTCATTTGTTTTTAAGTTTTCTTTACTTTCCGACATGTTTTTTCCTCCTATTTCTTTATTATTTTTTGTAATTCAATTTAATTTTAACATAATAGTCTTCGCTTACGCCATTTAATTGCATTGTGCCCGAATACATAATCGTATTACCATTGCTCAGATCAAAATTCTTAGCACCGCTGATAGCCGGCTCCAGTCTATATGTTTCTTCATTAAGAAGATATTTTCTGTTACCAACACTTACATCTTCTACGGTTGCAGGACCAAACTTCTTCACGCTCAAAGCATCCACCATTGCTTTTCTTTTTATTTGCTTAGTCATAAGATAACTGTCCGTTCCCGGTTGAACAGCCATTTTAACACCTGTTTTTGTTCCGGCATATTTAGCCTCAACCGTAAGAGTATCTCCATCTACTGCCGCATTAAATGCTGTGTTTTTAGTTACATCTTCCCCACCGATATTCATTACACAATCTCTCTTATTTGTATGAAGTTTGGTAGGAAGACATTTTTTGTGCAGTATGAAATATGTAATCACTGCAAGAATAATAAGTACAAGGATTATAATAAGCCACTCAAGCCATAACGGCATATTGCTTAATTTAATCTTTACACTTTCTTCAGCCGATAACTCTCTGCCGACATTATCCTTCTGACTAACTGTAGCCTTAATTTTATAACTGCCTTTTTTTACCGTACCTTTTGAATTTAATTTTATTTCAAAAGCAGATTTTTCAGGAAGGGGAGTGACTGTATATCCCAGTCCTTCACAATCAACTTTGAAATCAAGAGTATTAAATTCTTCAGGTGAAAGTTTCCTTCCTTTCGTTGTTACAACAGCCTTTATACTCTTTCCTTTATCAAGTTTTGAAATCTCATAATGCTTTTGAGACGCACTCAGACTTATTTCAGGAACTACAACTTTGTCTTCAATTTTGTACGTAAGCGGTGAACTTCCGCTTGTTTCGTTACTTCCGTCAGGAGTATAGAAAGCATGAATAGTTACCGTACACTTACCGCATTTAGTTTCAATAGGATTGCTTGGATCCTTGTAATGTAGTGATAGTTCATAGTGATCATCTTTGAATTCTTGTTTAATTTCCGCATTGCTCTTATCAGGATTCCATTTAAGATCAACGCTTTCCAGCTCTGCACCCGTCAACTGATTTCCAAGATAAAACACTTTCGCAATATACCTACCGCCTTGTTCAAGATTATTCAAATTATAAACCTTGTCACCGCCTGTTATTTCAAGTTTTACATCTCCGGCAGGTTTAGCGGCTACTGTTAACGAACCATCAGGCCATCCAAAATCTTTTGCTGTTTTGGTTATTGAATAGCCATTAAGATATGATGCTGTAAGCTCAGCCGTAAATGTGTCTCCGACATCCAATGCAACAGGTGTTTCTCCGCTTTTCCCGCTGTGTTTAATCGGATATTCCTTATCATTTACAACATATTTACCTTCATAAACCGGATCTCCAAGCAAATCGGATGTGATAAGTTCTCCTGTTTTAGCATCCTTAAGTCCAAACTGAACTTTATAATTCCCCTTGTACAGAGATTCAGGGTCAACCAGATTTCCTTCCTCATCTGTAAATACAAAATCAAGATCTGCATCCGGTTCATAATACACTTCAACATTTGAAGCTTTTCCGGAATATGAAATATCATAACTTCCAACCGAGCAATCTGTATATGTTACAAGCATTCCCTGAAGAGATGTATCCACCGCGGACTGTCCCGATTTTTGATAATTTCCGGCACCCAGACTTGAATACTGAGTTTTTGCACTTCCTGCCGGAGTAGCAATTGCACCGTTCTTACCTGTGACTTTTACATCCGATACATTTTCGCCCTGTACAAAGACAATCAATTTACTCAGTGTAATATCAAAATCAATTGTATTTCCTGAAATATGAGAATCAGGCAATATATCTCGCGCGAATATCTTGTTACACATCATGGTCAGCGCCGATAGAACATTTTCACTTTCCGAAGCTTTTTCTCCAAAGTAATATTCGGAATTCATCTCCGGCATTGCCACTTTAGACCCTATACCAAGATAGAGGATGTTTAAATCAGGACCAACATAATTATTGAACCTTTCTGCCAGTTTTTGTTGAGTATCCGCAACCGAAAGCTCCTTCCCGCCTTCGTAGAAAACCTGTCCATCTGTTAAAACTATCAGGTATTTTTTCACTGACTGCGTTCCTGCCAGATAATTTATTGCAGCATCTATCGTTTCGATGTGAGTATCCATAGCCTGTGCCGTATATATATTACGGATTTGTGCAGCCTGAGACGGATCAGATATTACAAAAGGAGAATCCATTGTATATTCATTTCCGCTTATCTCTATCGGATTCATCGGATGAATTGACAGAGAATCTCCTTTGTTCAGCATAGATGCAAATACTTCCATTGCGTACGTCGCTCTGCACCATGCCTTTTCACCTTTAACATACATTGAACCGGAATTATCGAAAACAATTGCTATATTTCTTTGTATTTCATTTTTCACGGCAGAAACCGGTAGATCAAACACAAATAAATTGCAAACCAACAATGCAAAAATCAAAACTTGCTTTAATAACTTTTTCACACAACCACTCCTTTGTATATCCTTTTATTTTTCATCAGGTAAACACATATTACAGGGCTCATATGTCCCGCTTTCAAAATCCTTTTCAGTCAGCTTTTTTATATTAGTTTTATTTTTAACAAAAATACATTCTTTTTTATGATAACGCTGTCCTGTAGTGGTAATATACAAATTACCTTCATACGCATCCTTATTCTGAATAAATTGATACACACCTGCCAGGCCAACAATAAAACATAATATGACAGCAAAGGCAATAAATATTTTACCACGTACAGTCATAACATTTTTTGTTTTCCGAAAAGCACCTTGAATTAACAGATAATGCGAAAACTCGTTTGCTTCATACTCATCTTTCACATCATTTCCAATAATCGGAGCGACCGAAAAATGCTGACATATTATATGTCCCGTTTCATGAGAAAGAACCAGTAATTTTTCTTCATCAGATAAATCTTCATTTATAAAAATCAACCTGTATTCTGAACTTACATATGTAAAAGCTTTTGATTTAAGAATATTTCCGCCAACCCCAAGGTTTTGTATCACAGTTTCAACATCCTTTTCATTAAAAATGCTGTTAAACTCTATAACTGTATATCCCATACGGGTGACGGTTTTCTTAAGTACAGTATAATTGATATTTTTCAACTTATATTTCTTTATGAATTTTTTTGCCAGCTTCTTTGTATTGTTATTCATTTACTTTTTTCCTTTTGATATTCTTTAGTGCTTTTATAGTATTTCGCTGTTTTTCGGAAACTTCCTTTTTAGATATGTCAAACCCCTCAAAAAACCTGATAACTGCATCACTCGACATATTATTGCATCGGGAATACTCCACCATAAGAACAGTTCTTATAGTAGCAAACGCTTGCTCGTCTAAAGTATCAAGAATATCCTTTTTATCAGTTTTAAATAACAATCCTAATTCAAAATCCTGAGGTTCATCACCATCGTTGAATTTTTTTATAAGTTCATGAGGAAAAGCTTTCATATTTCTGATCATTTTATGGGTTTTTCTGTTATAATCATAGAACCAAACTAACGAGAGATATGTACTCCATGACATCTTTCTTGTTTTTCTTTCAATAGCACCGTACGTCTGTCTTGATGTTCCGATAATGTTTGCAATATCCTCCTGAGATATTTCTGCCTTTGCCCGCAGAAGAGGGAGCTCAGGTGTTATTTTCTCGATTAATTCTTTTTTTTCTTTTTCTGAAACATAATATTTAAACAACTCTTCCATATCCAACACTCCTTTCAGAGTATTTTATCTATGTATCATTGCTCATATTATACCACAATGGTGTTATATTTGTCAACATTTTCCGACATATTTCTTGGAAAACTTTGCAAATGTAACATCCAGCACCATTTAAAAGTCATAAATCACAAAGAACTATCATCTACATTGGATACATTTACCAAATTAGATTATATAATTATTAAGTGTTGAATTATAAGTAAATTCCAAATGAGTTATTTAACAATAAAAAGTTCCGCGAGTAGATTTTTTAACAAGCAAAATTACTCACATTGCGAGTAATTTCCTATGAGATAAAAAAAACAAACGAAATCGGGATTTCTCGTAATTTCCCGATTCCGTTTGTTTTAATATTCATATTCATTTCCGTTATATCTGACTTTTATTTTAACATCACAATTGTCAAAAGCGAACGTTCCGCCGAAGCGGTATTTCCACTCTTCTTCAGGCTTTAACGTTTTGCTTCCCAGGCTTCCGCCGAGAAATGCTCCTGTAGTACTGTCAAATATATTTACATCAAGAGAAATTTCTCTTTCTATTTTTGTATTATTGGTTGCAGAGATAAGAACAGATGATTCTTCTCTGACTGACTGAACATCTACAATTCCCGGATCAATTTCAAGCAGAACAGGCTCATAGGGTTCAAGCCTGACAGAATCTGAATACTCTTTTCCGCTTATCAGGTCAACAGCAAAACCGTTAATCACTGCCGTTTTAGTTTCATCCCACGAATAATTACAAAGGTTTACAAGTTTTACTCCGTCACGCTCTGCTGTTTTAATATCAACCCCTGTAATCATATCACCGTTTGCATCTTTTAAAACAAACGCATCCTGAACAATTTCTGAAAGTGTTTTGCAAAGATTATCCTTTGTTACCTGTTTTGCAAACTGAACACTGTCAATGTAACTGCTATTTCTTTCATTTTTAGAAAGACAGCTTGAACCGACAGCTATAACTGTTCCACCGTCAGATATATAGTCAATTATTTCATTTCGTGCATCTTCTTTTATCTGTACAATGCCCGGAATAACAAGGGCACCTTTTATTTCCTTTCCTTCGCACAGCTGCTTTTCTGTTATGAAAGTCGGATTTGTTCCCGCATACATTGCATTTAAAAATGCCTGCGATATATTATTAAGTGCAGAAGAAGAATATGAAAAAGCTGTTTTTGAATAGAGTATACTTACTTTCGGCTCCGCATTCTGAACAGCCGAAACTTCATTTGCCAGTCTGTTAAGATCAAGACTTGCTTTGCAGAATTCTGAAAGTGCATCGGGACGATATCGGATATTACCATAATAAAGTGTGTTTTTATCTCCTCTCTCCCATAGCCACGCAGCATTTGCATCTCTTCCGTGTATTGCACCCTGCCATGCATCCGCTCCGACATATACAGCTTGCTTCGGACTGTAATCTTCATTTTTATCCTCAATGAAATGATCTTCTGAGTTGATCACCGGCACATCCTTAATCGCTCGGAGATACTCATACCACACAACCTTGCTATGAAGTCCTGATTTATAAAATGCCCATAAATCACATCCATTATAGTCGCAAAATTCTGCAAAAAGTTCAGGGTCTGTTCCTCTTCCGGGATCGTTATAATTCCAGATAGATGTCGTTTTTATATGAACGGGAATGTTTTTATTGTACTTGTGTACAGTATCTGCAAGATACTTCATCCATTCTGCGAAATATTCATCATTAAAATTCACATAGTCATAAAATGCGGTATTATATGTATTATCTGAAGGCATTGGCACCTGGCTGAAGTCTCTATACTTAAAAAACAGTCTGTTGTATGCATTGTTAAGTGCAGATATATCATTATTGTAAATCCTACTGAGATATGCACTGTATTCCTCGCTCGCCCCTACATTACGTACGTTAAATGCAGGTTCGTTTGCAAGACAAATACTGTTCAGTGCTTCATGGTCACCAAACATTTCAACAAGTGTTTTTATATAAATATCAAATGCTTCTCTTATAATGTCATGCTTAATATTATAGCTCCCATCCGAATACAGGGCTTCAGGGTAAGTGTTTGCAATCCACGCAGGCAGATGATGCGGTGAAATAAGAACTGTCACATCAACATCATTTTCTGCCGCCGTATCAAGTGTACGTACTATTCTGTCATAAACTCTGCCCTTGTTTACCGCAAAACGTTCTGTTGACGGCATGACATTATCTTCAAAATCACCGTTGTAAACAAGGTTTCTGTCATCGTCTCCCTCTACAACCTTTATGTCGTCAATAAATATTTCCGAAACAGGTCCTTCTGTTACAAAAAAAACAGGAATGCTGTCTGTCACTCCGTCGGTTGTGTAAGTATATTTATATTCTTTCCAATCTGTGTTCGGAGTTAAAGCGGTTTTTGAAGCTGACCATCCGCCTAAGCAGAAACGTGCATTTCCTGACGCGAAGCTTCCGCTTTTCGCCTTAAATGTAAGGGTGTATGTCGTATCAGGTTTACAGGTTACGTGTCCGCTGATTAACATATATCTGTTAGCAAGAGGTTCATCCTCATAAGTAAGTCTCAGACAACTTCCGTCTCCTGTGCTTCCTACGTCTGCAATTTCTGCACTGCCGTTAGCTGAACCAACCTTTTCAACATACCAGTTATTAATACCACCGGGTGACATAATCGCCTCGCTCGGAGTAATTTCAACCGCAACAAGATTTGAACCGAAATCCTGCATACGGGGCGTGTCGCCTCTTACTATGTTAAAATGTCCGAATCCGTTCAGAAAAACAGGATTTCCGTCTGAGTTTGTAAAATCACCGCCCGTATGAGATATCATATCATCAGTCGATGTACGTACTGTTTTTTCGGGAATAGCCGTTCCTGTAACGTATGACTTCAACTTTTCTTCTGTATCGGCATACATTTTCTCAATCACGCATGTTACATATTCAGCACGTTCTATATCAATTGACTCTCCCATTTCGATGTCATCTGTCGCAAAACCGATAAAATCTTTTATTATGTTATAATCAATTTTTTCATAACCGGCATCAATTCCCTTTCTCTCGCAAATTTTAAGATATGCTTCAAGGACAGGAAGATTTTCGCTGAGTACATCAAGTCTCGCTGTTATATCAGCCGCCTCCGCCGAAGCGGGCGGAAACGGTATAAGCATCGCAAAAGCTGTTATAAGTCCTGTTATTCTGTTTTTAATTTTCATACCGTTTCCCCTTTTCGTTTCAATCTTATTTAATTGTTGAAACTTCTGCTACAGGTATAAGTCCTGCATATCCTCCGGCTGTCGGAGCGGAAAGAGCTGAGCCCCATACCATGAACTTAATTTCAACTTTATCTGTCTGTGCATAAGATGACATATCAACAACTACGGATACCGGTGTGCTGTCAGCATTTGTTTTCACATTTTCATATGTCTGTTCTACCTGCTGAATCTTATCAACCTTTCCGTCTTTATATACAACAGCAATAGCTGTAAGCGCACGGTCAACAGCAGAGCCCTGATTCTTGATTGTACTGTTAATCATAACAGCTCCGAACGGATAAGAAGTAAAGTATGAAGATAAATCTTCAATCTCTGTTATTGCTTCTGCCGGTTCGGTTTCTGTTGCAGGAAGTGCCGCATGGAATGACGTCTCGACTACTACTCTGTCCTTATCAAAACCACCGTTTACGAGAAGCTCATCACCAAGTGTTACGTTTTCGCCGTCTTCTGTGATTTCTTTAAGTGACAGGCTGTAGATATCAACATTATTTTCACCGCTGATATTACCAACCCAGATGCTGTCTTCATCGCTGTTCCATTCAAAGTCAGCAATATATGCTCCGTCTACAGATTCTGTAGCTCCAACAATATTTGCTCTGTCGCCTACAGCAACTGTAGCTCCTGCATTTGCCTGTAATCTGTATTTTTTACCGTTTTCGATTCCGTTAACATTCTGAGCAAGCCATGCTTCTGCACCGCTTACTGCTGAAGTAAGACGTACATAGTATTTACCGTCTGCATCAACACCTGCCGCTACAGCCGCATTGCTGTTGCTTTCGTTAATCCATGCACCGTTGTCAAGCACGTATGTGTTCCAGTGCGGTACAAGATTCTGGTCAACAGGATTTGTTATAGGTCTTACCCATGTCTGATTAAGGTCAGGGTTGTCAAAAAGTTCTTCACCGAGTGTTACTGTTCCGTCTTCATTTTCTGCTTTGATTTCCTTAAGTGACATATTGTATATGCCTAAACTATACCAATAATGCTTACGAATACCGAAATATTTATTCGTTCCGTTGAATGTAAAGTCATAATTTATTGTCTGCATATGGTAATCTGTATTTGTTGTATCAAACAAACCGGTAATAGATGTTCTGTTTGTATAATCTCCCATGAAAACATCTAAGTAATTCGTGTTTTCACCCGGTTTTACGTAAGCTGTCATTGTAAGTCTGTACTTTTTACCATCTGTAAATTCTTCGACATTCTGAGCAAGATATGCTTCTCCCGAAACACTGCTTGATCTTGCAATAAGATTAACACCCTCACCGTCTGTTTCACTTGAAATTGCTTTTACGGTTGCGTATCCTGTATCATCATACTGCCACTTTCCGTCAACTATTGCCCATGTTTCCCAGAAAGGTACTGCTTCAAGGTCAGTTCTTATGCTACCTTCTCTTTCAGGCGCTGTCCATGACTGTGCAAAATCCGGGTTATCAAGAAGCTCTCTGCCGAGTCTTACTGTTCCGTCAGCATTTACTGCTTTAATTTCCTTAAGCGAAGCATTGTAAATAGTTGTATTCTTCCAGTTCTCCTGAAGGAATCCTATAAATTTTTCACCATAATTGAATGTGAAATCGAATGTCTTTGTTTCAACAGTAGGATCTTCTTCTGTTGTTCCGAATGTTCCCTGTGCTGATATCTTATTTCTGTCAGTTCCGCAAATTACATACAGATAATTTTCACCTGTTTTTGTTGCGTCAAATGTGAGTCTGTATTTCTTTCCAGCTTCAAATTCATCAACCTTCTGTGCTACAATCGCTGTTCCTGATACTCCGCTTTGTCTTGAAATAAGTGTAACACCGTCACCGTTTGTTTCACTTGTAGCTGCTTTTACAGTTGCATATCCTGTATCATCATACTGCCAGTTTCCGTTAACAACTGCCCAGCTTTCCCAGTAAGGTACTGCTCCGATGTCAGTTCTTACGTCACCTTCTCTTGCAGGCGGTTCCCAGCCCTGATTAAGGTCAGGATTGTCAAAAAGCTCCTCGCCAAGAGTAACTGTTCCGTCTTCTGCTTGCGATGTAATTTCTTTAAGAGAGATATTTCTTACATATGCATATTTCCAATTTTGGACGCAAACACCGAAGTACTTATCATTTCCGCTGAATGTAAAATCATAATTTACAGTTTGTGTATGATACCCCGTATTGGATACATCAAACCAACTTGCCAGCGCAGTTTTGTTTGTATGTGCACCCAAAAAAGCATACACGTAATTATGCGTGCCTTCAGAAGGTTTCACATCAGTTGTCAATGCAAGTCTGTACTTCTTTCCCGCTTCAAACTCTTCGATATTCTGAGCAAGATATGCTTCACCTGGTACATTATTGACTCTTCCTAATAAGCCTACATATTCATCATCACCACTTATTCCGGAAAACACATACGGAGCTGCAGTATCTGCAGTCTGCCATGAACCGCTAATAATACACCATGTTTCCCAGCCGGGTACAACACCGGTATTTGTTCTGACACTTGTGCTTGCTGCCTGTACAGCTGTAAATGCTGTAAGTATCATTGATACTGAAATTGCAGCAGAAAGAATTCTTTTAAACATTTTCTTCATTTTTATTTCTCCTTTCAGGAATTTAATTTATAATTAATGTCATATGACAGTGCCCGAACAGTCATATAACAAATAATTATCAGTTCTCACTATATGCCACAGAAGCAAGTGGCATATAGTCTGTCAGATTATTAATAAGATAAATTTCGATTTTCGCTTCCGCAGGCAAATCTGTAAAGCTTAGCAGGCAATTCTTTATATCACCGTTATTAAGGATATTTGTCTGCGACTTGTAATCTACCATTTTACTGTCAACGTATGCCGATGCCACAATAGTAATTTCTGCACCGTCACCGACACTGCTGTTTATAATGTCTGCCTGTACAAACCTGAAGTTTCTCACGTTTCGTGTCGATACATTCGAAACAGACACGGCATCGCTTTCGGGGACTCCGAAAACAAGAACTCCGTCAGCTTCAACATTGTACTTTGAAACGGTGCATATCTTGTATTTGCTGAGCTTACCGTTTACAAGTCCGTCCACACGAAGCTCTGTCTGAGTGTTGTCCTCTGTTTCAAGTATCAGTTCTTCGCCTCCGTCATCCTTAAGCTCATAAACACGTGTATTGTAAAACTCCGTTCCGGGATTATTCCACTTTAATGTCAGTCTTCCGTTACCGGCAACAACTCTTGCATCTGTAACATTTTCAGGCTTGTCTGTCGGACAGCTTTCAAAATCACCGTTGGTAATAAGGTTAGTGCCGTCTCCGTCTACTTCTTCAAGTCTGATGTTATCAATCCAGTAATCACCAAGACTCTTTTCTATAATAAGATTAAGCTGCATACTGTCGGAAGACGGATAGAAAAGCATTTCATTATATGTCCATTCAGAAGTTATCGCTCCGAACTGACCGTCATTGATATTAGTCCATTCCCACTTCCATTTTGCACTTCCACTTGATGCATTGTTTCCCTTATGCCAGTATGAAAGCTTATACTGCTTTGAACTGAGCGGTGCTGTTCCGCCAAGCATTATGTGCATATACGTATTTGCCATATATCCTTTGTTGTATTTTATATAAAGGCAGGCTTTTCCCTCATATGCATTTTTTGTATCAACATATAAATCACAGTCAACACCTTTTGTCAGATTATTAAAGGAAACACCTCTCCAGCCTGTGAGCTCATATTCGTATGCCATAGCAGTTGAGGGCATAAACGATGATACCAATGCAAGAGTACATATAAAAGCGTATATTTTTTTTATCATTTTTCTCCCTCCTGTCTCTTATAAACCACTATTTCCTGAACTGAGGATTCTCTGTAACGTATTACAACAAAATCCCCGACCTCCATATCGGCTTTTGTTCCGACATAAAATTCATCATTTTTCATGTCATATACATATACACTTCCGCCATGTCTGAAGTTGTAATCTCCGCCTGTTGTTGTATATCCGTTTGTAACTTCTCCGACTCTTGACACTTCAGCGGCAATTATATTTCTGAGGTCATGGAAATTAGTTACGTAGGTCGGTTTAGTTATCCAGCCGTCTAAAACAGTAAATATTTCTTCCTCTGCAAAAAGTCTTCCGTCAGCATCAAGTGAAACCTGAACGATATCTCCCTTTTGTGCGTCCATGAACAATTCTTTTGAGAACTCTGTAGTATATAATGTGATTTCACGTCCGCCATACAGACATTTAACTGCGGCAACCTCGTCACCGTCACCGTTCAGCGATTCGTAAACTTCATCTATTATAAGGAATCCGCCTGTTGACACATCAGTTGAACCGCCTCCGCCTTCACCATAACGGAGAAGGACCTTCGCACACATTTCTTCATCATAATCAAACACCTGGAAGTTATGAATTGAATCGCCCTTGTAAGAAGTATACTTTTCAAGTGCGTAATACGATTCTTCATCAGCATGAGATTCTGATACAGGAATGTATGCTACAAGTGTATCGTCTGTCATATAATAC
This sequence comes from Clostridia bacterium, assembly GCA_045603225.1. Lineage (GTDB taxonomy): Bacteria > Bacillota > Clostridia > UBA1381 > UBA1381 > RGIG9115. The sequence goes on along the minus strand of JAZULT010000055.1, from coordinate 43,098 downwards.
TGAGAATTTATAGAAGCATTCTGATATCTCCAGCGTGTACTTGTCGTTGTAGCCATTGCACGGAATTTATCATTTTCCACAGCCTGTGCCTGTTCATCTGCAGTATATATAGTTGCAGTTTCAAGCTCTCTTATTTTACCGTCACCGCTTGCCTTGAATCTTATAAGCTGTTTTTCAGTCACAAAGCTTCTTATTTTTGAAAAATCCTTAACTTCAGTACCGTTTACCGTCATTTTCGGATGACTTACAAAAGTATTCCAGCTTCCGTCTGCAATATTGAACACGCGGAACTGTGCGCTTTCAGCATCTTCGTTATATGTTATTTTCCTTAAATATCCATAGATGTTGCCTGTCGTTCCTATTGAAATATATGCCGCATTCGAAAATACATCAATGTAAACTGTGCAAAACTCGTTAAGGGCAGGCTTTTTCACATCACCGTTTTCCCATGCTCTCTTAAGCTCAGGAGTTATGATATATTCTGAAGTATTATCGATTGTAACTGTTCCCTCATTATTATTTATCCCTGTCACTGTACCTGTAACAGATTCTGATGAAACCTCAGCTGTCAGTATCTTTCCGGACTCAGAAATCATAACTGAAAGAACGTCATTTGCCTTTAAATCATTAACAGATACTTTTTCCCCGTTTTTCTCAATCTCGATAACGTCTGTTTTTGAAAACTCGCCTATGTCAAGCTGCTGTGTTCCGTCTGATTTGAATTTATTTACCGGAACTCCGTTTGTCATTATACGTTCAACAGGAAATGTTTCGTAGTCTTCAATAAATACAACGTCATATTTTGAATCTCCGTCATTATCAAGAAGCTTTACAAATCCGTTTCCGGGAATAAGCTTCTTTCCGTCAAAACCCGGAACCGCCTCACGGTTATACACAAAATCCGCAACAGGTGATATATTAACTGATTTCGTTTTGTTATTCTCATCAGTATAGCTGAAACGCGACTTTGTCGATTCGGGAAGAATATCTTCAGCCTGAACGGTTATTTCCTTATTTGACTTATGAAGCTTAAGCGATACTACAGTGTCATCTTCTTTTTCTTCCACAAAATACTCAACATAATAGCCTAAAAATCTTTCCGGATTGGAAACTGTTGTTTCGTACACAACACCGTCAATCATAATCTGATTTTCCGTAAGACTTGTTTCACCGTACTGATTAAGCTCTGTAAGATAGCTTCCTGTTACTATTCCTTTGTATTCATATATATCTCTGTAATACGACAGCAATGTAACATCCTCGTCGCTTCCGTAAGATACCTTGCCTGATTCCATTTCATATGTCATAATCGGAGCATCATAAGCTTCATGTAAAAGTACAAACAATTCGTTCTTTGTGATAGATTCGGTCATATTAAAGTCAGTTGTAATTCCAAGCTCATTGGCAACTGTTATATAACCGTTCGGATATCCGCCCTTTTGCTGTGCTGTCATTTCATAACCGAGTGTACTTACTACGGTTTTTACAGCGTCACGGCACATAATGTAATCGTCAGGTCGAAATTTACCGTCTCCCGTACCATTCATTATTTTTCTGCCTGTTACAAATCCTATGGCATCATATCCGGCATCATCAGAAGATACATCCTTATAATTACAGCTTCCGACTCCGCCACCAAGCATCTCATGTATAAGAATTGCCATATCACGGCGTGTTACTTTTTCAAATCCTCTGAAGCTGTTGTCTTTATAAATGCTCACAAGTCCAAGATCGTCAAAGAAGTTTATAGCTTCCTGAACACGTTTATCATCAACGTCATAAACATCAACTTCTGCGGCATATGCATACGGCATAAGCATTGTTGTAAGTAAAATAACAGTTAATATTTTCTTCATTCAAAACACCTCCGTCATATAAGATTCAGCACTCTGTAAATTATAACAGCACACTGTGCTCTTGTAGCAGAGTCTTTCGGGCAGAACTCAGAATCTGTAACTCCGTTTACCACACCCGCTCCTGTAAGCAAATCAACTGCGTTACGTGCATAATCAGAAATACTGTCACTGTCTGAAAAGCTTTTGCTTCCGACTTTGTTCCCGATTTCAATACCTTTTTTCTCAATCAGCCTTGAAATCATTACACAAAGGTCTTCTCTTGTAACAGATGTTCCTGTTCCGAACATATTATTTCCAATACCATTTACCAGACCGTAACTGCAAGCAGCTGAAATATAGTCTCTGTACCATGCATCATGCGGAACATCACCGAACTCCGTCACACCTTCTGATGAAATATCAAATGCTTCAACAAGCATTTTTACGAACTGCTCACGTGTCACTTCAAGGTTCGGTCTGAAAGTTCCGTCCTCATATCCTGATACAATCCCTTTTTCGCTAAGTGACGATACAGCATTTTTCGCATATTCTGCAGTGTCCATATCCGGGAACCCGGTTTTTTCTGTATTATCAGGCACTACTACCTCTGCATTTTCTGTACCTGCAGGAGTTCCGACAACAGGAAGCTTTCCGCCTGAGCCGGAGCCACCTCCGCCACCACCTGATTTACCCGGTGTTTTCTTTTTATTGTCAGCGCTGTCAAGAGCTGATTCAATAATATCAACAAGATTATCAATATTGTCAACAACATTCTTTTTAATGCTTTTTATTATCTCTTTATTAACAGATGTCTTACTGTCAAGCTCAAGATATTCTTTATAGCAAGACTCGCTGTCAAGCCCAAGAAATTTTGCCTTATCCCCGAAAACATCTTCAATTGTCATATATGTGGCATTATTTATTTTGTACCAGACAATAAACTCCTTGTACATTTCACCAAGACTATCAATTGTTCTGATTTCACTCGATATAATATACTCATATACCCACGAAAGAACATCCGCTTCACCTTCTTTGCAAAGCTCACTATGTTTTTTTCCATCCAACTCAAGATTAAGAATTTCAGCATTTTCAAGAAGAATACTCTGAAGCTCTGCAGGATTGCTTTCGGTATCAATTGAATATATAAGCTCACACAAATCCGCCGCAGAGTTTACCTGTGATTCATCATCCTCGCTGTATCCGCCGTCTTTAACATCTTCTGCAACTACCGTATTTACAATTTCTTTGTAATCCTCATCGCTGTTATATCTGTCAACATCAAATCCAAGCGAATAAAGTGCATTACAATATTCTGAATCTGCATCAAAAACAGCATCCGGATTTTCTGCATTGTCGTTTAATGCACCAATTGCAGATTTTCTTGAAGGCTTACTCCCATAATTTACGGTAAGCTTTTCGGAAATAAGACCTTTATCAGAATTAACTGCTAAAATATATGTACCTGATGCATCAGCTCCTGCTATTTCGTCACTCAGCTCTGTCTCATATACAAAATCTCCGTTTTCATCAGTTGTTATCTGCTTTAAAAGCAGATATACAGCAGGATTTTCGTTGTTCTGCAGTGCAATAAATACATTTGCATTTTCTGCGCCGGGAACATTTCCTTCAACTGTAAGTGTTGAATTTCTGTTCTTTACACTGATACCAACCTGCCCGGGAACAAATTTCTCCTCATCGGTAAACACAAGCATTGTGCTTTCACTTGCCTCAGTATCCTCTGTACCGGAATACCTCACATACACAAGATGATTTCCCGACAAGTCCCCGCGTATGCTTCCTGTATAAGAAGTCCATTCCCCGAGGTCTATTTTATATTCCATTGTTTCATCAAGTCCGCAAATTACGTCAAGCTCATCATCTGCAGTTACCGCAGGGGCATCAGCATAGACAAATCCGACCGCCGACACAAGAGAAAAACTAAGTATTGCTGAAATAATTTTTTTGTTCATATTCTCTCCTCCTTAAAACTCAAGAAACACAGGATCATTAAGCTTAAGCTTAATCGATTTACAATCCACTGTCTCCTCGGTAAATCTGTTCACAGCACTTTCTATCGGCTGCCCATTAACCTCTATACGTACGTCCTTTACAACATCTTCGTAATAATTTACGATATTGACAATTCTCTTTCCGTTATATATTGTCTCATTTATTTCACAGCCGAAAACAGGAAGGTTTGTTTCGTTGTCTATAACCTTAACATCCTGCATTCCCAGACTGTCAAACAAATTGTAAACAACAGGGAAAAGCTCTTCATATGTCGGTTTTACAAGCAAATATGAATTTTCATCAGTGCCCTCGGTATCAACAACAAGTGCATTATCGAAAAGATACTGTCTTATTCTCTCATCTGTAGGTCTTCCGTACATATCCTGTGACAGCGTATCTCTGCCCATTATTACAAGCTTTCCGCCCTTGCGGACATATTCTTCAAAGTACTTAAGAAGTTCATTATCCATGTTGTTTACTTCCGGAAGAAATACTATTTTGTAATCTTCAAGTGCATATTTCTTTATCTGAGCATTTGTCATATAATGCACTCTCTGACCGCTGTATGTACAAGCACTGTAAGCGAGATTCATCGCACGTTCAAACTGTGTATTTCTGAGACGTACATCAAAATTATAGTAAATTGCAACCTCAGGCTTGACATTCTGAAGTGCTGTCACCTCATACGCAAGTCTGTTAAGGTCAAGCTGTGACTTAGCAACTGCTTCGATACAATCGGGACGGACTATAATACCGCTTCCGTTCTGCGTCGCAGTAAAGCTATGGTCTCTCCCCCATACCCAAATAGCAGTATTCGCTCGTCCGTGAATCGCACCTTGCCACATATCGGTATAGTAATGGTACTTGTATTCCTCGTTATATCTGATATCTCTGTCAAGAACAATATGGTCCTCACTGTTTATAACGGGAGCTTTCTTAAGACTCATAAGATAATCGTACCATGCCATTTTATCAAGAATCTCCTGACCTCTTCTCGGGAAGTTACATGCGTCGTTTCCGTTCAGGTCATATGCATCCGTAAGCATTTCCATATCCATACACTGAAGGAGATAATGTCTTGCCCATGGTTCATCCTCCGAAAGCATCGGGCAGACGACTTTAAAGTGAACAGGAATTCCCGGCGCTAATTTTCTTACACTGTCAGCCATCCAGTTATGAAAATCAGCGTTACTCTGTCTTGATGCCTTTGTCCAGTCCATGTAGGCGTTCAGCGTACCAAGCTCCCATGTATCCGGATTCAGGCAGCCGACAGCCTCCTGATATTTATCTCCGGTATACCATTCTTCGGGAATGGTAATTTCTTCAAAGCTTGCATAAGAGGTTTGATAATTTTTGTTGAGTGCGGATATATCGTTATTATAGGTGCTTTTGAGCCAGTCTCTGTAATAAATCAGATTTGATTCGATATTCCGAAGTCTGCTTGCCGGCTCGTTTGAAATTGAAAAGCTGTGAATCGAATCATACTTAACCATTATAGGAATAACTGTTTCATATAAAAGAGACATTACGTCCTTAACTATCTGTGAATTCCATGTGAAATCCGTATAATGTTTATTTATATCCGGTATCAGCGATACATAATGCACAGGAAGCTGAAAATCAAACTGTACATTATGCTCAGCGGCACTTTTAACTCTCGCTTCAAGAGAATTTACGTATGCCATATTCACATACAATTCACCCTTATCATTAATCCTGATAACTTCCTGTGTCGGAATTTCGTTCTGAATGAAATTTGCACCGTAGTCGTTAAGCTTTGGCATTTCATCCGCAAGGTTTGAAAAATGTCCATAGCCCACAAAAAACGTTGGTCTGATTTCACCCGTTTCAGTCTGTGCGAATTCCGACACACCCTGACGTGTAACATAGCTTGTTTTAAATTGCGGTGATGTCAGCGGTGTTTTTGTTCCGTCCATGTAAGCGCGTATTGCTGTCTCCGCCTCTTTAGCCATTCTCTCAAGTGCGCCTACATTATAGTCAAGATGATACGATACTTTATTTCTTATATCTTCAAGCATATACGGAATCTGCTGCTCAAGCACATTAATTGTAATATCTTCGTACTGAGTTGTAATTCCTTTGGCATTCGCTTCGTCACGAAGCTTTATAAGAGCAGGAAGCGTTTCGCTTTCCATCACTTCCATTCTCTTTTTATACTTTTCAAGGGACACGTACAAATCTGTTATTTCAGCTGTAATCTCAGAAGTTTCTGACACACCGCTGATGCTGTCTGTCGCAGAAAATGTAAGATTATAGCTTCCGGCAGTGTCAAACTTAACAGGAACCTTTCTGTAACACACTGAATTTGCCGGGACTGTAAGATTTACAGGTTCACTTTGAGGAAGTGAAAGAGTAAACGCTCTTTCATTCGATGTATTATTTACAATATAGTAATTGTAATTAAGTTCAAAAGTTGCTTCCTTTTCATCTTCGGTATCTTCAACAATCTGATAAAAATCACTGTTTTCCTTAAGCTGTAATCTTTTACATCTCTCCGTATTTACGCTCTGTCCGATTGCACCGCCGAGGGAAATATATCCTATTTTTCCGGAACCGTCGTTATCATTTGACATTATGTCAAAAAGTACGGATTCGGGTTTGTCTCCAAACATTATATCCCATGGAATCGCAAATTCGTAATATGTTACCTTACCCGATTTTCTCGTCTGTACCTTTGCTTTCGAAAGTGCCTCCTCATCAGCATTACCGCTGAAGCACTGAAGCTTTGTTCCGCTTTCTTCATGCACAGTTCCGAATTCATATGTGTTTGTTCCGTCGGAAAGTGCAAACTGTATACTGTCAACATAGAAAAGCTTTCCTTTATATTGTGCCGCTCCGGCATACATTACCTGCAACTCATACTCGGCAACTCCCGCCGCGTCATTGACACGCAGATCCGTATCGTCCAGTCTGACTGCATAAAGATAAAAATTATCATCGTCATGTGCCATTTTAAAGTCGAATGATAAGTCCTCCGAGCCCTTATATTCCTTTACCGTATTGACAGAGTTTTCATCTGGCATTGATACAGAAGCAACATTTTCCCATTCTTCCCCGTATGTATCAACCTCTGCTTTACTTTTGAAAACAGGAATACTCTGAAGCATCGTATAAACAGCTTCAACATACGATTTAGGCGAAACTCCCTTCTCCCGGATTTCCAGCATTTTCTTCTGCTGTTCAGACAGCTTCGGTGCACGGTATGTAACGTCGGAGTCGTCAAGTTCAAAACCTGTTTTATTAAAAATGTTTTCTCCCACTCTGTTTCCGCTTGCATCCAGTTCATACATAAACAAATCATCAATATACAATTTCTCAACCTTGTTTGTAAGTCTTATCTGCACCGAAGATCTGCCTGTTTTAGCAGCTGTAAACTTCCCTCTGCATTCAATCCAGTCAAAGTTATAAAATGGTGTAATATTGACCTGCGAACCCCAGTCAACTCCCATTACTGCACCTGTCACTCCTACACCCTTCGCCCAGCAACCGAGCTCGTATGTCTTTCCTTCTTCAACATTGACATAATAGAAAATGTCCTGATACATACCCGGTGCATAGCCTGTACCGTTTGTGACAAGCATCGAGCACTGACCGCCATGGGCTTTTTCATCTGTAACTATACATATTCCTGTTCCTGTATTATTACTGAAATACCAGTCAACAGGTTTTACACCAACATTATTCGCCGCAAAAGAAACAACAGACGGTAAAACAGACACCGAAAGCGATACAGACATCAGAAATGACAATATCTTCTTGATTTTCATTTTGAAACTCTCCCTTCCTTTGTTTTATCGGTTATTCATTCTGTACTCTACAGGAGACATCCTGTAAACCTTTTTAAAAACCTTACTGAAATACGATGGCGATGTAAAACCACATTCATCAGCTATTTCAGAAATCGGCTTCTTCGTTTCCACAAGCATACTGTGCGCAGATTTCATTTTACAGTTATTAAGATACGTCATGACAGTAACACCTGTATATTTCTTAAAAATCCTGCTGAGATACACTTTGGATATATAAAATTTTTCCGCTATCTCACCTATTTCAAAAAGTGTCTTGTAATTTTCGTTGACATAACTGAGAATTTCCGAAGCAAGCACCGATGAAGTTATACTACTCTCTTTATAGTTGTAATTTATATTTTCAGATAAGGTATATAAAATCTCACTCATCCACAAAGCATGATGAATCCCGTCATTATGATTGTAGTCCTGAATTTTATTACCTATATTTCTTATTTCTGCAATCTTTTTCTTGTCAAGCTTTATAAGAAATACATCAAAACATTTAAGCAGTTCTGAAACTGTACTTTCTCTGAAATACGAATTAAGCCATTCACGAGAAAAATTAATTACCATTCTTAAACAGAATTTTTTACATGCTGTTCTGTGGAAAAATCCTTCCGGTACAAGAAAAACGTCACCTTCGCCACCATGAAATATTTTATCCTGAATAACTAATTCTATTTCCCCTTCTATGACAACATAGATCTCATAACACCGATGATAATGAAGATGTGACATTTCGAAAGAGTTACGTCTTGTTATATTGGCATAACATTCTTCCGCATCAACATATATAATATCCATACCGGTTACCCCCTGGAAAGATTATTCAAACGTAAGCGCTATCATTGCAAGTCCCTGAGTTGAACAGGTATATCCGTAAGGTACATCGTTATATTTAACGTAATCCTCCATAACACAAGTTCCTATTGAACCTTTCAGGACATTACCTTCTTCGTCAACGTGATTTTTTAGAATTTCAAGTGCCTTATCTGCCGCTGTCTGATACTTTTCATCGCCAATTCCAAACTCCACAGCTTTATAAAGAGAATATGAAAAAGCCGCTGTTACAGACATTTCAAGATATGTATCCTGTCTGTCAACCACCGTTGACCAGCCTCCGTCTTCTCTCTGATACTTCATAATTGCACCGAGCATTTTTTTCCAGTCTTCCACTATAATCTCATATCCCGGTGTGTTGTTCGGAATTTTTCCGAGAATCTCAGGTGCGGCAACCGCAAACCATCCGTTACCACGTCCCCAAAGTACTCCCTTCTGTGATTTTTCACTGCAATCATATCCATGATACATAAGTCCTGTTTCTTTGTCGCTAAGAAATTCATAATGGAGTCTGAACTGTCTCATTGCCTCTTTTATGTACATATCTTTATTCGTATAAATTCCCCATTTCACGAGAAATATACATCCCATAAACAAAGTGTCTGCCCATACCTGATTATCGTATTTATTTTCAGTACAAGTATGCTCAAACACACCTCGTTCGCATCTGGGTTCTTCCGCCATACACCACTCAGCAAACGAAGCACATATTTTTTCATACCTCTCATTTCCCGGTTCAAGCTCCAGAAGCTTTATAACGCCAAGAAGCGGCGCAGTTGTATTTATGCTGTATCCGAAATTCATTTCATCAAGGTGATAATCAACCCAGTTTTTTATAAAAGATATTATTTTTTCGTCATTTGTTTTATCGTAAGCCTTTACAAGTCCATAAAGTGCTACTCCTTGATACCATTGCCAGATATCCATTTCTTCTCCGGAGTGAATATCACCCTCCGCTCGTTCTATAGTTCTTGTATATACTTTTTCTAAACAAGTCATCTTATTTTATTTTATTCCTTTCTGATTGGTATTATTGTTGTGATTAATACACAGGATGTCGGTCAATGTCATTAACTTGACCGGTAAATTGTAATTTATCACAGAGCGATAAATTACAATTCAGCTTGCTGTCAGGCAAATTCAGCTAAGTTATACATCAGTACCGCTATGTTTGTTTCAGTAGTGATATGGCATTCATTCATATGCCTGCATCTGAAATAAAATCGTTCAGATTGCTGCTGAGGCAAACAGGTGCTGTACGTCGGTACCGCCCTGTTTGTTTCAGTAGTGATATGGGCGATTTTATTCAGATGCAGCACATACTGTGGCTTAAGATTCTGTTATACCCCGATAACATCAGCCTTTCACAAAAATCGTGATACCCTTTGTATTCATGTTTGTAATTAAATATTTTACTGCCTCGGGATTCGTCATCTCCATATATTTGGACATGACCGCGATTGTCTTTTATAATGAGCTGTTCGCAAGGAACTTCTGAAATAAGACGTGCACTTCTGGGATATTTGAATTCACCGTCAATTTTGAAAAGCAGATTGCCGTGTCGGTCGAAGATGCTTCCGGCGTGCTCACCTGACATACAGAAAAATTCAGAGAATCCGTCACCGTTTATGTCAATGGGCATTGCATCATATCCTTGGAAGGGAAGGATAATATTTAATTCCTCTCCGGTGAATGCATCATAATAATGTTGCTCTTGCCCGGTAATTTCATTACCGCTTGCTCCTATATGCTGAATGAACCGTGTTGCAGCGGCTACTCTTTTTACGTTCTGCTCATCTCCGAAAACACCGAGCCATCCGTAGTGCATATGTCCTTCTTCGAGGGCTGTCCAGAGAACGTCACCTGTTTCGGCATCAAATGTAACAACTCTGGGCGGTTCAAATTCAGGATCTTCTCTTGCAGTATACAGATACTTTTTACCGGTATCGTAATTTACAAACGGCATTATTATATCAGAGTGCCCTTCAAAGGATCTATCGAAACAGAAAACATCCTCTCCGGTTTCGAGACTGATAAGACGTTCTCCCCAGAAAAGCTCATCAACACCGTCATCATTTATATCAATAACGGGTGTGAGATGACTCGCTTTAGGACCGCCTTCATCTTTGGGTATTTTTCTGTCCCATTTTTTTACCATTCCGGGACCGTAACCCTGAAGATACATATCTCCGTAGGTTCCCTGACAGGTAACAAGGACGGGGTCTCCGTGAGAATACCCTGCAACAAGATAAAATCTGTAGCAAAGGGAAAGTCTGTCATCAAATGTGTTCATAGGCCACTCCCATTGTCCGATTGTTTCACCGTTAATCGGAGAAATGGCTTCAAGCCGTCTGTTTACCATAGAAAGCGGTGCCTTGGGATTAAGATTATTTACAAAGTAAATTTCATCAATACCGTCTTTATCAAGATCAAGAGGAAGTGCAGGACAGAACCATGTTCCCGGTATAACGGCTTTACCTAAATCCTTTGTCCAGAGTCTTTTTCCGTCAGCATCAAAAAGTGCAAATTTCATTGTGTCCTCAGGAAAATAAAAATACTCTTCTCCGGGATCTACATCATCACCGGAATATGCACAGAAATAAGCCTTTTTTCCCCCACCCATATTTACCGGTACAATCCCGAAATAATCAGGATTTTCAATGCATAAATCAAATTCTTTCAAGCATTTGATGCTCATATACAATCCCCCCATTCATCGTTTATCTCATTATAGCATTTTTGAATTTGAATGTAAATGTTAAATACTACACTAATTCATTCACATTTGTACAATACGATACACTTTTAGCGAAAAAAATATGAATTTGAATTGTAATTGTCCGGAAATGTGTATAGGAATTTCCAATTGACATTTAAAATGAAGTATGTTATAATGTTCGAAAAAAAAGGAGCATAATTACTATGGCATTATTTCTCAATTTACCGGAAATCGCAGTAAATAAAAATATAATTTCCAAAGAAAATGAACAAGGAAAATGGACAAGTATTCCATACGAAACAAAACTCGGAAAAGGTAATCTTCTTATTACTCCTGAAGGAGTGAATCCCGAAAATATTATGCTTGATATCAATCTGGAAGGGTGGCATCGTATATATTGTTGTATGATAAATATTGGAAATGACACATATACACACATAAAGCTTACAGATGACTTATGCTTTACAGGAATGAGAACTCCGCCTCAGGGCAATCCGACTCCATGGATGCAATATGAATATATGCAGGAATTTTACTGGAAAAGTGCCGACCTTACAGGGCAACAGATTATCCTTAAAAAACCCGATACATACAGAAAACAAACATCAAATCTTGTATGGATAAGATGCGAAAAAATGGGTGACGAAGAAATTAAAAATTATAATTCGGAGCCGGTAAGATGTATTCATGGGCATATAGATACAGATCAGTATTCAGAAGAAAAGTTTGAAAACATAGATGAAACACTTATAAAGCTTCATGCGTTGAAAAACTCAAATATAGATTTCTGTCAGATAGAAACATTTATATACAGAGACCAACTCAAATATGATACGCATCTTCCGTTTCAGGAGCATATACCGCCCGAATGGCAGGGAAATAAATTCGATGCCGCAAAACTGTATAAAAGACAAATTGAATACGGACATGAAATAGGTCTTAAAATCTATGCCGGTCTCAGAATGAGTGCAGGAAACTTTATTTCACCTCCCTGTCCGAAATTTTTTAACAAAAATTTCTTTGCTGAAAACAAGCATCTCTATTGTAAAAACAGAGACGGCAGAACAATAAACGTATGTTCGTACGCATATCCGGAAACACAGGAATATATGATTGAACATATCCTTAACGACATGAGCTACGGATTTGACGGTGTAAGCCTTATATTCATAAGAGGTATCCATATCGGATTCGAACAGCCTGTCCTGGACAGATTTGAAGAGCTGTATCCGGGTATTAATCCGAAGATTCTTCCGATAACAGACAAAAGGTTACATGGAGTATGGTGTGAATTCATGACAGAATTTATGCGAAACCTCCGTAACCGTCTTGAACCGCACATTAAAATAAACGTCCTTACAGACTACGGACTTGCTACATCAAAGCATCTCGGACTTGATGTAGAAGCATGGGCATCTCAGGGACTGATAGATTCCGCTTCTCAGTCAGATATGGAAACATATGAAGACCTTGACGGATGTCTTGCCGATGACGGAACAATTGACATGGATAAATATATCAGAAAAAGTCAGGATACCGAAATCATCAGAAGAAACTACGGAACAAGACCAGACATAGCATTTTCACATATAAAAGAATATCAGGAGCTTGAAAAATACGGAATTGATGTTTATAATATCATGCCATGGGTTCACTGTTCTCTTACGGTATTCAATGATTACGTAGAAAAAATGAAAGAACTTGATGTAAAAAAATTCAATTCATGGAACACTAATCATATGGTATGGAATCTTAGTGAGTATAATTCAATGAGATTTATAAATAATGAAGATAAAAAAGTTGATGATGTTCTTACATACTACAGAACACTTTCATTAAACGGCTGTGATATAAGCAGCTTCAATCCTTCCTGGAAGGGATAAATGTATATCCGGGCGGATAATTCAGCCCGGACATATCACTATCCAAAAACTTTTTTTCACAGCCTCAGATTTACATTTTTATTACCTTCGACAATATAAATAAATAATTACATTTTATATTGACAAAAATATTTTTATATGATATGATACGTTTTGCTCCTAAGGGCAAATCGTGCGTTCGACTCGCGCTGGGGGTGCCAGAAATTCCGCACAAATGCTGATTTTCAGCATTTGGCGGTTTTTTTATTTTAGTGTCATTCAGACTAAATTTGCATTGTTTCTTTTTTTGTCATAAACTCTACTTTTTCCGGATTTCTTAATTCCTTCGGTGTACAGTTAAAATATTTCCTGCATATACGGTTAAAATTTCTGATACTCCCGAAGCCAACCATGAATGCTACATCCGTAACAGACATATCAGTTTCTTCCATAAGCTTTTTCGCTTCTTTTATTCTTGCAGAATTCACAATTTCAACAAATCCGAAATTTTGCTGTCTGCTCAAAACACGACTTAAATGTACCGCTGAAACACCAATTGCGGATGCCACCTTTTGTTGGCTGAGATCATTTGCATAATTTTCCGATATGTACCTTACTGTTTTTCTGATAATATCGTTCGGGACAGCATCGACCGTTGTAAGCTCAGATTTTTTCATAATCTCAGAAACAGAACGGTATATTATAGCTTTTTTCTCAAAAACATCTTTATCTCGTTCCTTTATGAGTTCAGAAATTAAACCTTTAAGCAACTCGCTCATATTCACAACCGGAGTTTTAAAGGATTTTCCTTCAAAAACCTTTTTGTATTCGGATACATATTCTATCGGGAATTCCATCACCAGAATCTTTGATTTTGTTAAGGTTTTTAATCCGTGAGCCTCATAAGGCATAATAATGGTCATATCCCCTGCACGCAAAGTAATATCAGCATTTTCGGTCTGTATATCGATTTCTCCATCAATCACAAAAATCAGTTCAAAATATCCGTGTACATGAATTATGCAAAAAACATCAATCATATACTCGCATTGAAATTCCCTTTGCGTAGATGTACTGAAAGCATAATAGTTCATTTGTTTTTCACTTTCCTATTCTAAGTGTAATATTTTTCGTTTATTCCCCTATTAAATGTTAAAATTTGTCTTATTATTGTACTATAAATTACTTGCATTGTCAATACAAAAATGTTATAATTCGAAAAAAAGAAAAGAGGATTTTACTATGAAAAGATCTGAGTTAAATAAAATTATGCGTGAAGCCGTTGATTTCATCAACGAAATGAACTTTAAATTACCGCCTTTTGCTTTTTGGAGCCCGGAAGAATGGAAAGAAAAAGGACATGAGTATGATGAAATCAGAGATAATATGCTTGGTTGGGATATTACGGATTTTGGTTCGGGTGATTTCTTTAAAATTGGTCTTTTGATGTTTACAATCAGAAATGGAAATTTCAGTGACAAAAAATATGTAAAACCATATGCAGAAAAGCTGCTTATAGTAGAAGAAGGTCAAGTGACACCATACCATTTCCATTGGAGTAAAATGGAGGATATTATCAATCGCGGTGGCGGAGATTTGATAGTAAAGGTTTATAATTCAACCGAAGATGAACAATTTGCTGATACTGATGTGGATATATATATGGATGGTCGTCATTTCACAGTGAAAGCAGGAAGCGAAGTCAGAATAAAACCGGGAGAAAGTATTTCTATACAGCAGGGAATGTATCATTCTTTTTGGGCTGAGGGTGGAAAGACACTCCTCGGAGAAGTATCAAAGGTAAATGATGACAGGGTAGATAATCGTTTTTACGAGCCAACCGGAAGATTCCCTGAGATTGAAGAAGATGAGTTACCATTATATCTTTTAGGAAATGAGTATCCATCCGTAAGGTAATTGAAATTGAAACAGAAATAAGGGCAAATGCTGCATACGATAAAGTTAAAAAAAGAATTATTCCATGGAATATGTGGTTACCGGACGGGACACATCCACAGAATTTAGGAAGTTATTTCTATGCTCAGAAAGCGATAGAATATCTTGAAGTTGAACTCTCTGTGAAATAGGAGGAGGTTATGAAAAAGCAAATAAAGCCGAAATGTCATTAACTTAACAGGTAAATTGTAATTTATATGCTGGCGGCTGTGTTGAATCGGTTAAGCTTTTATCGCCTTGCGGCAGCCTTGAAGAATGTGATTTTGCGGCAGATAAAAATAACATCACGGTAAATACCGAGATAAAGCCATTAGAGCCGGCAGTGCTTATAATAGAGCTGAAAGGAAACTAAAATATTATGAAAAAATTATATATGATAGGAAACACTCATTTCGATCCCGTGTGGCTCTGGAAGTGGGATGAGGCTTTGTCTTCAATAAGAGCAACTTTCCGCTCGGCATTAGACAGGATGAAAGAAGACGAAAACTTCATCTATTCCTTTGCAACCCCACCCGTATTTGAGTGGATAAAGAATACCGACCCCGAAATGTTTGAAGAGATAAAAATGCGAATAGCCGAAGGCAGCTGGGATATATGCGAAGGCTGGTGGGTTCAGCCGGACTGCTACTCAGCAACGGGCGAAAGCTATGCAAGACAAGGACTTTACGGACAAAAATATTTAAAGGAGAATTTCGGGAAAATTTCCGATACTATTTTTAATATCGACAGCTTCGGTCATAGTCCTGCATTACCACAAATTTTAGCAAAGAGCCATATTAAAAACTATTGCTTCGTAAGACCTGAACAACCTCATTTTACGCTTGATTCTCAGCTTTTTAAATGGCGGGGTATAGACGGAAGTGAAATCTTAAGCTACAGAATTGAACAGGCATATAGTAAAACAGTTACAGATGCAGTAAAAGCTCAATCGGATAAGACAGCTGATAATTTAATAGTTTACGGTGTAACAGACCACGGAGGCGCACCCACAAAAAAGCTTATCGCTGAGATAAATGAAACAGAAAACGCAGAATTTTCAACAGTTTCAAGATTCTTTGACGAGCATAATGACTGCAATTACACCGTATCGGATGAACTTTTAACAGGAGATTTCGGACCATATTCCAATCATCCGTCCATAAAAAAATTGAATAGAATAGCAGAATACTCTGTTTTAAACGCTGAAAAAGCATCTGTTATTGCAGAAAGTATGAAAAAAGAAACCCTTGAAAAGTGTTGGCACGATATTCTTTTTAATCAGTTTCATGATATTTTGGGCGGTGCAAGCATAAAAGAAGCGTACTTTGACGCAAAAAACTCCTTAGGACGTGCAATTTCAACTGCAAATGAAATAAAGCATTTTTCTCTGCAAAAAATCACAAAATCCATAAAAACAATTGGAAAAAATCCCGACGATATATGGAATCTTGTCATCTGGAATTTAAACTCCGATGCTTTTTGCGGTTTTATTGAAACGGAGGTTCAATGGGCACATGAATTCCCGTGGTATGACAAAGGAATTGCTCTTCAGGATGAAAAAGGTAACGTTATTCCATGTCAGGTTATCCTTGCAAAATCGGCAATTCCCGGATTTCGTTCCAGATTTGTTTTCAAGGCTGAAATTCCGCCTTGTGGATATAAGACCTTTGTTGTGGTTAAAACTGAAGAGGATTTGACGAACAATGAAATCAATCCGTATTTCATCGAGACCGATAATATGACAATTGAAATATCAGAAAAAACAGGATGCATAAACCGAATTTTTGACAAAACAAAAAATAAGGTTCTTGCTAAAAACTTGATGCACCCAAAATGCCACTTTGACGACGGAGACACATGGTGTTTTAACATTTCAGGATATAATGAAAAGGCTGAAACTTTTGAATTTTTAAGCGCAAAGGTCATAGAAGCAGGTATTTTGAGAACAGTTATAAAATTTGATTACAAATTCAAAAACTCTCTTCTTTTTATGTACTACACATTCTATAGAAATGAAGAATATTTTGATATTTTCTATAAGGTAAACTGGAACGAAAAGCATTATGTATTAAAGTTTGAAAGCGACGTTTCAGAAAATTCTCATATTGCAAGCGTGCCTTACGGGTACATAAAAAGAGATGAAAATAAACGTGATATGCCTATGGGTGCCAGCCTTAAAGCATCGGATTTTAATATCATTTGCGACAGCATCTTTTCATACAATATGATTGACAAAACATTGTGTCTCACAGTTTTAAGAGGTGCAATATATGGTGATTTAAGAATCAGAGAGCTTGACTATGATTTAGATTTTGATCATCTGTCACAAGGCGAAAACGAGGGAAAACTTCGTGTAGACTTTAGTAAAGCTATTAGTGAAGACAGCTTTTTAAATCTTCCTACAGTAATTGTAGAAGCAAATCACGACGGAGTCGCAGAAACTGAAAATTCTTATTTTAGTGTAAATTCAGACACAGTTAAAATCAGTGCAATAAAACACTCTGAGTTTGATGACAGTATAGTTTTAAGAGTTTTTGAATCATCCGGGAACCCGCAGAACATAATTCTTACTATACGAAAAAAAGAGTTCAAGATAAGCTTAAAAAACTTTGAAATTAAAACCTTAAAGCTTCAAAATGATACATTGTCAGAAATACCAATCACAGAAATTTGAGATAAAAATCAGGCTAATGTTATTAAAGCAAGTTTCTTATTTTCATACTTACAGATTCAAACTTTTAAAACAGAGGCAATCATGCGTTCAACTTGCGCCTGGATACCGGAACAATGTCATTAACTTAAGATTTTTTATAGTAAATTGTAATTTAGCGATTTTTTCGGAATGTATAAAAGGCTTCTCCTTTCGTAATTCTCACGTTTTTCAGGCACAAAAAATGCGTGGCAAGAGAAATCTGTACCACGCACAAAAAAACGAGGCCAGATTCCAGTTACCACAACAACAATCTAAAAATATGATAGCACAAAACAATACATATTAAAGCCTGCGTTTTTTTTACAAAACACAATTTGTTTTGCGCTACCTTAAAAGATGGCAACACGAAAAAAGATATTAACTAAAATATCTGCGCTTATATTTAAAATTGTTGCTGTGGTACTTGTATTATATCACAAACTCCGTCTGATGTCAACCAAAAAACAAAAAAATCGCACGACATAATTCGACATAATAAAAATCCCGAAAAAAACCTGTTGACATCACAAAAAAAATATGATATTATGAAAACATCGTAATTAAGGAGGATAAAGATATGAGTAAAATATATACTTCAGCCGATCAGTTAATTGGTCATACACCACTTCTCGAACTTAGAAACATTGAAAAAAAATTTAATCTGAACGCAAAAATTCTTGCCAAGCTTGAATTTTTCAATCCGGCAGGCTCTGTAAAAGACCGTGTTGCAAAGGCAATGCTTGATGATGCTGAAAAAAGCGGAAAAATCAATAAAAATTCAGTTATAATTGAGCCTACATCCGGCAATACCGGTATCGGACTTGCATCAGTTGCCGCAGTACGCGGATACCGTACAATTATAGTTATGCCTGAAACAATGTCAGCAGAACGCAGACAGCTGATGAGAGCATACGGAGCGGAGCTTGTACTGACAGACGGTTCAAAAGGAATGAAAGGCGCAATAGAAAAAGCAGAGGAGCTTGCAAAAGAAATCCCTGACAGCTTCATTCCCGGACAGTTTGTAAACCCTGCCAACCCGCAGGCGCACATGGATACCACAGGCCCCGAAATCTACGAAGATACAGACGGCACTGTTGACATATTTGTTGCAGGAGTCGGAACAGGCGGAACAATTACAGGAACGGGAAAATATCTTAAATCAAAAAATCAGAATATCCAAGTAATAGCAGTTGAGCCGGCATCTTCTGCCGTATTATCAACAGGCACTGCCGGAGCTCATCAGATTCAGGGGATAGGCGCAGGATTCATACCTGAAGTCCTTGACACTGATATATATGATGAAATTATAGCCGTAGAAAACGAGGATGCATTTGCAGCCGGCAAGCTTATCGGTCAGACAGAAGGAATTCTTGTCGGCATATCTTCAGGCGCAGCTCTCCATGCCGCAATCAGCCTCGCAAAACGTCCCGAAAATAACGGTAAAAGAATAGTTGTTCTTCTCCCTGACACCGGAGACAGATATTTGTCAACAACTATGTTTGATTAAAAAACGGATGTGAAACGACGTCACCCCAAAAAGTCAAACTTTTTGGGGTGACGTCATTTAAATCGTATCCATTTTTTAATCCATAATTCTATGTTTTTCAAACAATTTTACAAGCACGATACCAAAAACCAGGCCTGTAACACCCTGAGCAAGATTTGCCGGCATATTCACAAGTGAAGGAATAAATCCATACATAAATCCTTCAAATATATAATATCCTGCTATCATCTCTATTTCAGCAAGTGCACCGCTTATAATTTTTGCAGGCAATCCGCCCGGCTTATTTTTCATAGCACGTACACCGTAGTGCACAATAATCGCCATAATACCTTTAATAACAAAGGTTGCAGGAGCATAGATTATATATCCCGAAAATACATCTGCAAGTGCCGAGCCAATCCCTGCCGTAAGGAAACCGTAGACCGGAGACAGCATAAATCCTGCCAATAAAACTATACAGTCACCGAGATTCATATATCCTTTCAAAGGTGACGGAATTTTTATAAGCATTGTCGCCACACAGCAGAGCGCTGAAAGCATTGATGCCATTACTATTTTTTTTGTTGTTGAATTCATTCAAATCACCCCCTTATTTCTTTTTATGATTTTTCACCTCAGAAACAACCATACCGCCAAGAGCAAAAAGCGCAATTGCGTTCGGAATTACCATAAGCTGATTGAACATATCCGCCATTTCCCATACAAGGTCATTAGAAAGAAGCGAACCGAGGAAAATAAACACAAGTGCAAGCACGGTATATACAATTGTAGCTTTTTTACCCAAAAGATACTGAACATTTATTTTACCGAAATAGTTCCAGCTGATGATTGTTGAATATGCAAAGAACAAAAGGCAAAATGCCACAAATGCATTTCCTATTCCACCGCCAAATACCATAGAGAAAGACTTCTGAACCATATTGGTTTTATCAAGACCTTCTGCCACAAAATCCTTTGCAACCATCGGTTCAGGTCCTGTGTAAAGTGTTGAGATAACAATAAGAGCTGTCATTGTAAGCACGCAGAATGTATCAATAAATACACCAATCATAGCTACAACGCCCTGTTCATGCGGTGTATCTACCTTAGCAAGAGCATGGGCATGAGGTGTTGAACCCATACCTGCTTCGTTTGAGAAAAGACCTCTTTTTGCACCCTGACTAATCGCAGTTTTAAGTGCATATCCGAGACCACCGCCGATAATAGCAGTCGGCTGGAAGGCATATCTGAATATCATTGCAAATGTTTCAGGTACATATTTTGCACGGCAGATAAGAAGCACTACTCCGCCTACAAGATAAAGCACTGCCATTGTAGGAACGAGCTTTTCTGTTACAGAAGCAATTCTCTGAACACCTCCAATGAAAATAAATGCAGAAACAACTACGATTATCGCACCAATAATCCACCCGGGAATACCGAATGCGGTTTCGCAGGCACTGCTGATTGAATTCGACTGAACCATGCTTCCCATGAAACCAAGTGCAAGTATTATAGCGATTGCAAAGAAACCTGCGAGAAATTTACCGAAATTCCCTTTAAACGCAGTCTTTATGTAATAAACAGGACCTCCGGCAATTGTACCGTCAGGAAGAGTTTTCTTAGTTTTCTGAGCAAGCACTGCTTCCGCATATATAGTTGCCATTCCGAAGAATGCAATAATCCACATCCAGAAAATAGCACCCGGTCCGCCGGTAAGAATAGCACCGCAGGCACCTACGATATTACCGGTTCCGACCTGAGCCGCAATAGCTGTTGCAAGAGCCTGAAATGAGCTGAGTCCGCCTTCCTGTTTACCGCCTTTAAACGATATTTTACCGAATACCTTTTTCATACCCTCGCCAAAGAATCTGATTTGTACAAATCCGGTTCTTATTGTAAAGTAAAGACCTACACCTATCAGAAGAATTATCAGAATATAATCCGACAGATAAGAGTTTACTGTTTTGACTACCCCAAGGAGAGCATCGTTGATTTGTTGAATGTTCATTTAAAAATTCCTTTCTTTTGCAATAAAAAACGCTGATATATTAATATCAGCATCCAAAGAGTAACAAATTTCTGTCCTTTTGCCTGAGAGATAAGCAAGATACCGTACCGATATCCGCGACACCTTCGGCGCTTTGATAAACAAAGACTCTCCAGAATATTGCTGTTTTTATTTTTATGTTAATATTTTAACACATCTCACGCAGTATGTCAACAAAAAAACGCACAATTATCAATAATCATGCGTTTTAAGACAATATTTTTAATAAATATAGTTATGATTTACAAAACTATTCCGTCCTTAAATATAGAAATTTCTCTGCAGTCGTTCTTCTCATTCTGAGTCTCCTCGCCTGAAGCAACAGATATAACATAATCAAGAAACTCGTCTGTCAGCTCATTTCCTTCAAGAGTCGATGAAGCGTCAAAATCTATCCAGTTTTTCTTTCTTTCAGCAAGCTTCGCATTTGTCGAGATTTTCACAGTCGGAACAGGTGCTCCTACAGGAGTACCTCTGCCCGTTGTGAAAAGCACCATATGTACACCTGCCGCCGTAAGATTTGTAACTGCTACAATATCGTTTCCGGGACCGTTTAAAAGTGAAAGTCCGTTTTTGGTAAGTACATCTCCGTAACTGAGCACGTCAACTACAGGACTGAGACCGCCTTTCTGAACGCAACCGAGTGATTTTTCTTCTAGAGTCGTGATTCCGCCTTCCTTATTCCCCGGAGACGGATTTTCGTAAATCACCTGATTATGTCTTGTGAAATAGTCCTTAAAATCATTTATAAGAGAAACAGTTTTGTCAAACAGCTCTTCCGTTTCACATCTTTGCATAAGCAAATGTTCCGCTCCGAACATCTCCGGAACTTCTGTAAGCACACAGCTTCCACCAAATGAAATAAGTCTGTCAGACAGTCTTCCGACAAGCGGATTTGCCGAAAGCCCGGAATATCCGTCACTTCCTCCGCATTTAAGTCCAAGCTTAAGCTTCGAAACATGCACAGGCTCTCTCTTAAAGGTGTCTCTGTACTCCTTAAGCTCATTAATAAGCCTTACTCCCTCTTCAAGCTCGTCTTCAACATCCTGACAGTTAAGAAACTTAACGCGTTTTTCATTATATTCACCGAGAACATTTTTAAATTCAGGAATATTGTTATTTTCACATCCGAGACCGAGAACAAGAACACCTGCGGCATTAGGATGATTTACAAGACCTCTTAATACAAGCTGTGTGGTTTTATGGTCTCCGCCAAGCTGTGAGCATCCGAAAGGATGATCGAAAGAATATGCACCTGTAAGCTCAGCGAGCTTTTTTGCAACCTTGTTTACACACCCCACAGTATTTATTATCCATATCTCGTTGCGTATTCCGACATCTCCGTTTTCCCGGACATAACCCATAAACGTTCTGTCCGTATCAAGCTTGATATCATTCACCTCAGATGGCTCATATCTGTATTCAAGATTACCGCTGAGATTTGTTTTAATGTTATGACTGTGTACGTGTTCACCCTTTTTTATATCAGACGTTGCATGACCGATAGGGTTTCCGTACTTTATTATATCTTCTCCGGACTTTATGTCACGAAGTGCATATTTATGTCCGTTTTCAAGATTTACTTCAACATTGTCAAGCTCATGTATTATCATTTTCCCATTCTCCCGGTAACTTCATCTGTAAGGAAAGTCAAATCCTCTCCCCAAAGCTCTGTATTTGCAAGGATATCCTTAACATCAGATTCTTTCATGAACTTCATAACGTCTTCATCGTCATTGGGAGTTCCTGCTTTATAGAATTCTATAAGCTTGCCAAACGCAAATAACAGTGTATCAGGCATCTTGTCATACCTTTTAATATACTCAAGGATTGACGGAAGAACACGTACCTTAAACTTGCTTACAGAGTTAAGAGCAATTGAAGACAGAAAATGCTTTATGTAAGGATTCGCAAAACGTTCTATAACGCTGTCGGCATACTCCTTAAGCTCATTTTCAGGCAAATCGAGAGTCGGTATAATCTCGTTATATACACAGTTTTTAATGTGCGTAAGCATTTTTTCATCATCAATACAGCTCTTTACAGTATCAAAGCCTTCAAGAAGTGCATAAGGAACAAGTGATGTGTGTGCACCGTTTAAAATACGAACCTTTCGTGTACGGTACATTTCAAGATTGTCGCAGATGATAACATTAAGTCCGGCTTTATCAAACGGAAGGTCTGAAAGTGCTTCTTTGTCGCCTTCTATAACCCACAAATGGAAATACTCGGAGGTATTTAGCATATTATCGTCAATACCTGTTTCTTCACCCTTCGGATAACCTGTATTTATTCTGTCAACAAGTGTATTGCAGAACACATTCTTTTCATTTATCCACGAAATAAAATCAACTCCGAGATTCCAGTCATCAGCATATCTAAGAATAATTTCTTTAAGCTTCGCACCGTTTTTATCAATAAGCTCACACGGCAGAAATACAAATCCATCAAGACCGAGACTGAATCTCTTCCATAAAAGTGCACAGACTTTTGCCGGGAATGAAACCGATGGTGCATCATCAAGCTTGTCACCCTCACGGTATACGATTCCTGATTCCGTTGTATTTGAAATCACATATTTAAAATCAGGGTTTTCAGCAAGTGCAAGATATGAATTATAATCATCATAAGGCTTTACACAGCGTGAAATCGAATCAACAACAGTTTTTTCAACACCTTCAACACCTCGGATTAAATGTGTATACACACAATCCTGTGCCGTAAGCATATCGCACATCCCGTCTTTTATCGGCTGTACAACAACTATACCCATATCGGTCAATCCCGAATCATTCATTTTCTGAATCATCCAGTCGGCAAAGCCTCTTAAAAATCCGCCTTCGCCGAACTGAATCACCTTTTCAGGTCTTTGTTTTTTTGCAATATTCATATTCTTCTCCAATTATAAGTTAGTAAGGTCATAAGAAGTAAGATACTTCTTTGTTTTTGTAACCATTTCTTTAAACAGTTCTTTAGCTTCGTCGTAACTACATGTTACAAGCGGATCGTTTGCAAAAGCATTGAATATCATGTCAAGATCTCTGTTAGCAATAGCTTCACTTACCATTTCCTGCTCACCGCATATTCTTGAAACGAGCGGGTAGATTTCCTTAGGAATTTCACCTGCCATAACAGGAGTTACTGAGTCTGCACGGAATACAGCATTTGTTTCAACAACAGCTCCCATAGGAAGATTAGGGATCTGACCTACGTTCGGAATATTTACATTTGTAACAAGGTCAGTAAGACCGAGAAGAGCTCTTATCTGATTAATTCCCTCTTCGCCTGTTCCCTTAATTTCAACAGGCTCACTGCCGTTTCTCTTATTAATGCTATGCTGAATACGATCCTGAAGGTCTTTCTTTCTCCATTCAACAGATGTAAGACAGAACATCCAGCTATGTACAGTATCAGGGTCTTTAAGATACCATTTGCCTTCGCAGAACTCAGCAAGATGTCTGTCGCCTGCAGCTGCAATATATCCGTATTTTCTGAACAAATCCATCTTAACCTTTTCAGCGGTTGAAAAACCGTTGTTCATCCAGTTTTTATCAACCTGCTCTATACCGTTTAAACTCTTCTCTGCAAATTCCTTGTACACAGGGAACAAATCAATATTTTTATATGTAGCCTTTGTAAGCCATGTGAAATGGTTTACAGCAACAGGATTAACTTTAATTTCAGTTCTGTCTTCCGCCTTGATTCCGCATACTTCTTCAAGAGCCTTCATAAGCACATGCTGAGTTCCGAATACTTCATGGCAGCAGCCGAACGCCTTAATTTCAGGGAATACTCTGTAAAGTGTCTTAACACAGAGAGTCATCGGGTTTGTATAATTGATTACCCATGCTTTCGGACAGTATTTTTTAATGTTTTCTGCAATTTCCTCGTACATCGGGATAGTTCTCATCGCACGTACAATTCCGCCCGGACCTGATGTGTCACCAACTGACTGATAAATGCCGTATTTTTCAGGAGTATGAACGTCAACTTCCATTTCATCGAAAGTTCCCGGAAGAATTGAGATGATTACAAAATCAGCCCCTGTAAGAGCTTCTTCTGCAGTCTTAACTGCATGATAATTCCATACAGATTTTGCATCTTCACAGTCTTTATATAGATTACCTATTATTTCATTGTGCTGAGCCGCCTCAAAATCTATATCGTAAAGATAAACATCGCCTGATATATCATCGCATGAAGCAAGGTCACTCATAAGTCCCCATGCCCAACCTCTTGAGCCTCCTCCGATATAAGCAATTTTAAGTTCTTCAGCTTTGTTTCCGTTGTATTTCATTTTGAAAAACCTTCCTTTCCATTAGATATTCCTATTATATAACAATTTTGTTTTGTTTTCTATAAATTTTTTGTCCAATCGTCCAAAAAACACGAAAATATTGTTTAATTCACAAAAAAACAAACGAAACCGGGATTTTTTACGATTTCCCGATTCCGTTTGTTTTAATATTCATATTCATTTCTGTTTATATTCTTATTGTAATTAAATATTTTACTACCTTGTAATTCGTCATCTCCGTAGGTTCCCTGACAGGTGACAAGGACGGGTTCTCCGTGAGAATAGCCTGCAACAATATAAAATCTGCCCTCACAAGACAGGAGATTATTCTGAAGAACAAAAACAACAGTTCTGTAAAATCAAGCCAATTTTATTTTCTTAAGCAATCTGCTTATTCTCTCCCCTGCGGGAAGCATTTTTATTTCATCTTCATTCATGATATGAAGCTTGAATATAATTACAAAATATACTACAGCACCTATGCATATAGAGCCTATTGCAGAAACTGCATTGGCAATATATCCCGAACCGGCAACCATAACTATTCCCTTATAGGAAAAGAATACAACAACCGCCATAGCAAGTCCTGCAAGTACCGGCTTAAGCACATATTTTGTAAGGCTCATCTTAAGCGGTATATTCTTAGACAGTACCGCAAAGCAGATTGAAAACGAAACAATCTGACACGCAACAGAGCTTATTGCCGCACCGTAGATGTTTACACTCGGTATTCTGATAAGAATAATATTCAGTATAATCTTAACAATACATCCGCAAAGCAAGCCTGTTGCCGGAGTATACACCTTACCCATTCCCTGAAGCGAACCCGACATTGTCTGATTAAGTGCAGTAAACACCAGTGCAACCGAGCTGATCTGCAAAAGGTCATATCCAAGCTGTGCATTTGGATATATTATCTTATATATCGGCTGTGCAAGTGATATGTAACCGAACGCACAAGGGATAATTAGAAGTATTGATATAAGGAACGAGTAATTAATCTTTCCTGCCGCTTCCTTCTTATCGCCTACAGCAAGTGCACCTGAAATTGAAGGCACAAGCACTGTTGCAAATGCAATATTGAGTGCAAGCGGCATATTGATAAGAGTATCACTCTTACCGAGAACCCCGGCAAGTCTGACAGCTTCATCATTAAGCTGTTTAAGTGTTGGAAACAATATTTCTGCATTATTTCCAAATGCAGGAATACGTTCTGCGAATGCAATTTCAATCCCACGAGTTATGGTTGCTGTATCTATAACACGATTAATAGCAGTTATAATTGAACCGAGTGAAATAGGAATTGATATCATAAGAATATTCTTAATCATCTTCTTGGTTGATATTTTCCTATATTTACTGAGGTCTGTTTTTGCAATACCCTCATCTATTCCATTTTTATGTTTTTTATAGAATATAAGCAAATATCCGAAGCTGAGAACTGTCGCAAGTGACGTTGCGAAATTCGCCCACGCTGACATATATTTTGGTGCCTGACCGACTGAAAGCATTACAAGAAGTATTGTAAGCACACATTTAAAAATCTGTTCAAGCACCTGAGACGTGCTCGTAGCTTTCATATTCTGAAGACCTACAAAATAACCCCTGATTACACTGGAAACGCATACGAAGAATATAGACGGCGCAAGTGCACGCATCGTATATTCCACACCGGCCATATTCACAATATGATACGCAACAACATCTGAACCGAAAAACAAAGCGGCACTGCAAACAACACCTATCCCGGCAAATAACGCAAACGCTGTTCTGAATATCCGGTGTGCTCCCTTGTAGTCGTTAAGAGCCACACGTTCCGAAACCATTTTTGCTATAGCATTCGGCACACCGATAGACGAAATTGCAAGAAGAAGAGTATACACCTGGAATCCGGCTGTATAGAATCCGTTTCCCGCATCACCGAAGCCTTCAAAGTTTGTTATTACCATACGGTATACAAAACCGAGCATTTTAATAAGTAACTGAGCAATTAATATGATACTGACATTCTTCATAAACGACTGCTTTGAATTGTTACTCATAATCCAACCTTCTTTCAAGAAACAGGAGCCGCTGCACAAAAGCAGCAGCCCCTGAGGTTTTTAATCTTATTTTATTTTCTCGTTTGGTATAAGTTGTCCGTCAACCTTAATGTTAATATCCTTGTAAAGCGGCATACCTGTACCTGCAGGGATGAGCTTACCGATAATAACATTTTCCTTAAGACCAACAAGCGGATCGACCTTACCTTTAATTGCGGCATCGGTAAGAACCTTTGTTGTTTCCTGGAACGAAGCAGCTGACAGGAACGAATCTGTAGCAAGTGATGCTTTTGTGATACCGAGAAGAACCGGTGAGTATGTCGCATACTGACCTGTAAATCCTTCCGGAATCTCCATATAATCTGCATCAAGAATTTCGCCTGTTTCAGCATCGATTGTCGGCTGAGGTGCAACACCACCGTGTTTTTCGAGGTATTCGCTCATAGCCTTAACCTGCTTATTAGCTTCTTCAAGTTCAAATATATCAACAAGAGAACCGATAAGAAGGTTTGTATCTCCTGCTTCTTCAACTCTAACCTTACGGAGCATCTGACGTGTGATAACTTCAACGTGCTTGTCATTGATATCAACACCCTGCATACGGTAAGTTCTCTGAACTTCACGTGTGATATAACGTTCAACCTCGTGAGGACCGAGAATTCTGAGTATGTCGTTAGGATTGATTGAACCGGCTGTAAGCTCAGCACCCTTTTCAATTACATCGCCATCTTTAACCATGATGCTTGATGAGTAAGGAATAAGATACGTTCTTGCTTCTCCGCTTTCAGCATCAGAAACTGTGATTTCACGTTTTCTCTTTGTTTCGGAAACTGCAACAGTTCCGCCGATTTCAGAGATAATAGCAACACCCTTAGGACGTCTTGCTTCGAAAAGTTCTTCGATACGCGGAAGACCCTGTGTAATATCGCTTCCTGAAGCAACACCGCCGGCATGGAAGGTACGCATGGTAAGCTGT
This sequence comes from Clostridia bacterium, assembly GCA_045603225.1. GTDB lineage: Bacteria > Bacillota > Clostridia > UBA1381 > UBA1381 > RGIG9115. Next base: position 14,539 of record JAZULT010000055.1, on the reverse strand, counting down.
GTACCCGGTTCACCGATTGACTGAGCGGCAATAATACCGACAGCTTCACCGACATTAACGAGGTCGCCTGTAGCAAGGTTACGTCCGTAACACTTAGAGCATACACCGTTCTTACATTCACATGTAAGTACGCTTCTGATTTTAACTTCCTTGATTCCTGACTGGATTATTGTATTTGCGGCATCATCGCTGATAAGCTCATCTGCCTTAACAATAATTGAACCGTTAAGCGGATTTATGATATCTTCTTTTGATGTACGGCCGATAATTCTGTCCTTCAAAGGCTCGATTACTTCGTTGCCGTCCATGATATCAGTAACAATTTCAAATCTTTCTGTTCCACAGTCATTTTCACGTACAATAACGTCCTGTGATACGTCAACAAGACGACGTGTAAGATAACCTGAGTCAGCAGTTCTGAGTGCTGTATCGGTAAGACCTTTACGTGCACCGTGAGAAGAAATGAAGTACTCAAGTACGTTAAGTCCTTCACGGAAGTTAGCACGAATAGGAATTTCAACTGTTCTACCCTGAGTATCCGCCATAAGACCACGCATCGCTGCGAGCTGTCTTATCTGGTTGACACTACCACGGGCTCCTGAGTCAGCCATCATGAATATCGGGTTATATTTACCGAGATTGCTCATCATGGCATCTGTAACCTTACCCGAAGCTTCTGCCCAGATTTTGATAACGTTATTATATCTTTCATCGTTTGTGAGGAAGCCTCTTCTGTACTGCTTGAGGATGTTTTCTACATCGTTTTCAGCCTGTCTGAGGATAGATTTCTTTTCTTCCGGCACTTCGATATCAGATACGGCAACAGTAAGCGCACTCTGTGTTGAATACTTATAACCTGTTGCCTTGATATTATCAAGAACTTCTGCTGTCTTTGTAAGACCGCATACTTCGATACATTTATTGATAATCTGACCGAGTTCCTTTTTCTTGACAATGAAGTTTACTTCATAATCAAGGAATGTTTCAGGGTCGTTTCTGTCAATAAATCCGATATTCTGCGGAATATTATTATTGAAAATAATTCTTCCGAGAGTTGTATCAACGAGTTTATTGTATTTTCTGCCTTCAAGCATACCTGATTTTCTTACTTTTACAGGTGCATGAAGCTGAACGAGACCGTTTACATATGCTGTCATAGCTTCGTTTTCGTCAACGAATACCATGCCCTTGCCCTTTTCATCCTCTTTAACGATTGTCAGGTAATAACTACCGAGAATCATGTCCTGAGTAGGAACAGTGACAGGGTTACCGTCCTGAGGCTTGAGCAGGTTGTTTGCAGAAAGCATAAGGAAACGTGCTTCTGACTGAGCTTCCGGTGAAAGCGGTACGTGAACAGCCATCTGGTCACCGTCAAAGTCGGCGTTATACGCTGTACATACAAGCGGATGAAGCTTAAGTGCACGACCTTCAACCAGAACCGGTTCAAAAGCCTGAATACCGAGTCTGTGAAGCGTCGGGGCACGGTTAAGAAGTACAGGATGTTCCTTGATTACATCTTCAAGAACGTCCCAGACCTCAGCGCTTCCACGCTCTACCATACGCTTTGAGCTCTTTATATTAAATGCAAGTTTTCTTGAAACAAGTTCTTTCATAACGAACGGCTTGAACAGTTCTATAGCCATTTCCTTAGGAAGACCGCACTGATAAATCTTAAGCTCAGGGCCTACAACGATAACCGAACGTCCTGAATAGTCAACACGCTTACCGAGAAGGTTCTGACGGAAACGTCCCTGCTTACCTTTGAGAAGATCAGAAAGAGATTTAAGAGGACGGTTACCCGGACCTGTAATAACTCTTCCGCGTCTGCCGTTATTTATGAGAGCATCCACTGCCTCCTGAAGCATACGCTTTTCATTACGGATAATGATATTCGGAGCGCCAAGCTCAAGGAGACGGTTAAGTCTGTTATTTCTGTTTATTACACGTCTGTAAAGGTCGTTAAGGTCACTTGTCGCAAAACGTCCGCCATCAAGCTGAACCATCGGACGAAGTTCAGGCGGAATAACCGGGATAACGGTCATAATCATCCATTCCGGACGGTTGCCTGAAAGTCTGAAAGCCTCAACAACTTCAAGTCTTTTTATAATTTTAGCTTTTTTCTGACCTGCTGATAGAGTTTCAAGCTCTTCCTTAAGCTCTTTTGCGAGCTCATCAAGGTCGATTTTCTTAAGAAGCTCCATAATCGCTTCTGCACCCATGTCTGCCTTAAAAGCGTCACCGTATTTTTCACGTGCCGATGAATATTCACTTTCAGAGAGAACCTGGTTTTGGAAAAGGTTTGTATCTCCCTTATCTGTTACGATATAAGCGGCAAAATAGAGAACCTTTTCAAGCTGCCTCGGAGACAGGTCAAGGATAAGTCCCATAGCTGACGGTACTCCTTTAAAATACCAGATATGAGATACCGGTGTCGCAAGCATGATATGTCCCATACGTTCACGACGGACTTTTGATTTTGTAACCTCAACGCCGCAACGGTCGCAGACAACGCCTTTATATCTTATTTTCTTATATTTACCGCAATGACATTCCCAGTCTTTTGTAGGGCCGAAAATCTTTTCACAGAACAAACCGTCACGTTCAGGTTTAAGTGTTCTGTAGTTTATTGTTTCCGGTTTTTTCACTTCACCGTAAGACCAGTCAAGAATTTTTTCGGGTGATGCAAGACCGATTTTTATTGCTTCAAAACTGTTAAATTCTAACATCTGATAACCTCCGTTTAATTTTGTAGTTTTTCGTAGGATTATTCTTCATCATCGAATGAGTCGTCAATATCTTCGTCATCGAGAAATTCATCATCGTCGAGGTCGCTGTAATAATCAAAATCGTCCTCTTCTGTTTCCGGCTCATCGTCCAGCTCACTCAAATCGTAATCAGGAATCATTCCTGCATCTCCGATTTTATCCTCTGTAAGCTGATTGCTGATTCCGTCTGCATCCTCCATAACTTCGGAGTAATTTTCGCTTGGAATATAATCATCATCATCGTCTGTCATTTCATCAAGATTAATTTCAGCACCATCATCATTAAGAATACGTATATCAAGTGCAAGAGATTGAAGTTCCTTTACAAGCACCTTGAATGATTCAGGAATACCTGATTTAGGAATATTTTCACCTTTTACAATTGCCTCGTATGTCTTAACACGGCCCACAATATCATCCGACTTAACAGTAAGGATTTCCTGAAGTGTATAAGCCGCACCGTAAGCTTCGAGTGCCCATACTTCCATCTCACCGAAACGCTGACCGCCGAACTGAGCTTTACCACCCAGTGGCTGCTGAGTAACGAGTGAGTACGGACCTGTTGAACGTGCGTGAATTTTGTCGTCAACCAAGTGGTCAAGCTTGAGATAATGCATGACACCAACTGTAACGGCATTATCAAACTTTTCACCTGTACGTCCGTCATAAACAACAGATTTGAAGTCTTTTCTGAGACCTGCAATCATGAACGCATCTGTAAGGTCTTCATCCTCCGCACCGTCAAATACAGGTGTTGCAAGCTTAAGATACTTGCCGGGCTGAACCTTTTTCTTTGCATCAATAATTGTGTCTTTATATTCGATTGAGTAGTCAATTATTTCTTCTATAGCTGCTGTGATTTCAGGCGACTGTTCCGGAACGGCTTTAGCCGCATTCATCATAGCTGTTTTTGATACATCGCTTCTGTCCATTGAAAGAAGTGCTTCTGCTACAAGCTTCAGATATCCGTCATCAGCACCGAGCTCATCTCTTCCGTGAAGAGCTTCAACACGGTTTGCCGCAACACGTACAACATTCTTTTCAATTTCTTCAGGAGACATAAAGCTGAGTGTTCTGTATGCATAACCAAGATGCATTTCAAGAACCTGACCGATATTCATACGTGAAGGTACGCCGAGTGGGTTAAGCACTATCTGGAGTGGTGTACCGTCTTCAAGGAACGGCATATCCTCTCTCGGAAGTACACGTGAAACGACACCCTTATTACCATGACGTCCGGCCATCTTATCACCGACAGAAATCTTTCTCTTCTGAGCTATATAACATCTTACAACCTTATTTACACCCGGGCCGATTTCATCGCCATTTTCGCGGAGGAATGTCTTTACATCAACAATAATACCGCTTTCACCGTGAGGTACACGAAGTGAAGTATCTCTTACCTCTCTTGCCTTTTCACCGAAAATAGCACGGAGAAGTCTTTCTTCTGCTGTAAGCTCTGTTTCACCCTTAGGTGTTACCTTACCTACAAGAATATCACCTGAACGTACTTCTGCACCGATTCTGATAATACCTTCTTCGTTAAGGTCACGGAGAACATCCTCGGAAACGTTCGGAATATCACGTGTGATTTCCTCAGGTCCGAGTTTTGTGTCTCTTGCTTCACATTCGTATTCTTCTATATGAATTGAAGTAAATTCATCATATTTTACAAGCTCTTCACTGATAAGAACAGCATCCTCGTAGTTATAACCTTCCCATGTCATGAAACCGATAAGAATATTCTTACCGAGAGCAAGCTCTCCGTTTGACATAGCAGGACCGTCAGCAATTATCTGATTTCTTTCAACTTCTTCACCGGCTTTTACAATAGGTCTGTGATTTATACATGTGCTCTGGTTAGAACGTGTGAACTTTGTAAGCTTGTGAGTATGTCTTGTACCGCTTTCACCGCGGATAACAATTTTTTCTGAGTCAACCTTTTCAACTGTACCGTTTTCCTTCGCAAGAATTGCAGAACCTGAGTCCTGAGCAACCTTGTGTTCGATACCTGTTCCGACAATCGGTGAGTCTGTTGTAAGAAGAGGTACAGCCTGACACTGCATGTTTGAACCCATGAGTGCACGGTTAGCGTCATCGTTTTCGAGGAACGGAATACATGCTGTAACAACCGATACAAGCTGTCTCGGTGAAACGTCCATGTAATCTATTTTCTCAGCAGGAACTTCTATAATCTCGTCACGGAAACGTGCAGATACTCTTGCGTCAAGGAATTTTCCGTTTTCATCAAGAGGCTCGTTTGCCTGTGCGATTGTATATTCATCTTCCATATCTGCTGTCATATAGATGATTTCATCTGTAACACAGCCTGTTTCCTTATCCACTCTTCTGTACGGAGCTTCAACGAAACCGTACTGATTTATTCTTGAGAATGTGGCAAGTGAAGTGATAAGACCGATATTCGGGCCTTCAGGAGTTTCTATAGGACACATTCTTCCGTAGTGTGAATAGTGAACGTCACGCACCTCGAAGCCTGCACGTTCTCTTGAAAGACCGCCGGGGCCGAGTGCAGATATTCTTCTCTTATGACGGAGCTCAGCAAGCGGGTTCGGCTGATCCATGAACTGTGAAAGCTGTGAAGAACCGAAGAATTCATTAATAGCCGCAATAATAGGTCTTATATTAATAAGAGACTGCGGAGTAATGATTTCAAGATCCTGAGTTGACATTCTTTCACGCACAACTCTTTCCATTCTTGAAAGACCGATTCTGAACTGATTCTGGAGAAGCTCACCAACGCAACGGAGACGTCTGTTTCCGAGGTGGTCGATATCATCTATTGTACCTGTGCCGTTTGAAAGATTAATGATATAGTTAACTGATGCAAAAATATCATCTCTTACAATATGCTTAGGCCAGAGCTTATGCATATTCTCCTGCATAAGTCTTACAGCTTCTTCAGCTTCGCTTGAAGCTTCACCGTTTGCAACATTTTCAGCCGCAAGAGCAAGAATTTCTTCAAGTGCTTTTCTTGCAACCTTGAATTCGTTCATTTCTTCTCTTGTATGGCAGTTATCAAGGTCGAAATCAGGATTGTGATTATCACTTTCCGGATCTATAAGTGCAAGAATTTCTTCACTTACGTATTCGTTAAGGTAAACCATATTGTTTGAGAACACCTTAACTTCTTTTTCTTCTATATTAAGATAAACTTCGTTTACACCACATCTGTCGATAGCATAAGACAGGTCGTTTGAAAGTACATCGCCTGCAGTAGCAATCACTTCGCCTGTTCTCGGGTCAACAACGTCACGCGCAAGTTGTTTTCCTCTGATTCTTCCGTAAAGGTCAAGCTTCTTATTATATTTATATCTTCCGACTTTTGCAAGGTCATATCTCTTCGGATCGAAAAGCATATTAAAAATAAGAGATTCAGCATTTTCAACGTTAAGAGGTTCACCCGGACGGAGTCTTTTATAGATTTCAAGAAGAGCCTCGTCACGGTTATCAATCTTGTCCTTTTCAAAAGTAGCAGTAAACTTTGCATCCTCGCCGAACATTTCTATAATATCCGAGTCTTTTGCAAGAGCGTGCGGATTTTCATCAGTTCCTACAGCTCTGAGAAGTACTGTTACCGGCACTTTTCTTGTACGGTCAAGTCTTACGCTGAAAACATCGTTTGAATCTGTTTCATATTCAAGCCATGCACCGCGGTACGGGATAACTGTTGACTTATAAAGCGGTTTACCTGACTTATCACGGTCAAACTCATAGTACACACCCGGTGAACGTACGAGCTGACTGACAATAACACGTTCAGCACCGTTGATGATAAATGTACCCTGTTCTGTCATGAGCGGGAAATCGCCCATAAAAATTTCCTGTTCCTTAACCTCACCGGTTTCGTGATTGATAAGTCTTACAGTCACCTTAAGCGGAGCTGCATACTTAGCGTCACGTTCTTTACACTCATCAACGGAATACTTCGGATTATAATCGAAAGTATAATCATTGAATTCAAGCGAAAGATGACCGGAATGGTCGGAAATAGGAGAAATATCCGCGAATACCTCTTTCAATCCTTCATCAAGGAACCAACTGTATGAGTTTTTCTGCACCTCAATAAGGTTCGGCATCTGCAATGCCTCTTTGATTTTGGAATAACTGAGACGGGTATTCTTACCTGCTGTTACCTGATGCACCATTAAACTATCACCTCATATTTTTTAGTCCGGCAATACCATGCCGGAAGTAAATTGTATAAACCGCTACTCCTGGCATTTTATATTACTATACAATTATATATTATAACGCAAACTATGAAAAAAGTCAACAGTTCTGATTGACAAAAAAACCGCCTGAAATTTGGTATTTTTGTGCATTATGCGGACAATTTATACTAAAACTATTGAACTACGCGTCCGAATATGTTACAATAAAAGAAATATAATTGTAAATTTTCGTAAAGGAGGATATCCTGAATGTCTCTGGCATACGGAATTGTAGCTGTAATTTCTCTGTGCATGGTAGGCTTTTGCGTTGTTGCAGATAAAAAGCGTGACGAGTGGCTGATATGGTTATTTGTCTCGGTTGCTTTATGTAATCTCGGATATTTTATGGTGTCTGTATCAAAAAGTCTTGATGCGGCTCTTAATTCCAACAGAATTGCATACCTCGGAAGTGTATTCCTTCCTTTCTTTTCAACTATGATGGTACAGCGTCTGTGCAGAATAAAACGCAGGAAATGGATAACATTTTCACTTGTTGCCGCCGGCATTGTTATGCTTGGCATTACCACAAGTCCCGGTATCCTTCCTGTTTATTACAGCTCGGTAGATGTCGAATTTGCAGACGGCTATACAAAGCTCGTTCGTGAATACGGACCTCTCCATAAGCTTTACTATATTTATCTCGGCAGTTATATGCTGTCCATGGCAGGAATTGCATTTTATGCCATTGTCAAAAAGAAAATCAAATCCCGGCTATACATATTTTTACTTTTGTCAGCCGTTCTCTGCAATATTGTAATATGGCTTGCAGAACAGTTTATGCCACGTGGATTTGAATGGCTTTCAGTTTCATACATACTGACCGAATGTCTCATTCTTGCATTGTACCGTTCCATGCAGAAGCACGGATATATGTCTGATGAAACAAAACCGTCATCTTACACCATCGATGTATTGCTCGCAATATTCCTGCTCCTGTTTGCAAACTTTATACGTATCATCACGAAAGAGCTTTCACCGTTCATGTACGTGACCTCCCACGTTGTTATACTTATAATCTATATAGGAATACTCGTTTCATGGGGTGTTGCAGTTTACGACAGGATTGTACACAAAAGCATCCGCCGTTATCTTGTAACGCTCGTTACCCTGATGATATTCTGGATGCTGATGCGTACATTGAGACTTACGGTGTTTCTTCACATATTCCCTGTCGGTCAGTGGTGCTGGTATGCTTATTATATCTCAATGATTCTGATTCCTCAGCTTTGCTTCTTTGCAGTAAAACACATAGGCGAGCCAGAAGAATACAAAATGCCTAAAAAATGGCATTTAATGAGTATATTCTCACTCATACTTATTTTCGGTATACTTACAAACGATTTGCATCAGTGGGCATTTAAGTTTCATTGCGGATATGAAGCAGGCTGGGACACGTACAGGCACAGCTTTCTTTATTATACTGCTGTAGTATGGATTTTCTTCTGTATTGTCCTGATGGTGACAGAAGCCATAAAACGTTGCCGTCTCCCCGGAACACACAAGGTTATATGGAGACCGATTGCGATGATAGCAGTAGGTGTGCTTTACACTGTTTTATATACGATTGATACATCTTTGTTCGGCTTTATAGAAATGACAGCGGCACTTTGCTTTACGGTGGTGGCTATATGGGAAAGCTGTATCAAAGCAGGTCTTGTAGGCTCTAATACACACTACGACGAGCTTCTTAAGCACTCCGGGCTCGGTGTTGCGATTGCAGACAATAATTACAATACATATTACTGTTCTGATGATGCATTGCCTCTTACAACAGAACAAATGAAACAAACAGAAACTTCTCACGTTATGCTTGAAAACGGCATACGCGTTTCAGGTGCGGCTATCCGAGGCGGTCATACCCTCTGGCAGGAGGACGTGTCAGAGCTTCTTGACATTCTTGATGAACTTACTGCACTTCGCGAGGAGCTGAAGGATTCAAACAGTGTATCCATGAAAAATTATCAGCTTGACAAACAGATACGTATGCTTGCGGAAAAAAACCGTCTGCATGACGAGCTTCACCGTCAGACATCGCATCAGATTGATTTGTTGAATGTATGGCTTAAAAAGCTCATTAGCTCTGACAAAGCAGATGAAAAACGTGAGCTTCTACGTCGTATAGTAGTTGTAGGAGCTTACCTTAAACGTCGCAACAACCTGATTCTTGTAAACGAACAGGATGGGATTATCAAAACAAAAGAGCTGGAACTCAGTTTTGGGGAAATGATGAAAAACTTACAACTTTCCGGCATAAGCTGTGCATGCTCTGTACAGTTCGAAACCGATATTCCGTCCGATATTGCAATGCGGCTTTTTGATTTTTACGAATACGTTGTGGAAAATACTTTTGACGGACTAAGCAGTCTGCTTGCGCGTTTTTTCTGCCGCGACAACTGTTATTATGCCTGTGTTGATGTTGTTTGCAGTCTTGACCTCACAAAACTGCTGCATGACAATATCACGGTAAATATTTCAGAGGAAAACTGCTATACGCTTTCCTTCATGTTGAAAGAAGGTGACACAAGATGCTGACATGTTTTTATCTTATAGATTCCGTATGGCAGATACTGCTGTTAATTCTCAGTCAGCTGACTGTTTTCTCACTTGTAATCAGCTTAGTATTTCTGTACCGCAGAGGATGCAGTGTACGGAAGCTGACCGGAGGCATCCTTACATTTTTACTTAATACGGTTATTTATATAATAATGCAGCTTAACAGCCGCATAACAGGTGCCGATAACGGGCTTCATCTTCACGTTCCGTATATAGTGCTTATGACTGTTGTTTTGCTGTCGCTCATATATAGCATTTGGATGCTTCTAAGCGAAACAAAAGGCAGAAAAACAATCAGCCGTAATTCTATCAAGGAAGCCTTCGACAATTTACCTACAGGTGTATGCTTCTTTAACTCAGAAGGATTGCCTGTACTTTGTAATCATGCTATGCAACGCTTCAGCTTCGCAGTCAGCGGTAAGGATGTGCAATTCATTACAGACCTTGAGACTATTTCAAATGATGATTTTACACCTGTAAGCGGGGTCAAAAAAGTAAACCGTACATTTATTCTGCCTGACGGAAATGCATGGCATCTTAAGAAAAGAAGCTTTGTTCACGAAAGCGGCAACTCATACACACAGTATATCGCCCTTAATGTCACAGAGCTTTACAAAACACGTGAAGAACTAATGCAGGAAAACGAACAGCTAAAAAAAGTACAGGAAAATTTGCAGATACTTTCATCAAACGTTGTTGCCGTAACCCGGGAAGAAGAAATACTTAATACAAAAATGCGTGTTCACGACGAGATGGGCAGATGTCTTATAGCTGCACAGAAATATCTGAAAGAAGATAATGTTGAGAATATTCCCGACAGTATCGCATCTTCATGGCAAAGAGCAGTGTCCATGATTAAATACATCAACGATACCCCAGACGAAGATATGCTTCTGCAGATTCGCAAAACATGCGAATTCGTAAAACTTGAGTTTATCCAGAGCGGCAATCTTCCGGAATCTGAAAAAGTCGCATATATACTCACCTGTGCCGTCCGTGAATGTGTAACAAACGCTGTACGATATGCCGAAGCAACCGAGCTTTACGCAGATTTTACCGAAACAGAAACAGAAGCCGGTGTCACCGTTACAAATAACGGGAAATGCCCGGAAAGCGAAATTACAGAAGGCGGAGGACTGTCCTCACTCAGACACCGTGTCGAACGTGCAGGCGGACAGATGAAGGTGCAGTCGTTCCCGACATTCAAATTAACTGTTACCATACCCAAACGAAAAGAAAAGGAAAAGATAATATGAATCGTGTTCTTATTGTAGAAGACCAGAAAATGGCTCAGGAAAACATGGAAGCCATTATAAACTCCAACGAAAAATATATTCTGGCCGGCATTATTCCGAACGCTGCAGACGCAGAGCTCTTTTGCATGCGCGAAAAAATCGACCTTATTCTCATGGACGTATGCACAGTCCGCGATGAAAGCGGTATAGATGCCACCGCAGTCATTAAGAAAAAATTTCCGGAAATTAAGATTATTATTGTGACATCCATGGCAGAGCATACATTTATTGAAAAAGCCAAACTCGCAAGAGCGGACAGCTTCTGGTACAAGGATGCAAGTCACGGCGACCTGCTTTCCGTTATGGACAGAACTGTCAACGGTGAACATATCTTCCCTGACAGAACTCCCGAAGTAACACTCGGACTTTCCACAAGTTATAATCTTACAAGTTATGAGCTTAATGTTCTCCGAGCGCTTATGCAAAGCACAGGCGACGAGGATGCCGCGACCATGCTCGGTTGCAGCAAAGCAAATATCCGCTGGCATATCGGTAAAATTCTTGATAAGACAGGTTACCGTACACGCATGGAGCTTCTCATTGCCGTTGCACAAAAAAACCTTATCATAGTTTCTCCTGACAAGGCATTGTATGAAGAGAAATGAAGAGAAATGGAGATGTAAAAAATGATTCAGAATAGACAAACTGAGCTGTACATACATGTATGTACAGACCACCCGAAGTCGTACGATGGTACGTCGAGAGGCGAAGTTTGCTCATAGCAAAAAGGATAAAATCTCAGAAAAATAGAATAAAATGAGATTTTCATCAGAAATTCTATTTTTTAGCAGTATATACGCTGCATTGTTATCCCCTTTTTTTCGGTTTGGACTTTTTTTACACCCCACTTATCACCTTCCATTGCTCAACAAGTTTCTCAACAGACCATGAAGCATTTGCAGGAGAAGTAGACGGAAGACATATTGCATCTCTGTTTATCTGAGCTTTCATGTACTTTTTAAAATACTTTTCTGCAGTTTTACCATTCACGAAAATCTGTCTTATATCCGCTGCTTTTAAAATTTCCGAAATGTCGTTTACCTTCACATTTTTAATAGAGCTATCCGAGCTCCCTGTTATCTCACACGAAGCAATGACATCCCAAAGTGCGATACCGTTTTTAAGTAAAAACTGCTTTTTTTCTTCAACAGTTTCAGGTTCATCACATTCAAACACAGCAGAAATCACTTTCCAGAAACGATTTTGAGGATGTCCGTAAAAAAACATCTGCTCACGTGATTTTACAGACGGAAAGCTTCCCAGAATTAAAATCTTTGAATCTTTATTATATAAAGCCGGAAACGGATGACTTGTCATAATATCACCTCTTAATTCATATACAATACTTTTATAATTGACAAAAATCCGGAACAGCGTTTTTCATCTGCTCCGGAAACGTATTATTCAACTGTTACAGACTTTGCAAGATTTCTCGGCTTATCAATATCGCAGCCTTTCAGAGACGCAACATAATAACCGAAAAGCTGAAGCGGTACAACAGAAAGTGAAGGCATAAGCATATCATGTGTTACAGGCAGTTTTATAATATAATCACCCACATCCGAAATATGCTCTTCTGTTTCTTTCGCAAGTCCCATTACAACAGCACCTCTTGCCTTTACTTCTTTAATATTACTTACTGTTTTCTCAAAAAGTGCATCATTTGTAGCGAGCGCAACTACAAGAGTTCCTTCTTCAATCAAGGAAATTGTTCCATGCTTAAGCTCGCCCGCCGCATACGCTTCGGAATGAATATATGAAATTTCCTTAAGCTTAAGCGAACCCTCAAGACTTACCGCATAGTCAAGATTTCTGCCAATAAAGAAAATCGAATGACAGTTAAAGAATTTTGATGCAAGGTACTGCACTTCATCTTTGTTTTTCAAAATTTTCTCTATATTTTCAGGCAGTTTTTCAAGCTCTCCGATAATTGTGTCGTATTCAGAAGTACTGATAGTTCCGAGCTTATCTCCCATATATGTCGCAAGCATATAAATAACTGAAAGCTGAGTTGAGTACGCTTTTGTCGTTGCAACGGCTATTTCAGGCCCCGCCCAAGTGTAAAGAACATCATCTGAGAGATTTGCTATCGCACTTCCGACAACATTAACAATACCAATTGTTCTTGCACCGTGTTCCTTAACTTCTTTCAACGCTGCAATCGTGTCCGCAGTTTCTCCCGACTGACTTATTATTATCGCAAGATCGTTTTTATCTATAATAGGCTCTGAATATCTGAACTCCGAGGCAACTATAGCCTCGACAGGCTTACGGCAATATTTTTCAATCACATATTTTCCGACAACACCGACATGATATGCACTTCCGCATGCTATAATATAAATTTTATTGATATTTTTAATATCTTCAGCAGTAAGAGATATATCATCAAGAACTATTTTACCGTCCTGTAATCTCGGACTAATCGTTTCGCGAAGTGCTTTCGGCTGTTCTTCAATTTCCTTCATCATAAAGTGCTCATATCCGCCTTTTTCAGCTGCAGATATATCCCAGTTTACAACAAAAGGTTCTTTTATTATTTCTTCCCTGTCAAGATTATAAACCTTTACGGAATCTTTCTCAAGCATAACAATTTCATTATCCTCAAGATAGTATATATTTCTTGTATGGTTAAGTATTGCTGTTACATCCGATGCAATAAAATTCTCCCCTTCGCCAAGACCGACAATCAAAGGGCTTGCCTTTCTTACAGCAACAAACTGCTCCGGATTATCAAGGCAAAGAATTCCGAACGCATATGAACCGTTTACTCTTTCTATAACCTTAACCACCGCATCAAGAATATCTCCATTATAGTAATGCTCTATAAGATGTGCTATAACCTCTGTATCTGTTTCAGATAAGAACTCCACACCTTTATCCGTAAGGTTCTTTTTAAGCGGAATATAGTTTTCAATTATTCCGTTATGAACAACAGCAAATCTACCCGAACTTGACAGATGAGGATGAGAATTCACATCCGACGGCTCGCCGTGTGTCGCCCATCTCGTATGTCCGATTCCGACACATCCCTTTACAGAATTTCCGTTGTCTGTTTTATCAGCAAGGACGGAAAGTCTTCCTCTGGATTTCTCAACATTTATTCCTCCGTCAGAAAAAACTGCTATACCTGCAGAGTCATACCCTCTGTATTCAAGCTTCGACAAACCTTCCAGAAGTATTGGAGCAGCTTGCTTCTCTCCGACATAACCTATAATACCACACATATTTTTTCCTCCCGATTTATACTATGTTTGAAATTGAACATTCTCTAAATTCAAACATCTTTTCAATACCTCTATATTTTACACCATGTAAGGCAAAAAATCAAGTGAATTTTTTTATATGACTAAAATACGCTGTATCAGTATTATATTAAGGTTTTACAAGGTTTATTCACGTCATTATAATGTTATAACATTGTAATTGTTTAAAATCGGACAGTCCACAATTTTAAATATTTGAGTTTTTTCCAGATTTTTATAATTAAAAAGGGGGTATTGCGTTAAGTAAAAAAGTTTCTGATTAATAAGCGGAGAAATCACAAATTGTAGCCTAAGCAACCAACACTAAAGGCGGTTTAAAAATATAAATTTCCGTCCCAACCGCGTTAAAATCCTCGTGAATACGAGAGTATTCCCTGCGTTTTTGCCTTGTCGGAACAAAAATTTATTATTTTTAAACTCGTATGACC
>JAZULT010000054.1:0-36084 GCA_045603225.1 Clostridia bacterium | reverse complement strand
AATATAAATTTCCGTCCCAACCGCGTTAAAATCCTCGTGAATACGAGAGTATTCCCTGCGTTTTTGCCTTGTCGGAACAAAAATTTATTATTTTTAAACTCGTATGACCTAAAACTGATGAAATTTCGGTCATATTTTAGTTCGGAGGACGAAGGAATGCTTTCGCCTTTCAAGGACGACAAGCTAAAAGATGGCGGAATTACACCGTTTCAGGCGTCTTTAGTGTTGGTCGCTTAGGCTAACTTCTCCGCCAAAAAGTTTATTCAAACAGCTTCTGTGCGTATCTTACCGTTTCCATTGCATCTTTTGCGTAGAAATCCGCACCAATCATGTCGGCATATTCCTGCGTAAGCACCGCTCCGCCGACAACTATTTTAGTTTCGGGAGCAACTTCACGCAGAAGCTTTATGGTTTCTTCCATTGCCGGAACTGTTGTAGTCATAAGTGCACTGAGTCCTACAAGCTTTATATTTTCCGATAAAACTGCATCTGCAATCGCCTGTGCCGGAACATCTTTTCCAAGATCTATAACTTCGAACCTGTAATTTTCAAGAAGTACACGGACAATATTTTTTCCGATATCATGTATATCTCCGTGAACTGTGGCAACAATTACTTTTTCCCCGGCACTGTCAGCTTTGCCTATATATTTTTTAAGAGCATCGAACGCGGATTTTGCCGCTTCGGCACTCATCAGAAGCTGAGGAAGATAAACAGTTCCTTTCTCAAATCCTTCACCTACTGTATCAAGTGCCGGGACAAGCTGAGAATTTATAACATCAAGCGGATTTTGATTTTTCGCCATAGAATCCGCCAACTCATATGCTTTATCCGAAAATCCCTTTATAACAGCCTCCTGCAAGGTCATTTCCGTTTTCGTATCAGATACAGATGTCTGCACACCGCTGCAATTTTTAATGTATTCTTCGCAGTTCAAGTCAAACCCTTTAAGTGCACAGAACGAGTAATATATTCTCATCATGTCTTCTGAGCATGGATTTACTATTCCGGCACTAAGTCCGTTTTCAAGAGCCAACGCAAAGAAGGCAGAATTTATATTTGCCCTGTTCGGAAGACCGAAAGAAACATTCGAAACACCGAGAACTGTTTTTACATTGAGCTTTTCACTTATCATCTTAAGCGCCTTCAGCGTAGTCTCCGCCGCCTTGCCGTCTGCACTGACAGGAAGCGTAAGCGCATCAATAATTATATCACGTCTTTTTATACCGATAGCTTCCGCCCTTGAAACTATTCTCTCAGCAATTTCATATCTTCCTTCTGCTGTATCGGGAATTCCGTTCTCGTCAAGAGTAAGTCCGACAACAGCTCCCCCGTACTTCCTGACAAGAGGAAGAACAGACGAAAGACTATCTTCCTTTCCGTTAACCGAGTTTACAAGCGGTTTTCCGTTATAAATCCGTAGTGACTTCTCCATTGCATCTGTATCTGAAGTATCTATCTGCAAAGGCAGTCTTGTAACACACTGAATTGATTTCACCGCATTTTCAAGAACTTCAGCCTCATTAATTTCAGGCAAGCCTACGTTGACATCCAGAATATGTGCACCATTTTCTTCCTGGGAAACAGCCTCCTTTAGAATATAATCTGTATCACCATCACGAAGAGCCTGTTTAAAAAGCTTTTTTCCCGTTGGATTTATTCTCTCACCTATTATAACAGGCTTACTTCCGATTGAAACGCACTGTGAATAAGAAGTGACACGCAAATCATTATGCACTACGCATTCAGGCGGAATAATATCCTTACATGCTTTTATCATAGCACCTATATGCTCGGGAGTTGTTCCGCAGCATCCGCCCATAATTGAAGCATATTCTGATATTTCAAGCATTTCATCAGCAAATTCCGAAGGACTTACGTCAAAATATGTTTTACCGTTTTCAGTTTTCGGAAGTCCTGCATTAGGACTTACTATTATCGGAACAGATGCTATGCTTTTCAGCTCCTTTACAAGCGGAATCATCGCTTTGGGACCAAGTCCGCAATTGAATCCAATCGCATCAACCCCAAGCCCTTCAAGCATTGCACATGCTGTATTTAAATCTCCGCCCGTAAGAAGCTTTCCGTTTTCCGAAAATACCATTGTACATATAACAGGCAAATTACAGCTTTCCTTTGCCGCAAGCACAGCCGCTTTTATCTCATACGTATCGCTCATCGTTTCAATAAGAACAAGGTCCGCCCCCGCCTCGGCACCTGCCTTAATTGTTTCCGAAAAGCACGAAACAGCTTCTTCAAAATCCAGGTCTCCGAGCGGAGAAAGAAGCTTTCCTGTAGGTCCTATATCAATAGCCGTAAAAACATCTGTCCGTCCCGATTTTTCGATTGCTTTTTTTGCAATTTCCACAGCCTTCTCCGCCACATCAGACACAGATACGCCATACTTCTTAAGCTTCAGCCTGTTAGCACCGAATGTATTTGTAGTTATTATATTACATCCTGCATTTATATAGCTTGTGTGTATCCTTTCGACAGCATCCGGGTTTTCAAGAACCCACAAATCAGGCGGATAGCCTTCGGGAAGTCCGTCTGCCTGAAGCATCGTTCCCATTGCACCGTCAGCAAAAAGCATTTTTTTGTTTAATAATTCATTCAACCGACTCACTGTTATCACTCCATTCCAACATAAGAAAATCATTTTTATGGAAAGAATATATGTATGTTTCGGATACATTCTTTCCGAGAATTTTTTCTATCGCATACTTGTACCATTTAAGCTGTTCATAATACTTATCCCTTAGCTCATTTATATCACTGCACACATCTGTTTTATAATCAACCAGTACAATCTGTCCGTTTTCCTCAAAGTAGCAATCTATTATCCCCTGCAAAAGTGTTGATTCTCCGTCAAGAACTATTGAAGTTTCAAATTCCTGCTCACGTTTTGCATTGTTTTTTACGCACCTTTTTCCAAGCTCAGAGCTGAAGAAGCCGTATACTTTTTCAAGTATTCCGGAAGCATCACCGGAAATTCTTTCAATTTCTCTTTTGATATATTCACGGTTCATATCGTCCGAATATACAATCTTCTCCATAATTTCATGAACATTTGTTCCGAATTCTGCACCGCTGCGGGACTCTTTTCTCATAAAGTCAGGAACATGTCTCAGCTTTGCTGCATAGCCTGATTTATTCTTAAGAGAAGAAACTGAGACTTTAGTCTGTACAGCCACAGGTTTTCTTACCGAATCAAACTTGTCAAGTATACTGAATACAGCATCCCTTATATTCTCTGTGCCGGCTGTTTCATCATGCTCCTCAACTTCAGCCATAGTATCGGTATCAATTTCTTTATAAGAGTAAGGTACCTCGTGATATTCCCACAAGGATTTATCAGTACATTTCTTTACGGTAGGTGCTGTCATAGTTATATAGTTTTTACATGAATTTATATATGAAACGGTCACATCACTGTCAGTAAAATCAAACGCACCGCTGTCCTTGCCTGAATGAACGACACCTGTCACTATAAGCTTTTCTTTAGCACGTGTAAGTGCCACATAAAGCTTCCTGAGCTGTTCAGCACCCAACTCACCTTCTTTTATCCCTGCTATAAACCGCTTATTTATACTCGGAACAGCACATGATTTTTCTATATCAACACCGTTTATGCCGAATCCGAAGTCTTTATGCATATATATTCTCGAACCGTAATTTGCATTTACGAAGCTTTTACCCGTGCCGCTTACAAATACAACAGGGAACTCAAGCCCTTTACTTTTATGAATTGTCATAATTGCGACTCCGTCACCGTTTTTTCCCGCACATCCTATACCGTCTGAATTCAGTATACGTATAATATGTTGTTCATAATCGAACAGTGTGGCAATTCCATCGTCAGACAAAACTCTCGCTCTTTCAACGAAAAGTCTGAGGTTCGCCTGAGCCATCTCGCCACCATACAGTATTCCACACATATCATAAAGCGAAGTATCATGAATTATACGCCAGATAAGACGGTCAGCTGTCATATACAAGCTCATATTCCGCCACGATTCGATATCCTTCACGAACTCTGAACATTTCCGTGCAAGAGCCCCCTCGCCCGCTGCCGCACTCCTTACCGCGTCCCAGAACCTGTCTTTTGCGTACAGCCTGATTTCTGCAAGATTATCGTCAGTAAATCTGTACACAGGCGAACGCATTACTGAAATCAGATGTATATCCCTGAACGGATTATTTACCGTCCTTACAAACTCAAGAACAAGCCTTACTTCCGTTCTTTCAAAAAAACCTTTATCTTCGCAGTATGAACCGATACCGTATTTACCGAGTTTTTCTGCAAAGACTTCTCCCGACGTACTGACTGCGTTCATTAAAATCGCAAAATCTGTTTCCTTCGCATCAGAAAACGTACCGTCTTTTCTGAGAATCTGATATTTTCCGTCTATCATCTCACGGATTTTTGAGGCAACAAATTCAGCTTCAAGCTCAACATCACTATAGCTTTCCTCATCATCATTCTCACTTTTCGGTGCTCCTTCTATAACATACAGCTCTGAAGCATATGAAGCTCCTTCAGCTTCCTTATCAAAATCAGAGTTTCCGTAATACAGCGCCTGGTCTTCATCATAGTCAACCTCGCCTGTCTCCTTGGTCATGATATCATAAAACAGATAATTTATACTGTCAAGAACGTTTTTCCGGCTTCTGAAATTCTTTGAAAGAACTATACGTGTCCCTTCATTTTCATTATTCTTGTATAGATTGTCCTTTTCAATAAAGATTGACGGATCACTCTGACGGAATCTGTATATACTCTGCTTCAAATCACCTACGATAAACCTGTTATCACCTTTCGAAATAAGGCTGAAAATCTTTTCCTGAAGGTCATTTGTGTCCTGATATTCATCCATCAGAATTTCGGCATATTTATTCTTAAGAGAGTTTCTTATGTCTTCAAACTCCGTAAGAAGCTTTATTGACATATGTTCAAGATCATTAAACTCAAGCTTTCCTTCTTTCAGCTTTTTTTCATAATGAAATTCCGAAAATCCGCAAACAATATTTGAGAGAGCCTTCGCATGAGGATACAGCACATCCTTATAATATCTATCAGTTTCCTCCACAGGTTTTCTGAGCGGTTCAAGAGCCTTTTCCATTTCTGTTATGACGCTTTTCCGCATATCAACGTAGCTCTTCTGAACAGGTACATAATCAGCCTTCCCGGCTATCTTCTTTTTGTCCACAAAATCAAACTGTATATTTTCAGGATTTGCATTCTGAATACTTTTCAGCAAAGTTATATCTTTTTCAAGAACAGACCATAAATCTATTTTTCCGTATAGACGAAGCTCTTCTTCATTATCGCTCCCGACATCTTTTTTATACATATCCATAATTGCAAGGATTCTGTCTTCGGATGCTTTTGCAAGCAGTATTGCCTTGTTTTTATATATTTTCTGTATTTTGCTTCCGTCAAACTTTCTGTAGTCTTCAGCATGACTTCGAATCCATTCATCAGGATTTGCCAGAGAACGTGTAAAGCTGTATATTTCATAAACTGTTTCGGAAATTTCTCTGTCTGTATACCCGGTAGGATAAATCTTTGTAAGAAGCTCCATATCAGGATTCTTTTCGTCATAAAGAATTTTAAAGTATTCATCCATGCACTCAAAAGTATAAACCTTTCCTTCTGACGGATCCATAATTCCGAATTTAGGATCAATTCCCAGCAGATGAAAGTTATTCTTTACAAGCTTCATACAAAAAGAGTCTATTGTTGCAATATCTGCAAAAGGAAGCTTTTTAAGCTGTGTTCTGAGAATTGCTTTTAACTTTTTATCGTCTGTTTCAGATAAAAGCGTAAGAAGGGATTTTTTTATTCTGTCCTGCATCTCATGTGCGGCATCACGTGCAAATGTTACTACGAGAAGCCTATCAGCATCAACGTACTGTCCGTTACAGTCAGGTATCAACTTTTTCGTTATTCTTTCAACAAGCACCGCTGTCTTGCCGGAGCCTGCCGCCGCATTTACAAGCAGATTTGTATCTTCATCTATCGCTCTTTTCTGCTGAGGTGTCCAATCAGCCATCACTCGTCCTCCTCTCCGCGTAATTCTTTAAGAATATCTCCTGTCGCTTTGCCTTTATTTGTCTCAGCTCCGTTTTCAGAGTCGTACATACATACACTGCTGTAAGGACAGTAAGTACATACTCCGCTTTTTTCAAGCGGGTAAACACGCACGTCACCGTTCTCTATTTCAGATACTGCCCCGGTAACAAGCTTTTTCACATAATCGGTAATCCCGGCATAGAACACATCAGTTTCAACTTTTGAGCTACGTCCGTTATACGTACCTTTTTTTGTAATCTCAAGCGGCAGATATGAGCTTTTGTTAACAGTCTCAAGGTCAACATCCATATCAATTCCCGTCTTTATATCAGGAGTACCGTTTACGTCAATCGGTGCAAAAAGGCATCCGGCAAGCTTCGAATTCTTTACAAGCTCACTTTCGGCTTCTGTCATGGTTTTTCCGCCGGCAATGTATTTTTTAAGACTGTTATAGTACATGCCCGTAATACTTGCATTCTCTTCAATTTTGCTTTCTGCCGCCATGGCATAAATAATAAGTTGCAGGTCGCTTCCGTTTATAATATTCTCAGGCTTAAATTCTTTTCTTCCTGTTTTGTAATCTATAATACGCACATATTTTTTTTCGCCCTCATCGAAATAATCTATTCTGTCAATAATTCCCCGAAGCTCTGCTGAGCCGCGTTCAGTTTCAAGCTTAAATCCTGTAAAGTCAAGCTCACAACTGAGAATTCCGTATTTACTTTTCTGCATGGAAACAGTTATCATTTTTGCAGTTCGGAGCATAGTATCGTATATTCGTCCAAACACATTTTCCATATACGAATCATTATCGCACTTACTTTTCCATTCGTCAAATATTCCGTCAATTATGATGCGTGCCGATTCATCCGTCAGACTATTCCAGCGTTCTTTCTTCTCGTCAAAACCGTTTGCGCCTTTTTCTACCTCTTCACAAAACCTTGATGTCGCAAAATGAACAAGCGTTCCTGCATCACTCGCCTGCATTCCGTATTCCTTTTCCTCTTCCACTCCCAGTCCGTAATCCATAAAATAACTAAACGGGCATTTGAAATATTTTTCAAGCCGTGAAACACTATAGCGTGTTACCTCTTTATACAGCTCTGCTGAAATTCTGTCTGAAATTCTTCCGGTCAGTGTTTTATATTTAAGAGCCTCTTCCACGAGTCCGAAATAATCCGTATATCTTTCATTTTCATTAAACCAGTCAAGTGCTGCCGAATCAATATCGGAAAGCTTTTCATCTCCTGACAACTTAAGAAGCAATCTGTGGAGCATCTCTTCAGGAACAGATACATACGTAAGCTTTTTAAACCATTTCTCATCAGTACATTTTATGTTCGGAAACATATGCATTAAAGCTTCAAAAACATCTGAAAGCTCAAGCTTTGTTCCGTCCGGTGAAGACAGTGCACCTGATATATAAATCTTTTCAGACACTTCACTAAATGCCCTGACAAGCTCAAATTCCATACGTCTGTTATAATGTGTTACTGAATCTGTCTTTGGAAGTGTGTTAAAAAGTTCTCTCTCACTGTCGGAGATTATGCCTTCCTCTTTCTTTATTTTCGGGACTGTTTCTCTTGTTGCTCCGAGTATAAACAACGCACGTACCGTACCGTCCGTTCTTTTTCCCGTGTCACTTACCGATACACCATTTGTTACGGCAGGAATCACACTTATTTCCGAGCTTTCTATTCCTGCATTAATATACTCTCCAAAAACTTCTCTGGATACGAATTCATCACCAACTGCATTTGCGAGCTGATTGAAAATATCAACAAGAATATTCCACACATGCATAAGACGTGTAGCTTCATTCTCGTCACCGCTTTCTTCGCAAAGCTCAACTCGTCTTTCAATTTTTTCAAAAAGCTTTATTTCAGTCAGAAAATCAAAAAACGCCCTTATATGTTCTTTAACCGTTTTTTTTCCTCTTGAAGCTTCTGCATAATTGCAAAGCGGCTCAGTTATCTTACAACGAAGCTCTTCAAGCTGTTCTGCATTTTTTGCTCTGTGTTCCGATGTACCTGTAATCTCCGCAAAAAAACCGTCAGCATCTGATTCGAAATATTTAGGATTAAGCCACATACTTCCCTTTATACCACGTCTTTTTACAAAATCAGTAATTATATCAGGAGAGTCTCCGTTTCCTATCGGATATCCGGTTTTTAAATATCTTATAACCGATTTAAGCGGGAACGCCATATTCCTTACAATATCAAATACACTAAGAATCAGTATTGAGACAGGGTGTCCCGCAAGCGGAACCTTATAGTCTGAATAATACGGAATCTTATACTTATTAAAAACAGCTTCCAGACATGAAACATAACTGTTTAAATCACCGCAAAGCACCGCTATATCAGAAAATTCATAACCATAATCTGTTACAAGACTTATAATCTGCGATGCTACATATTCAGTTTCACTGTATGTATCATCAGCCTTGTGAAGCCTTATATTATCGGAAATACCGCTATATACAGCATCAGTATCATAGTTTCTGCACAGGAACTTTATATCATCCGCCATCTGCTTTTCGCAGTCAGCCGTTTCAACAGACACCCGAATGCCTGCCTCATCCGCCATTTTCACTATATCATAATACGTTCCGTATACAAGATTACATATGCTGTCTCCGTCTGTGTCTTCTTCAATCGGCAAGTAGATTTTCACCGTTGCATTCTGTTTCAGAAAAGCGTGTATAACTTCAAGCTCCGGCGGTGAAAATTCAGTGAATTCATCTATCCAGATATAAGCCCCTTCGTATTTTTCATCAGAAATTATCTCGTTAGCTGCATAAATCAGCTCATCCGAGCTGTCAGTACACGGATTTTCCAAAAGGAGCTTTTTGTATTCAGCATAAATATCCGATATTTCTTTAAGCTTTCTTTTCGCAGTACCTTCCGCCAATCCATCGCATTCCAATCTGATTTCCGACTCATCCACACAGTATTTCTTCCATGCTGAAACAGTCTCAAGCATTTCGGCCACAAAACCCGGTTTGTTTTTTGAACGCACAAAAACACTGTCATCATCAAAGCAATTGTTAATAGCTTTTTTAATTAAAATTTGCTTTCCGACATTTGATATTATATCAGTATTCCCTGCAACTGCACGGCTTAGCTGATGAAATGTTATAACCTCAACACCATTTATTCCGCATCCGCCTATTGTATCACATATCCTTTTCTCGGCAGTATAAGAAAAACTATCCGGAACAACAAGTATAAGTCTCTTGTCAGTCCCGGACAGGTAAAGATTCTTTATTTCATCAAGATAATCTGCTGAAGAAGTTTTAGTAAGACCTGTTTTTACTACAGTAATCGACATAATACTCCCCAATCCTTTCCAATACTGTCAACTCAAGAAGTTGGACAGTATTGCTATTCTTTCTTTCCCTGTTCAGCACTATATCATACAGTGCCATACCATGAGGTTTCTGATCCTTTAAGCATAAGACTTGGCGGCATACTGATTGCGTTTACAATCTTAATCATGACATCCACGTCCGGAATCATATTTTTATTTTCCAGTCTGGATATTGTCTTTCTTGACACTCCTGCCAGCTCTGCCAACTTTTCCTGAGTCATCTTACGTTTCATTCTGTATTTACGAACTTTTTCTCCTACTGTCATTCCATCTCCCGGAAATAAATCATTAAATTGCATATTAATCCTCCCCAAAATCAAAAAAGTCCATGAATTAGTTGTTAGCCTGACTGACAAAAATATCAGCTATTTTAGCAAATTCATGCTTTGACAAAGTTTCCCCTCTTCTAGTTGGCTCAACATCAACGCTTCTCAGCATCTCTGATATTACGTCTTTTCCGTACGGAAATGACGATGCCAGACAATTAAGAAGTGTTTTTCTGCGCTGGGAAAACGCAGATTTCACTACTTTGAAAAACATTTTTTCACTTATTAAATCTATATCCTTTTCTTTTCTGACAGTCATACTTACAACTGCCGAGTCAACTTTTGGCGGTGGTACAAAGCATCCTGCAGGAACGGTAGTTATAATTTCAGGAATCGTGTAATAATCGCAAAATACACTTATTGCACCATAATCCTTCGTTCCCGGATGTGCTGCAAGTCTCTGTGCTACTTCTTTTTGCACCATTACAACTATTTTTTCAATTTCAAGATTGCTTTCAAGAAGTCTCGTTATAATAGGTGTTGTTATATAGTACGGTAAATTCGCAGCAACGCTTACCTTCCTGTCTCCAAACTCACTTTTTATTATTTCATTCAAATCGAGTTTCAGACAATCTCCCTCTATGATTTTTACATTGTCTGCTCCTTCGAGAGTATATGCAAGAACCTCAGGAAGACGCTTGTCAATTTCAATTGCAACGACCTTCTCGAAGTTTGCTGAAAGCTCCTTTGTAAGGACCCCGAACCCCGGGCCTATTTCAAGGACACATTCCGAACCGCTTGCCGCATAACATATTTCAGACAATACCTTTTCAGAGGTAAGAAAATTCTGTCCGAACGACTTTTTAAAATCAAATCCGAACCGGTTTCTAATCTCTTTTATTACATTTGGATTTGTAAGCTCCATTTAAAATAAAAATCCTCTCTTTTTAATTTTTGGAAGTTTTACATTCCTTTTAACTTCATTTCCTGTAAGAATTGCATCTCCGTTGTTTTCAATCATGGATACAAACTCCTCACCGAATTTCTCTTCAATCTTAATATAAGCATCCGGCAAATTGTTTTTTCTAATCTTTCCGTCATGCATATCGCTTCCTATAATGTGAAGTCTGTCGGAATAGAACAAGTCAAGCATTCTCTTCATTCCACCGCGAACCAGAAACGCATCTGCATTAACCTGGTATAACGGTTTTAAATCATCAAGGGCTTCCATATCACGCTTATCAAAATCAAGATACCTGTCTATATGCGCCATTATGGGTTTTATTCCCTTCAGCTTCAGATTGTGAATACAGTCAAACATCCATTCTTCCCACTTTTTCGCAGGCATCTCCAGAAGCATGTAATCAGTTCCCTCTATACAAAGCTCTCTGATATTGTCAAATTTTGAAAAATCTGTATGAATATTAACTTCCGCACCAAGAACAAGCTTCGGAATACTACATCCAAGGCAGTTCAGCTTCAGCTCGTCATACCTTCTTTTCCGTCTGTCCGTATATTCGTCAAATCTTTTCTGGTCTCTCGGATAAAAATGTGATGTCAGTACAACAACATCCGTCCCGTTTTCGTATATATTCTTTAGCAGCGAAACAGATTCTTCGATTTTTCGCGGACCATCATCTATTCTGTGGAGTATATGTGTATGAAAATCTATCATAACCCTACCTCCATCATATTCCGAAATCCGGAATTTCGTCAAGTTTCAGCGCCGGTTTACGTCTTACCGGACGCTTTATTATGTCATACAAATAATCACCGCACACCTCTGCAGACGGTTTTCTGTATTCTTTTCTTTTGCTGCAGAATATGTATTCTGCCAGCCCTTTCGCCGGTTCAGAATAAAAACATATATTACAATTATGCTCCGTATTTTCCATTCTATCTCTCCATAAAATCTATATCGGCATTATTGATTAATTATAACCTGTCTCAAATCAGCATTCCACTCTACCTCTGCACCAAGCTTTTCTGCAATTACTCTCGCAGGCGTGAATGTTCTGTCATTCTCGATAAATGGTGCAACGTCAATTGATTCTGATTTCCCATTTACGACTATTGTATTCATACCTATTGTCATTTTTATTACGGTATTACCCTTTGTAATGGTAACCTGCTGTTTTTCTGCATTCCATTCTACCTCTGCTCCGAGATTTTCAGCAACAAATCTCGCAGGTGTAAATGTTCTGTCGTTGCGAATTATCGGTGCAACATCACATTCAACATCCGTTCCGAACACATCGGCAGTCTTACTGTCAATTGTAAGAATAAATGTATTATTCTTCTCCTGTGCCTCGTTTTTTCTGTCAACAACATATCTTCCAAGAACATTTGATTCAACACCATATTTTGTGAACGTAATACTTCCTTTCGATATATCTGCAACAGTATTTGTCAGAACAGCATTAGTTCCATCATAGTATCCGAGATTTCCGTATGAAAGATATGTAAATCCTATATTTTTATAAGAAGCACCCTTTTCTCCAAGTGTATCGTCACACACGTTTATTTTTCCGCCAACAGGCACATAAGCAAGGCCTCCGCCAATTTCATCTGTCTGGTCATGTGTATGTCCGAAAAAGAAAAATATATCAAACTTATCTGACATTGATTCAATGGCATCATAGATATAGTGAGCCTTACCGTTATAATTATTATCAGTAAAGTGAAGTGGTTGGTGAGAGCATACAAATATAGGGCGCATATCACCGTTTTCTTCAAGCTTTTCAAAATAAGCTTTCATATCTTCCGCAGTCTTCTTAACCTTATCATCAGGATTTGTAATCTGTATAATGCTTCCCGGAACTATATTTGACATAGCTGTGACATCATAAGTTCTGGGAGAAGGACCTACAAAATCCTCGTCATTCAATACATAAATTATATATTCATCATACTCGTGTGCTCCGGTAAAGGAAAACCTGCCCCCTGTATGATATGACAAATCAGGATCATGATTTCCCTGTACATGAATAAAATCCGTGCCTGCATAGTATTTTTTCACGACTGATTCTATTTCGTTGATTGAATATATCGGTGTATTTCCGTAATGATACTGCAAATTTTCACCGTATATCTCAGCCTGTTGAGGATCATTTTTATCCCTTGCACCATCGTTAGCTGTATAATCTCCGCCCACAACTACAGTTTCCACATTATGTCCGATATTATAAGCAGTTTTTGTGAGTTTATCCACTACCGGCATACAGCTTGTAATCGAATTATCACCGAAAAGTTCCGGTGTTTTATTTTTTATAAACTGATAGTCTGACATAAAAAGCACAGAAGAAAGTGTTTCTCCATCAGCAGCTACATTGACGGCAATTGTTAACAGGAGAAATATGCATAACAAAACACTGAATATTTTCTTCATACCAATCACCTCTTATCTTGTTATTACTACCCGTCTCAAATCAGCGTTCCACTCTACATCTGCGCCAAGCTTTTCTGCTATTACTCTTGCAGGCGTGAATGTTCTGTCGTTCTCGATGAACGGTGCAACATCGATTGATTCTGATTTACCGTTTACAACTATTGTATTCATACCTATTGTCATTTTTATTACGGTATTACCTTTTGTAATGGTAACCTGCTGTTTTTCAGCATTCCATTCAACCTCTGCCCCGAGATTTTCAGCAACAAATCTCGCAGGTGTAAATGTTCTGTCGTTGCGAATTATCGGTGCAACATCACATTCAACATCCGTTCCGAACACATCGGCAGTCTTACTGTCAATTGTAAGAACAAATGTATTATTTTCTTCAAGTGCAACGTTTTTACGTGTTTTTTCAACATCAAGTAAAACATTTCCGTTTACATCAAATTTCTTAAGAGTAATAGTGTCTCTTTCAATTCCGGCAACAGTAGCCGAAAGAACCTCATTCACACCTTTGTAATTTCCAAGATATCCGTAATTCATATACGGGAAATTGGTTTTTACCGATTCATATCCGTCATCACCAAGAGTATCATTACATACCTTCATCGTTCCGCCCTCAGCTATATATGAAATACCACCGCCAATTTCATCACTTCCCGAATGCGTATGTGCATGGAAATAAACTATGTCAAGTGTCTCCGCCATTTTATTTACAACTTCAAAAATATAGTGTGCTTTTCCGTTATAATCACCGTCAGCAAGATGAAGCGGCTGATGAGAACAAATAAACACAGGTCTCGGGTCGTCATCAGCTTCAAGTCTTTCAAGATAGGTTTTGAGATTATTTGCCGCATTTATGACAACATTCTCCGGGTCTGACACAGTCGATATAGTTCCGGGAACAATATCAGTACGCAAAGAAATATCAGTCGTTCTAGGTCTCGGACCTACATAATCCTGGTCGTTAAGAACATATACAACATAATCGTCGAATTCATACGCTCCTGTAGGAGAAAGTCCTGCTCCGAACGGTGTATTAACATCAGGCTCATGATTTCCCTGAATATAAATATAGCCTGCATCCGGATAATATTTGCCAAATGCCTGTTCGATTTCTGACATCGAGTAACCGGGATTATTTCCATAATGGTACTGAAGATTTTCTCCGAATATTTCAGTATCTTTTGCATTATTCTTATCTCTCAGACTATCGTTCTGAGTAAAATCTCCTCCAAAAACGAGAGTTTCTATATCATAACCTATGTTTTGAGCATTCTTTGCAAGCTTGTCCACTACCGGCTGGCAGCTCGTTATAGTTGAATCTCCGAACAACCCCGGTGTACGGTTTGCCCAGAACTGATAATCTGATGTAAAAAATACAGAAGAAAGAACTCCATCTTCTGCATATGACACAACAGCCATTGATGCTGCCATAGACAGTCCAAGTAAAAAAGCAACTATTTTTTTCATAAAAATCTTCTCCCTATTTCAAAATTTCATTTATTGTTTTTTTGATGAGTTTAACTTCAGTATCTTTTACTTCCTCATCAAAGTCTTTAAATTTAATACTCTTTATCTCTTTGCCTGTAAGAACTGCATACCACAAAAGTGCAATTGCATATCTTCCCGCACCCAAAGATGCATGGAATGTGTCACGATGAACCTTTATACCATTTTCGGAAAGTCTCAGCATAAGCTCTCCCGACGGTATAATACCTTTTGCCCGTATATCTTTCGCCGCAGCTTCATATGATGCTTTTATTCCTGCAAACATTTCTTCCGGTGTTTTATATCCCAGCTCTTTTGTAAGCCTGTCACTGTCTTTTTCATATGCCCACGTCTGGTGAATAAGCTGAACTCCTCTGGGGCAATGCACTCTCGCATAATCTGCAAGATTTGCCAGATACGGCTGATATGTGGAATAATCAGGACTATCGTGACTCACCTGCTGGAATGTAATAAAATTCCAGTCGTGTGCAAGAAGAGCATCCTCAAGACTAACCTTAAATCCCGTATTCTGACCGTTAAATTCAAGGTCATATGCCTTGCTGTCTTTAAGCATATTTTTATAATGAAGACTAAGCGGGCATCCGCCTATATACAAATTTACAACAGTTAAATCTGTCCCGTCAGCCTTCGCAATCTGATGCAGATATCTTGTGGCATCCTGTGAAAAACTGTTTCCAATGGTTAAAATTTTCATTCTGATTTTCAGACCTTTCTTTCAAAAAAATTCTATTTACTTTTCTCTATTACCAACTTATGAGGAAGACACACAACCGGAAAAGTACCGTTTCTGCTCTGTTCAACACAAAGCTTATCCGGGCAATCAGCCTCAGTCACTGAAATTTTCCCCTGTTCCACATGAATCCTGTTATATCCACAGTATTCAACAGTCATACTGTACGGTTCGTACACTTCATCCAGATTAATTATTTTTATAATTTCACCGTTACTCTTCACAGTAACAATATTGCCGCTGTTATCCGTTAAAAAGTACACTCCGGCACTTACGGCAGCAGCGGCAAATATTATCAGATATATTTTAAGCCTTTTTCTCATCAATTATTCCTTTAAGCGATGCCGCAAGACCTGCTATCCCCTGAATATCAGACGGAATGATTATCTTTGTTGCCTGACCGTCCGCAGCTTTTGTAAAGCTTTCGAGAGCCTTGATTGTAAGATAAGCCTCTCCCGGATTTGATTCATTAATGGCTTTGATACCGTCTGCAACGGCCTTTTGAACTGTAACAACAGCTTGCGCATGACCTTCCGCCTCACGAATTTCAGCTTGTTTCTTAGCCTCAGCACGGAGTATTGCGGCTTCCTTTTCACCTTCAGCAATGAGGATTGCCGATTTCTTTTCACCTTCGGCTTTAAGAATAGATTCACGTCTTTCGCGTTCTGCTTTCATCTGCTTTTCCATTGCGGACTGAATTTCTCTGGGCGGAACAATATTCTTAAGCTCGACACGGTTAATCTTAATACCCCATGGGTCAGTAGCTTCATCAAGAACAGCACGCATTTTTGTATTTATCACATCACGTGACGTAAGCGATTCGTCAAGCTCCATATCACCGATTATATTACGGAGAGTTGTAGCCGTAAGATTCTCTATAGCCATCATCGGACGCTCAACACCGTAAGCATAAAGCTTCGGGTCGGTAATCTGATAATAAACGACAGTATCAATCTGCATTGTTACGTTATCCTTCGTGATAACCGGCTGAGGTGCGAAATCAACCACATGCTCCTTAAGATTTACTTTTTTCGAAATTTTGTCTATAAACGGAACCTTAACATGAAGACCTACACTCCATGTTGCATAATATCCGCCGAGACGCTCAATAATATATGCATGCGCCTGCGGGACGATTTTAATATTAGATATAAGAACTATAAGAACTACTATAATTAAACCAAAAAATATTCCTGCCGGATTTATCATAACTCATTCTCCTTTCACCATCAGCTTTACACCTGATACCGATTCAACCGTTACCTTTTTACCTTCTT
Source organism: Clostridia bacterium (assembly GCA_045603225.1). GTDB lineage: Bacteria > Bacillota > Clostridia > UBA1381 > UBA1381 > RGIG9115. Next base: position 19,457 of record JAZULT010000054.1, on the reverse strand, counting down.
CAATTACATTTCCGTCAACACTTCTTGCTGTCCATTCCATACCGTCAAGCTTAACTTTTCCCGTACCTTCCGTATTATCTATTTTTTCTGTTACGAGTGCTGTTTTTCCGGGAACCTCCTCAATATTCGTCTTAATCCTCTTATTTGCCGTAAGCTTTTTTACGGCTGGTCGTGTAAGAACGAGAAGCAATACGGATACTGCAAAAAATACGGTCATCTGAATGCCAAGTGATGCACCGAGTACCGATGCAATCAACGCTCCAAGTGCTCCTCCTGCAAACCATATACATATAAACTGATACGTTGCAGCTTCAAGAATCAGGAAAACTATAATTGCCGCAAGCCACAAAAAACCGTACATCACCCACACATCCTTTCGGTTTTATTTTATCTGATCCATAATATCTTTATATGTAACAATCTTATCATATGCAGATAAATCTATTTTCTTTCCGAGAATTTTTACCTCATCAACAAGAGGTTTAAATTTAACGTATTCATCTTTTCCCGGCGCGATAGGATAAAATCCCATAACCGAGAATACATACCACAATGCCATTGTACCGTTATCTTCATCACCGGGATAACCGTCATCTGCACTTGTAAATCCTTCTTCACATATTCTCTTTACCCAATATTCTGTTTTATCGGGATTTCCAAGATATGCATACATGAACGGAATATGGAAGCTCGGCTGATTTGAAATCGCACACTGTCCCCAGTTTCCTGCCGCCATCTCGGTCATTTCATGAATTTCGAATCCGTATCCGCATACACGGTAGTCAAGCGGTGCATCAAAGAATTCATCAAGCTTTTTAATAAACTCATCTTTTCCGCCATGAAGCTCTGCAAGACCTTCGATATCATGCTGAACTGCAAGCGAAGTCTGCCAGGCTGAAGCCTCTGTATAATCTCCTCCCCATGAATAAGGGTCAAAATTGGGTTTTGTGACACCGTTTGAATCTTTAGGTCTCATAAAGCCTGTTTCTTTATCGAATATATTCGCATAATTCTTTGCACGTGCAAGATATTTTTCTTTCTTGTCATCATATCCGAGAATACCGGCAACAACTGCAAGACAGTAATCGAAATATGCGGCATCAAGTGTAAGATTTACACTTTCCTTATATTTATCGCATGGAACGTAACCAAGCTTAAGATATTCTCCGCAGCCTTCACGTCCGCAAGCTTCTTTATCAGAATCCTGATTTGCGTGTTTTTCCATTCCTTCAAATGCAGTCTTCAGCAACTCTCCTGAAATAAGTCCTTTAACAGCCATATCGGCAATTACTGCATCAATCGCTGTACTCGGCATACATTTTTTTGCATCACCGGCAGTCCAGCACGGAAGCCATCCGCCGTCAATATAATCCTGAACAAAGCCTTCTATCATTTCCACACATTTATCCTTATCTACAATTTCAAAGAAAGGATAAACCGTTCTGTATGTATCCCAGAAACCGTTATCTGTATATCTGTATCCCGGCTTTACTGTATCATCACATGGTGCATAGTGAATTGCATTTCCGTTCTCGTCAAGCTCATAAGCTTTATGAGGGAACAGGAACGCTCTGTACAAACAGCTGTAGAATGTTTTCATTTTTTCCTCATCGTCAGTTGTTATTTCAACCTTGCTGAGATAATCATTCCATATTTTTTCATTTTCTGCTTTAAGCGAATCGAAATCTGCATATGTACTGTCATTTTCAAGATTTCTGAGTGCCTGCTCATAGCTTATAAACGAAGTTGCCATTGAGAATTCAAACTTTTTCTTTTTAAGGAAAAGATGAATTCCTGTATGTTCGCCTTCAACATAAAGCCCGGGTTCTTTTATATTCTTATCAATATCTTCGATAAGAGTCTTTTCACTGTCCACAATGTCACTGTCAAACTTAAACGCAAAGTAACCTTTAAGCTTTCCTGCATCATATCCGGGAAGCTGATTACAAGTTGTACTGCAGTACAGGACATTGTTTTCTTTGTCAAATTTAAATTCATTCATTCCATGTACAGGAAGAACAGAAAGATAATTATCATAATCTCTTTTATAATCAAGTCTTATGCAAGCACCGTACTCTGTCGGTGTAAGCTCCATTGTTACATAAGAACGCTTCATGAAATACTTCATATAATGTGGCTCAAGAATAGATTTCTCAGGATCAATTCCCGACCATCTTTTATCGTAATGAGCATACACATAATCACTCTGCGGATAAATAACCATTGCACTGTGGTCATGAATCCACGGACTCGGCTGATGCGTAAGTCTTATACCTTCAATACATCTGTCCTCAGGGAAATAATACCATGTTCCTCTGTCGCTGGAAGTCTGAGGCGCAAAGCTTGAAAAACCGAAAGGTCTTTGTACAAGCGGAAGTGTGTTTCCGTTTGAAAATCTTTTCACAGACTTTGCACCATGCTTTATATTAACATAATTCAAATAATTCATCAAATTACTCCTTTTTCTCAGTGGTTTATCAGCCTGAGCACACAAAATAAACGTTGTATACTTAGACTATTTTATTATATCATATACATTCTTCAAAGTCAACCGAATTTCCAATTTTTTTTAACATTTTTTACAGCAGAAAACACTGCGAAAACCGTAAAAGCGAAAAATTAACAGATTACAATAGATTATTTCGTATCTACATTAAACAAATTGACAATTTTCCTCCCTGTCTTTAAAGAATAATTAAACGCTTCATAAGCTCCACCTGTATTATTCTCTACATATACTATCACCAAGTCCGAACGGTCAATCATTTCCCTGTTTCTGATTTTAATTGCTCCCTTGAAATGCGACTGTGACGATTTCAAATTCACTTCTATTTCATCATAATATTTATAGAAATCTTCTTCATTGTTTATAAACTCAGCAATCGGATACGGCAGTACAAGCACATGAGCGCTGTTATTTGCACAGTACTCCATTTTAACCGTTCGGATATTTGATGATATAAAGCTGTCAAACTCTCCGTTTCTTCCTACCAGAAATTCTACATACTCATGTTCTGATAATATTTGCTTTAATAACTTCTGAATTTTTTCCTCATAAAACTTTGTATAAACAAAGTCTCTATGTCCAAAAAAAGATACTGTATATGTGTTCATAAAACCACCTCCATATGAGTATTATAATATATGTTTAATTATTAATCAATATTAAAAATACATTATTGCTTTATTTTGTTAATTATTACTATATGTTAAAATTATAGTAATAATATAATAGGAGGTATGACATTGCAATACAAACCAAAAAAAGAAATAAATATAACTGTAGGGGAAAGCATAAGAAAATATCGTGATATCTCCGGTTATACACAAGAAGAATTTGCAGAACTGATAGACAAATCTACTAACTTCATCGCGCAAGTAGAATCAGGTTGCAATGGAGTTTCTCTTACAACTCTCAAAAAAATATGTGAAGTTCTGGGTATATCTGCTGACAGAATTTTATGGAACAATGACACCAAAATTACCATTGCAGAAAAGTTGTCTCACGTAGACCCGAAATACATTCCTATAATAGAAGATGTAATTCAAAAACAGCTTGAAGTCATCGCTCTTGCTGAACGTGAGGAAAAACGTAGAAAAACAAGAAATTAAAAAATAACAAAACAGAGTAATATCAAAGGCTTCTCCTTGAGTAAATGATGATTAATTCAGATTTTTTATTTTTTGTTGTAGGGGGCTTTCACAAATGCCCCGATTCACGGTCGATTCGTGAATCGACCCTACAATAATAAATCACAAAATATGATTAAATCAGTGATTACTCAAGGAGAAGGCTTTCAATTCGCATATTATTCAACAATAAGACGGCACCATTTTTATGTTTACAGTTCATTAAAACTATATATATACTTCTCAGAAATTGATTTCAGTTCTTCAACATATTCCTCAGATGATTTATCATACACCCCAATAACACGCATTCCTGCCTGCTTAGCGGTCATAACAGCATTAGTATTATCGTCAAGGAATATACATTCAGAAACTGTTGTTCCAAGTCTTTCAGCCGCCATGCGGTAAATTCCGACATCAGATTTTGTTGTTCCGAAATCATCGCAAGACCATACATTATCAAACAGTTCATAAAGACCAAGCCTCTTAAGACATGGATCGAGTGTTGCATGAGGGCTTGCAGTCAGAACGTTTATACTGTGTCCCTCGCTCTTTAACCTTTTTACAGTCTCAATTACTCCCTGTTTCGGCTCAATTGTATTTTCATACGCATAAAGCATATTTTCAGTAAACTGCTTTACAAGCTCTTCGGCGGATATCTTACTTCCAAGAGTGTTAACTGCATATTCCGCTGTCCCCTTAAACCCCAGAGGAGTAACAATTTTAATTATGTTATCCGGATATTTAATATTATTTTCGTCAAACACCTTAATAACCGTTCCTGCATATGTCGGCATAGAGTCTATAAGAGTACCGTCCATATCAAATATATAATACATTATTTAAATCTCCTTTTGTGTTGGTTGTTTAGGCTAAAAAACCTATAAAATATATAACAACAAGATGAAGCGGATAGTAGATATAAAACAGATATTTCATATTCCATTTTCCGCGGCTGCCGTCATACAGAGCAAGCAGCGGCAAAGCCATAAATGCAAACAATTGTATATAACCGTGACTGCTATAAAGAAGAAGCAGACCGATTGCTGTAAGAGAAAGCTTTCCCCACTTATCTGAAGACAAATATATTAATACAGGAAGCATAACTCCCCAGAATCCGTAATCAACAGAAAAGCCTTCAATTAGTCCGGGCAAAAACCGTGTTATCCCATACACAGCGCATACTCCGAAAAATGCAAGCACCGCACCCGAAACTCCTTTTCTTTTTCTTGCATAGTCTAAAACATATATAAGTGAAATCGCCAGCGAAAACGTTACAAAAATACACATTTCCAGAGATTTCATTACGATAAAATAAACTGCCTGAAAAACCAACGACATACCGAGCATAGTTCCGAGATATCTCGCACGGTTTCTTGTATATCTGCACCCTTCCGCTATCATAAAGGCAAAAATCGGCAACGCAATCCGCCCGATTATACGGAGTATCAGATACTGAGGAAGCAGATATGCTCCTATATGGTCGATTGTCATTGTCAATATAGCTATTATTTTGAGCATATTTCCACTCAAAAATCCTGTTTTAAATTTATCCGGCATTGTCTCAGTCCTTTTAAATATTTATTTTATTTAAATTCTCACGAAGTGATTCCACTCTGAAAAGTCTTGCTTCAATACCCATTAAATCACTTTCAATTTCTTTAGTATGGAAATCATACATCTGCTCCTTAAGATTTATTTCCTTAAGGTTATTCTTTTTTATAGCATTATTAAGCCCTATATACTTATTAAACTCAGAATTAATATAATTATTTGTAATTGATATACAGCTGTCTATATGAGTTGCCGCAAGATGAATAACATCATCAAAATACATTTTAAGCACCGGACGTATCTTATTTTTTGCATTATTAAGAACCTTATTTCCTATGCCGCCAAGCAGACCTGGGCCTCCGGCTTCAACAGGTTTTATCTCAACTGTCGGCAAAAGCCAGTCCGAAGAAAATCCCGACTCTGTTATTTCTCTGAGAATATCATCATTCAATACAGGCGGTGAACCAAGTACATCGTCATATTTCCCTCCGGATTTCTTTTTAATATCCTTATAAAAATCCTTCAGCACATTATAAGAATTCGTCATTCCTTTTTTTGATACATCATAAAGGCTGTCAGCCGAATTTTCAGACAGTTTCAAAATTTTGGTTGCTTCCCTTTTGCAATCATTTTCAATATCATTTACAATATATGCATTCATTTTATTCAGAGCAATGAATGCATCAATTTTACTCATCATTGCAAACTGTGCTGTATGCGATGCAGCATTCAACTTACTCATTATTTTTTTTCGTATCTTCCCTGTTTCCGCTTCATATTCAGAAATAATACTTTCTTTCTTTTCAGCTATTACGTTATGCGTATTAAGCTTTTTCTCTTCTATGAGCTTCTCTTTTTCATCAGTAACATAACCTTTTATATTCAGTATATTTTCAGTCACTGCGGTGTACATCTGTTCTGTCAGAGAAAGAAGTTTTTTAAACTGAGCAATTGCTCTTTGCTTAATAACATGGCGATATATATATGCTTCGTTCTTCAAAGACATATCATACACATCAGACTCCGACTTCTTGCTCAGAACCAATGTAGACGAATACGGAAATATAACAGGATTTTCAATTCCGAATTCATGAGATATTCTTTTCTTTATATAATCAACCATTCCCCCACATTCTTTTGGTCTTATGCAATCAATTTTAGTCACAACAAAAACACACTGAGGCAGTATATGCTCCAGATGGTTATGTATAAAACGAACCAAAGACTGCGGCAGAACCTGAGTCGCATCTATAAGTATAACAGAACAGTCAGACAGCTTATCTATTATCTTAAGAGTCACCTCTTCCTGCCACTCATATTCTACATTCGTTCCGGGTGTATCAATCAGGCGTAAGTTCCCAAGATGCTTCGCCTCAGGTATTCCGACATTAATACTGCTTATTTCATATGCTTTTTCAAGATTTGTCGTAAGCTCTGCAAAACTTTCTTTCAGCTCTTCATATGTTTTAAATTTACTGCGTTTCTTTTTACCGTCACGGTATGCTACAATCATAATATACTCAGGGTAATACTCAATAATTGAAGCCGCAGCCGTTGTTCCCTGAAGAACCTGCACATCTGTCAGTTCTGTTCTGAGAAACGCATTTATAAAAGAACTTTTTCCCGTAGAAAACTCACCTATAACGCTTACATTCAACTTACCGCCTTTTCTTCGGTTTTTGATGGTATTAATTACAGTTCTGACTTGCTCTCTGTATTCATTTTTCCATGTATATTTCTCAATCAGCGTATCAACATATTCAAGATGCTCGTCTATTTCACTTAACTCTTCCGAATTTTCCCATGAAAAAACGTCACTTTCTGCAGTTGAAGACATACTTAATCACCCAACTCAATCCATTAATTCAAATATAAATTTATCTAGCTCCATGCTCAATATTTTTATGTTTTTTTCACAGTTATCAAGCATTCTGTTTTTTGCCTGTATATTTGCCGCACCTTTTTCCATTTCTGTAATAATCTTTTTGATACGGTTATCCGTTTCATTAATTTCTATATCGACAGAATCTGTGATTCTGTTTATAATCTCCTTAAATTTCGAATGAATCTCATTCGCAAATGAGGTTGCATTTTTCTCAGCACTCTCACTTATCCTTTCGGATATTTTTGCGGATATCGCATTTTTAACCTCATCTGACGATTTTGTTTTGCTTTGGTTTGCACCTATGATAATATTCCCGGCAAGAACAGCTATCATTGTAACGGGATTTACCATTCCAAGTGCAGAAAGTAGCATGCTCGCCCCCATATTAACAGCCATTGATGCCGCAAGCTCTTTACTGAGCTCATCAAGTCCGTCTGTAGAAATATCACTCGTTTCAATCGAAGTGAATTCGTCTACATTCCCAGAAATTCTTTTCCATGTCGAAGTTTTATCAGACATTTTATCTTCTTCGCCTGAAACACTGTACTGGATATTATCTATCTCATCAAAAATCATATTCAAATCATTTTCAATATAATTAAAAACATCCGATATCTTCTTTTCAATCTCCGGCAAAAGAATCTCATTTTTCCACGCAGTCTGAGTTATCTCAATCTGCTGTGTAACATATTCAAGAATTTCAGTCGTCATTGCACTGATTTTTTCCTTTGACGGAAAAATTCCAAGCTCCGTTTTGGGCTTATATTCCTTTACCCACCCCGGAACAACATCTATCATTGACAGAACATTTCTGTTCACCAGACGGTGAAAATCAGGCTTCAGCTGTTCAATCCTGTTCATAACACGTGTATACAGCTGATTTTTTCTTACTTTCAAATTTTCAAGAACAGGATTCGCATCATTATATTTACGTTTAATTTCATCAATCGAAGAATTTATCATATTACGCTGACGCGGCAAAACCTTATACAAAGCCTCATCATTTAAAATCCTCTTAAGCTCTCTTGCCGGCTGAGACAGCTTCGCTTTCCCCTTATGCTTCGTCAAAAACTCTGAAAGCTTTTCTTCAAATACCGGCATTCCGGAATTTTGAAGCAATTCATCATCATTTTCCATCTTTCCGTCCAGTGCGTCTCTTGCAGACACAAAAAACAGACCTTTTTCCCCGAAACTTGTATGCTTTATCAGCTTACGATTCGCATAGTCAATTATTTTCGGTCGTTCAGATTCAGGTATAAGGTCAAATCTGTTTATAATGAAAAAAGGATCCTCAAACCCATGACTTGTAAGATTATTCTCAATAAAACTCATTTCCTCCTGAGAACAAAGCGATGTTGCGCTAAGCACAAAAAGAATTGCATCAGCCTTTGAAAGATAGTCCATCGTCACTCTCGTTCTGGTTGCATGCTCGTTAAGTCCCGGAGAATCTATAATCGATACTCCGTTCTTAAGAAGCTCAAGCGGCCAGAAAAGTTCAACTTTTTCATACGGGCTTTCAAGCAGCATATCTTTCGGTTCCTTACCAATCGGAATCACTACATAGTCTTCAATTTCATCATACGGAATCTCCATGGGCGGTACATTTTTCATAGAATGCTTCTGCATGTGAAGAACCGATTTTTCAGACAATTCTTCAGGAAGATTATCAGGCAGCGGATTTTTAAAATACAACACTGCCGCTTTCTCTTCCCTGTACTTAACCTCATTAATTACGGCTGTACAGGGAAGAGCATATGCCGGTAAAATTTCATCTCCGAGGAAAGAGTTTATAAACGTTGATTTTCCATTTTTAAAAGTTCCTACAACCTGTATTTTAAAAGCATCATTATGAACTTTACCACCGAGTCTCTTGAGTAGCTTCGTGCAATGATTCATTTCAAGTACAGAAATAATCTCAGAAGATTTATTCAGCATTGCCGCCAGTCTCGTCTGTTTTCTTTTATACGATGCATAATAATCTGATTGAATGGTTGTATTCACTTATAATCCTCCTCAATCTGACAAAAATTTTTCAAATTTTTCACTGTGAGCTTTAAGTTTATTTATAATTTCAGATGCATTTCCTTCACCGACTTGCTTCTTGGCAGCTTTTATCGCTTCCGACTGCGTCTCAATCCACAGCTTCTCCTGTTTGATTGATTCTTTGATGATATCCTTATACATATTCTTAATTCTGCCCTTGCTGTAAGTCATAGCTTCTTTTACGACCTCAGGAACCGACTTTGCAATTTCATCTCTTATAACATCTCTCTGAGCTTCAATTTTATTTTTGAAAATACTTTCAGAAATTATTGAACCGCCCGTACCAATACCTGTACTTCCTATAATCGGCGGTATTCCTACCGAAGAACATGCACAATAACTCGCTATGCTGAGAACCGAAAGTCCGATACGGCTTATATTTTTTGCTTTACTCAAATCGTGAACTTTTACATCCGAATTTATTTTAAAATTCGTATATACCGATTTATCCGCTATACTTTCGGGAGAATAAAGAACATGAGTTTTAAAGGTGTTTTCCATCACACTGTTAAACCACTTTAAATCAGTCGCTATTATTCTTGATATATTATTCTCAAGGCTTACAGACAGATTTGTCATCTCAATTTTAAGCTTATATGGATAATCTTCTTTCCACCATTTCTGAAGATTACTGTTATGAGCTGCTTCGTATTGAAGTTTTTCCGTCATTGTACCGATGTACTCATTTATTTTCTCTGTAAGCGTATTATAGCAATCATCACTCTTCTCTTTCATTTCTTCACGAAGCTCTTTCCACTTTTGTTTTGCATCAGAAAGAAGTGATGTCTTCTCTTTAATAAGCTTCTCCCTTGCAGCCTCATCAACACCACTTAAAAGATTCTGTTCCCGGAGAACATTAACTGCTGACTGAACAGTATTTAATGTCTTAGCAACAATCCATTCCTGAGTCAGGCGGACACGGTCAGGATCAGCAATCCATGTATGGATAAGATTTTTAACCTTATCCATACCGATTATATCACTGTAATCATCTCCCGGTATATTAACATCATACGGAACGTAAACAGGAATATTCATCCCCCACGACTTAAGCTTTACCTTCACAAATTCGATTATCTTAGCTCTTTGTCTTTCCGGAATTCTGTCAAGCTTTGTTATAATAAGCATAAGAAACGGTGTTTTCTTTGAAATAAGACGCTCTTCAATAAACAGCTTCTCGCTCATACTCATTGCAACTTCGGCACTGATTGCAATAATCGCACCGTCACTGCCTCTGAGTGCATCACCGATGACAGAAGCTCTTTTTGCTTCAAGGTCTCCCGCACCCGGAGTATCAATTATTTCTATTCCTCTCTTCAACCAGTCTGATTTCAATTCAACAAATGCCACTCCCGAAGGATCATTCCCGTCCATATCAGCAATCAGCCCATCCCATGATGACGGATTAAGAGGTAAAGTTTTTTTACTTTTCTGTACTGTATCTATAACTGTAATACGTTCGCTTTCACCGTATCTTATACGAGTCAGCATAGCCGTTGTCGGCAGATTCCCCACCGGCATAATCTCCTTGCCAAACAGCCTGTTTACAAATGTACTTTTACCACGGCTGAACTCGCCAACAACAGCGACGGTAAATCTTTTCGATTTTAATTGACTCACAAACGAATTAACTTCCTGTGCAAATTTCTCCATTCCGTCTGCCGAGAGAAGCTTTACTGTTTCAGCAAGCAATTTACTGAGTTCCGGATCCAGCATAACCGATGCCGACTTTGGAGCCGGCGCAGCCGATGATGCCTTAGAATCAGCTGCCTTCATTTCAATTTTTTCCGATTCACCGTCAAGTGACGCTCTTCTGAAAAATCCTTTATTCAAACAAAGTGCACCTCTTTCAAGCTAAATATTTTTTGTAAAATTCTTCGTCAAGAGCTTTGTACATTGGCTTCAGTGACGGTTCTATCATAACATTGAGCAAAGTTTTGAACGCATCATTATCCGCCTCAGTATATCTTGCATTATTAAGCAACGCATTGATAATTTTATCATACATTGCGTAAAGGTCTTCTTTTTTTGCTTTATATTCCTGCTTTGTAAAGCTCTTAATGCTTTCATGTCTGAAATAACCAATCGGTTTTTCAAAATCAATCCTGCTGAACACAGCATTAACCGACAAATCTTCAAATCCGGCAGGATGCGCACCCGGCAAGACGATTTTAACTGCATATTTCACAGGGTATACAAGTGTTTTGTCAACCTCACCTGTAATTTTATATTTCAGATACGGTATAAGAATACATACCTTTGAATTTCTAAGCTGAATAATCGGAAGTCCTGCTGTATAGTCCATAGGAATATTACAGTTCATAAAAAACGGATTTGATTTCAGGCTTTTAAGTATATTTTTAAGTTCAAACTTTTTTTCCACAACAAACACTCCTTACATACATTCAATCATCTGACAGTTTCCGTCTTCCCACGCATCAACAAACTCATCCAGCGGAACCATGGAACCGCATCCGTCAGGATGACCGGAGTCATTGAGAATTACCATAGGATTTTCCGGGTCACTGTAATCAATACCGATTACTTCAACTGCATGATTTGAACTTTCTCCCGGTGTAAACACATTATCATCATCACCGTACCAGATTTCGTCAGCATCAATCGAAACAATTACTTTTCCGCCGTTATCAAGAACATCCTTAATATCATCAATATCATTATTGAATGACATTTCATTTTCTATTCCGTAGTAATCAAGCATCTTATTCATATTAAGGATAGAAGTTCCGTTTTCTTCATCAAACCAGCCCTGCTCTTCCGCTATATCAGCAAACTCTTCAATATCAATATCCTCATCAGTCAACTCTTCTATTACAAATTTCTGAGAATAGAGAGCGCATCTGTTTGTATCACCCTGGAATTCCCATTCTTCCATAGCTTCTGCAGGGTTACCCGAAACAGCATCAGGGTCTGCATCATCAGGATCAAAATTCTCAAAATCATCGTACACATCATCAGGAACAGCATATTCTTCTGTTTCAGGAACATATGTTATTGGTTCTACAGCGTCAAGCTGAAGAATTCCAAGAGTTTCATCATAAGCATATGCTTCCGTAACATCATAAACACCGTCTCCGTCTGTATCTACGTTATGAACATATGTATCTGCCTCGCCGTCTCCGTCTGTATCAACAATTTCAGCAGTTTCAACATAATCAGCTTCACCGTCATCGTCAAAATCAAGAGCCATAGTGAACGCATTTGCTTCACCGTCTCCGTCTGAGTCGTATTCATGATATACAGTATCAACTATACCATCACCGTCTGTATCACTGTGAACTGTAACATCATCAATCATTCCGTCCTGATTGTAATCATTAATCATTTCAAGAGTGTCAACATACCCATCTCCGTCTGTATCGGTTTCAACAGCCATAACGTCAGTTACTCCGTCATAATCCGTATCGGCTTCTGTAATTGCCTGGTCATCTATGCCGTCACCGTCAAGGTCAACAAAGCTCGTATACTGGTCTACATATCCGTCACCGTTTGAATCAAGGCTTTCTGCATAACCGTCATAATCCGTATCAGCCGCACTGATATCAATTATACCGTCTCCGTCTTCATCAATACTCCACAAATCATCAATACCGTCATAATTGGTATCTTCCGAATGCATATCCACAATACCGTCTCCGTCTGTATCTGTATCCCACATATCTGCGATACCGTCACCATTTGTATCAATCGCTACAGTGTCATACTCACCGTCTCCGTCCATATCAAGTCCCCATACATCATCAACACCGTCTCCGTCTGAATCAAACGAATCATCATAAAGATCCATATCTTCACCGTCAACATCGTAGTTGTTGTAATCATCATTACTATCAAACATTTCTCTTTCCTCCTGTTAACCGTTTTCACTTCCGGATTCAAAAATCAAAGCTTTCCGGACACAATTTTAATTACTTCTGTAATTTCATAATCATTCACACTGACAAAGCTGCAGAAATTTTTATTTTTCATCGTCATTACCATACAAGGCATAACAGAACCAAAAACACTTTTTTCTACATTTTCCACATCGAAAAAAACAACCGTATCCGTATGCGAAGCAGTTCTGAACCTTACACAATTTGTGTACAGCTCCAAATCTCCTTCATCTTCCGGAATACCAATCTGCGGCTTACCGCTGTATTTTAAAACTGATTTTAACACCTTTAATGGTTTTTCGTCATGTTTTTCATCAGCTTTATTCTCGTACGTCAACGACCTTTCTTCCGACTTGTCCGTTTTAGTCACAAAACCGTTTATCTTAAGCACCGATTTTCCCGTGCTCGTTCTTTCCGTTTCAGGCACAGATGTATTAAACGTTTTTTTCATTTTTATAATCACAGAAGGATTTTCTTTGCCGGATGCGCTTTCCGTTGATGGTGAAACAAAAGTAATCTTTTGCAGGATGATACCACAATCTTCACAGTACGATTTAGATACCGGATACTTTTTTTTGCATGCGGGACATTTCTTCACTTTTTCATCTGCCACTCGCCACCCGCAAAAATCGCAAAACAAGGATGAATTGCTGATTTCATTTCCGCATTCCCTGCAAATCATACCGCTCCTCCTATAAAATGATTTATAAAATTACATATACATGTATAATTATAACATCTGCTAAAATAATTGTCAATAAATTGGTGTTAATTTACTTATTTTTGTCGAATTACATAAAAAGCTCTATCCAAAGTTGACTAAAACAGCAACTGAAAAAGGATGACATAATAAAACCCCTCAGATGACATACTTGAAATATCAAAACACTTCAAGAATGTTCTAAGGGGTTCTGTTAAAAGTCGGCAAAACCTTTTCAATAAAGAAGATTTCAACCTATTATTTTCCACACCGGCTCCGGCACAAACTTCGATACATCCTGTCCGTAGCTGTTAAGCTCTTTTACCATCGAAGATGAAACTGCAACATTCTCAGCACGGAAGTATATATATTCAAGGTCCGGATTTATAAGTTTATTTATCTCAGCAATATTTTCTTCATAATTGTAGTCAAGATTATTTCTGAGTCCTCTTATCATATAATGAATATTATTCTCCTTAGTGTACTGAGCCACAAGACCTTCGTATACATATACATGGCAATTTGAAAGCCCGTTAATTCTCAGAGTCTCCTCTATCGCATCCTTCATTTTATCACTGTCATACGTTCTCTTTTTTGATGCATTTACACCGATAAGCACATGAACCTCATCAAAAAGCTTCGAAGCCTTTATTACCATATCAAGATGCCCGTTTGTGAAAGGGTCAAAAGAACCGGGATAAATTGCAATTTTATTCATAAATGTTCCTCCTTAGTTTTTTGCATATTCAACAATCTCCGAAATCGCATTTCTGTCTGTCAGATCCACACTCGAATCACATAATCTGATAAGAAGCTTTTCCATTTCTGTCGGATTTTCTTTTTTTGACATTATCTTTTTAAGTGATTTAATTGCTGTCCTATGTACAACAGACAATTCATCAATTATCATCTTTCCGGGAAGATTATATATTTTTATTTTATCAGTCATACATTGTTTGAAGTTTTTTTCAATCACAAGCTTGTCATAGTAATCACGGCAGTCTGTCGGTGTTATTCCCGTAGAATAGACAATCAGCTTTTTGCCGTTTAACCTGTCAAGATTTTTCGTTATCAGATGAACACCGTTAATCACTTCGGCATATAATCCTCCGCCGTATATTATTGTATCATACTCAGTCAGCATATCGGGTTTTATTTCTTTCGCCTCCGCCATGCGGCAACTAAGCTCTTCCGATATCCATTCTGCATATTTCTTTGTCGATCCGTATTTTGACTTGTAAATAACAATTGTACTCATGATAACACCTTCCCTTCAATTTATATCTTACTTTATTTTATCACAAAATATTAATTTGTCAATATAAAAATATATTTATTTATTAATTTCTTAATGCTTAGCCGAAAAATTAACAGGGGGTGTTGCATTAAGCAACGCCCCCTGTTGGGACTGATTGAGTTTAGATGCAGAATTCACGAAACAAAGCAAAATGTACTTGAACTGATTTTAAGAATATCAATTAAGCCACTAACAGTGCTTTTTGCTGCTTCCAATCTCGCATTAACAACACATGCTACATCAACACGGTCTATTTTTTAAATCTCATAAATATAAGTTGTAAATTCATTTGTCCCTTTTTTTATTTCATATTTTATTGATGGAATAATTGTTTTAGGAAACATTAAATTTGTGTTAGGTGAAGCATCTATTATTACGCCTTCACCACAATCCGACTGAACATAGCATTTTGAATGTGCATTAACAACCGAAGCTTTTTTACACTCCGCCGTATAGATTGCGTTATCAGCATCCATATCCGAAACTGCAAATCCACTGTCGTAAGCTGTGCAATCGTATTGCGAGCTTACAATGTGCTTTCTCATATGCCCGTACTCCTTTGGTATTATTGTTGTTGTAACTTCTATCCCCATAAACGGTGACCATTCCAGAACTACGCTCTCATCATTTACAACGCAGGAAATGTTTTTTAAACGTTGGAAAATCAGTCCGTCTATATCAAACACCAGAGAACTGTCAGGAGCTGATTCATTAAGCGAATTATTACTTCGCGGGACACTAAACCCAAACAGTGTCGAATATGCAAATTTAGTATATTTTGCCTGCATCTGTCCATTTGCGTAATTGTTTATCTCTTCAGCCGGATACATTGTTACATTACCGTTATAACGTGAAATGAGCATATCTGCTTTTTCAATTCTTTTAAAATTGTCAAGCTTCGGGAGTTTTTCAGCTTCCGTACTCCAGAACTCATGTTCATCCGGCAAAGCCATAAAAGCAAACGCCTTTAAAGCCCAATAAGGCGAACCGGGGGCATTATAATGCTCTGACATATGTAACTGACTGTATTTATATCCTACAGTTAATATATGACCATTGTCAAAAATATCGTCATTTTTAAACCAGTTCATCAGATGTCTTGAAATGATACCCTTTATAACAGGTATTGAAAACGGATGAACGTCTGCCAGAAGACAGGCACTCCAGAATGAGCATTGCGCAAACCGATATGTAAGAGAACGTCCATATGGAACAGCCTCACCGTTATCAGCAAACCAATATATAAAAGTCTTGGCAAAGGTCATTGCCCTTTCTTTAATAAGCTCACATCTTTGTTTATCCTCCACCCCGACAGCACGGACATAAATAAGACTGTAAAAATGGATTGCAAACGAAACATAATAATCTTTCTTTCCTTTTGCTCCGTCCTTATACCAACCGTCACCCAAATAAAAATCATCAATCTTCTTAAAATCAGAATACAGCATTTTCTCATTGAATGGCTTGTTTACCTTTCTTAATGCCGCATTAACCAAAATCCTGAAGAATATCCAGTTGTTATTACACACACGATGGTTATTTATTTTATAAAGCCAACCTGCAAGATTGTCCTTTGTTTTATTTTCTAAAGGCTCCCATAGCTTCTCAGAACAAATCAGAATTGCGTATGACAGAGCCGCCATTTCAACAAATCTCTGGTCAAGGTCATCGCATTCACCCCAATAATCATCATTTTCAGGGTCAGATCCGTTTTTTATCCCTTCAAGATAGATTTCTTCAAACTCCTTATCGGAACGACCTCCTGCAAGATATGGAACAAGGCCCCACAACGGTCTTGCAAAAGCCTCCATTCGTGCGGCTCTTTCGGGATACCAGGTACGGTGTGACCCCAAATCCAAGAACGCATGAGATTCGGTATATTTATCCTTTAGCGGATTTAATATACTAAAAAGCAAGTCTGAAAAATCTTTTTTTGAATTAAGCACTATGATCTCTCCTTTTATATAAACGGCAGTATAAAGCCTGAACTGCCCTTATTTATTCTTCTTTACGTTATCATATAAATGGTCGTCTGTCAAGAACAAGCTTTAAATGCTTCTTCTTTGTAAGCATTTTTTATTATATCCTCTGTGTCAATCACCATTATCAAAGCTCTAATTCCTTTTGATATTTTAACTCAATTTCATTATCGCTCTTAAAATGAATGGGCAGCCATACATATGAGCAGTGCAGCATATTCTCTTGATTATGCCTTTCTGCCATATGAATATACAGCTCCCTGCCTTCCACCTTAAAAATATTCGTTGTCTGGGAATTAAAGGTGGTGTGCTCGTCATCACCTACACAAGGGTCGCCCATATCCTCCCATTTTCCAAGCAGATTTTTAGTCCTGAAATATTTAGCCTGATTATAGTCCCAACCCGTAACATCAGAGGTAATCATATAATAATACCCATCATGATATACAACTGCAGGAGCTTCACGGCATTGAGCCTCATCTATTCTTTTCCACTCAGATGTACAGGAGAGATAATCATCGGATAGCTTGATAATATGCAGACATCTCGTCTGCGCACCCCCAAAAACACGGTCACAGATAAAATACGCATTACCGTCATTATCTTTAAATAACGTACAATCTCTTACACCGCCGTCCTCGCTGACAGGTCTGAAATAACCCTTCCATTCATAGCTTCCATTTACCTTATTGCATACTGCAACTCCTGCCTCTCCTCTTCCTTTTTCATATGCATGATAACCCGGATACCCCACATAATGGCACCATAAAACATATTGCTTTGTGGTTTCGTTGTATATGATTTTAGGTCTTTCAAAACGCATGGGAGCATATAAATCACTTTGGGGATCTTGTGAACACGCAAGAATTACGCCTTCATATTTCCAATGATAAAGGTCTTCTGATTCGTACATTACAACCCCTGTAGTAGTTTTGTTTCCGCCTCTTTCTCCTGCCTCTTTGGGAGCAGACGGCTCATCTCTCAGTGCCAATCCGTACCAATGGTATTTACCTTCGGCAAAAATAATACCGCCGTCACTTGCGTTAATGATATTTCCGTCCGTATCATACCAGTCTTTAAATTCCCCAAGCTCACCATTTATTATTTTATCCATTTTTTCTCCTCTTCTCTCTACCAATAGATATTCCACCGCTTTTTTAATCTTACAAGTGCCTCCATGTAAAAATAATCTCCCCAGATATTGCACTCGTCAGCACCAATGCTTTTACGTGCATTATACGCTCCATGCAGAAGCAAGCCGTTTGATTTCGGCTCATTTTTGGTGCTGTAATTTTCATAGAGCGACTTCATTATCATCTGACATATGTTACCGTAAAAAGCTTTTTCCTCACAGTCAAGGTGATTCAAAAGCTCAATCAATCCGCAGACAGCTATCGCCGAGGCTGAGGAATCCCTATACTGTTCACCCTCAAAAAAAATCAGATCCCAGAATACAACATTATCATCGGGCATTCTGTTTATGAAATAATTTGCAAGGCTTTTGCAAACCCATACCGCATCGGGATCATCTGCATACTTCATGGTCATCATCATTCCGTATATCCCCCACGCCTGACCTCTTGCCCAACAGGAATTGTCTGCCGCACCCTGTGCGGTTTGACCTCTTAACGGTGACCCTGTATTTTTGTCGAAGAAAAACGTATGAAATGTAGTAGCATCATCTCTTATTGCATTTTCCAATGTTGTACGAAAATGTATGTATGCGCAGCGTTTATACTTTTCATCTCCCGTAATCTCACTCGCCCAGTAAAGCAGAGGAAGATTTAAAAGACAGTCTATAATCAGGCGATAATTATTCTCTGCACCAAGTTCACCCCATGCCTGGAAAAATCCGCCCTTTTCCTGAAATCTTAACATGAGATTATCCGCTGCCATTAAAGCAATCTCCATTGCATATTCATCACCTGTAAGCTTATATGCTGCAACGCATGAAGGTGTGTATAGAAATCCCATATCATGATGGTCAATATCCAGATGTTCCCTCAAACGTCTTTCATAAGACGGTAAATGCTTTTCCGCAAGCAATTTATACTTACTCTCACCCGATAATTCATATGCCAGCCATAATATTCCCGTCCAGAAGCCCTGATGCCAGCTATACTCATTCCCCATAAGCTTATAAACATTATTTTCCGAAGCAGGTGCAGGAAAATCCTCGCCTATAGTTTCAATCATATAATCCACTTTTTTTAATGCATCACAAATCGCTAAATCAAGATATTTTTCTGAGAAATCACATTTTTTCTCAAACTTTAAAGGTTCTTCTATTTCTATTCTTTTTAAATTCTTAATCATATTAAATCTTTCCGTTGGGGATGTAAAAAAATAGTGCAGAACGGACGAAACGAAGGTTTATGTGATGAAATCACATAAATCCCTGCCCGAAGTCGTACGATGGTACGTCGAGTGGTTCGTTTCGTTCGTAGTTCAATGGCATAAAAGTCAGGAGAAA
>JAZULT010000053.1:0-48978 GCA_045603225.1 Clostridia bacterium | reverse complement strand
TTGCTCTTCAGCAGTGCCGTATCCTGTATTGTGGTAAAAACCAATAATTATTATTGACACATTATATTAAGCTTATACCTGTGATTTTCGCCTTGTCGAGTTTTGTCAGATATCGCTTACACAACTTTTTCCGCAGAACCGCACGGATAGTTAGTCCATGCTCCTTTGAATTTTTCAGATTATATATGCAGCTTATTTTGATTAATCCATGCAGACATTGTCATGCCGGTATGCTTTTTGAACGTACGTTTAAAGCTTGAGGCATCGTGATTGCCGCATTTTTTAATGACATCATTAATGGGAATGCCGTTTGCAAGCATTTCTTTGGCTGTTTCCATTCTTTTATTTGTAAGATATTCTATATATGTTGTGTTCGTTTTCTTTTTAAACTCTCTGCTTATAAAGCTCATATTCATATCAAGCATTTCTGCTATCATAGATAGAGATAAATCAGGATCGAGATATTTTTTGTCAATAATTTCAATGACTTTTTTTATTGTTGAGCTTTCTTTGATTTTTTTATTTATTGTTATAAAACTGCTTTCCAGTTCCTCGATTGTTTTTAATACAAGTTCGGAGGTCTTTTTATTGTTGGTAGAAATACTTATTTTATGATAAATATCAGAAAAACTGATGTCGATGTTTTTTTTGAGCTGAATATTATCCGATTCAAATCTTTCAAATACAACAGAAATTATTTGTATTGAATATCTTTTAAATATATCCACGTTATAATTACTTTCAAGCATTGCATTCAGTATTCTTTTTGCGGATGATAACAGCTTGTTGACAGGAGTTTTTGCAAGTTTGTCAATGTCGGTAGAAAAATTATCATTGGCATTAACAGGGAATATGTTTATGTCGTAATTTGTTATATATTTATAGTGCGTACTTTTTTGTTTGTTCAGTGACACGTAGTGTGTAAGTGTAATGCCGTTTATAAATTCCCTGGAATTTGTATTTGAGTATTCAAAAGTTCTTGAAGTTTGGGGTGACTCAAGTTTTAGGTCGCAGTTATCATACTTTGTTTCTGTAATGAGAAATCCGTTTTCGAAAGTATTATTTACTTCAGGAATCTTTCTGTCTGTAGATGAAATAAGAAATGATAGCTGAAGAATGGCTTTTTCAAATTTATAAAACTCAAATTCATAATTTTCCGGAATATCAAAAACTGCATCAAAACAGAAATTTTTATTGCATTTTGACGATTCGAAATATATTGGTATATCATCAAATTGAATGTATGAAATATCATAAATCAATCTTACGGTGTTATAGGTGATTGTTAATGTGTGGTTGTTTGTATCAATATCAAGACTATCAATATTTCCTGTTATTTCAAATCTTATTCTGAAATCACTTGTTATGACTTTTCCGTTTGTAATATCTACAGACTGATGAAGATTTCCTCTGTTTGTATTCAAGAATATGTGAGCAAGAACATATCCCTTCTGCTGTATTGAATGAAATTCAGCAGACGAGAAATTATTGCCGTTATTAAGTACTTTTATTCTATAGTTATAATGATTCCCATCGGTGTCTGATTTAATATATCCGTTAAAGGGCGAATGAATTCTTCCCATTTCTTCGCGGTTGAAGGTTCCGATTGTGTAGTCAGGCTGAAGATAATTTGATGCAATATGAGATAAAGTAAAAAAATGAGAATTTGAACCTTTGCTGACTATTTCACGGATAAATCTGCTTGGAGATGGTGAATTAGCAACAAGTTGATACTGAACAGGACATTTTGATATGGCTACCTGTTCCGGGTTTGATGTGTTTTTTTTCTTTATTCCGAGACATCTGTCTAAAAAGTCGTAAAATATATCATCAGATATTTTCTCTGCTGAATTTGAATAAGGTCCGGTCAGGATATTCATTGAACTGTGATAATTGTTTGAGACAGATTCCCATAGAATATTGCTTAATTCTTTCAGCATATCAATGTTTTTGTCTCTGTCAATATACTTTTTGATATATGAAATAAGTATAGCTGTGTTGTATATATCATATTTTGAGTTGTATTCCCAGAACGAGCCGTTGAATTTGATTGTATTATAGTAGATATTCAGCATATTAAAGGCAACGTTTGTATACTCATCGAGCTTGTAATAATGACCGTAATCAAAATATGCAGACGCATAGAACAAATGATGAATTGAACCTTCGTGGCGAACACTTTTGTCGTTGTTCAATGAAAAGAAAAAGGCTGCATGAATAGAATTTTCTATTTTTTCAGTAAGTGTTTTTGAAATGTATTCACTTTTGTGCTGAACTATTCCGAGAAAAAACTGAGCAATCCTTCGGGTTGCATCAGTATGATAGTTTGTTATACCTTCCATGTATGTCGGAAACATTCCATAGTTGAGATTCTCCATATCAAGAACCTGAAGCGGCAACATTGTATTTATGATTTTTATTGCCTTTTCTGCAGCATCCTTTTTATCCTTTAGAATAAGATGCAAAGCATATCTTGCTGACTCTTCAAGGTTGTGAATTGCAATTTCAGGTATCATTGGTATTTTATGAGTGATATATGTTTCCTCAATATTAGTATCGTAAGTCTTATTTATTGAAATAAGATTGGCTGACGTGTCGAATTTTTTTTCGAGGTCAGCATTCATAACGCGGTCAAGATATGTAAATAAAAACATGTCAGATTCACTTCCGGTAAAATAATTTTTTCATAAATATAATATCATAATATACGGGATTTGTCAATACTGAATAGGTAAAAAAATGCAATGTGGTAAAAAAATACAACTTGCAAGTAAATTGATAATATGATATCATATAAATATAAAAAGAAAAAGGAGTATTCTGATATGAAAAAGAAACTGACAGTTTTGATTTTGTGCATTGGTTTACTTACAGGAACAATCGCTGATGCACAGAGCTTTAAAACGGTACAGGATAGCAATACCGTTATATATTCAGACACTATATCACCCAATACAATCGGTGTGTGTTTTGTTGTGAAAAAAGGTGGTTCTATAGATGATAATGCCAGCGTATATATGCTTAAAAATTCAGTTTCAGACAGCAACGGAAATATAGAATTTGAACTTATTATGTCGGAGATGAAAAATGGAGAATCAACCGACGGTGAATATGATATATATATAAAGGAAGCAGATGGAGAAGTAAAGAAATCAGAGATGACATTTTCCACTCTTTCATCAAGAAACGGTTTTTTCGAAAAATTGGCAGGTGTCAGTTCTGAAACTGAATTCAAAGCCTTGCTTGGCGCTGAAGAAAACCGGATAATAATGAAATCAATGGGTTGTAAAACCGATTTGTATTCTGAAGATGTTGCTGAATTAATTTATGGCTTGACAATTGATACTCAGGATAAATTTGTTGAAGAGTATAATACAGCTGTTGCAGTAAGCGGTCTTGAAAAAGCTGATGAAGATGAAGCCGGTGCTTTTCTTGAATTACTTAATCCTGAATTTGAAAATGTAAAATATAACGATATTGAAGATGAAAAGCTTATAAAATGGATTGATTCATGTATGTGCGGCGCTGAATTCAGCGTTGAAGCATATGAGACGGCTAACATATTATATAAGCTCAACACATCAGTTTCCGATAAGATTGATAATTTACTTAAAGAATATGCCGATAAGCTCGGAATCGAAAACGAATTGGAATATAAAGATTATAAAGACCTGAAAAATAATGCTAAAGTAAATATAGAAATTGCTGAAATTCTTGAAAAGAATCCGGCAGAAACCACAGATGACCTTCTTGATGCAATAGGAGATGCAATTGATGAAGTTTCATCCGGCAGTAAAAAGCCTTCATCATCGGGCGGAGGCGGAGGAGGAGGTTCTTCGTCAAAAGCAAGCGGTTATGTGACCGGTGTTCCTTCAGCATCTGAGCCTAAAAAAGAAGAAAATAGCACTTCTGAAAAGTTTGCTGATATGAAACAGGCGGAATGGGCAAAGGAAGCAGTTTCGGCAATGGCTGATTCAGGCATAGTAAGCGGAGACGAAAACGGAAACTTCAGACCGAATGATGCTGTTACACGTGAAGAATTTGTAAAAATGCTTGTTCTCGCATCAGGTAAATATAATAAGGATGCAGTATGCAGCTTTGATGATGTTTCAAAAGATGCATGGTACTATTCTTATGTAGCTTCTGCATTTGAAAATGGTGTTGCAAACGGTGTAAGTGAAAAACTCTTCGGTACAGGACAGCTTCTTACAAGACAGGATATGGCAGTGCTTTGTGCAAGAGTAAAAAGCGATATCGGAAAAACACGTGACGATGTTGATTTTGCCGACGGCGGAGAAATTGCAGATTATGCAAAGGATGCAGTATCAAAGCTTTATATGGCAGGCGTCATAAACGGAATGGGCGACAACAAGTTTGTTCCTCTCGGACAGGCGACAAGAGCACAGTGTGCCCAGATGATATACAATTTATTCATTAAATAGGAGGAGAACGATGTTTAAAAAGATTTTTGCTTTGTTAAGTTTGTCTGCTGTTATATGTACTACAGCGTTTGCGGCAAATGATACAGCACAGAAAAAAGAAGTTCTTCAGGAACTCGGAATTTACTCGGAACGTCCGGGAACTTGTGGTGGATTTATAGAAGCTCTTTCCGGATTTCTTTTTGAAAATCCCGATGCGGTTGGAAGCGTTGAGGATATAGCAAGAAGTACCGGAATGATTGAAAGCGATGAAGAATATAACAGCAACACTCCTATAACTGTTGAACAGGCATATAAATATGCGGTTGTGACTCTCGGATATAAAGTTACTGCTGAAAATTCAGGATATACACAGGTTGCGGCACAGCTTGGTCTTACAGACGGAGTCGGTGCAGAAGGACTTCTCAGAGATGACACTGCTGTAGCAATCCTTTATAATATGCTTGATGCAGAACCCATGCTCAGATTCTATAACGGTGAGTTTGACAACGGATATGTTATTGAAGCCGGAGAAACTCTTCTTTCTGTAAATCGTGATATTTACAGAGTAAAGGGACTTATGAGCTCAACAGAAATAACATCCATATACGGTGATGAATATAAAGCCGGTATGGACTGCATCATGATTGATGAAAGTGAGTATATTTCCGAAACAAACGAATATGACAATCTTCTGGGTGAAAACGTAATTGCATATGTACAGGAAAATGAAGTCGGAGAATTTGAAATTGTATATATGTATGAAGATTCAAAGAATAATAAATCACTGAACGTTGATTGCAAGGAAATAACAGAAATCGGTGACAGCATTTCTTCTTTTACATATTACGAGGAAAGTGGCAGACAGAAGACTGTTAAAGTTGCATCCTCTCCGCGAGTTATATATAATGGAAAATTTATTGAAGAATATGATGAGAATGATTTTTTGAACGGGAACCTTCACCTTATTGATAATGACAACGACGGAAAGTATGATATCATTAAGGTTACAGCTTATCAGACAGTAATAGTTGAGTCTGTTGATAAACGTGATATGATTATTAAAAACAGATATAAGTTTGCGGATTGTTTGTCAGAACTTAATCTGTACGATTCCGTTGGCGATAAGAAATACAAATTCTATAATGCTTCAGGTGATGAAATATTATATTCTGAAGTTAAGATTGATGATGTTCTGAGCGTTGCTGCAAGCAAGGACGGAATGTTTATAAATGTTTACGTTTCTGACTCGGCTCCCGTTACCGGAACGGTTGAGCGGATTGATGACTATGATGAATGTCTCACCATTGCCGGAATTGAATATGAAATGTCTCCTGATTTTATAAAATATATATCAGAGACGGGTAAAGTAGTCAAGCTCGGAAAAAGTTATACTTTCCTTGTAAATTATTTTGGTGAAATTTCTTATATGAAGGAGCTTACCAAAAATAATTACAGTATGCTCCTGAAGGTATATGTTGATGAAGATACTGAAATCAGCTATGGAGTATTCATGGACATGAATGGCGACTGGTATACATATCCTGTCAGCGATAAAGTGAAGATTGACGGAGAATCATACAAGTCAGCGAGTGCGGCAGTAAGTAAAATCAAAAATGACGGTCCTCAGATTGTAATTCTTAAATTCAACTCAAAGAATGAAATTATCGAGGTAGACCGTGCGGCAAATTACACCGGTACATATACTGACGAATTCTGTAAAAAAACAGATATGAAGTATACTTACAGATATACTGATAAATTCTTCCAGATGGGAACAGATATTATTTATCTTGAAGATAATGCAAAGGTTGTTATTTTCCCGACAGAAGATATATACGATAAGTCAAGCTGGCAGGTTTCAAGTGCAGTAGGATTTTTTGACGGTGATGTTGAATACACTATATCATGCTATAATCCGGATAAGTTTAAGTTTACAGACCTTATTACCATTTCACATTCATCTCAGCTTACGCAAACAAGATCAAGTAAATCTTTGTATATAATTACAGATTTTGAAGAAAGATTTATTGACGGTGATGCACTTCCTGTAATAAAGGGTAATGTCGGACAGTTCAGAAACCTTTCATTTATTGGTAAAGAAAAAGGAATGTTCGATAATTATGAAATCGGAGATGTTGTAAATCTTGCTCTTGATTCAAAGGGAAAGGTTGAATATGTAACGAAGGTATTTTCACTTATGAATTTCGCACCAACCACCGGAGGAATATATACAACTTCATCTTATCATGCCGGTGTGATTGAAGAAATTGATATTGAAAAGGGAAGAATGATTGTAAATTGCGGTACATCAATTCCGTTCAAATTAACTGCCAATAAGACAATAACAGTCTTTGATGCATCTGAGAAGATGTGTGAGAGCAAGACGGCAGAAACTCTTAATGCGGGAGATAAGGTCGTTCTCAGAATGTCATGGGGCAAAATAGAAGAAATAGTATGTATCAGGGAGTAAGGGGGAACAGATATGAATAAATTATACTCAAAATTACTTTTTCTGATATTAATATTGCAGTTTATTACACTGCCTGTATCGGCAGAAGAGACTTACGGCTGGCAATTCGGAACAAAGGGCAGTCTGGAGAAATTACATATTTCGGAAATACGTGAATCAGCTTCATATGAAGGATTGAAATCCCTGTACATGGACTGTTATGAAACTCAGAAAAACGAAGAAAATTATATTGAAGTAAAAAACAGTCTTGTAAGAACACCGGAAGCGGGAGAATATACACTTAAGTTTTATGTGAAACCCGGTCAGTACGGAACATGGACAGGAACGTTTGATGTTTCATTCGGTAATCAGACTTATACCGTTGATGCAGGCAGCGGAAGCAAAGTTACAGCTCCGTCCGGAGAACCCGGTTGGGTAGAAAAAGTTCTTAACTTCAATTATGACGGAAACGGTGACGGTGCTTTGTACATAAAAGCATATTGTAATCTTTTTGAAGCACATATTGATAATGTATCTCTTACCCTTTCCGGAAGTGATGAAAATCTTGTTTCAAACGGTGATTTTGAAGGCGGAAATACAGGAGATACTCCTGATGTAGAGGAGAGTTATGACAGAACAGGTTATATTCCAAAAAATCTTATGATTTCACCCGGTTCCAATATTCTCGGAATTAATTGGAAGAATCCGGCAATCAGTCCTTCGAAGATCAGCCTTTATGATATTTCAAGCGGTGAGGAAGTTTTTGTAACAGACGAATTTTCAAAAATATCGAATGCGACTGTGCTTTATAAAATAACGGGACTCACTAACGGTACGGCATATAAATATAAGCTTGTATTTGATTTTGGGAGTAAAGGCAAGGATTCGTATTACCTTTGTAATACTCCTTCGGGCAGTGAGGGTGATAGAGTTGATAATGTTGAGTTCAAGCGCTTTATGTCAGGTACAGCGGGATATTGCCCGGGTGAACTTATTATAGACAATACATCAGGTTATGACAGTCAATCAGCTCTTAAATTTGTTTCAAATATTGATTCAAGCGTGGAAGAAATGAAGTCAAACATATATATGATGTTCGGTATGTATTTTGAAGGAATGACAGGCGGAAGATATGAGATTTCGTATAAATATAAAGCTGAAAATCTTAAAAAAAACTACCAGGCACATATGAGCTGGAGTGCATTTGAAAATGAAGGTCTTTTTGTAAATTCGATTGGTTCAACCGATTGGATTACGAAAAAATATATGTATACATATAATAATTCGGATCTTCTCACATTTATTGTTGACGGATTATGCGACGGAATGTGGATTGATGATATAGAGTGTTACGAGGTTGATGAAAACGGGGATAGAATAACCGGAGAAAATATGGCTGTAAACGGAGATTTTGAGACAGAAGAGTTTCATGCATGTCAAGAAATTTCAGATGTTACAGCAAAAGCAGGGATTGATACAGCCGTTATCTCGTGGGGAAATCTTAAATCAAATCACAGCGGAGTACACCTGTATCAGAAAGTATTTGATAATTTCGAATACAGAGGCTTTATAAGCAGTGCCGCAGACAGTATAAATCTTTCAGGACTTGATAAAGGTGAAGAATATACTTACAAAATTGTACCTGTAAATACTTATGGTGTTGAAGGTGCAGGTGAGGAAGTAACATTTGAAACGGAACTGCCTGATTATGAGCTTACGGATGTTGTTGTTAAAAAGAACGGCAAAGTGGTAGATAGCATTTCAGGTAAGGGAACATATACATTTGCGATTAATGCAAAAAATAATCTCATAGAAGATGGAATTGAATGTGAGCTTATAGTAGCTTTGTTTAATGAAAACGGTGAGATGGAAGGCATTTATTCACAGAAGAAAGATATACCGATGACAGAGAAAAAAGCTTCTCCGTCAAATATATATGTTACTGTAAATGTGCCGGATGACAGCGGTTATACAGCAGATGTTTATCTTATTAACAACCGTCAGGATATAGACTTGTTCCGTAATCCGGAAAAATACTAAGTTATCATTTATCTCTTGTAGATATGATATAAATATTTGTTGGTTTTATCGGGCAAAAATCAGCGGATAAATAAAAAGAAAAGGAGCAAAAAAATGAAAATTAAAAAAGCTTTAAGTATAATTCTTACGGCAGCTATGCTTACAGCAAGCGTTACGTCTGTACAGGCAGATGATATTGCAGTTAAGGGTAGCTATCATGCTTATCCTGAAAATTGGAGAATGGATCTTCATTATGATGATACAATTGATAAAAATAGTCATTACATCGGAGTTACCGAGGCGGGCTATGAAGGAAAAGGTCTTGAGTTCTGTGAAGGAGATTATGACAGTTACAGAGCTGTATATGCAGGCCTTAATGAAAACATTACTGTCGGTAATGAATATACACTCAGTTACTGGTTTAAAGGAACAGGTCAGAACATGCAGGTAATGCTTGATACAGGTTGGAATAATAGATATCAGGCACCGGATGAATACAAAGATGGGAACTGGCATTTTGTAGAACATACATTTACCGCAACAACTGATATGTCGGAAGTGGCTATGATAGCTGAGTATGCTCTGCTTTGTGTTATTGATAACTTTTCAATTAAAAATTCATCAGGAAAAGAAATTGTAATGAACGGCGATTTTGAAAAAGTTATTTATACTGATAGAGTTGGACACACAGATAATTACACATTAAATTCATGGTACATGACAGATTTATCATCTGAAATGGATATAAACGGACACTATGCGCGTGTTACAGACAAGTATGAACATTCAAATGGTGGTCACAGCTTGCATATTAAGTATACTGAAGTTCAGACACCTAACCACTATTTCAGACTCCAGAACAATGTTGAAACGAGTTTCGAAGCCGGTCAGGAATATTGTATTGAAGTTTATATAAAAGACGGTGTGAATAATCCGGGTTGTCTCAGACTTGGAACAATCTGGTGCGCAGACTGGATGGGTAGTGTAGATTACCAACTTGCGCAAATGACAAAAGGTGAAACAGATGAAAACGGCTGGACACGTTACTACAAAACTTTCACAGCAGGTTCTAATGCAAACGGAAGAGTTCAATTCCTTGCTGAAGCAACAAATGACCTTATTCTTGATGATATCACAATTTATAAAACAAGTGATGCTACAAAGACAAATCTTGTAGCTGATGGTGGATTTGAAGATGTACATCCGACAAATTTCAGTGCTGAAAATTCAGAGAAACTGATTGGAACTAATGTTTTTTATTCTCAGGTTCCTTCCGAGTATACTGAAAATTACTATGCTGAACCTTCAAAGAGAGTAGCTAACAGCGGTGAGTACAGTATGCATATCCGTTATCCTCATGACAGTGTGCCTAACAGATATATCCAGGTAAGACAGGACCTTCTTTCACCATGCGAAGCCGGTGAATATACAATTACATTCTATACATATGGTAACTATAACAGCTTCAATGCAGGTATTGCATGGGGGTGGCTTGAAGGTTATGTTCCTGTAGTAGGAGATTATATGTCACATGAAAAACAGTCTAACGGCTGGGTTAAGCATACAGCTACAAGAACTGTTGACGGTGTAGACGATAATTACATGAACATCGTTATTGACGGAAAAAATGACCTTTACATTGATGATTTCTCAATTGTTAAGGTTGGTTCTGATGTAAACCTCGTTCCGGATGGCGGATTTGAGAATATATTTAAAACAAATCCGGTTGCTGAAGGTATCTACATGCCTACAGTATCATTGATTGATATACCTAATGTTCCGGATGAATATAAAGAAAACTATTATGCTGAACCATCAACAAATGCGGTTCACAGCGGTAAGTACAGTATGCATATCCGTTATCCGCATGATGTCGTTCCCGGAAGATATGTTCAGGTAAGGCAGAATCTTCCTGTGGCATGTGAAGCCGGTGAATATACAGTTACATTCTATACATTCGGCGAGTATTCCTACTTTAATGCAGGTATTGCATGGGCTGAGGGTTACGGAAATTCTGATACATATACAAAAGAGCGTCAGGCTGACGGATGGGTTAAACACACAAGGACGTTTACTGTTGACGGTTCAGGTGATGATTATATGAACTTTATCGTTGACGCAAAGAATGAAATTTATCTTGATGATTTCTCAATTGTTAAGGTTGGTTCTGATGTGAATCTTGTTCCGGATAGCGGATTTGAAGGTGTTGCAGCATGTGATTATCACGTTTCAAGAGTTGCAGCTATTTCTGCCGGAAGCGGTGCTGTTAACCTTTTCTGGACAAATCCATACGGAGTTAATGTGGATAATATAGAAGTATTGGTGGACGGCAATTTACTTCCTGGCTCATATAATCTGACACCGGAAGCAAGAAACTGTGCAGCAATAACCGGACTTGAGAACTATGTGGTAACACCTGTTGAAATCGTAGTAACATATAAGAATAAAAAATATACAACAAGTGTAGAAGTAACAGCTGATGATTTCGGAGCTGAATATACTCTTGGCGACTGGAGAATTAACAGATTCCCTGAAATTAACACAAGCTTCAATATTGACAAGAATGTATATTCTGAGGGCACAAGCTCAATGAGAATTGATTCAAACCATAATGCTTGGAAGGATAATTACTATCCGTTCGTTTCACAGAAGGTAACCGGACTTGATCCGACATCTACATATGTGCTCAAGTTCATGGCTAAAGCAGACAATATCGGTAACTTCAAGTTTATAGATGGAAATCCATGGATTCAGGAATTATTTATTCAGGATTACGGTGCAACAAAAGGCGAAAAAACACATGACTGGAAAGAATATACTTATGTAATTCGTCAGAAGCCTGAGATAACAACAGAAACATATGATACAGAGTTGTACTTTGCTGTTGAAACAGGTTTAGGTTCACTCTGGCTTGACGATATAAGACTTTATAAAGGTGTTATTCTTCCTAACGGAATGCAGGAGATTGATTATAGTACAAACTATATCAAAAACGGTGGTTTTGAATATGAAGATTATGCAATCCAGGAACCGGTGTTCTCAAAAGGCGGCAGCACAATAAACGCACTTGAATCAGGTCTTATCGAAACTAAGGTAAGAATGAAGAACTATACAATGGGCGACAGCTTCAAGCCGGCACTTGTTGTAGCTCTTTACAACGGAACAAAGCTCGTTGACGTATCATTTACTGAACAGAGCATTTCACAAAACATTTATGACGGCGCTCTGCCGGATGAACTTGCAGTAACAATCAATGTTCCGGAAATGACATCAGAAACAGATTATAATCTTAAGATTATGTACTGGGATGGAATAAATTCATTGAAAGCACTTGATAGTGCAGATGTCTTTAAATAATAACAGGGTGTCAGGGCTCGGCTTACCGGGCCGCGCCCTGACTGCTGCTTATATTTGCAGCAGATTTCAGAGAAGGAGAAAGGCTTATGACAATCAATGTTAAAAAAATATTTTCTGCAGTATTAACAGCTGCAATCATGCTTTCGCTTTTTGTGATGCCTGTTGCAGAGGCAGGAAATTCTAACGGTTGGGAGTTTTTGTATTTAGGCGGTGTAGATGCTTTGATTGAGGTGGATGATACAGAATCATTCAAAGGAAGTGCATCTCTGAAAGCTGTAAATAATTCTCCTGCTGTCGGGAATGTATATGCTATGGCTGCAACAAGAGTAGACCTTGAAGCAGGCAAGTCGTATGTGGTTTCAATGCAGGTAAAATCTGAAAATTCTAAAATTTTACTTTCACTTTTTAATTGGGCTAATTCGCAAAATCTTACACAGTTCGGCGGAACATTTGACTGGACTAATTTTGAATGGATATTTACACCTACTGAATCGAATTCATATGAGCTTGAAATCATTATAGAAGGTGAAACTGACGGAATTTGGATTGATGATGTAAAAGTTGTCGACGAGGAAACCGGTGAAAATCTTATATTAAATTCAGGCTTTGAGGGTGGAGCGGATGCCCCTGCTGTTTCTGAAGATGTCCTTGACGATTCAGTTGAAGGTCTGTATCAGAAAATAATGACTTCCGATTCATATACTGAAGAAGAAATGCTCAAAGTCAGAGGCGCATTCAAGTATATGCCTGTTTACAAGGCGGAGGGAATAACCGTTGACGGAAATTCGGAAGATTGGGAAGGGTTTCCGGCAATGACAGTGCCTACTCTTCCGACTCAGTATATGGTATATATGAATGACGGCAGAGTAAAGGATAATATTTCTGAAGTAAGATGTGCATATGATGAAGAAAATTTCTATTTCTATATAGAAGTGGAAGATGATATATTTACAAGCTACAGCTCTGAAGATACTTACTGGCAGGGCGACAGTATACAGATGGCAATTTCTTCGACTGATGAAGTGTACGGAAGTGAACTTGGATTCTCATATGATGCTGAATCCGGTGTAGGAACTGTTTTCGGTAACGGATTTACTGCTGAGCAAAAAGCGCAGATGAAACTTAAGGCATCTCAGAATGGTAATTTGACTATATATGAAGCAAGTATTCCGTGGAAAGTTAAGTTTGACGAAAGACCGTCGCAGATATATCTTAACTATCTTGTTAATGATAATGACGGTGACGGAAGACGTTACTGTGCAGAGCTTGCTCCTAAGGGTATATCTGAATACAAGACAAATAAAGACTGTCCGCTTCTTGAAATGCAGGACAGCAAGAGAGAATGGTACGGCTGGATTCAGGGACCGAGAGAATGTTACGCAACAGATGAAGTATCATTCGACTGTTTTGTCATAAACAGCAGCGATGAAGATAAGGTGTTTAATTTTGCAGGTGACTTTTCGGATATTAAAGAATCATGTAAAATTCCGGCACATACCGGTATAAGATTCAATGTGAAAAATACGTGGGAAACAGAAGGTCAGAATACTGCCGATATTAAAATTTCAGCTGACGGTGAAGAGATTGTATCGTCATCAGGTATAACGGTTAACAAAAAACCTCCTACGGTTGAAGATGCAATTGAAATCAAATCACGTATTGAAGCAAAAACAAAAGAAATAAGAAAGCTTCTTGATAAATGTGAAGAGAAGGGTATTTCTACAGATTATGAAACACTATACTGGAGAGTTATGGACAGATTTGTTCAGTATACTCAGGATGATATAGATATTAATGATTTGGACAGAGTGTACTATACCGAAGAATGTATTAATGAGCTTTACGAAGAGTCAAAAACAAATCTTAACGCATATCTGAGTGGCGAGAAGACTCCGTTTAAAGTGCCGCGTTATATTACAAGTGATATAACAATTAAAGACAGAGCTATGTATGCTCTTAATGAATTTGACGGAACTATTGTTGAAAGACCTACATTCTTTGTCGGATACGGTCATTTCGATAATGCAAGAGAAGATATTCCTATATTCGATGAATTTGGTGCAAACACAATTCAGAATGAAATTGGCCCTAACCAGGTAATGGTCAGAGGAAGCGGATGGGGTTCTGACGGTTCAGGTGGAGGAACAGTAAAGACAGTAACCGATACGGTTAAGGATGGAGAAAAAGCGTTGTTCCTTTCATATGACAAGGAAGTTACTCCAAATGTATTTACTTCGGTTTATAAGGTGATAAGCGGAATCGAAGGTGGAAAAACATATGAACTCAAAGGCTGGGTGAAAGCTACTGATGTAAATGCAGCATGGCTTAGTGTATATAACTGGGATGAACGTATATTCCTTGATGGTACATATGACTGGCAGGAGATTACAGCTCGCTATGTGGCACCAAAGGATGCGGTGGAAACAGTTCTGAGATTTAATACAGACGGCCCTGCAAAAGAGCTTCTTCTTGACGGATTTACTTTTAAAGAAGTGGGTTCTGATGTAAATCTTCTTGAAGACGGAAGCTTTGAAGAATTTGATTCTGATATATGGACTATTGATATGAGATCGGGCGGAAGGCTTGCAAGTTACTGCAAGATGCTTGAGGATGCAGAGAAAAATAATATTGCCGTAAGTGTTCTCATATCACCGCACTATTTCTTTGACCTTATTACAAAAGAGTATAATATCGAAGCAAAGGGAGGATTCTTTAACTATAACATTAATGCTCCTATTGCGAGAGAGATTCTTGAACAGTATGTAAGACAGATTATTCCTGTTATCAAGAATTATAAATCTGTAACTAATATCTGTATTACAAACGAACCGCAGTTCTTCTCAGATTCTGCCGAAAGTTTCTATCTTGAACCATGGCGCGAATACCTGAAGGAAACATATGGCGGAGATATAAATAACCTGAATAGCAAGTGGAATACTGATTATACATCATTCGATGAATGTGATTTCAGAGGATATATCGGAAACCCTGTAAAGTTTTATGATTATAAAATGTTCAACGACCATGTTCTTGCTGATTTCCACATATGGCTCGGAAAGTTAGTACAGGAACTTGCACCCGGTATTCCTGTTCATTCAAAAATAATGAACTATATCGGTGACGGTCCGCGCGGACTTTCAAATAACGGAACAAACTATCTGTATAATTATGAGGCTTATAATATTAATGGTTGTGACGCTGTTAACTATATAGATAATAACGAAGGTATCCATGAAAAGAATATATGGTATGACTATATGATGAGCTATAGAGATGGTCCGGTAATAAACTCTGAAGACCATATCACAAGTGACAGAAACGTGGACTACAGAAGAGATGCGGCTGATTATATGTCGCAGGACATCTACCAGGGAGGAATTCACGGAAGATGTATGTCCCAGATATGGGTATGGGAAAGATACTATGAAGGCAAAAGTTCAACCGACTTTATCGGAAGCGTTCTTTACCGTCCTGATGCAGTAGCAAAAATAGGTAAGGCATCTCTTGATCTTAACAGACTTGCATATGAGATTGTGGCACTTCAGAATGAAATACCGGAAGTGGGAATTGTATATTCTGATGCAGATATTATTCTTAAGCCTGAGACAGTAAAAGCTTCATATGAAGCATATGCAGCATCACTTTATAACGGCAAAATCGTAAGATTCATAACAGATCTGAATCCGGCTGCAATGCAGACTTATAAACTCGTTATTGTTCCGGGTACAAGACACATTTCAGCTGAGATGCTCAATGAGCTTTCTGAGTACGTTACAAATGGCGGAAAGGTTATTGTGATGGGTAAGGATGCTGACATACTGACAATGAATAAGACTTCAGATACTCATGATAAAAATGTTGTTGACCATATAATAAATAATTCTGTTGTTATTGATTATAAAGGAACTGAAAGTTCAGTTCTGGGAATACAACCTCCGGAAATTTGCAAGGTTGTACGTGATGAGCTTATTAATGCAGGTGCATATTACATATCTGTAATTGATACAGCTACCGGAGAGCCTGCATATGGTATTGAATATAATATCGGTGTAAATGATGATAAGGTTATTGTGAATCTGAGTAACTGCGAAGAAACTAAAAATGTAAAGGTTTATCTTGGTGATAAACCTGTAACAGAATCGCTTGAACTCAGAAGCGGAGAAACTCTCGGTGAAGTGATAACAGCAAAACAATATGTTCCGATAACTCTTGAAATTGATACAGATTACGTATTCTTCGATGCTTACGGACACTGGGCAGAGGAATACATAGCTAAACTTCATAAGGATGGAGTTATAAACGGACGCAGTGAATCAAGATATGATCCTGACGGTACAATTACAAGATGGGAATTCCACGCACTTGTTTCAAGAGCGGCAGGAAAAACACTTCCTGAATACAACCCTGACAGCGAAGCTTTCCGTCCGAATGATAAAATAACAAGAGAAGAAATGTGTGAAATGCTCGTAAATTATTACGAAGCTGTAAACGGACAAATTGATGAAAATGCACAGCTTTCATTTGCAGATGAAGTAAGTAATACAGAATTTGTTTCAAAGGCTGTATCTGCCGGACTTATGCAGGGACGTGAAAACGGAGAATTTGACGAAAACGGAACTGCAACACGTGGTGAAGCTGCGGCTGTAATTTTCAGATTTAAGAATGGAGATTAATTATGAAAAAGAAAATATCGTTATTAATGGTGGCTGTAATAACAGCCGCCATGGGAAATGTTCCCGCTTATGCAGTTGAAAGTGTTGATTTTTCAGATAAGCTTACAGAACTAAAAACGCTTATGGATGAATGTAAGGATGCAGGTATTCCTACAGACTATGAGCTTATTAACTATGTTACAATTGAACGTTTTGAAGACTATATCAATCAGGATATTGCAAACGGAATGACAAATACCGATTATACAATCGGGTGCGTTGATGCTTTATATGCGGAATCAAAATCAAATCTTGAAGCGTATTTAAACGGCTCAAAAGAAGCTTTGTCAGTAAACCGTCCTGATATGCATAATCTCAAAATTAACGGAAGCAATATATATGACGGAAATAAACCTGTTTTCTCAACGGGTTACGGTTATTTTACTGCTGCTATAAATGATATGCCGAATTTTCATGATTTCGGTATGAATAATATTCAGTTTGAGCTTGGTCCTACATCTACACGTACATCATCAAACGGCTGGACAGAATCTCCTGCAGGTGATGTACAGGCAACCGGAGGAGTGGTTGATACTGAATATCACAGCGGTTCTCACTCTTTCAAAATTGAAAATAATACTCCTCTTACTCCGAATGTGTATATCAGATACCACAGAACTATAGATTGTAAGCCGAATACTACATATAAATTCGGGTGCTGGACAAAAGGAGAAACTCTTAAAAATGTATGGTTATCAATTAATGGGTTTGATAACAGAAACCATTTTGGACAATCTTCTGATTGGGTAAAAAATGAGTTTGAATACACTACAACAGAATCACAGACTGTTCTTGATATGACTTTGCTTAGTGAAGATGAAGGTATAGTATATCTTGATGATTTCTATGTGTATGAATCAGGCAAGGAGGATGTTAACCTTGTAGTTAATCCGGGACTGGAAGAGGATGTTTATCCTTCAGTAGAAACTCTTAAAAATAATCTTCAGACTGCAAAGGATAATAATTTAGCAGTATCGCTTTTGCTGTCACCTCACTATTTCCCTGAAGGTCTGTCATCAGATGTTTATACAGACCAAGGTACATTTATACATTATAATATAAATGCATCTGAAGCAAAAGCAATTGTTGAAGACCATATCCGTGTGGTACTTTCACGTGTTAAGGATTATGACTGTATAGACAGTATTTGTATTTCAAATGAACCTTGGTTTGATACAAGATGGTTTGCAGATTTTTATAATCCCTTATTCAGACAATATTTGCAGAGTGTTTACGGTACAATAGATAAGCTTAACAGTGCTTGCGGAACAAGTTACAGCGATTTTTCTAAGATTTCAATGCCTACAACATTGAAAGATCCGGTTTTGGGTTCGCCTGATAAAATGCGTTATGACTGGATAGAGTTTAATGACAAAGTTTTTGCAGACTGGCATAAATGGATGGCAGGTATTGTTGAAGAATATATGCCCGGAACTCCTGTTCACAGTAAAGTTATGGATAATTTTACTACAGATGAACCGGGAGAGAGAACAGAACTCGCACGTGGAACCGATTTTGAACTTTTTGGTGAATTTTCTGATTATGCAGGAAATGACGGCGGAACGTATTATGATGAAGGTGCTGACGGATACTACAGAATGATGTTCTTTTATGACTTCCTTAATTCTGCAGTAGGAAAGCCGGTATATAACTCTGAAGAACATATAATAAGAGACAGAAATACAGATTTTACAGACGAACAGACAACTTACGTTCTCAATAATATGTGGCAGGGCGCAATCCACGGAAGAAGCTTGTCAACTATATGGGTATGGGACAGAAGTTATGATACATCAAGCGATTTCTGGGGAAGTATCCAGTTCAGACCGGATGCAGTTGCAGGTTTAGGTAAAACAAGTCTTGATTTCTTAAGACTTTCGGATGAAATTGCAGAAATTCAGAATGATTCAGAAAAAATTGCAATTTACTACTCAAAACCGTCACGTCTTTATACCGACGGACATACAGCATATCTTCTTAATGCATACAAAGGAATTACAGCTAAGGGTTACGATGTAGGTGTTGTAACAGATAAAAGCATAGGAAAGCTTTCAGAATATAATACTCTTGTTATTCCTTACGCAACACACTGTAAAGCAGAAACACTTACCGCTATAGAAAACTTTATCAAAAATGGCGGAAAAGTTTATTATTCTCAGGATACAGGATTGTTTAAAGATGAGATTCTCAGCGGTGACGAACATGATAAGAGTCTTGATAACAGTTATGTATTAAATAATAGTACAAGCTTTACTGATATAAAGAGTGTACTTCCAAGCGGTGCTGTTACACTTAAGGATGCAAACGGAGCTGAAGTTTCAAATCTTGACTGGCAGTATTCTGTAACAGAGGACAGAATTCTTATCAATGCTACCAATATGGCAGGATACGGTGATGTGAAAAATGTATCTGTATACTATAACGGAGAAAAACTTGAAGGTTTAACAGAGCTTATTTCAAATACAGACAATTTAAGCACGGTTGAACTTAACGGTCATGAACCTAAGCTTCTGCAGTATATATTAAAAGTATATGAACCAACTGCAATAAACGATGTATATGTTGATACCGAAAACAGTAAAATTGTATGGGACGTTGTCGGTACAGATTATGTAGGTATGAATATATATTTCTATGGTTCAAGTAAGAAGGTTGAATATCTTGGACAGTTTACAGGAAGTGAATATGCATATACGCAGGAAGGAATGTATATAATAAGAGCTGTAAATGCAGACGGAACAGAAGTTGAAAGCAAAAATATAACTGTTGTAAATGATGGTTCTTTTGAGATTGAAGTGATAAGTGCAAAAGCAGGCGATGTCAGAGCAAATATCAAGAATAATACAGGAAATTATCTATATGGTAAAGCAATTGTGGAATTTATCGGTGCTGACGGAAATGTTCTTGCTTACGGATACGGTAAAACATTTATTCAATCGAAAAACAATCATGAATTACATGTTTCAGTTTCTGCACCTGCAGGTGTTACAACAGCAAGAATCACAGTTTATGATATTGAGGATAATTGTATAGTAACTAAAGATATCAATTTATAAATTATAAAAAATATGCTCTTGTTTTTAGCAAGGGCATATTTTGCCGTATCTAGGAGGGGTAAGATGAAATTAATACAGATAAGCTCAGCAGAAAAAATATTGCCTGATATGGATTATTCCGGACTAAGCGAAATAAGCACACTGAGTGCACTGAAAGGCGAAAGAGTTTCTTATCAGATTCTGTACCTGAACGAAGGTGGGAAATATTTTAAAGTCAGTGTTAAAGATACAAACGGAATGAATGTCATTATCAGAAAAGTCGGTAATGTACAGGTTGATTTTCCGGGACATAAAAAAGAGATGGATGATTATTATCTCAGAAAAACACCGGGAATGTATCCTGACTATTTAGAGCCGATAGAAGACGGTATGATTCTGGCAAATGACTATAATCATGTGATTTATATAACATGTGAAGTGCCTGAAAATATTGAATCCGGGAAATATAAACTTAAGATTGCATTTGATGCGGAAACGGATGACGAATGTCTTGTAAAGGAAATAGAAATAAACGTGCTGAATGCAGTTCTTCCGAAAACAGATTTTACGTATACTCAATGGTTCCATGCTGACTGTATAGCTAGTGTATATAAATATGAGCCTATGTCTGATGAACATTGGTTAATGATTGAAAAGTTTGTAAAGACAGCTGTGAGAACCGGTGTTAATATGATACTTACTCCGGTGTTCACACCTGCACTCGATACTGCTATCGGCCATGAACGTCCTACATTCCAGCTCGTTGGTGTTTCATACATAGACGGAAAGTATAGCTTTGATTTTAAAAATCTAAAAAAATGGATTGATATGTGCCTTGGATGCGGAATTGAAAAATTTGAAATTTCTCACCTTTTCACACAGTGGGGAGCAAGAAAAACTCCGAAGATAATAGTAAACGGAGAGAGAAAGTTTGGCTGGGACGTTGATGCAGACAGTAAAATGTATCTTGAATTTCTGGATGCATTTCTTCCGGCTCTTACTGACTTTCTGAAAAGTGAAATGGTATATGAAAATTCATACTTCCATATTTCGGACGAACCTAATTTTGAAAGAGACTTTGAGCATTATAAAAAATGCTATGATTTTATAGTAAAGTATATTCCGGCAGAGAAGCTTACGGATGCTATGTCTGAATACGAGTTTATAGAGCGTGGTTATGCTAAAAATCCTATAGTAAAATCAGAAAGTGTTGAAGATTTCTTTAATCGTGATATGCGTGATATCTGGACATATACATGTTGTGAACCTGCAGGTGGATTTTATAGTAACAGATTCATTACCATGCCGCTTGGCAGAACGAGGATTCTGGGAATACAGCTTTATAAATATGGTATAAAAGGTTTTTTGCATTGGGGATATAATTTCTACTACACAGCCGGCTCGAAAAAAGTTATTGACCCATTCAGAGTGACTGACGGTGGAGAACAGTTCCCGGCAGGAGATTCGTTCTCTGTATATCCGGGAGCAGACGGACCTTTAGAGAGTATACGAAGCGAAGCTTTTTATCAAGGATTGCAGGACAGAAGGGCATGCTGTCTGCTTGAAAGCTTAATCGGTAGAGAAGAAACACTTAAAGTTATCGACGCTGACGGGAAAATTACAATGTCGGAATATCCTCGTTCGAATGACGGAATTCTTGGAATAAGAGAAAGAATCAATTTGAAAATTGAAGAGGTTGTCAAATAAAATGCAGCATCGGGACATCATTTTTTTATGATGCCCCGATGCTTTTATAGAAATGTAAAGTGGATGGCTTAATAAATCGAATAACTTATAATTTTATAAGTTTCGGATCCATTCACGGTTTTTGGTTTAACTGTAGCTGTCCCGCTGTACACATAAGAATAATTTTTAGCGGCTTTATCTGATGTGTATGTATAACATTCTTTGGGTATTG
The DNA here is from genome assembly GCA_045603225.1 of Clostridia bacterium. Classification (GTDB taxonomy): domain Bacteria; phylum Bacillota; class Clostridia; order UBA1381; family UBA1381; genus RGIG9115. The sequence continues at coordinate 27,067 of JAZULT010000053.1, read as the reverse complement.
GATCGTGCGGACCTTTTTCGTTGAAATATACATCAAAATTGACTGAGTATGAATTATTTCCATTGTCTTTCATATTTGTCGCTATTGAAAAATATGCTACTGATTCTCCTTCAGCTGACGGCATTTGGAAAAATCCGTCTGAATATTCCCAGCTTGTTGCATCCGCAGGTGTTTTGTGAGGGATGGACTCCCCGAAAAATCTGTTTAAAATTCTATCAACTGTTGACACTGAAATCTTTGTCATTCCATTATCATAAATAATTTCGTCTCCTGATGTATTTATCATGATATGTTTATAAACAAAGTTTATTTTATCTTCATTTGAGTCATTGTAAGTTTTATTATAATGAGCCTCGCTGAAGTTACTCAGAAATATATTTACTTCTTTGCGCTGTGAATCGCTCATGTCATTAAGAACATTTAATGAGATTTTTGTCTCATTTTCCGATTTTGGATTTTCTATTTCTTCATTCTGACTTTCTTTTTTGTTTTCTGAGTTTTCGGTTTTTTCCGGCTGAATTATCTCCACATCTTTTTCAGAGATGTTTTTCTTATCCTTAGGACGTTCTGTCTGTTTTGAAATAATATCAACACCGCCGAACAGAGCATTAGATTCTTTTGAACTGTTACAGGCTGTCAGACACAATAAACTGACTGAAAGCGATAATAATATTAAAGTATTTTTCATAAAGTATACCTTCTTTCATATGATATCAAATTATAACATTATTTTTTTGCCAAGAAAAAGGGGGGTAATCTTTGGTTTGTGCTGTTTTATCTTTATTATGTATATTGATTATACCATAATTAAGTGATAAAATCAAGGTAATTTTTGTAGGAGGGGAAAAAATGATGGAAAGAAAAGTAAATGTTAAAGGAAAAATAGGGATATTTGCAGTGGCGCATGCAGCTTACTGGAACCAGTTTGAAGGACTTTATGATAACATTATGGGATATCATAATGATTTTTGTAAAAAAATTCAGAATTTCGGAAGTGAAGTTATAGACTTTGGCATGATTGACAGCAGCGAAAGAGCGTATGATGTTATACATGAAATACTTTCAGCTGATGTTGACGTGATATTCTGTAATATGGTAACGTATGCGACTTCATCTGTATTTGCTCCGATAATAAAAGCTGTTAATAAACCGTTTATTCTTACTGCGCTCCAGCCGAGGACAGCAATGGACTATACAAAAGCCAGTACATTTATGCAGCTTGAAAATGATAATATATGCTCTGTACCGGAATTTACAGGTGTTGCAGTAAGAATGGGTAAGAAAGTGAATGATGTTATTATAGGTCATCTTTACGGTGATGAAAAAGCAGATAAGGAACTCAGAGAATGGTGTTCGATTGCTAAAGTGCTTAATTCATTAAAAGGTGCGCGAATAGGACTTATAGGTCATGTTCTTGAAGCTATGTATGATATGCATGCAGATCCAACCGCAATTTCGTCAGCATTTGATGTTCATGTTCCTCTTCTTGAGGTTGATGACATGATAGAGGTGTATAACACGGTAACAGATGATGAGATTGGGCAAAAAAAGGAAGTTATAAGAAAAGAATTTGATATGCCCGAGCCGAAATCGGATCCTGTTACATCGAAGCTTACCGAAGAGGATTTGGAACAGGCGGCAAGAAGCTCGGTTATGCTTGATAAGTTTGTTGAAAAACATAAGCTTACCGGTCTTGCTTATTATTATGAGGGCGGAGAAGATAGTTTGCACAGACGCATTGTCACTTCGCTAATTGTGGGGAATTCTATTTTGAATGCTCAGGGAATACCTATGTGCGGTGAATTTGATATAAAAACCTGCATAGCAATGCTGATAATGGATAGACTTGGAATAGGCGGCAGTTTTGCGGAATTTCATCCGATAGATTTTGATGAGGACTTCATACTTGTAGGTCATGACGGACCTCATCATCTTGAAATAGCACAAGGTAAACCGGTACTCAGGAGCCTTAAAAAATATCATGGAAAACCTGGAAGGGGTGCTTCGGTAGAGTTCAAAATAAAAGAAGGACCTATTACAATGCTGGGTATAACACAGACGTATGACGGAAAGTTTAAATTCGTTATAGGTGAAGGTGTTTCAAAAGAAGGTCCGATTCCACCAACAGGAAACACAAATACAAGAGGATTTTTTGAGCCGAATACGAGAGATTTCTTGAAAAAATGGGTAATGGAAGGTCCTACGCATCATTATGCTCTGGGTATAGGTCATCATGCAAATACTATAAAGAAAATAGCTGATGTTCTTGGTATAGAAAGTGTAATTGTAAAATAGCATAAAATTTTCTTGACATTATTATTTCTATATGATATAATTATAACGAGTGTTCATAACTCTAGCCTGAGCGATCAACACTTAAGACGCCTGAAACAGCGTAATTCTGCCATCTTTCAGCTTGTCGTCTTTGGAAGGAAAAAGCATTGCTTCGTCCTCCGTACTAAAATATTTCTGAAATTCCATCCGTTTCAGGTCGCAGAGTTTGAAAATAATAAATTTTTGTTCCGGCAAGGCAAAAACGCAGGGAATACTCTCGTATTCGCGAGGATTTTAACACAGTTGGAGCGAGAATTTATATTTTTAAACCTCCTTTAGTATTGGTCGCTTAGGCTATATTTATATACGGAAAGGTAGAATGATATGAAAAAACTGTTAAGCTTTTTTGTGTCACTGACAATGATTTTAAGTTCAGTGACAGGTGTTGTTTTTGCTGAAAATGCTGAAAACGGTGTTGAATTTTTTGATGCGGTGAATGATGCAAAAATAACAGAAATCTCAGGTGAAGAGAATTTGTATGCAAAAATAATTTTTGATGCAGAGAAATCGGGAATGGCAAGTGTTATTGCTGCGAGATATAGCGATGCCGGAGCTCTTCTCAACATGGAAGTGGTTGATGAAATCACTATTTCAGAAATAGGAAGTATCAGTTATACAACACCGCTATTCTCGGTTAGCGGCACAGATGAATTAAAGATTTTTGTTTGGGACAGCCTGAACGGACTTGTTCCGCTTCTCGAAAATCCCGGGGCAATCAGAAGAACAGCTGACAGTTTTAATGACATAAGTAAATTTACAGGAAAGACGGATGCATCTTATGTAACAGATACTGATGTTAAAGCAGGAGACCTGTTTGAAGAAATCGAAAACATAAAGCCTGCCATTGACGGAGACAATGTTCAGATAACAGTAACTACAATAAGCGGTAATGCATCAGGTACATATACTGCCGATACAGCAGATTGGACAAACGGAACAATTACATTTACCGGTGTCGGAGATGTCTCGGTTGCAATAACAGACAATTATTACTGTACACCGACTGTTATAGGTGTTACAATAGAAGATTATCCGACTGTTGATAAGTTCGCTGCAAAAGAAAATCTTACATTCGAACGCAAAAAACAGGACGAATCTGTTGTAATTTCGCTGGGTGATGTGTTTGAAGAAGTTGCCGGAGCATCAATCAACAGTGCAAATGTAACAGTTGATATTGATGGTGAAAATTGCGTTTATACTGCAGATGCAGCAGACTGGACAAAGGGCACACTGATATTTACAGGAACAGGTGACGTTAAAATCTCAATCACGGATAATGATTACTGTAATACGGCAGTTGCAACCGTAACAATTACAGAACCTGAAATGGCAGATAAGTTTATACCAAATGATAATCTCACGTTTACACATACAGTTGTGGGCGGAACAATAACAAAAACTCTGGGTGAACTGTTTACAGTGGCAGAAAATGCTGAGATTAATACAGACGGAATACATGTTGAATTTGAAGGAGACAATATTTATACATATACCCAAAACGCAAACTGGGCAGACAGTACGATTGAATTTAAGGGAACAGGTAAAGTGACAATTACAATCACAGATGACAATTTCTGTAATGATTCAGTAGCGGTTGTTGTTATTGAAGAACCTCAGTCGGTTGAAAAGTTCAAAGCTAAAGACAATCTGACATTTACACATACAGTCGAGGGTGGAACAATAACAAAAACAACAGGTGATATTTTTGAGGCAATTTCTGAAGATATTCATACAGATAAAATTGAAATAACTGTAAGCGGAAACTGTGTATATACACCGGGCGATTCATGGGACACAGGAACACTTGCGTTTACAGGAATTGGTGATACAATTATTGAAATTACAGATAATAACTTCTGTAAACAGACAACTGCGACAGTGACTGTTCAGAATCCTGCATCTGTTGATAAATTTACGACTAAGTTCGAAAATTCAGACGATTATCTCTATCGTGTAGGTAATCAGAACACCGTTGCTCTCGGAAGTCTCTTCGAGACTCTTGAAGGTGCAGAAATTGGTGATGTAAAAGTAACTGTTATACCTAAAAACGGTACAGTATCGGGGACATATACTGAAAATACAACAGACTGGACAAAGGGAACAATCCAGTTTGCAAATACAGGTATTGTTCAGATTACGATTGATGATAATAAATTCGCAAATGAATATACTTTGCTTCTTGAAGTTGTAGATGCAAAAAATACTACAACAGCATCATTTAGCGGAAATTCGGTATTGCTTAATGATGTAAGTACAGCAAGCACTCTTGGTGCTTCCGGAGTGGTATACGGAAATGGATTTACCGTTAATATGGAAAATGCACCGATTAGCGAAAAGAACGGAGCGGTCTTCCATTTATATGATGGTGCAGTTTTGAAAAATCTCAAAATTGTAGGTAAAGAATTTACAACCGTCGCTACAAATGTAAATGATACAAATTACGGCGTTTCTGCTGTAAGAGCATGGGGAAATGTAGTTATTGAAAATTGTTATATTTCCGGCTGTCGTGCAGCAGTGTCCGTGACAGGAAGCGAACTGACAATAAAAGATTCTGTAATAGCGAACGGTGTATATGCCAATGTTGATTTCAGATCGGGTATACTGAATTTACATAATGTAACAACAGTTAACGAACCTCATGCAGTAAACGGAACTACTATTGTTGGATTGGGCATAGTAGGAAATTTGACCGCTTCTGCAGGGAGAGAACTTAATATTACAGGAACTCTTACTCAGTACAATTGGGTTTCAAAGGCTGATTGCGAAAATATCAAAGCAACAGGTATAGACAGTATTTTCAATTCTGTTTTCTCTGATGATGCGTATGCATCGCTCCGATATACATATAACGGAACAACATATGTAAATACAGGTATTTTGTCATTGTGTAGTGACTTCGGAGCTTCTGCTGTAAGCGGAATACCCGCAGATTATTCCGGTATGAATGTTGCTGCTACCGTTTTCGGTGTAAGTGCTGACGGCTATGTATGGGCTCCTGCACAGGCAGGTACATTATCAGATGATGATATGAAGTATCACGATACTGCATACGACTGGACACCGTCAGAACAGGGAACATCATATATTGCTCCTGCATTTAATTTCGGAAATACTGATTTAGAAACTGAAAACGGTGTTGTACAGATAAGCTATGAAAACGGTAGCTCATATACCTTATCTGCTGAAACACTTGGAAAATTACTTAATACTGAAAAGTATGGTCAGTCATTGCCTTGCAAAATCTCAATGGATGGTACAGATTATACAGGTAAAGATATTGTTTTAAATGATACATCGTCTAAAACTTATACTATAACGTATACAGTTATTGATAATCTTGTATATGATAAAGATGGTAATAAGACAGACAAAACATTTGAAGTTCAAAAAGAATTAAAAGTGTTTGCTACTGTGGTTGACAAGTCAGCTGATGCACCTGTATTTACATTCTACTATGGAACAAATGGTTCAGCAAGTGCAGGTACACCGCATGTAACGCAACCAACTACTTCATATACAAGTACAATCAAACAAATCGGTGATACGTATTACATTATGCCAAATGTAAACGCTACTACCGCAAATGCAATTGGTTCTCAGATTATTGACGGACAAACAGTATATTATCCGATAGTAGATGGTATTAATGTGCGTTCAGGAAATCAAAGCGACTTTGACTTTACACGTTATTATCCGGTATTTAAAGCTGTTAAAATCAGTGATAACGGAACAGAATACTCATATAGTGGCACAAAAACAATGCCTGATACGGTTATATGGAGTAGCGCTGTAATTGACTCGGGTAACGGAGCATCGACTTTGAATGATGGTTTTGGATTATATAATAATCAATACCTTTGTAGAATACAGAAAAAAGCCGGAAATGCTGAAAGTGGAGGAACGTCTGTTGTAACATACAGCTATACTGCTTTGGACGGTAATACTTATTACTACTATGTAGGATATAGATTTTATGATGAGGCTGAATCCGAAAGTTGCGTCGTTGAGGGCACACTCATAACCCTTGCCGATGGTACAATCAAGCCGGTTGAAGAACTGGCTGTTGGTGATATGATAATGGTTTTCAATCATGTTTCAGGAGTAAATGAAGCTGCTCCATTGATTTTTAATACACATGGTGATGCGGAGGCAAGAATGTATGATGTTTTACACTTACAGTTCGAGAATGGAGAAGATGTTGAGATTGTTCAGTCACATGGATTCTTTGATACAACATTAATGCAGTATGTATATATAAATTACGATAATTATATGGATTATATAGGTCATGAATTCTATAAAAATAATGGTACCAGAATTAAATTGACAAACGGATATATCGAAAAGAAAATGACACGTATTTTCTGCCCGGTTACATATTTCCACATGAACAGTTATGCAAACGGATTCCTTAATACTCCTAACATTCCGGGAGATATTACAGGTCTTGTAAACTACTTTGAATATGATCCTGATTTGAAATACAATGAAGAAGCTATGCAAAAGGATATTGAAAAATATGGTCTTTATACATACGATGATTTCAGTGATTATATATCATACGAAGCATATTTATCGTCACCTTCTGTTTATCTTAAAGTAGCAGTTGGAAAAGACATGATTACATACGATGAAATTGTAAATGTTATTAAATACCTTCTCGCTGGGTCATTAATACAGTAAAATCGAGTAGTCGGCTAACCATTAATTGATTAGCCTCTCTTACATCACCGTGCGTACCGTTTGATACACGGTGGTTCAATTATATTGGATACAGGGACTTGCATGCCTCGGGTATATTTATGATATCTATGGTATGCAAGTCTTTCGTTTGTTATGGTGTGGGGTAAATACTATGTCTCTAAGGGGTATATCAAATTATGTAGGGGCAATTCACGAATTGCTCGAAAAAATATATCGCATTGCTTGCAATATATCGATAAATTGTAATTTATCGGTGAATTAATATTTTTAATTTGCGGGAAGATAATATCTTCCCCTACAAGATGATTTTCGATTTTACGTCGTAGGGGCGGATATCATCCGCCAGCATATAAATTACAATTATTTTTCCATAGGTATGGACAACTAAGTTTTTTTGTGGTATAATATTAAATATATTGCAATAGGAGGAATAAGTATGAAAAAAATATTGATATTATTAGCAGTATTAGGTGTTCTTACTGCATGTGGTCCTGCGTCAGAAAGTTCATTATTTAAAAAATCTGAAGATAACAATGTTCAGATTTCAGAACAGTCAGAAAAAACAGATGAAGATGATGTTGAAGCTGGTGAGGATGCAGTAGCTGATGATAACGAAGAAGAAAAGGACGTTCCGAAAAATAAAGAAGAAGAGACCGAAACTAAGGCTGATGATAAAAAAACAAACATTCTTACTAAAGTAAAGAAGAACGACAGTACTTCAGCGGAAGGAATGAATGAGGTAAAGAATTATTCCGGCTTTATCAGCTCAGAAGATAATGAGGACGAAATAATTCTTTACACTGACGCTGATAAAGAGAATGGAAGATTTATGTGGGATGACGGCAGAGAATTTCTCCTTGAAATAAAAAATGCTGACAATGAGTACTATACTTTATTTGACGGAAGAGTTTCTATGGGATATATTTATTTTGATGTAGCAGATATAGATGGAAAAATGTATATTTTAGTGAAAAATATATCAACAGCATCACTTGATACAGATGTATTTACTGTCAAAGACGGAGTCTGGTATGAAACTAATGAGCTTGATTTGAACGACCTTAAGAACAGTGATATAAACGTGTTTTATTCATCAGCTCCGGGATATTGATAATGAAATCTGAAATAATAAAAGTGGCTGAAACGCTTGGAATATCGGAAATAGGATTTGTCAGTGCAGAAGCGTTTGAAAAAAAAGAGATTTATTCTTCTTCTGAGTTTGCTAAATCGAAATTAATGACAAAGGTTTCTGAAATTATGTGCGATGCAAAAACGATTATTGTTTGGCTTGCACCATACAAATCTAAAACTTTGCCGGAGAATTTATCGTTATATGCTATGGGTAAGGATTATCATCTTGTTTGTTTCGAATATTCTGAGAAAATATGTAATTTACTACGTGATAAAGGATATAAAGCAATACACATGACTGATGACAATCCGCTTTGCGAAAGAGAACTTGCACGTGATGCGGGACTGGGAAGTATAGGGAAAAACGGTTTCCTTATAAATCCGAGATTTGGAAGCTATGTTTTTATCAGCTGTATTATTACTGACTGTTTTATTGAGGCTTCGGAAAATAAAGATAATGGATGCAGTGGGTGTGGACTGTGTATTTCATCATGTCCCGGAGGCGCTTTGACAAATGAAGGCTTTGATGAAAAAAAGTGTGCTTCATATATAACACAGAAAAAAGGTGAGCTTACAGAAAGTGAGTGTAGTATTATAAAAAAATCCGGAAGTGTATGGGGATGCGATATTTGCCAAAATGTATGTCCGATGAATAAAAATACCGAATATACAAATATTTATGCATTTTCCGAGAATCTTATAACGAATATAAAACCTGAAGTTTTGTCAGGGAGACAGTTCAAAAAAAAGTATAGCGACAGGGCGTTTTCGTGGCGTGGTAAGGCTATTCTTGACCGTAATATGTTAATATTAAATGAAAAACACAAATAAAAAATGTAAAATTTGTTAAAATCACGTATTGAATTTTTATGCAAAAAGATGTATAATTATTAATGGGAGATGTTGAAATGATAGAACAAATAAAAGAACTTGATAAAAATAATTATATGAACACGTTCGGACAAAGACTGAATGTATGCTTTAAAGAGGGAAAGGGTATAAAGCTTATTTCCACAGAAAATGAAGAATATTATGACTTCCTTGGCGGTATAGCTGTTAATGCACTTGGGCACAGTCATCCGTACTTTGTTGAAAAGCTCAGAGAACAGATTGGAAAACTTATTCATGTTTCCAATTTGTATTACATAGAATCTCAGGCAAAGCTTGCTGATAAACTTGTCAAGAATACCTGCATGGACAAGGTGTTTTTTGCAAATACAGGTGCTGAGGCGAATGAAGGTGCATTTAAACTTGCAAAAATGTATTATTATAAAAAAGGAATAAATAAAACTGAAATAATTTCTCTTAATCATTCTTTTCACGGCAGAACTCTTGCAACTGTTGCTGCTACGGGTCAGGAAAAGTATCAGAAACCTTACAGACCTCTGACACCGGGATTTATGCAGGTTGAAGCAAATGATTATGATGAACTGTTGTCAGCAGTAAATGACAAAACTGCGGCTATTCTCATAGAACCTATACAAGGCGAAAGCGGAGTTCATCCGATGGATAGAGAATATCTTGAAAAAGTAAGAAAGCTTTGTGATGAAAAAGAAATACTTCTTATTTTCGATGAGGTTCAGACAGGAATGGGAAGGTGCGGAAAGCTCTTTGCATATGAACTCTACGGGATTGAACCCGACATAATGACCAGCGCAAAAGCTCTTGGCGGCGGAGTTCCGATTGGTGCAGTGCTGGCGAAACAATTTGTAGCAGATGCTTTTTCGCCCGGAGACCACGGAACTACATTCGGAGGAAATCCTCTTGCTACAACGGCAGGACTTGCTGTTTTTGATATTTTCGAGAATGAGAAGCTTGTTGAAAATTCTGAAAAACAGGGCAAATATTTTAAAGAAAAGCTTAATGAGCTGAAAGTATTGTATCCTGACAAAATTACCGATATCAGAGGCGAAGGTCTTCTGATTGGTATAGAAATTGCAGGAGAGCTTGGAAAAGATGTGTTTAGAAAACTATTTGATGAAAATATTCTGACAAGTCTTTGCTATGATACAATAAGACTTGCTCCGCCGCTTGTTATTACGACGGATGATATAGATATGTTTATAGAAAAGCTTAAGAAAATTTTGGAGGAAATATAAATGAAAGATTTTATAAGTTTACACGATATAACAGAAAAAGAGCTTGAAGATTTGCTTACTCTTGCTATAAAACTTAAGAGCGAACAAAAGCAGGGGATTCAGCACCATCTTCTCAAAGGAAAAACACTTGGTATGATTTTTACTAAATCATCGACAAGAACACGTATTTCCTTTGAAGTAGGTATGACTCAGCTCGGGGGATATCCGCTGTTCCTTTCAAGTAATGATATACAGCTTGGCAGGGGAGAAACCATTCACGATACAGCTAAAGTAATGGAACGTTATCTTGACGGTATTATGATTCGAACATATGCTCACAGTGACGTGCTTGAGCTGGCAGAATGTGCTGATATTCCTATCATCAATGCTCTTACGGATTTACTTCATCCGTGTCAGGTTCTTGCAGACCTTCTTACAACATACGAACATAAAGGTAAGCTTGAAGACCTTAAAATTGCATATATAGGTGACGGTAATAATATGGCACATTCAATTATGTACGGTGCGGCCAAAGCGAAAATGAACTGTGCAATTGCCACTCCGGAAAATTATGCATGTGACAGTGAAGTTGTTGCTAATGCAAAGGACGATTTCAAAAAGAGCGGAAAGAATCTCATTATTACGTGTGACCCTATTGAAGCGATAAAAAATGCCGACGTCGTTTACACTGATACATGGGTAAGTATGGGACAGGAAGAGGAAAAAGCAGAAAGAATTAAAGCTTTTGACGGATATCAGGTGAACAGTGAACTCATGAAACACGCAAATCCTGATGCTGTATTTATGCACTGTCTGCCGGCATACAGAGGTTTTGAAGTGAGTGAAGACGTAATCGATGGACCACAGTCAGTTATCTTTGACGAAGCTGAGAACAGACTTCATGCACAAAAGGCTGTGCTTGCAACATTAATGAAATAATACATCGGAGGAAAATATATGAATTTCAAATCTTTATTTGAAGTAAGACTTGCGAATGAAAATGATATCGAAAGTATTCTTGAAATTACAAAGGAAGCATTTGCTTCGTATGTAAGGCTTGCAGGTATTGAATCAGTAGCAGCATTAAATGAAACACCGGAAGATATAAAAAAAGACCTTGAAAATAAGATTGTTTTGATTGCTTTGCAGGATAAAACTCCTGTAGGATGCGTACGTGTGGAAATTCTTGAAGACAACACGGCATATCTAAGCAGATTCGGAGTAAGAACAACAAATCAGAATAACGGTATAGGTAAATCAATTATGAATCTTGTTGATAAAATTATGATTGAAAAAGGAGTGAAGGAAATATCCCTTCATACCGGTGCTAAAATAACGTCACTTGTAAGATTTTATTACGGTCGTGGATTTTATATTGATTCTACAGATAAATCAAGAGGATATGTGAGAGCTTTATTAAAAAAAGAATATTAAAAAATGGTGCGTAAATGCATTTTTAAAAGCGTTTACGCACCTGTCTTTTTTTGCATAATATTATCAGTATACCAATAAGCGTTCCGCTGAAATCAACAAATATATCACTTATTTGTCCGCTTCTGCCGGGACTTGTCAGCTGAATTGCTTCATCAATACAAGCGGTTATTATTCCCAAAAACATTATATGCATTAAATATTCACTGAATTTTTTTCGACAATTCAGAAAGAAGCCGCATAAAAATACTGATTGGAGTGTAAATTCTGCAATATGAGCTGATTTTCTTATGAGAAATGTAAGTAAATCCCGTGAAAGGTTAATATTCATAATACTAAGTATATTATTCATAAGATTTACGAATATTCCGCTTTCCGATGAAGATGTTTCAGCTGTCTGAATTGAATTACTGAAGATAAACAAAGTTGAAGCTATTGTTAATATTAAAAATAATTTTTGCCTGAAGGACATTTTATTCACCTACCTGTCTGAATTATTATATAATTTATTGCATATAAAATCAATAGTTGTAACATAAATGTAACAAATTAATAAATTTTTAACATTTATATCATTGACAAGAGTACGAAAATGCTGTATTATATATAAGTAAGCTTATAATTGAAAGGAAAGCAATAATGTTTAATTATATAAAAGGATTATTTGTCAGTTCCGGTGACGGATATGTTGTAATAGAAACAGGAGGAATAGGTTTTAACGTTTATACGTCTTTGAATACTCTCGGAAAGATGACCGGGAAAGATAATGTGACACTTTATACATATTTATATCTTCGTGAAGGGATTATGGATTTGTATGGTTTTTATTCTGAAGAGGAAAGGACAATGTTCATGCAACTCATTTCCATATCCGGAGTAGGACCTAAAGCTGCGGTTTCTGTCTTGTCTGTGGCACCGCCTGAAAAAATCGCTCTTGCGATTCTTACCGGAGACTACAAGCTTATTCAAAAAGCCCAGGGGGTTGGCGTAAAAGTGGCTCAGAGAATAGTAATGGAGCTGAAGGATAAACTTAAGGGAATGAACATTGACGAGAGTGAAGCTGTTACTGTTGAAATTAGTGATATTTCAGGAAAATCTGAGGCGCTTAGTGCACTGGTTGTTCTGGGATATTCAGAAAACGAAGCCAAAAAAGCATTGAGCGGCATTGACCCGGCTCTTGATACTGAGACTATCATTAAAGAAGCTCTTAAAGCTATGCTTTAGAAAGGAAGATAAATTTTGTTTTACGAAGATGAAGAACGTATAATGACAAGCGGATTTATTCGTGAGGACGGAGAAATAGAATTCGGACTCAGACCTAAACGACTTGAAGAATATATCGGGCAGAATAAGGTTAAGGATAATCTGACTGTATATATAAAAGCGGCACTAGAACGAAAAGAAGCACTTGACCATGTGCTTCTTCACGGACCTCCGGGACTTGGAAAAACAACACTTGCAGGCATAATTGCTAATGAAATGGGAGTTAATATACGTATTACAAGCGGACCTGCAATTGAAAAAGCCGGAGATCTTGCTGCAATACTTACAAACTTGTCAGAACATGATATTTTATTTATTGACGAAATACACCGTATGTCAAAGACTGTTGAGGAAATTCTTTATCCTGCAATGGAGGATTATGCCCTTGATATTATTATAGGTAAAGGACCTTCGGCAAGATCAATAAGACTTGACCTTCCGAAATTTACACTTATCGGTGCAACTACCCGTGTTGGTCTTCTTTCAGCACCACTCAGAGACAGATTTGGTGTTATTGAAAGATTGGAATTGTATACTCCCGAGGAACTTCAGACAATTGTTACTCGTTCAGCCGGATTGCTTGATGTTGAAATTGTTAAAGAAGGAGCAGCAGAAATTGCTTCACGTTCCAGAGGGACTCCGAGAATTGCAAACAGATTTTTAAAACGTGTGCGTGATTTTGCGCAAATAAAATATGATGGATGCATTACACGTGAGGCGGCAGACGATGCGCTCGGAAATATGGAAGTGGATTCCCTTGGACTTGACAGCATAGACCATAAAATGCTTAAAACCATGATTATGAATTTTGGCGGAGGACCTGTAGGTCTTGATACACTTGCGGCCACAATAGGAGAGGAACCGTCAACGATAGAAGATGTGTACGAACCGTATCTACTGCAGATTGGTTTTATAACAAGAACTCCGCGTGGAAGAATGGCTACAGAAGCCGCTTTCAATCACCTGGGAATACCAACAGAAAAATAATGTAAAAAGGGGATAAACTGTATGAAAGTACGATTGATAATGATTATTGCATGTCTGACTATGATTATCTCAGGGGTAGCAGCTCATGCTCTTACTATACAATATGATGGGATTACTACAGAATATACCGGAACAGTTTTCGAACTTTATGTTAATGATAAAAAGCCGGAACTCCCTCTTGAACCTATCATTTTCAATGACCGGGCTCTTGTACCTGTGAGAGAGGTGTTTGAAAATCTTGGTGCTGATGTAGTATATGAGGATCGTACAAAATCCGTTAATATAATGTATTTTGACAATCAGGTGACATTATATATCGGAAAAAATGTGGCATATGTAAACGGTAAGAAATTTATTATTCCTGACGGTGTTGTACCCAAATTGATAAATAAAGTAGGGCAGCCGGCGAAAACTATGGTTCCTGTAAGATTTATTTCTGAAAGTCTTAATATACGTGTAGAAGCGGACAGTAAAGCGATATATATTTATAATGGTGATGAGGAAGACAATGAATCAGAAGCAGTACCTGAAGTGCCCGAAAATAATAATGTTACTGTTAAACCTGATGATGAAAATGTTACTGTTCCGCCGCAGATGCCTGAAGAAGGAGACGATGTTGGATTATATGAATTAACTTATAAGTCAACAGATGCAGAAGTGATAACGACTGTGAAAACAACAAAAAAAGCTGAAAAAATTGAAAGCTTTACACTGAAAAGTCCAAACAGAATAGTTGTAGATGTATATAACAGTGTACTTCAGATTAATGAAGACAATTTTGAAGTAAACAAAAATGGTGTATCGACTATACGTATAGGACATGAAAACGGCAGAACGAGATTTGTTTTTGATGTTGATGAATTGTATGGGATTGATGTTAATGCATCTGATTCACGCATAGAAATTATAATCAATGGCGAATCTGAAGAAATAACTGTTATTCCGCCTGTATCTACGGATAACTCAGAAAAACTTATTGTTTTGGATGCAGGGCACGGAGGTTCTGACCCGGGAGCAATAGGAACACTGGACGGAAGAAAAGTAAACGAAAAAGACCTCACTTTAAGTATTGTAAAGAAGGCTTATGAAATTTTGAAAAACAGAGGGTATAATGTTCAGCTGACACGTAGTAAAGATGTTTATCCGACTCTGACTGCGAGAGCTAAATTTGCAAATAATTCCAATGCAGCAATATTTGTTAGTGTGCATATAAACAGTGCGGCAAGTAAAGAAGCAACAGGCACCGAAGTATATTATGCGCCGCTTAATAACGATAAGTCATACGGAATTAAGAGCAGCGAACTGGCAAAAGCTCTTCAGAACGAGCTGATATATAATCTTGGTTCAAGAAACAGAGGTGTGAAATCATCAAATCATCTTGTTACAAGAACATCGCTGATGCCGGCAGCACTTGTTGAAATCGGATTTATATCAAATGAAAATGAATTAGAAAAAATGGTAAGCTCTGAATATCAGGATAAGGCTGCATATGCTATTGCAGATGGTATTGCTGCAGTGATAGGAAAGGTTGGTGTTCCTGATGCTGAAACAAGAGCTGAGCTTCAGATAGAACGAGATAAAGATATAGCAGAATGGGAGAAAACTAGATAAATATGCTCAAAACAAATGATTTTTATTATGATTTACCGCAAGAGCTGATTGCTCAGGAACCGCTTGAGGACAGAAGCTCGTCAAGACTTATGATACTTGATAAAGAACAAGGAGACATTAAACATAAGCATTTTTATGATATTGTCGACGAACTTCACGCCGGTGATACACTTATACTTAACAATACAAGAGTTATTCCTGCACGTCTTTACGGTGCGCGTGAAGATACAGGAACACCAATTGAATTTTTGCTTCTTAATAAGAAAAGTCTTAATGAGTGGGAAGTAATTCTCAAACCCGGACGCAGAGCTAAACCCGGACACAGAGTGGTGTTTGGAAACGGTGAACTTAAAGCAGAAATTCTTGATATAGTAAATGAAGGAAACCGTATCGTCAGATTTGAGTATGACGGTGTTTTTGAGGATATATTAAGCAGGCTTGGAGAAATGCCGTTGCCGCATTATATTACTCATAAGCTTGAAAACCCTGAAAGATATCAGACGGTTTATGCAAAACATGACGGTTCGGCAGCAGCACCTACCGCAGGATTGCATTTCACAAATGAACTTCTTGAAAAAATCAGAGAGAAAGGTATCAATATAGGATATGTAACACTGCATGTTGGTCTTGGAACTTTCAGACCTGTAAAGGCTGAAAATATTACGGATCATAAAATGCATTCTGAATTTTATATTATTGATAAGGAGACTGCCGAACTCGTGAACAGAACAAAGGAAACCGGAGGCAGGGTTATTTCTGTCGGCACAACTGCTACCAGGGTTCTCGAGACAGTTGGTCAGAAAGGAATGCCTTTAGCAGAGAGTACAGGCTGGACAGATATATTTATTTATCCCGGAAAGAGTTTTAATGTGATAGATGCACTTATTACTAATTTTCATCTTCCGGAGTCAACGCTGATTATGCTTGTAAGTGCATTGGCAGGACGAGAAAATGTTCTTAATGCTTATGAAACAGCAGTGAAAGAAAAATACAGGTTTTTCTCTTTTGGTGATGCGATGTTTATTAAATAAAACTTCTTTGTAATAAAAAAGGAAATTGATTCATATAATAAAAGTTGTGGAAAGAAGGGAGGTAATAAAGGTGAATATAGAAAAAATGCCTGCTGAAGCATACAGGAAAGCTACAATCAACTACAGTGCGGCTTTGAAAAGTCTGAATGTTATGTTCGAAACTATAAATGAAGAATTTATGTCCCGATCAATGTCAAATCCGATTGAACATATAAAATCGAGATTAAAAACAGCCGAAAGTATTTCATTAAAATTGAAAAGAAAAGAAATTGAGCCTACCTGGGAAAATGCAGTGAAATATATAGATGATATAGCAGGAATACGTATTATTTGTTCTTTTACCACGGATATTTACAGAATAGCAACAGTAATAGAAGCTCAGAAGCATATTAAGGTTTTAAAAGTTAAGGATTACATAAACAGTCCGAAATCAACAGGATACAGGAGCTATCACATGCTGGTGGAAGTTCCGGTATATCTTTCAGCTCGTATTGAAAATGTTATTGTTGAAATACAGATAAGAACGATTGCGATGGACTTCTGGGCAAGTCTGGAGCATAAAATGAGATACAAATATAAGTCTGAGATACCTAAGGTTTTGAGTGATGAATTAAATGACTGTGCAGAAGTGGTATCTTTGCTTGACGAGAGAATGATGCATCTCAATACTCAGATTGAAGAAGGGTAAAAAATACCTGACATAAAATTTCCCTGTAGAAGAAATAATAAAAAAAGTCACTGTAATAACTGTCGTTTACGAAGTTCATTTTATAAGTAGACTTTTTGCAATAAGCTAAATTACTCACGCTGCGAGTAATTTCCTATAAGATAAAAACATTTCGAAGAGGGATATTAATGTTAACATCATTTATGGCTTTTACTCAATTTATTTTTACTGTAATAATTGGTATATATTTTTTGAACCAATTACTTGCTCAAAGAAGCGATAATAATTCAGTTTCAAAGGAATCAAAAGAAGAAATGGAACGTCTTCATAAGATGAGAAGAAATACTCTGACAAAGCCGCTCACAGAGCAGACACGACCTTCAAAGCTTTCTGAAATTATTGGTCAGGAAGATGGAATTAAAATGCTGACAATAGCATTGAGCGGAAAAAATCCTCAACATGTTTTGGTTTACGGGCCGCCCGGAGTAGGAAAGACAGCAGCGGCAAGAGTAGTACTTGAACATGTGAAAAAATCCGCAGAAACCCCATTTAAAAACGATGCACCTTTTATCGAACTTGATGCAACAACTATTCATTATGATGAACGAAATGTAGCTGATCCTCTTATGGGTTCTGTTCATGACCCTATTTATCAGGGTGCCGGTGCTTACGGAAATCTTGGTGTTCCTCAGATTAAAGAAGGAGCTGTATCAAAAGCTCACGGAGGAGTTCTTTTTATTGATGAAATCGGGGAGCTTTCGACTATGCATATGAACCGTCTTCTTAAAGTTCTTGAAGATGGGAAAGTTATGTACGAAAGTGCGTATTATACAAAGTCAAATAAAAATATACCGCGTCACGTAAAGGATATATTTGAAAACGGAATGCCGGCTGATTTCAGATTGGTAGGAGCAACCACAAGAAAACCTGAGGAGATACCTGAAGCACTTAGAACAAGATGCGTTGAAGTGTTTTTCAGTAAATTATCACCATTGGAAAATGAACTAATAATAAAGGGTGCGGCAGATAAGCTTGGTATGGAAATAAGCAACGAGCTTGTTAAATATATGTCAGCATATACAACAAACGGAAGAGACAGTGTTAAAATCACGCAGATGCTGGCGGCTAAACTCAGCCTTGAAAAAAAATCAACTCCGGATTTATGGGATGTTGACTGGGTTTTGAAATCAGGAAGAATAGCCTGAGCAAACAATGTATAGGCAGCTTGATATTGATTGTATCAGCGTAACAACGGAAATGGCTGCGTAAATAAAGAAAATTTTATCTAAATTTTCTTTATTTTTCTATTGAAAAAAATATTTGAATACGATATAATAATATAGTAACGAAAAAAAAGAAAGGAAGAATTGAGTCAATTATGAAAATACTTGTTGTAGATGATGAAAAATTGCTTGTAAAAGGGATAAAATATAATCTTGAACAGGAGGGATACACTGTTGAAACTGCATTTGACGGTGAAGAAGCTGTTCGTCTGGCACATGATGAGTCTATTGATTTGATATTACTTGACCTTATGCTTCCGAAAATGGACGGACTCTCGGTATGCCGTAGTGTCAGAAGCTTTTCAAATGTACCAATTATAATGCTTACTGCGAAAAGTGAAGATATAGACAAAATTCTTGGACTCGAATACGGTGCTGATGACTATATAACGAAACCTTTTAACATAAGAGAAGTTTCAGTCAGAATAAAAGCAATACTCAGACGTGTCAATCCTGTGAAAAAAGGAGACAGAAATAAGGTTCTTGTTTCCGGAAATATTACTCTTGATTATAATTTCAAACGCGTTACTATGGGAGACAAAACAATTGAACTGACAGGAAAGGAATTCGATTTGCTTGAACTGTTTCTCAAAAATCCGGGCAAGGTTTACACAAGAGAAAATTTACTTGATATTGCATGGGGATTTGATTATCCGGGAGATGTCAGAACTGTTGATGTTCATATAAGAAGATTGAGAGAAAAAATTGAGTCAAATCCTGCTGAGCCTGAATACATAAAGACAAAATGGGGTGTAGGTTATTATTACAGAAAAGATTAAGAAATTTTTACCGTCATCAATCAGATTGAAGGTAAGTTTGATTTATATTGCTATAGTATCGGTTTTTCTGATAATTATGTTTTCATACATAACATCTGTAGTATCTGATAAATTATACAGTGATGCCGAAAACGAAATGCTTTCAAAATCCAATATACTTTCGCGTACGGTTTCAGAATATATAGATGATGATTTTTCAGAATGTGATAATATCATATCTCAGTCTCTTGTGGGAACCGGTATTCACGGAATGCGATTTGACGGTTCAGGAGCTGTCGGATATGACAGCGAAAGTTCTATGGGGGACTCAAAGTTTGTTGTAATGAATACCCTTATAACTGCTGCACTTGGCGGAGAGCAAAAATGCGAATTTTCAAAAAATGAAGACGGCGAACTGATTTTATCTACTGCTGTGCCTGTTTTTTCGGAGGATGAAATTTCAGGAGCTATTTATCTTGTAAAGCAGTATGACGGAATTAGTGATATTATGATGTCTTTAAAAATCGGATTGCTGATTTTTTCAATTTTAATTGCATTGACAGCAGGAGTGCTTGGGTATGGAATGAGCTATGTTTCATCTATGCCGCTTAATGAATTTGTCAGCACTGCAAAAGAAATTTCAAAAGGAAATTTTGATAAGAGAATCTCTGTAAAGGGAAACCGCGAGATTGACCAGCTTGCTGAAGCGATGAATTATATGTGTGCAGAGCTCGAACATCTTGAGACGAAAAGACGTAAATTCGTTTCAGATGCATCTCATGAGCTTAAAACTCCGATGGCAACTATTAAATTGGTTTGTGACAGTATTACATCAACAGAAAATCCGGATATCGGTATGGTGACAGAGTTCTTATCAGATCTCAGCGAGGAAGTTGACAGACTTACAAGGATTATCGAAAAATTGCTGTTTCTTACTAAGCTTGAATCAGAGGAGGTCAATATTTCTCCGGAGCTTGTCGATTTTGGAATGATGTTACAGAGAATTAAGAATAAACTTACTCCCGTAGCGGTTAGTAAAAATATAACTATAACTCTTGATACACAAGATGATATCAAACCAATTCTTCTTGACTATGACAGAGTTTGGGAAGCTGTGTATAATGTTGTTGATAATGCCGTTAAATACTCAAAAATCGGCGGTAATGTAAAGATAGTATGTTCCTCCGAGGAGGAAGAACTTGTACTCCAGGTTATTGATTGCGGTAAGGGAATACCTGATGAATTTAAAGAGCGTATATTTGAACGTTTTTACAGACTGGATGATTCAAGAGCGAGAGAAACCGGAGGAACAGGTCTGGGCTTGTCCATTGCCAAAGAGGTGATTTCTCTTCATAACGGAAAGCTTTATGTTGAAGATAATCCTGGAGGCGGAAGCTGTTTTGTAATGCGTTTCCCTTATAAAGAGAAATAATATATACAAAAGGAGGTCTGAATTTGAAAAAGAAAGCTTTTATAATAGTTGTTATAATTATTTTTATCGCGGCGTTAATAACAGGAATGATGTTTTTTATTAAAGGTATGAAAAAAACTATTCAGACTACTTTGTATTATATATCAGCTGACGGTTATGGTATAGAACCGATTGAAAAGAAAATAAAGTATACATCTGAAAAACAAATTCCTGCAGATATAACAGAGCTTCTCAAGCAAAATTCTGGCAAGCTTCGTCCGCCTGTACCTAAAGAAACGATCGTAAATTCGATCTCTTATGATGGTCAGGAAAGAATGACTGTTGATTTGTCGGACGATTTTCTGGGAAGTAATGCTACGGAAAATGTTCTTCAGACATATGCACTTGTTAAATCTTTTAACAGTATATCCATGATATACGGAGTGTCAGAAATCAGAATAACAGTTGATTCAGAACCTGTGAAAACTGTTGACGGTATAGAAATAGGATATATTAACGGCAGTGAAATAGTAAGTACAGATTCTTCATTTAAAAAAATCAGTGAATGTATACTGTACTATAATGATAAAAAAACAAAAACTCTTCGCGGTGAAAAACGCGAGATTGTGACAGAGTTTGACGGCAATCCTGAAAAGGGAATAGTAAAAACCTTAATAGAAGGACCATTAAGTCCGGAACTGGAAAAAGTTATTTCTTCTGATACAGAGTTGTTATCAGCATACACTGTAGAAGGAATATGCTATGTTAATTTTAAAGTGTATAATGAAAAAATTAATGGAGAACGTGCTTTGACTTCTGTTGCAAAATCACTTTTCTCAAGAAATAATATTTCCAGAGTTGTTATTATGGTAAATGGTAGGATAATAAAAGAAATAAGTAACGATTCAGCGGAGGGTATAAGATAATGGCTTTGGATGCAGTAGCAGTAAGCTGTCTTGTTAAGGAAATTTCGGACAAGGTCATTGGTGGCAGAATTGATAAAGTTCATCAGCCTGAACGTGATGAAATAGTGATTCACATACGTACTATGGCAGGGAATTATTCTCTTGTTATTTCAGCGGATGCATCCCATCCGAGATTTCATTTTTCGGAGAAGCAAAAGCAGAATCCTATTACGCCGCCTATGTTTTGCATGCTTCTCAGGAAACATCTTGGCAGTGGTAAGATTATATCAATTAATCAGATTGGATTTGAGAGAGTAGTTAGTTTCGATATAGAAAGCAGAAATGAACTGGGTGATTTGACAGTAAAACATCTTATTGTGGAAATTATGGGACGGCACTCAAATATAATACTTACTAACGAAGAAATGAAAATCATTGATTCGGTAAAACATATAGATTTTTCTGTTAGCACTGTACGTCAGATTTTGCCGGGAATGGAATATGTATGTCCACCGCCTCAGAATAAAATATCGTTAATTGAATTTGATGGGAATTTTTCTTTTGATGTTCCTGAGGGAACAATGCTTTCAAAAGCGCTGTTGTCGCATATTTCAGGTATCAGTCCGTTAACGGCAAGAGAAATTGTTTATGATGCTTACGGAAATGATATGGTTTTAGCTGAAATTGATGATTTCACACCACTTTCCGATAGTGTATATAAAGTAGCTGAAGCAGTAAGAAATGGTGATTTTGTACCGTGTATAATAAAAGATAATAATGCTTTAAAAATAATCGATTTCAGTGCTATATATATAAAACAATATGAAAATCTCATGGAAATAGTTCCGTACAAGAGTATGAATTCGGTTATAGATGAATTCTACAGTACCAGAGATGCACTTGAACGAATGAAACAAAAAAGCTCTGATATAGTAAAGCTCATGAATAACCTTCTTGAGCGTGCCTATAAAAAAAGGATAGTACTAAGGCAGACAATTGCCGATGCCGAAAATAAGGAAAAATATAAGATATACGGAGACCTTATTACATCTAATTTATATAAAATCAATCAAGGTGATAAAGCTGTTGTAGTTCAGAATTATTATGAATCAGATTGTCCTGAAGTGAAAATAACGCTGAATCCTATGTATACACCGTCTCAGAATGCTCAACAATATTATAAAAAATACAGGAAAGCTAAAACTGCAGAGGTTGAGGCGGCACAGTGGGAAAAACAAAACGAAGAAGTGATCGAGTATCTTGAAAGTACACTTGTATCTGTTTCGAATTGTACAACCGAAGCAGATATTAATGCCATCCGTACAGAGCTTGCGTCTGAAGGATATCTGAAAAAAACAAATAACAAAAAGAATAAACAGGTATCTGTGTCGAAGCCGATGCATTTTGTATCAGTTGATGGTTTTGATATTTATGTTGGAAAAAACAATACTCAGAATGATTATCTTACGTTACGTTTTGCTAATTCAGGAGATATATGGTTCCACACAAAACTTATACATGGTTCTCATACCGTAATAAAGCTTGGAATTAATAAAGATGTCCCGGAAACGACTTTGAGGCAGGCGGCAGAACTTGCAGCATATTATTCAAAAGGAAGAGAATCTAATCAGGTACCTGTCGACTATACACAAATAAAAAATGTTAAAAAACCGTCAGGTGCAAAACCCGGAATGGTTATATATGATAATTATAATACAGTTTATGTTTCGCCTAAATCTTACGAAGAAAGCAAGTCATGATATCAAGACTTGCTTTTTAAATATCTTTCCATATGTGACAGATCGTAAAATCCACATTCGTGTGCAATTTCTGTTCTGGAAAGAATGTTTTCATCTATCATTTTTTTTGCGATATTTATTCTATAGTCGATAATATACTGTGCCGGAGTGCATCCGCATATTTTTCTGAAATATCTGATTAGGGTGGATGTTGATGTGTTTGAAATATTGCACAAATCATCTATTGAAATTTTTTGTTGATAATTGTTTGATATGTAATCAAGCAGATAAATTATTGTATATTCCATGTAATTATTTTTTGTTTTAATAGTGCGGTTATATATAAGGCTCGACATATAATAGAGTATTTTTATCATTATATGGTTTTTAAGTGGATTACAGTTTTTAAATGAATTGTTTGTATCGTCACGTATTAAATCAAGGTCGTATTTTATCACTTTAAGCTCATCAGGAGAAAGGCTGAGAAACATTTTCTTTTCGCATCTGTTTCTGAGGAATGGTTCTATTTCCATAAGAATATTAAAACCGTTGACATGGTCTTTTTCTGATGCAAGGGAGTTGATTAATGACGGTCTTATAAGAATATGAAAAACATTCATTTGTTTTGTATTTGTGTATGCATGTACAATATTCGGAGGTATAACAAATACATCTCCGGCTTCTGCAGTGAAACTGTTATCTTCAATCAAGTGAGTTCCGCTGCCGGACATGATAATATTAATTTCATAAAAACCGTGTTTATGAGGTTCGATAAAATAATCGTTGTATATAAATCCTCTGACCGATTCAGCTTTGCTTGAGAAGTTCTTTTCAAGTTCGCAGTGGAATGTACTTTTCATCTTTTTCTCCTTTTGATAATATTATACATGAAAATGAAGTTATTTTCCTATTATTATATCATAAGATATGATATAATGCAAGTAAAATATAAAAAAATGGTGGTTTTTATGAAAAGAATTGAAAAATTAAGAGAGAAAGCATTAAATCCTGTGTTTGGATATGATTACTGGTATTTATTATTTTTCAGAAAATTTTCTTCGAATGAAGAGCTTGGGGAGTTCGAATACAGATATGCCGATGCGTTTACATATGCATACGACAATATGCCTATATCGGTAGATGAAGGAGAACTAATTGTCGGAAAAACAGATTATCTGATGAATGATAAGGAAAAATCAGAATGGGAATTGCTTAAAACGGTTGCTGACAGTATTGCACCAATGGTTGGACAGGATTCGCATATGGCACCCGATTATGAGCTTGTGCTCAGAACAGGACTGAATGGAATAATTGATGATGTTGATAAAAAATATTCTGACTCAGGAAAATTATTCTATTATCTTTGCAGAGAATGTCTCAAGGCTGTGGTTAGTTTTTCAAACCGTTACTCAGATTTCATAGACAGCCTTCCTGTAAGCGAAGAGCGTAGAAAGATTTCTGATATATGTCGTAAGGTTCCTGCAAATCCTGCTGAGAGTTTTCACGAAGCAATTCAGTCTGTACATTTTATTGCGTTTTGCCTGTCAATTAATCCATGCAGATACTTTGCACATCAGCAATTTCAGCTTGGTCATCCTGACAGATATTTATACCCTTATTACGAAAACGACATAAAAAACGGAGTGATTACAAAAGAATATGCACAGCTTCTTCTTGACTGCCTCGGTATACAAATAAATAACCGTGTTGCAAGCGGACTTTCGAGCGGATATATGGTTGGAGGAAGATATCTGGATGGTAGTGTTGTCGGAAATGATCTTACCGAAATGTGTATGCAAGTGGTTGATGATATTCGTCTTGTTTATCCGTCGGTTGGTCTGTGTTACACTACCGAAACGGATGAAAAATATCTTGATAAAGCTTGTGAAATTCTTTCTCATGGACGTTCTCACCCTGCAATTTTTAATGAAGATATTATTTCGAACGGACTTCAGAAATATGGCGTTCCTGAAAAAGAAAGTCACAATTATATACATAGTACTTGCGTAGAAATAACACCTGAGGCATCGTCAAATGTATGGGTTGCAAGTCCGTATATAAATCTTCCGTCTATGCTGTTAAAGGCTATTGACAGGGAATATGAAAATATTAATGAGCTTCTGGATAATGTATTAATTTACCTTGATAGGGAAATAGCATATGGTTATCATAATCAGATGAAATATCGCGAGATGAGAAAGAAGATGACGGTAAATCCTCTGCTTTCATGTCTTGTTAATGATTGTCTTGAGAACGGAGTTGATATAGAGCATGGTGGTGCAAGATATAACTGGGTTATGCCAAGCTTTGTAGGAATGGCGAATCTTATTGATTCCTTAGCTGTGATAGAAAAGCTTGTTTTTGAAGAAAAGAAATATAAATTAACTGAAGTTATGGAGATTTGTAATAGAAACTTTGAAGGTGCAGAAAATGTCCGTCTTGAATTTTTAAATAGTGTTCCTAAATATGGAAATGATGATGATTATGCAGATAAGTGGGGAAGAATCGTAACAGAGCATATTGTTTCTGAATGTAATAAATTTGAATACTGTTTTAGTGAAGGGCGTATGATACCGAGTGTTTTCTGCTGGATAATGCATGAACGGTTCGGAACTCAGACGGGAGCGACTCCTGATGGACGTAAAGCTGGATTCCCGCTCGGAGACGGTTCCGGAGCAGCGCAAGGCAGAGAGAAGAACGGTCCGACATCTTCGATTATTTCAAGCACAAAATGGAATCATGATGATTTTATAGGTGGTGTTGCGGTAAACATGAAGTTTTCAAAAAAACTGTTCAGCAATGATGGTATAAGTAATTTGAAATCTCTTATAAAGACATATATCGCACGCGGTGGATTTGAAATGCAGATTAATGTTGTAGATGAAGAAATTTTGTTTGATGCCAGAGAGAATCCCGAAAAGTATAGCGACCTTGTTGTGCGTATCGGTGGTTACAGCGATTATTTTGTTCGGCTGTCTCCTGAGATGCAGTCTGAAGTTATTCTTAGAACTGTTCATGAAATTTAAAAAGAATACCACCTTATACCATTCGGAAAGGTGGTATTCTTTTGTAATTATTTCTTCATTTTACACTGAAGTCTGTCAAGAGCTTCACCAAAGCGCTGGAAATGGACGATTTCTCTCTGACGCAGGAATTTTATCACGTCAGCAACATCAGGATCGTCACAAAGTCTCAGAATGTTATCGTATACAGCTCTTGCTTTTTGTTCTGCTGCAAGGTCTTCGTACAAATTTGTAAGAGGGTCGCCCGTCACTGCAATGGATGCAGCGTTAAAAGGAACACCCTGAGCATTTTGAGGAAATACACAGTTACCATTATCGGCATAGTATTCCCAACTTTCCATTTCGAGCCATTCTTTTGGCGGAACACCTTTTGAAAGCTGTGTTACAAGTGTACCAACCATTTCGAGATGCCCAAGTTCTTCAGTACCTACCTGTTATCCAAAATTGGTATTCCGTTCTAAATGCCCTTAACACCTCACGAATGGGACAATCTGATAAGGATATGTATAGTAATGTAAAGGTTACTGTTTTTGTCCCGGTATAATGAATATTAGATTTAAGATATATTGTTAACGTGTATTGTTAGATACAAGCATTAGGATTGTATCTAACAAACTTAACTGTTATTATTTTTATGCTATTTTATGCGTTTATTCATTATTTAGCTTGTGTCAAGAACATTTCAAATATGTCTTAAAAAAATATTGCTAT
>JAZULT010000052.1:0-7178 GCA_045603225.1 Clostridia bacterium | reverse complement strand
AGAAACAAACTTTTTTCTATTATTTCCGAAATGAACAATGTTTCATGGCTTTTTGTAAAAAATCCGGGACATGATTTCACTCGCAAAAGTCCACTATCATTTGAAACTATTCTAAAATTTATGATTTCTATGGAAGGGCAAAGTATTCATAAAGAACTATACAATTTTATGGGTTTTAAAACTGATACACCTTCTGCATCAGCGTTTGTTCAGCAACGTAATAAGATTGATATTTTTGCTTTTGAATTTCTATTTAAAGAATTTTCTCAATCATTTAAATCAACAAGAATGCTCAATGGTTACGAACTGTTAGCTGTTGATGGTTCTGACATACACACGCCAACTAACGAAATTGATCCTGATTCGTATTTTCAAACAGCGCCTGATTCAAAAGGATATAATTTGTTTCATTTGAATGCTTTGTATAATTTACTTGATAAACGATATGTTGATGCAATTATTCAACCACGCCGTATGTTTAATGAGCACAGAGCATTATGTGATATGGTTGACCGTGCATCAGACAGAAAAAAAGTTATCATCATTGCTGACAGAGGCTATGAGTGATATAACACCATTGCTCATATAGAAAACAAAGGTTGGAATTATCTTATCCGGGTAAAAAACAACAGGGGTATTGTTGCTCAATTATCATTGCCCGAAGCAGACGAATTTGATGTTGATGTTAGTTTGACTTTGACAAGAAGACAGACTAATGAAATAAAGGAAAATCCCGATAAATTCAGAACGATTATGTCTAATATGACTTTTGACTATTTACCACCAAAAAGCAAAGATACTTATCCTTTAAATTTTAGATTGGTAAAAATTCGCTTATCGGATGACACAGTAGAAACGATAGTTACTAACCTTGACAGAACACAGTTTTCAGTAAACACCATAAAAAAATTATACAAACTGAGATGGGGGATTGAAACCTCATTTCGCGAATTAAAGTATAATGTAGGCTTAAGCAATTTTCATAGCAAAAAAAGCGGATTTCATATTACAGGAAATCTATGCTCGCCTGATAATGTATTACATTTCAATGATAATAGCAATGAATGTATGCATACAACAAAACAACAAAGTGTATGCTTATCAAATTAATTATTCCGAAGCAATATACATATGTAAGCATTTTATCCGTAATAAAGAAAGTCCGCAAAATGTTGAAGCACTGATTGCAAGAAATATACTGCCTGTCCGCCCAGATAGAAAGTATATTCGTAACATTAGATATCAATCAGCTGTAAGCTTCATATATAGAATAGCATAAAATTTAAAAAAAGTCTATTGTTTTTGACAGATTTATATAATCTGTCTGTTTGCTGTGTCAAAATTTAGAATAATAACGAAAAAGAGTTTGAAATCTTTGGAATTTCAAACTCTTTTCATCGTTTAAACCTTTCAATATCATTTTAACTTAATGACATTGCGCCCGGGGGACGTATTTTAATTTGCATACGATTTTATATGCTCTGCATATCTTTTTGATGACATTCCGTATTTTTCCTTGAATGCTCTGAGGAAGCTTGAAGTACTGTTATACCCTACTGTATATGATATTTCCGTTACGGAAAGCTGATTACTGAGAAGCAGTTTTGTAGCATAGTCAAGTCTCAGATTAAGAAGATAACTTTTATATGTCATACCGATATAACGATGAAAAATTTCGCTCATATGCGTTTTTGAAATTCCGCACACCTTCGCAACCTTTTCAAGTGATATATCACCTGACAGGAAATTGGAATTTATATAGTTAAGTGCATTTATAATATTATCAGGCATTTTATCTCCTGAAGATTCGCTTACACTCTTTCCTGCAGATACACGTATTATAAATTCCATCAATATACTTTCAAACATATGCGAAAGATACATTCTTTTACACTTGAAATTGCTGCTTCGGGCTTTATTGAACCGCCTCAGCATATCAGAAAAATATTCTATACTTTTTTCATCAAGTACGGCCGCAAAATTATCCAGCTTATACAGAATATTATATATCTGTGAATCAGTCAGAGCATCTACCGTAAAAGCAAAATGAAGTGAGTATCCGTTTTCTTCTATATCCAGAGCATGAAGGTCACGAGGCGTTACAAGAGTTATGCACCCTCTTTCAAGTGTGTATTTTCGGTTTCCTACAAACACACTTCCTTTTCCGCTTAAAAATAAATCCATTTCGAAATATTCGTGTTGATGCGGAGGGTATGATATATCTGATAAAAGTTCCACTTCATCATAATCATACAGGTTTCCCTGAAGATAATTAAATGCAAATACTTTCATCCCGTCACTCCAATCCATCTTTTTATCATTCAAATAAAGCTCAATTTTATTATACATCAGAATTTTTGTAAAATCAATACAAAAACGTAAAAAACAGTTATATATCTTATTTTTTGTATATTTTATATAAATTATATCTGCTATAATAGCAGTAAAGAAAGGAGGAAAGTATATGAAACAAAAGCTTACAGACTGGAGTAAAGGAGGAAAGTATATGAAACAAAAGCTTACAGACTGGACACTTACCGGACACTGGCCGAACACACCGCTTCAGAGCGTTACTATGGAAACAGGAATTGCAATACTTCCCGTAACACCTGAAATAAAAGCAACCGTACCGGGAGAAATTCATAATGATTTATTAAATGCCGGGATAATAGAAAATCCGTATTACGAAACAAACTCCGTAAAATGTGAATGGGTTGAAAAAAGATGGTGGGTATATAAATCAAAATTCAATATTGAAAGTAAGAAACCGGGTGAAAAACTTACACTCGTATTTGAGGGTATAGACTACTCGGCACATATATATCTGAACGGTCAGAAAATAGGAGAACATACAGGAATGTATGTTCCATGCAGAATTGATGTAACCGATATATGCCTCGAAAACGAAGAAAACAACCTGCGTGTTGTAATAGAACAAATCCCCGATGAAATGGGACAGGTTGGCTGGACAAGCCACACCTTTACCCAGAAATCACGTTTTGGTTATAAATGGGATTTCGGCACAAGACTTGTAAGTCTCGGTTTATATGACGAAGTATATATAGAACGTACAAATAAATCAACAATCGACGATGTTCATATAAGATACATCGATGGTAAGGTCAGAATAAAAACCACTGTTTCAGATACCGGTTCCACGCTTAATGCAAAACTTACATATGGCAGTGAAACAATAGCTGAAGGTATATGTACCTACACTGATAAAAACACATCAGAAACTGAATTTTATATTGAAAATCCGAAATTATGGTATCCGAACGGATACGGAGAGCAACCCCTGTACAATCTTGAACTCTCATTATACTGCGGAGAAGCTTTATCACAGACAAAAAATTACAATGTGGGACTGAGAACAATCACATACCACAAATGTAATAACGCTCCTGATGATTCACTCCCCTATATATTTGCAGTAAATGGAATAAAAATGCCCGTCAAGGGAGTAAATATAACACCTCTCGATCATATGTACGGAGCTGTTACATATGAAAAATACGAAAAACTCGTGCTTTTGGCAAAAGAAGCAAACGTGAATATGATTCGTGTATGGGGCGGCGGAATGATTGAAAAAGAAATGTTCTATGACCTTTGCGACAAACACGGTATACTTGTATGGCAGGATTTTATCCAGTCATCATCAGGAATTGAAAACGCTCCCTCCGAAGATCCGGATTTCCTTGAACTTCTCGGAAAAACATCTGAATATGCAGTTCGTTCAAGAAGAAATCATCCCTGTCTTGCAATATGGTGCGGAGGTAATGAGCTTATCGATCTTGATTTCGTACCGATTACATACGAAAACAAAAATGTTGCAATGCTTAAAGAAATAGTAGAAAAACATGACCCTGACAGACTATTCCTTCCTACAACATCATCAGGACCTACAGAACATTTCAGCGAAGACCAGGATAAAAATCATGATATACACGGTCCATGGAAATATCTCGGCCCCGAGGAACATTACAGATTCTTTAACGAACTCAGATGTCTGATGCTCGGTGAATGCGGATCAGAAGGAATGAGCTGCATGGACACTCTCGAAAAAATCCTTGCACCTGAAAACCAAAAAGTTTTCGGCATGGCTGAAAATCTCACATGGTCACATCACGGTCAGCTCTGGGATGCGTACACAGAACGTGACAAAGACATCTTCGGAGAAATAACCGACCTTGAAAAGTATGTGTATATAAGCCAGTTTATGCAGGCAGAATCAATCAGATATTCAATAGAATCACAAATGCGTAAGTTTCCGAAAACGGCAGGTATATGTATATGGCAGTTAAACGAACCATGGCCAAATGTATGCTGCGCAAATCTTATAGACTATTACGGCAATCCGAAACTTGCATATCACTTTCTGAAAAGAGCTTTCGGCACATATCACGTTTCCGCAGAGTACAAAAAGCTTTTGTACGAAAAGGATGATATATTTGAAGGCAGTGTATTCCTGCATGATGAGCTTACAGAAGAAACATCTGATGTAACAGTAAATGTTCTTGACATAAATAAAAATACGGTATTTACCTTCAGCCAAAAATTGAGAAATCTTGAAAATATACCAATAACATTCCCCGTAAAAGACCTCGGTGAAGTATTCTATATTGAATGCAAGGCTAAAAACAAAAATGATTCCGCTGAAAATATTTATATGTACTATACAAATACCGATAAAGATGTACTGATAAATGAAACATTAAAATTTGCCTGACTATGAACATACAAACCAAAAGCACCCTTAAACGGGTGCTTTTACTGTATAAATACATATTATCACTTTGTCAACATCCATGCTGCCATTTTGCTTTCCTCTGTCCATAATTTACCTGCTGAGGAATAATCAGTAACCGGCATTTTGCTGCCATCATCCAACGGAACATGAACCTCTACAATATGTTTATACGGAGCAATATCCTCAGGCGGAAATTCCACATCCACATATCCGTCATCATTTAGCGCTATACTTACAAGCTCATCCACGCTGTACCCAAGTCTGTTTTCCTGAGCAAGAATCAACGGACCTCTGCGAAGGGCAATAAATTTCTTTTCATCCGATTCGGGATAAAGTGCCTCTGTTCTCATGTCAAGCTTCAGCTCAATAGTGTCATTTTTCTTCCATACCCGTTTTATGCGGATATATCCTTCCTCAACGTTGTTGTTCACTCCGTTAACAGACAGAGTTGTTGTTTTACTCCATGACGGATTTCTGAGTAAGATTTCAAATTCTTCCTCATGCTCCGGCACGACTGTTATTTTAATATCACCGCTTACGGGGTACTCCGTCTGAATATCAACAGTAACATTATTTCCGGTTTGCGTTTTTGTAGAAACCTTACCGTTATTATATAAATTAATTACCGGACCGCCTTTTGACGACAAAACGGATATTTTAGGTATCAGACCGTTACCTGCCGCACCGATACACGCACAGCATCCGTAATAATGATTATCTCTCATAACACGCATACCGCCGACACCCATACCTCGCACGCCTGCTGTCAGAGGACTGTAGCTGTCAAACGGAAGCGGTTCTATAAGGGGACCATTTGGGGACGTCAGACTGTCGAATAATTCAACTTTAAATACACAATTTTGTCTTTTGGCTATCCCGAAAGGCAAAATTGCATATTATGCTTAGAAATTCTGCAAGTGACGCCCCTATTCTTGCCCTGAAGTACCGTACCAATTCGGTATTTCCTATTATATTTATCACTCTTTTCAGGTTAAATCCCAAAAAGAGCAAGCTAATTTCGCCCGACACCTTTCGTTTAGTTCGGACGTTTAACTGTGGAAATCCTAATTGCCTTTTGATGCAACCAAATACAGGTTCATTCAACTGTTGTCGTAGCTTATACAACTTTTGGGATGATTTGAATATTGCATCAGATTTTGTCATTGCCTGAAAATATTTGTCTTTAATTATCTGACGATATTTTTTGCGACCGTTTTGTTTGAAGCATTGTGCCTTGTATGGGCAGGATTTACACGCGGATTTGTTTGCATATACTGTTGATTTGGCATCTTTGCCACTGATTTTTGTAAGAACATTATTCTGAGGACATGTAAAGCTGTCAGTTTCTGAATCATAAGTAAATTCATCTATAGAGTACATACCATTTCTTTTAGGAGCTTTTTGACGTGCAACAACCGGAGTCACATTCATGGAATGACATTTTTCTAAATCTTCTCCGTTGTAATAACCTTTATCAGCTAAAACTGTAAGTTTTTTTGCAGATAGTATTTCTTTTGCACGTGATGCTGCATTAGATAATTCACCCTGATCGGTAGGAGCATTGATAACGTATTGATCAATAACCAATCCGTTTTTGGCATCAACGGTAGCTTGTATATTGTATGCGACATCAAGACCACCTTTTTTGTTGTCCATTAGTCTTGCATCCGGGTCTACTGTTGAAATTTGAGTTTCTTCTGATTCCTCAAGTTTTTCAAGTAAATCTTCGTATTTGATTTTTGTGTCAGATAAAGATTTTAAATCAATCTCTGATTTATCATTTTTATCAAGCTCGGAAAAATATTCAGCTATCTGTTCGTTGATATGCTCAATTTTTCTGGTTAAAGACTTTTTGGAATAATTATTCTTTTTATTATTATTCGCATGAATTTTGGTGCCGTCAACAGCTACTATTTTTCCGCCAATCAAATTAAGGTCTTTACAGATACATACAAAATCATGAAATGTGTTAGTCAAAGCTTCTGCATTTCTGCTTCTGAAAGCTGCTATTGTACTGTGGTCAGGATGTGCATTATTCAAAAGCCACATAATTTCAATATTGATATATGTCTGTGATTCCAGCATTCTTGAAGACATAACACGATTCATATATCCGTAAAGATACAATCCGATTAATTCCTGAGGATTATATGCAGGACGACCAACTTTATTGGTGTAAACATGGTAACCTAATTTTTCTACATCAAGAGAACGTACATATGCATCTATTACACGTACATTACTGTTTTCAGAAATCATTTCATCAAGTGATATTATCATGGCTTGATTGCGATCGATTTTGTTATTGTTTGTCATGGTAGAACTCCTTAATTTGATAAGTATATTATACCATAAAAACAAGAATTTTGCAATGCTTACAGGAAATTTAATATGCAACTTAATTATTCGACAGTCTGACGTCCCCAAA
>JAZULT010000051.1:0-29144 GCA_045603225.1 Clostridia bacterium | reverse complement strand
GTTTACAGACCAGGGTGTCTTGAACATTATGTAATTAATCAGCTTAGAAATGATGATGCTTTTATACATGAACTTGATTTTGTTATGGAGAAAGACGGCAAAATTATAGGTCAGAATATGTTTATGAAAGCAAATATTAAGGCGGATAGCGGAAAAAACATTCCTATTTTAACAATGGGGCCGATTTGCATAACACCTGAACTAAAAAGACAAGGTTATGGTAAAATTCTGCTTGATTATTCGCTTGAAAAAGCAACAGAACTCGGGTTTGGTGCTTTATGTTTCGAAGGAAACATAAACTTTTACGGAAAAAGTGGTTTTTCGTATGCCAGTGAATTCGGTATCAGATATCACGGACTTCCGGAAGATGCGGATAGCTCATTCTTTCTTTGTAAGGAGCTTATAGCAGGTTTTCTGAATAATATAACAGGCGAATATACTCCGCCACAAGGTTATTTTGTTGATGAAACGGAAGTAGATGAGTTTGACAAGAATTTTCCATACAAAGAAAAACTAAAACTTCCAGGACAACTTTTCTAAAAACGAATCCGGCAGGGGCTGTTATGTGCAGTCCCTGTTGTTTCTTTGAAGTATACTTTAAGTAGGTTGAAAAATCATCTTACTGAATATATAATATTTACAGGAGGTACAAAAAGATGAATCAATATATTACAGGAACAGTTATAAAAAATTTACGTGAAAAATATCATTTGACACAAGCTGAACTTGCGGAAAAATTGATGGTTTCAGATAAAACAGTTTCAAAATGGGAAACAGGTCGAGGGTATCCTGATATTTCACTATTAGAACCAATTGCAAATGTTTTTGAAATATCAATTGCAGAACTCATTTCAGGAAATGCAATCAATAATGTAAATGTATCTGCTAATATGCAGCGTTCTGTGGTTTATGTTTGCCCGGTTTGCGGCAACATCATTCACTCAATGGGCGAAGCTGTAATTCATTGTCATGGTGTATCGCTTACACCGTGTCAACCGGAAGAAAGTGATGAGTATCACAAAATCTTTATTGAAAAAGTAGAAGATGATTATTATGTACGCATTGAACACGATATGACAAAACAGCATTACATTTCTTTTATTGCAGCGTTGTCATCGGATAGAATTCAAATAATCAAGCTTTATCCCGAAGGAAACGCAGAAGCAAGATTTCCTATCCGCGGTGTTAAAAAGATTTTGTTCTATTGTAATAAAGACGGACTATTTTTTATAAACGCCATAAATGGAATTGATGATAAAGAATGCTCCTACGATAACACAGAAGAGAGACGCGAATTAGAACAAGCTGCAAAAATGTTGTTTGGATAAATCCAAATAAAAAACGGTAAAGGGAATGATTATTTTCTCATTCCTTTTACCTTGTTAATTTCTGTACTCTAAATAATCAACAAATTTTTTTACAGCAATTGAAAGTTTTTCTTTATCCTTGTATGCAATACCTATTTTACGATATGCAGGGACATCAAGTTCCTTTGCTACAATTTTATATGGAATACGGCGAAGTATAAGTTCGGGCAAAATTGAAATACCAAGACCGCCTTCAACCATAGACATAACAGCATAATCATCCCATGTGGTAAAATGCACATTGGGGGTTATGTTGTTTTTTTCAAATATTTCCGAAATTTCTGCTTTTGCACCCTTTTCCAAAAGCATAAAAGGATAATCACATAATGCTTTTACAGGGAATTTATTACATTCTGCAAGAGGATGATTTTCCGGCATAACAACCAGCAATTTATCATCTTCTAAAAATTCAGTTTCAAATTCATCTGTTGTCGGTAATCTTAAAAAGCCTATATCTACTCTGCCTGTCTTTATCCATTCCTCTATTTCTGTATAATCTCCGAGCAAAAGCTCATAATCTATATTTGGATAGTCTTTTTGAAATTTCTTGATAATTTTCGGCAACCAGTGTGTTGCAACACTTGAAAATGTACCTATGCGTATAAGCCCTGATTCAAGTCCGTTTATTGCATCAATCTGTTCTTGCAAACGGTTGTATTCATTGCATACACTTTGTGCAATAGGGAGTATTTTCATTCCATCAGATGTCAGCTTTACACCGGTTCGGTTTCTTTCCAATAACGACACATTCCATTCTTTTTCTAAGTCATTTATCATACGACTTATGCCTGATTGAGAATAATTTAATATTTCTGCCGCTTTTGTAAAACTTCCGTATTCAACAGTTTTAATAAATGCTAAATATTTTTGAATGTTCATATCCATTTCATTCACCTTTCATCTGTTTTTCTCATAATAACTATGAATTATATTCGTTTGTGTAATGTATAAATATATGATATACTATTATCAGAAAAAAGTCAATAACAGGTGGATTACAAAATGAAAACAGCATATTTTAAGTACATATTTTCGCTCTTGCTCTTCGGTTCTAACGGAATTGTAGCAAATTTCATTGATTTAAGCAGTTATGAAATCGTACTGCTCCGAACATTTTTAGGTAGCTTATTACTCATAGTCATTTTCTTTTTTACGAGAGAAAAACTGACTTTTTACAGGCACAAAAAACAATTTGCCTGTTTAGCTTTATCGGGTGTTGCTATGGGTGCAAGCTGGGTGTTTTTGTATGAAGCATATAGTCAAATCGGTGTTAGCCTTGCTTCGATCACATATTATTGCGGTCCGGCTATTGTAATGATGCTGTCCCCGATATTGTTCAAAGAGAAGTTGACTAAAACTAAAATAATCAGCTTTATTGCAGTGCTTATAGGCATATTTCTTGTAAATGATAATGTTTTCAATAATGATAAAAATATATGGGGCATTTTCTGCGGATTGATGTCTGCACTCTGCTATTCATTTATGGTTATATTCAATAAAAAAGCAAAAAATATAACAGGACTTGAAAATTCTATGTTGCAGCTTTTCATAAGCTTTATTACCGTTGCAATTTTTGTTTTCATTAAGCAAGGATATAGAATTCAAATACCTCAATCAAGTATAATTCCAATATTTATTTTAGGTTTCATAAATACAGGCATAGGCTGCTATTTTTATTTTTCATCTATCGACAGATTACCTGTTCAAACGGTTGCAATTTGCGGATATATAGAGCCATTATCAGCAGTTGTATTTTCTGTTATATTCTTAAAAGAAATAATGCTGTCTATACAGATTATCGGAGCGATTCTGATTGTAGGCGGAGCAATATATGGAGAAAATACATTCTTGAATAAGAAGGTATTGACAACCTACAAAGTGCGCGATAAAATAAAGAAAAAGTTGAAATAAATTAAAGACTTGGGTTTGCTATTTATCATACATTCGACAGATGTCGACATCAAGACAGAAGTTTAGACAGATATTAGCATCTAAACATAAAGGACGTTGTCTCATTTAGCGAAAAAGCACTGATTGAGGCACGTCCTTTGGCATTTTATACGAAATTCCTGAAAATGCTTGATTTTATTTCGGTATAGCGATATAATATAAACATAGAATATATTAAGGTGATGAATATGAGTATCAATGAAATTTTAAATAATATAGGAATGACAAAATACCGCTTAGCAAAGCTATCCGGTATTCCAAATGCAACATTAAGCGAACTATGCAGTGGTAAAACAAGTATTGAAAAATGTTCGGGGGAAACATTATATAAAATTGCAAAGGTTTTAAATGTATCTATGGAAAGTTTGCTTGACGAGAGAATGTCAAATCTTGCAAGAGAGCGATCATACGAATACGGTCTTCCGGCATATCTGCAACACGACCTTGATGCATACAAAGATGCGGTTTCAAAAAAATCCTCTTTAATAGACTGCTATTGGGGAGAGCTTTACGGAAGTATTAATATGGCAGAAATCAGTGATGGGCTGATAACACCGGAACATGCAGATTATCTGAGACAGAAATATTTATGGAGATAGTTTTTATCATTGAAATAGGAGGTTTTAGTATGTTTCATAAAGTTAAAGAAGTTAACGCCTTACCTGAACATAAAATAAGTGTAAGATTTGCAGAAGGAATAACTAAGATATATAATGTCACACCACTTTTTGAAAAATATAACTTTTTTATGCCATTAAAAGAAGATATCGAACTGTTTAGTTCTGTAATGGTTGATCAGGGTGGCTATGGTGTAATATGGAATGATGATATTGATATTTCTTGTGATGAGCTTTGGGCAAATGGTGAAACTGTTGACACTCCATTTGACGGTCTTATGGCTTTTAGCGATGCAACATTTCTATGGAATCTAAATGAGAGTACCTTGCGCAAAGCCATAACCTACGGAAAGTTAGTAAATGGTGTTGATGTCTGTAAGTTCGGCAAGCAATGGGTTGTATCTATGAGTGCTATGAAACGTGAATATGGAGAGCCTGCCAAAGTATAGACTCCAAAATATCAAACAATCTTAAATTCTTTCAAGAAAAATGGCTGTTAAGGCAAAGGTAATAACTTTACTTCAAAAGCAAGTTTCACCACTTTGAGGGTTGCCTGCATCGTGGCCTTGTCTGCCTTGTTGATTCCGGAATACTGCAAATCATTCACCGAAAACTCTTTGAGAAATTTTGCATCTGTTCCGCTTTTTATTTTAACTGTAATGAATACGTTGTAGACTTTCTGATTTTTGAATGTACCATCTTCTTTCATAGTGCCTACCCACGATACCTGACTAATTTCAAGTCTGTCATCTGAAAGTGAGAAAGTAACATCAGATTCTTTTGCCCCACCTTTAAAGCCACTCATCGTTATACCGAATGTGCTGATTTCATCTGCGGCACTTACACTGAAGGTAAAAAGCGACATAATAATACAAAGGCACAGACTCCATACAATCACTCTTTTCATTTTGACGCCACCTTTCTTATTAAATCCCTATATGAATAAGGAGCTGTCGCAAATGCGACAGCT
Source organism: Clostridia bacterium (assembly GCA_045603225.1). GTDB lineage: Bacteria > Bacillota > Clostridia > UBA1381 > UBA1381 > RGIG9115. The sequence continues at coordinate 24,240 of JAZULT010000051.1, read as the reverse complement.
CCTTGTCTGAATTAAAATTAAGACTCTGTTTTGACTTTCCGTCCGATTATTTTACAAACGGGAGTGTAACAGGCTTCAGATTATCTTCCCATATATAAAGTGTTATATCATCATCTGCTACATCTGATATATTAAATGTTACACCTTCTCTAACCGCTTCACTTGCTGAAACCTTTGTGATTACGTTCGCATTTTCTGCTTTCAGATAAACGCTTGCAGGTGTAGCACCTTCTTCAGGTGTGATTGTTACTGAGTTTCCGTCTTCCGCCCAATCAACTCTGTAACCGTTGTAAGAGTTAGTACAATGCAAGGTACTCGGAGCAGAATAAATCCTATAAGAACGAGAGCCGATAAACATCGTAACTGCGCAACGAACTTTTTTGTTGTTGTCTAATGTTGAAATTTTAAAGTTCATCGTTTTTGCGTTTTGTCCGTCAAGGTCAACCCAGCCATTACCGTCAGACACCTGCCACTGATAGAAGGTGTCATAGCCTTCGTTGCCGTCGATATTTAATTTTGCAGAGAGGTTTTTGCCGTCTCTGTAAATCACATTTTCGATGCCTTCAACCGACATTACAACTGCAAAGCCTTCGGGCATGGTTGTAACAGAAATCATTTCGGATGCAATACTCTTTTTGCCGCTTGAGTTGTAAGATTCTATCACATAATATGATGTACTGGGTGTTACGCCTGAGGGCTGAAGATTTGATATATCATAAGAGCATTTTCCGTCAACGGGAACTATGTTGTTTGCAATAGGTACGGGGTTGTTTCCGTCGGCATCAACTCTTGAAATTTTGTAAAAGTCAGCTGCTCTTTCGCCGTTTTCCCAGGTGAGTGTTACAGATGTATCTGTCAGATTTTCAACAGAAATATTCTGTGCAACAGACGGTGGAGGTGTTGAGTTAACCTTTGTGAGATAACCTACAACGGGCACCTTTTTGCCGTTAAGCATAGTTGTGTATGAAACGAGCTTCCAGCTGTAAGTATAATCTGCAGGGGTATCTTTTGGCAGCGAGAAAACAGTACCTGAATATTCATTGCCCTGTGTGGTAGTGGTTGTGTGGCTTCCGTTATACTCTGCTGAAATGGTGAATCCAACCTTTGCACCTCCGACTATTGCAAGCGATGTATTTTCTAATGCCGCACCCCAGGTCAATGTATCGGAATCTGACTCTTCGACAGAAATACTCTGCGACTGGCTGCTGCCGGCAGAAGAGTTACTGTTTGTTAAGTAACCGTCAGATGAGCCGCCCATTGACATTTTTGACTGAAGAACAGTACCTGTTGCGTTTAGTGCACTGGTTGAGTGAGCGTATGTATTCGGGTCACCGGGACGGTATGTTTCGCTGAACACATTGCCATAGATTTTCTCAAGTCCGGGTGTAGCGTCTGCTATTGCGTCGTAGGTTTTTGCGTCTATTGTTGTTACCATAGGCTGCTGAGGTATGCAGTAATGATAGGGTAACACTGCGCCTTGTACAGTACCGCCCCATTCACCTGTGCCGCCTTTTCCAAAGGATGCTATAGCATCTTCAATAAAGCTGATTTCTTCTGCTACCTTATAGAGCACTTCCTGCTGCTTCATATAGTTATTTTCGGTTACATAAGAGCTGTATCTGTAATAATAATACTTGCAACCCATTACATAAGTACCACTTGACTGTGTATCTCCCGTGTCAACATACTTTCTGAGATTATCGGCAAGCTCATCTCTGAAAGCACAGAGTGTGTTGTAATCTTCTTCTGTTGGCAATGTGTACTCAGGAACGTACATTGTACAATTGTAGCGTACATAAGGAACGGCGAAAATTACTGCGGTATCTGTAGTACCTGACGTTGCAAAGCCCGAAGAATAGTCGTAGGTTTTTTCTTGGGTGTCTTCACCGCCGATGGTTCCTGTAAGACTGAATTCATATTCTGCACCTACAGCAGGAAAAATACCAAGGAATGAGCCCTTATATTCAAAGCCTGCCACAACACCTGCCGTGAGCGAACCGCCGTGAGTCCAAGATTCACTGCTGCCTTCCGACTTTGTAAAGCTCGTTTCGGAGTTGCCTATATATGTATCGTCATTGAGCTCTTCATACAGCGGAGGTGCCTGCATAATAGAAAGAACCTCCACATCACTGTAGTACACATCGGTGTTGTTGCCATCGTAGGTCAGGTAGCCTGTTTTTCCACCACCGTCTAAAAGAGCTAAAGAAGCCAATTGCTGAGAAGAAACAGTAGAAAATGCATAATGGTAAGTATTGGCAAGTACTTCCTTTCCACCCAAAGATTGTAAAGACGTTCTGTTATAGAAAAAATCTACTTCGCAGGAGAATATATCTTCGCCGCTTTTCTTCATATAAAACGGGAATACTACAGCCTCTCTCCCAAACACATCATTTGCTAAGTTTCCTGCTACGGCTTTACCAATCCACACAACGCTGGTCTTTCCTATACTATCGGGGTAGGTAATGTTGCTGTTTTTCAAAAATGCGAGCGTGCCTGATTCTGAATTATATTCAAAGAACTGACCGCCTACAAATATTGTTTCGGGGTAGCCCGTACCGTTGCGCTTAAATGAAGCCAATGATACGGTAATCGGACCTGAATCGCTATTGTCTTCATTGAACCAATAGGTCTGACCGTCGCCCGTGCGCTGTACTGTCCAGTTATATTCTGAATTTGTGTTGTACATTTCGCATTTTTTAAGGTTATCGTATGTAGTGTAGCCAATGATGTGGCAAAGTGCGTTCTCGCCGTCAACCTCTACATAGCTGTTCGATGTGGCTGTAGTTGTTGAAGCGGTGCTGTAAACGCCTGCTCTTGTATAGTTACCTGCTATAATGATTTCGTTTGTTCCGTCACCATTAACATCGCCCATTGTGAGGTTTGCATTACGGAGAACGAAACGATTTTGCGTGCTTGAATCATCAGAACCGCCCGTTAAACCAGTTGTCACCATTGTTCTGTGCTTTATGCTCTGGGTGAAGTCGCCGCCTTCTTTGCCTTCATATACCTCAAGTACAGATGCAAGGCGTGTTGAGGGGTCGATTAACTGTTTTGTAGAGTATGTTGTTGAACCGTCACGGGTATCAAGCCAGGTAGAAAAGCTTGCTACTGCTGCAAGGTCATCAATTCCGTCACCGCTCAAGTCATCACCGCAAAGTGCAACATACGGCAAAAAATAAAAGTACGGAAAGTAAATACCAAATGAGCCGCCCGTATAACCTTTTGTCCACGATGAAACGTCACTTGCTAAATCTATGTGCTGCTTTGTTGTAATGCTATTGCTTAATGCGTCAAATTCAAATATTTGCATATAAATCTGGTTGGCTTTTCCGCTCAGTGCACCGCTGTTATTGGGAGTGTAAACGGCAATTTCATCAACACCATCGCCGTCAAAGTCACCCGATGTTACGGATAAGAGTCCTTCAACCTCCCACATTTCGATTGCTTCGACAGAAGCCACATAACCGCCTGTTTCATATCCCGTTACGAGGGCGTTGCCTTTGGCATCGTATATGCTTAATAATATTCTGCCGCCTGTTTTTCCGCTTTCAAAGTAAACCTTTGCTATATGGTCATCAACACCTGTTTCAGTTGCTGCAAAGCCTGTTGAAACGAAATAGGGTGAGGATTCTTGGTTTGTAAAAGCGTCCGATACTTCCAGCGAGAGGTTAAACCGTGGATAAAAGTTGAGTCCACTTGGAATGGCGTGTTTCAACCTTGCATCTGTTTTTGAGTGCTTACTGCCGTTGTCGATGTATAAGTCATACTTCGGCTCTAATGGGTGTGTGCCCGGTTTTAATGCATTAGTATCGTAAGAGTTGGGGTCAAGCGAAAAACCGAATTTTTCCAAAACCTCCGGACTTGTCCCCTCTGTACTCTCTGTGTTTTCTGTTGCTGTTACTACTTGTAACGGTAATATGCTGATAATCATACATAAGCATAAAATCGTACTTAAAATTCTTTTCATTTAATATCCCTTCTTTTTAAAAATTTATTATGATTAAACAGAGCTTTTACGCTTCTGCAAAATCCGAAATTGATTTAGCATCTTTAAGGCTTCGGATACTTTTCTTTTGCGACGAATCGCTCTTTGAACATTTTCATTTGCTGTTCTCTTTTTGCTGCCAATTCTGTTTCAAGGCATTTAGGACATCGTGTAAGTGTTTTTGCACGACTTCGTATCTGCGTCTGCCACGAATGACCTTCTTTACATTTCCACCATACAGGTATGTTGCTTCCGCTGCTGACGGTTTCGGGTGTGAACGGCAGATTTTTTTCTCCGTCCCACTCGTCCAATAAATACTCCTTTCCTTCTTTAATGCAATACTCTTTTAGTTTCAATTTTTCTCCCTCCGCTCTTGCAATTTTTTATGCATGCTTATTTTGCATAAAAAAGCAAAAAAACACATTCAGCGGTAACTATAAATAATTACCGTTAAATGTGTTCAGATTACAAGCATATATATAAACGGGCAGAATTATCCCTGTCTGTCTGTCTGTCAAAATTTTGCCATAGTCAAACACGGTTGTCAACTCCTTTTTGAAAAAAATATGTTTTTTTCGTGTAAATAACGCCGTTTTTTACACTATATAGAGAGAATATAAAACTATTTTTCACTACATCTTGAAAAATTTGATATTCTATGCTATAATGATTATACACCGTACATCGGTGGTCGATGCAATAGTTTTTTGAAAATTTATTCAATTTTTTTAAAAAAATTTATTTTGTGCTTGAAATGAGGATGAATTTATGAACGATAAAAACTTATTTTCCATTGGCGAGATAGCAAAAGCCATTGGAATCACAAGAAAAATTATATTAAACTATGAAACAAAAGGTCTTATTACTCCGGATAAAAAAGACGGCACTACGGGTAACAGATATTACAATATTGACACATTCACACAAATCCGTACAATCCGTGTGTTTCAGGACTTAGGGTTGTCACTTGACGAAATAAGAATATATTTCAACGATACAACGGATTTACAGCCGATGATAAACAGGCTTGAGAAAATGAGAGATGAGCTGAATCTCACCATAGAAAAGCTGAAAGAGAGAACACGTGAAAAAGGCGGCGATATACAGGAAATCACAATTGAACCCCAGCATGTTTATTGCCGTACGTATAATGCGACCTCCATCGCCGACAAGACAAACCTTTTAAGAGATACGGCTCTTGAGGCAATGAAAAAGTATGAAACAGATAGAAGAAAACGTCTGTATTTTACCGAGTATTCAGCGAATGCTCCGATGGATATTAACTATTGTGTTGCCATTCCCGATGGATGTGAGGGTGAATATGTCAAGATCATCCCCGAACTCAAAGCGATTTCATTCTTTCATCACGGAGCTTATGAGGAAATCCCTGAAATACGAAAAAGACTTGTTACCTATGCAGAAGAAAACAATCTGAAATTAACGGGTGTATTCCGCAATGTTTACCTCGAAGGACCACCCCAACATAAGGACAAAAGCAAGTTTATTACTCAGATTATTGCGGTAATTGAATAATATATAATAACCTCAGTTTGCTACTTATCATACATTCGACAGATGTCGACATCAAGACAGAAGTTTTGACAGATATTAGCATCTTAAATAATCCAATAACAAAAATCTCTCCACCCCAAAAAGGATGAGAGATTTTTGTTAATTATTTATTATTGTATTTTTCTTTAATTTGTTTTAACACTTCAAATACATCCTACACATCGTCGCTGGCAACAGATTTTTCAGCTTCTTCAAGTTTTATATAAACATCGTTTATATAAGTTATTTCAGTAAATATTTTATCCTTCACTTCTATATTCCTCCATACATAAAGGAATTTGGAGGGTTCCTTATTCATAATGGTCTTTGCAAGAAGCAATTTCTAAAACATCACCTGTGATTCTATATACCAATCTGTTATATTCGTCAATGCGCCTACTCCAGAAGCCTGACAAATTACCTTTAAGAGGTTCCGGTTTTCCTATACCGGTGTATCCGTTTCTGTCAATATCTTTTATCAGTTCATTGATTTTTTTGAGCGTTTTCTTATCCTGTGTTTGCCAATAGAGGTAATCAGCCCAAGCAGATTCATCCCAAATTTTTCTCATCATTCCACCTCTATGATATCATGCTCAACACCTTTTCCAGCATTTAGATTTTCGATTGCTTTCATTATTCTTGAAACATTTTTTTCATCATAAAAAGGGTCTGCTGATACTTCAAAAGGTATTCTTTTTTCTTTGGTCACTTTCGTTGCAAAAATAGTAAATGCAGTAGTCATGCTAAGTCCCATGTCCTTGCAAACGCTTTCCATATTCTTTTTCAAATCTTCATCCATACGAAAATTAACCATTGTTTGTGCCATAATAACACCCCTTTCTTAATGTATCTATATTATATCATTTTGTAAAGCAAAAGTCAATACTTTTCTTTACATTTTATATTATGCTCTATATTTTCATTTTGATAATGATTTTTAAAAATAATATAATAAAACACTATTGACAACCGCCAAATCACACGATAAAATAAGGAAAAAGTCGAAATAGATTAAAGGCCTCAGTTTGCTACTCATCATACATATGATGAGAGCGAATATTGAAACGGAAGTAAGTCCTATTGTAGGGACTGAAAAACAAAGCGAAGAGCTTGTTCACTATCTCCTCAAAGAATTTGAAGAGGATCCGGGGAAAATCTGGGAATCGAATATTTTCGGGAAATCGCTTCATGAGCTTGTGAATGAGGGATTACACAATAAACTTGAAAAAATGCCGTATGAGTCAAGGAATAAGTTAAGAGAAACACTGCAGCGTATAATAAATGAAGGAAGCGGTGGTCTGATTTGCATTATTTTGTAAAGATTTTCTTTGTGCTTTTATTAGTTCTTGTGACAGGTGGTTGTGATGATGGGGGCGAAATACAATACGAAATAAGTGTAATTGAACAGAATACGGATGATTATTCCATAAATGGCGAAAAAATAATGATTGCAGGAGAAAGCGGCGGAGTGGAAAGCTTCAATGCAAAGATATCAGATGAGATAGCTGGTTGGAGAGAGGATTTTATAACCCGTGTTTCAGATTTGAAGAATAAAGGTTCTGTTATGCCGCAGCTGCAGTTTAAAAATAATATTAAATACAACAAAGACGGAATATTAAGTGTTATAACTGAGAAATATGCATATATTTCAGGTCTTCACGGTAATACGTGGCGAACTTCGGTTACTTATGATTCAGAAAGTGATAAATTACTTGTGTTGAGTGATTTGTTTATAGATGAGAATTTTTACGGAATATTAAATGAACGTATTGAAGAATTAATAAAAGAGAAAGAAGAAATGTATCATGATTTATGGGAGAATCCTGTTGTAGATGAAAAACGTGAGGATAAGTTTTATCTCGAGGGGGATAAACTTGTGATATATTATGAACCGTATGAGTTGTCATATTATGCACGGGGAGTAGTGGAATTTCCGATAGAGATGGAAAGCATACGTGGTTACGTAAGAGAAAAGTATTTGCCGGAAAAAGCAGAGTATAATTGATATATCCATAGCTCAGGCTATTGCAGGAGGAATGCAGGTGAGATACTTTGTAATTACAAAAAAACATATAATTATCGCATTAATTACGTTAAGCATTGGCATCACTGCAACTGTAGGTATAATAAATGGGAAAAAAATGACTGTTCCGGCGTTTGCAGTCAATGATATTATGTCTGAAGTTCTTCCTATTGACAGAGAAAATGATTTTTTTGATGAAACAGCCGAAAAAATTGAGAATATAGGTGTAGGAGATATTCTTAATAAGTATTCTCCTTTTTTCAAGAAAGAGATGCCTGAACCGACAAATTCTCCGGCTCCGTCAAACACAGTCGCACCTGTTCCGAAAGAATCAGAGCAACCTATAGAAAAAAAGAAAATTGAGGAGAATTTAACCGAGATAAAGAATGAAACGATTTATGAGGTTTCTTCACTTGATTACAATGGAAAGGAATATGTATTTCCACAAAATGGAGTTGTTCTTATAGTTCATACGCATACAACCGAGAGTTATGCGCCTGAAAATTCAGATATAGCTGTTGACAACAGCCGGAATGTGGATGGGGAAAAAAATGTGATTGCGATTGGCGATGTTATGACATCCGTTCTTGAGGAAAAAGGAATAGAGGTAATTCACGACAGAACTATTCATGATTATCCAAGCTACCAGGGGGCGTATAACCGTTCTCTTAATACCGTAAAGAAGCATATAGAGGAGAATTCGTCAATTGCCGCTGTGCTTGATGTTCACAGAGATGCTATAATAAAGCCTGACGGAACTCGTGTAAAGCTTGTTACTGATGTAAATGGAGAGTCCTGTGCACAAATAATGGTTGTCTGCGGTACGAATGGGTCAGGACTTACGCATCCGGACTGGAAGAAAAATCTTCACTTTGGAATAAAACTTACCGAAACTGCAGATAAAATGTCGCCGGGGCTTATGCGCCCGATAAATCTGAGGGAGGAGAGGTTTAATCAGCATATGACTGATAACAGTCTTATTATTGAGGTCGGGACTAACGGTAATACTCTTACCGAAGCTAAGAACGGTGCAAAATATTTTGCTGAGGCTGTTGCAGATGTTATAAATAATGCTAAAAAATAACAAAAAAGAGTAATTTTACACAAAAATATACAATACCCCTTGACGTAGAAACGGTGTGGTGGTAATATATATAATATAAACAGAGCAGGTATTATGCGTTAAGTGTCAGAGAATGGGAGTAGAGTTTCTGAACGAAAAGCCTATCAGGCTTGCGGTATAATATTACATCCGCTGTAAGAAAATATTATATATTTTTGTCACAGCCCCACTGCTTTTATATGAAAGGGGTTTTTTTAATGAATAAGAAACATATTTACAAAATTGTATTTACAGGTGTGTTGATTGGAATATCAGTCGTACTTTCTTTATTTAATCCGATGATACCGCTTCACGGTATTCCGGGTATGAGGATAACTTTTTCTGCATATACATCTGTTATCCCAAGCTTTTTATTCGGACCTGTATATGGCGGTATAGCAATGGGAATAACGGATATACTGTCTTTTTTAGTAAAGCCTGAGGGGACATATATGATACATTTTACAGTTACCGCTGTTTTGAAGGGGGTCATGCTCGGATGTCTGTGGTGGCTGGTGAAAAAAAGTAATCCGAACCAAAAGAAATATGGGTATTTTAAAGTTATGATATGTCTTTTGCCTGTTAACATTCTGATAACTACAATAAATACCAAGCTTATAATGATGCTGTATTCAATAGATAAAGCCTTTATTGTTTATTATATTCCGAGATTGATTGAAGAAGTAATTAATATAATTATTCAGAGTTATGTAGTAAGTTATCTGCTTAAGATTTATCAAGAAAGAATTAATAAATAAAACAAGAAAAGCTGAGGATGAATTTATGCTGTCCTCAGTTTTTTGATTTTAATAATCATTCATGGCACGGAAAATTTTTGGAGTGACGCCTTTAATGTTTTTAAAAGTTTTAATAAAGTAGCTCAGATCATTAAACCCACATTCAAAAGCTATATTTGTAATTGGTTCGTCGGTGGAAATAAGCTTCCGTGCCGCATGTTCTATTCTGTATGTATTCAGGTAGTTTATCGGGGTTTTTTGTGTCATTTCTCTGAAGAAACGGCAGAAATATTTACGGCTCATACCGGCTTCTTTTGCTATATCGTCAAGAGTTATCTGAGCATCATAAGAGCTTCTTATGTAAGAAAGAACTTTTTTCAGTTTTGCGTTTTGTTTTTCGTTCCCGTTGCTCAGTTCAGAAATTCTTTTGTAGTATTTATTTTCTGTTATTTCCGCAAAAAGCATATAAAGATACGATATTATATGAAATGATGATATATTGCTTTCCATTGCCGAAAACAGGTTGTTTGTAATTTCTGAAACCTGTGTTTCGTCTTTCCTGAAGAAATCGTTTACAACTATATTTTTCTGGTTTAAGTCATCAAGAAAAGCGAGATTATCTGTGTCGGAAATACGTAATAAATCCGGATTGAACACTATACATTCATATACACAATTTTCAGGAGTGCCGCCGTGGACAACCTCTGTATTTACAATAATTATATCTCCTTCGGTAGCGTTGAGTTCGCGATTGTTGAGAGTGATACGCAGAGAACCTTGCAAAACTCTTATAATTTCGATATTGCTGTGCCAGTGATGTGCCATTTCGTACTTTGGGTGATTTTTATCTATATGGTATAATTCAATCGGGAATTCCGGTGTCCCGTGTTGTTTTAGTTCGTTATAACTCATAGGAGACCTCCTATTTTAGTTATTTTTCGAGCTGAGAACAGGTCTGTCGAGACGTTCAAAGGTATATCCTTCTGATATGAAATATTCTATAATTTCCGGGAGTGCTGTAACTGTATTTTTCTTCGTAGCTGTATCATGCATTAATACTACAACATGATTTTGACCTGCTGCAGATTCAATTGTTCTTTCCAAAAGCTGTTCCGGTGTTTTTGATGAGCCTTCGGCATCTCCGTTCAATGCATTCCAGTCACAGTGATATATACCGTTTTCTGCTAAAAGTTTTTTGTATTCCTGTTTCTGCGAACCGTATGTGCCGCTGTTATAGCTTCCGCCCGGGAAACGAATTATAGGGAAGTAACTGTCGCCCATAATTTCTTTTATCAGGTTGTTGCACTGATTCATTTCTTCCATAAATCCGTCGGGGGAAGAGTATATTTTTGAATAAGTATGGTCATACGAATGTCCGCCTATGAGGTGCCCTTCTTCGAATACTCTCTGAGCCATGTCGTAGTTTTCTTCGATAAGTGAACCGACCTGGAAAAATGTTGCTTTTACATTATATCTTCTTAAGATATCAAGAATTTGCGGGGTTACGGATGTATTTGGCCCGTCATCAAAAGTAAGGTAACATACTTTTTCGGGAGCACCTGAATCTTTTAAAATCTGAAGCATATCATTCTGAACTGTAGTTTCAGGTATTGAACCGGTAGAAGAGCTGATTTTTATTACGTTCTGAACTGTTGATTCAGGGTTGTCTGCAGAATTTTTTTTATTTGAATCGTCAGAGAAAAGACCAACAAAAAACATAGTTATACTTTTCAATATAACAAATAGTATTATTAATAATATTACAAAAGCAACAAGCACAATTATCAATCTGTTACGTTGCTGTTTTTTACGCATTTCATTTCTTTTGCGGATTTCAGAAATGCGGTCTTCTACCTTATACAACTCAGAACACTCCCCATTCTATTTTATAATTATATTATACACTATAATTCTACAGATTTCAACATAAAAATTGTTAAATATTTTTTATTTTTAAATATTAATAATATGTCAAATTGCTTAAAAAGTAATAATAATTAAAATTTTGAATATTAATAATATCATGGAGATGATGTAAATGATTCACAGAAAGACCGCTTTAATTTGCAGTGTGGTATTATTATTGATTTTTGGAATTGTAAGTAATACTAAAGACGAAAAGAATATTTCGGTACAGTCTGTAAAAAATAATGTTCCTGAGGGAGAACTTGATTTTGAAACTGACTTATCTCAGTACGGACATCTGAAGTCCGGAAATACGGGGTGGGGATTTAAAAAGGAAAAGGGCAAAGCCCCTCAGATTGATTCATATTCCGAAGAATTGTTCGGTAAAACAAATACCTTTTATGTTGACAAAAACGGAGGGAAGGTTTTATATCTTACATTTGATGAAGGATATGAAAACGGATACACCGGGAAAATACTTGATGTTCTGAAAGAGAAGAATGTGCCGGCTGCATTTTTTATAACCGGACATTATCTTGAAAATGAAGAAGAGCTTGTGACACGTATGGTTAATGAGGGACATATTGTGGGAAATCATACAGATAACCATCCGAACCTTGCAAAGTCCGGGCTTGATGTTGTAAGAGATGAACTTAAAACTCTTAATGATTTGTTTTTTGAAAAGTATGGGAAAAATATGGTTTATATGAGACCGCCCGAAGGGGAATACAGTGAAAAATTACTTTTTTCGGTTTCGGATATGGGATTTAAAACTATTTTGTGGAGTTTTGCTTATCGTGACTGGGATGTAAATACGCAGAAAGGAGCAGAATATGCTTTTGAGCAGGTTACTCCTTATCTGCATGACGGTGCGATTATATTGCTTCATGCAGTATCTTCGGATAATGCTGAAGCGCTCGGTAAGATTATAGACTACGCACGCAGTGGCGGATATGAGTTTAAAAGTCTTGATAATCTTGTTTTAAAGTGATTTCTTTGCCGTTTAAATAAGATAACGGACCTGAATCAGACGTGAAGGAAAAAATGAGCTTGTAGCTTATGAGCTTATATCCTCCGTCTGATTTTTTTCCTTTATATTTTACATCTCCCAACAGAGGGTGTCCTATGGCTGAAAGCTGACTCCTTATCTGATGTGTCCGACCGGTGAGAAGCTCGATTTCAAGTAAAGAATTATTATTTCTTTCGGAAATGACACGGTATTTGGTGATTGATTGTTTTCCTGCACCTTCATCATTTATTTGGACAATTTTTTCTTTTCTTTCAAGATATGATATAAGAGTATCTTCTTTTTTCTTAAAAATTCCTTCTGCTACAGCAAAATAGTATTTTTTAATTTCCCTGTTTTTTATTTTGTCGTTTATAATTCTTAGTGATGTTGCGTTTTTTGCCGCAATAAGCAGTCCTGAAGTATTTCTGTCAAGACGGTTGCAAAGTGCAGGGGTAAATGAGTTTTCTGTTTCGGGATTATATTCCTTTTTTTCGTGGAGGTAGTTAAGCACACGGTTTATGAGTGTATCATTGCTGTTTTTTTCATCAGCATGTACAGAAAGACCTCTTGGCTTGTTAATGATAAGGATGTTTTCATCTTCATAAATAACATCAGGAGCGGGAAGAAGACCGATTTTTTTGTCTACACGGAATAAGTCATCGGGAAAGTACAGTGAAAATTCATCGTTTTCGCATACAATATACTTTTCGTCGTGACAGTGCTTCCCATTAATGCGTACATTGTTTTTCCGTATGCCTTTATATATAAGAGATTTTGGGGCATTGGGCATGATTTTTCCGAGGAATTTATCGAGCCGTTGTCCTGAATCATTTTTATTTGCTTTTATAATTTTCATGATATTCTCCAAAAGTTTAAAAAAAGTTCACAATTAATTTCAATAAATATATTGTATCACAAAAGAAAATGTGATACAATATATTTTGAAAAAATTGTTGAAATTTAATTTACAATGGAGGAAACGAGACATATGGGATTGTTTTATAATTACAATAAACCCGGTAAAGGGATAGAAAAGGATGCACCAAAGAAAAAAGGTATCTTTTTATATTTTGAACTTTTTTTTAGAAAGTTTTTCAAGATTTGTACATCAAGTATGCTTTATTTTTTATTCAGCATACCTAACTTGATTATTACGTTTTTTATGGTAGCATACATATTCGGAGGCGTTTTCAGTAAACTTATCCCTGATCCGAATGGATTAATGAGTATTACTGCGCTAACTGTGATTTTATTTGTGGTATTGTGGGGAACGGGACCGGCATCGGCGGCATATGCATATATACTAAGGTCATTTGCCCGTGAAGAACATACTTGGATATGGAGTGATTTTATAAAGATATATAAGGAAAATCTGAAACAATCACTTGTTGTTATGATTCTTGATTATGCGGTTATGTTTATTTCCACAACCGCCATCTTTTTCTATGCAAATATATATATAACGGAAAGTAATGTGATATGGCTTGTCCTTGCATATTTCTGTTTTATGATATTCCTGATTTATACATTTGTACATTTTTACGTGTATAATCTGATGGTAACGTTCAGATGTACGATAAAGGAGCTGCTCAGGAATTCATTTATGCTGGCTATCGGTAAATCGCCAATGAACTTAATTCTTGCTGTTTTTATAGGATTTGTGATTTTGCTTATGTTCAGTACGTTCAGAGTAGGATTTTCTCTGTTCCTTCTGTTTATCGGATTTTTCGGGTTCCTCCGATTCCCGATAGAATTTTATGTAACGCGTGTAGTTAAGAAACTTACAGTTACAGTGAAGGAGGAAAATAATGGAGAAGTTTGATGTAGCGGTTATAGGCGGAGGTCATGCAGGAACAGAGGCGGCTCTGGCGTCGGCAAGGCTCGGTTGCAGAACCGTTATGTTTACCATCAGTCTTGATGCGGTGGGAAATCTTCCTTGCAATCCGAGTATCGGTGGAACGGCAAAAGGACATCTTGTCTGTGAAATTGATGCTCTTGGTGGAGAGATGGGAAAGCTTGCAGATGCAACTTTTATTCAGTCAAAAATGCTGAATCGTGGGAAAGGGCCGGCGGTTCATTCTCTTCGCTGTCAGATAGACAGAAAAAAATATCATGTTGAAGTAAAAAAACGCCTTGAATATCAGAAAAACCTTCAGATAAAGCAGGCCGAAATCACAAAAATTCTTTTTGATGAGAACAATAAAATAACCGGGGTAGAGACTCAGACCGGAATGGTGTATGAAACAAAGGCGGTTATTATTGCCAGCGGAACATATCTGAAAGGAAAAATTCTAATCGGTGAATACGAAAAGGAAAGCGGACCTGACGGAATGTTTCCTTCAAATGCGCTTTCGGACTGTCTTAAGGAAAAAGGAATAGAAATCAGAAGGTTTAAAACAGGGACACCGGCGAGAATACATTTTGATTCAATAGACTGCAGTAAAATGAGCAGGGAAGACGGTGATGAGAAAATAACACCGTTTTCTTTTGAGACGGAAGGAGAACTTGAAAATCTTGTTCCGTGTTATCTTACTTATACAAATGAGAATACTCATAAAATTATACGTGATAACATTCACCTTGCACCAATGTACAGCGGACGTGTGAACGGTGTCGGAGCAAGATATTGTCCGTCGATTGAGGACAAGGTAATGCGATTTAAGGATAAAGACAGACATCAGCTTTTTATGGAGCCTATGGGACTTGACACAAAGGAAGTTTATGCACAGGGAATAAGTACAGGACTTCCGGAGCGTATTCAGCTTGATATGCTCAGAACGATAGAAGGTCTTGAAAATGTAGAAATTATGAGACCTGCATATGCGATTGAATACGATTGCTGTGACCCCACTCAGCTTTATCCGACTCTTGAGTTCAAAGAATTTCCACTTCTTTACGGAGCAGGTCAGTTTAACGGTACAAGCGGTTACGAAGAGGCGGCGGCACAGGGACTTGTTGCAGGTGTTAATGCGGCGATGAAGCTTTCAGGTAAAGAACCTCTTATACTTAATAGAATAGACGGATATATAGGTACTCTTATCGATGACCTCGTAACTAAGGGGACGAATGAACCATACAGAATGATGACATCAAGGTCAGAATACAGACTTCTTTTAAGACAGGATAATGCAGATGAACGTCTTACACCGAAAGGATATAAAATCGGTCTTATATCTGAGGAAAGATATCAGAAATATCTTGAAAAACAGCAAATGATAAAAGATGAGATTGAAAGAGTTGAAAAAGTAATTATAAGCCCGAAAGTTATAAATGATTTTCTTGAAGCCGGTAATACTTCTGCATTGAAGACAGGAACAAAGCTGTCAGAGCTTATAAAACGTCCTGAGCTTGGATATGATATTCTGGCTGCTTACGATGACGAAAGACCGGATTTGCCGGAAACAGTAAAAGAACAAGTGGAAATCAGACTGAAATATGACGGTTATATTAAGCGCCAGATTGCTCAGGCGGAGCAGTTTAAAAAAATGGAAGAGAAATTAATTCCTGAAGATTTTAATTACGATGATGTGTACGGACTTCGTATTGAAGCTCGTCAGAAGCTCTCGAAAATTCGTCCGGCCTCTGTCGGACAGGCATCTCGTATATCGGGAGTTTCACCTGCTGATATTTCGGTTCTGCTTGTATATCTGAAACAGTAGTCGGAAGAATCAATACCGAAGCTGCCTGAAATGGTCTCATTCAGACATTTTATGGATTGTCATTTTTGTTATTGATTGCTTCAGCTAAGACAGGAGTATGTTATGAATTTTACAGCTATCGATTTTGAAACTGCAACATCAAAGTTTTCAAGCATATGCAGCATGGGAATATGTGTTGTGGAAAATAATGAAATAATAGAAAAGAAATCATTTCTGATTAAACCGGAACCGTTCGAGTTTAATGAATATAATATACACATACATGGAATAACACCGGAAGATGTATGTGATTGCGGTACTTTTGACTGTTACTGGGATGAAATAAAACCATATCTTGAGAATAAGCTTATAATAGCGCATAATGCTCAGTTTGATATAGGTGCTTTAAGAGCTGTTCTTGATAATTTTAAAATTGAATATCCGGAGCTTTCTTATATGTGTACGGTAAAACTTTCTCAGAAGGCTTATCCCGAACTTGAATGTCATAAGCTTAATTATTTAAGTGAGGCGCTCGGAATAAGCTTTAATCATCATATTGCACTCGATGATGCATATGCATGCGCAAAAGTATTGCTCAGGATTCTTGATGATTTCGAACTTGACAGTGTTGAAGAGATAGAAAATAGGTTTGATATCGGGATTGGAAGAATATACCCCGGATATCATGAACCTTGCAGAAAAAATCGCAGAAAGCCGAAAAAGAAATCATCATGCGTTTAAAATAGCAGTTTTCAGCTTATTGTTTTCTATTTCAACTACAGCATAAGTCGGAGATATGTAATTGAATGAACCGGGATTGAGAATTATCCCCGAACTGTGATAAACGGTGTTCGGAATGTGGGTATGACCGTAAAGTACGAGGTCATACCCATTTTCAGTTTTTTTACGCAGCTCGGACAAGGTTGTTTTTACACGGTACAGATGTCCATGGGTTACGAATATTTTTTTATTTTCAAATGTCAGTGTCAAATCTTTTGGAACACTGTTTGAGTAGTCATTATTACCGCATACGTAATAAAAATCGAGTTCCGGAAACTCTGTTTCAATTCGGTAGCAGTCTTTAAGAATATCACCGCAGTGAATGCAAGCGTCAATTCCATTTATAGTACGTAGTATATTTAAAACCGGCTCAATATTTCCGTGAGTATCTGAAAAAACAAGAATTCTCATAATTTTTATAGCCTTTCTGTTCAAGCAATTTCTGTGGATCGATACTTTTTTACCGAACTATTATAACATATAAATACTGATGTGTAAATATATCAGCATTAAAATTCAATAATTGTTCATATTGTGCGGTTGATTCAATACTGTGTTCTGCGTCTGACCGCTTTGCAGAGAAAAATAACAGGAATTGAGAGAAGAAACCACAGAATCACATATTCAAGACAAATCTGACCGAAGAGGTTATATGGCATATCGGAATAATTCCATATTTCCCATTTCAGCAATACATTGAATACAACACCTATTACAAGTTCTGTGAGAGTTATTACTGCGGCTGAAAGTATACATTTTATAAAAATCGGAGATTCCGGAAGTTTGTCTTCAATAAGGTAAATCATGAGAAGACATATTCCGCCTGCAAGCTCCATTGTCCAGTGAGTATACCCCCGCCAGCACAGCTCAAGAATAGGATATCCTACAGCTCCCAGTGTGAATATTATTAATTTGTGCATTATCAGTTTATTTTACATAATCTTCAGGATTAACAGGTGTCATTTCTTTTATGATTTCAAAATGAATATAGGTGTCTTCAGCAGGTTCTCTCATTGGATTCGTGCCGACATGTGCTAAAAAATCGCCTTTTTTCATATTCATGCCGATTTCAAGATTTTCTGTGTCATCAAGATTAGAGTATTTTGTTTTATATCCGTTGTTATGATTGATTATAACGGTTTTTCCGACTGAATCTTCGTAAATCTCTTCAATTGTTCCGTCGAATGAAACTGCGATATCACTGTCGGGTTGCGTTTTGATGTCAATTCCGTCGTGAGTTCTGAAATCACCGAGCAGATTATCGTAGTAGAGAGTGTTGCCGGAAAAACCGCGGCATATTTCACCTTCTACAGGTAAAACAAATTCCGGCGTGGAGACTATTGATACTGATTCAACCACATTCCCTTCGTAAAATTCAGGGTTTTCTCCGGATTCTATTACGTTATCAATGTCTGATGGTGCAGGAGAAGGCGTCTTTGCCGGAGCTTCAGCAGGTACGGGTGTGGGATTAACTGTCGGAACCGGCGTTTCGGGTTCTTTTTTGCTGATTGCCGGAAGTGTAGGCATTTCGGGGACGGAAACGTTATCTGCGTTAAAGCTTGTTTTATATTCTCTTGTTCTGACTGAGCTTATATATCCGACTATACCTATTGCGGCAATGCAACAGCAAAGTACGGTATAAAAATTTTTTCCTGATTTTTTTGAATTATTGTCTTGTTTCATTATTTTATGTTCCTTTCATTTTATTACTTTGATTAGAATTTCCAATTTAAAATCAAATATACATAATTTTCTGCTGTATTAATAAAAAAATATAAATATTTATGGAAATTTAAAAAAAACTATTCCCAAAACGGGATTTTTGTAGTATAATAGAATAAGAAAGGGATGGTTTACAAAACCGTCAGGTGTCAGATATGAAAATAGAGATGATAGAAAATCATAAAATTAAAGTTTCTCTTACGGTGAATGATTTGTTGTTTTATAATATAAAACCGGAAACGCTGTCTCCGAATTCTCCGGAACTTAATAAATTTCTGTTTAATATAATGGAGAATGTAAAAAAGCAAACGGGATTCAATCCGTACTGCGGACAGGTGATTGTTGAGGCAATCAGATCTGAAAGCGGCATTGTTTTGTATATTTCAAGAGCGAAGGATGCGGATAAGAATAAAAATACTGTCAGAAAAATAAAGTCAGTTACTGTTAAAAGTAAAAAAAATAAATATCTTCCCGGTACATATAAATTCAAGGATTTTGAAAATCTGTGTGAAGCTGTAACTGCAATGGACGTATCATTTCTGACTTTTTCAAAGCTTTACATGTATCAGGAGGAGTGGTATTTTATTCTTGAACCTACGGAAAAGAATGAGGAATGTCATTATATATTAAGTGAATACTGTGATGATTTTGGCGGAAGACTTTATAATGATAGTTTTCTTGATGAACACGGAAAGATTGTTGCAGAAGGCGAAAATATGATATCATTTCTGATGGGAATAAAAGCATTATACGGAGGAGAAGAAAGTTGAGAATTCTCGGAATAGATTACGGCGACAGCCGTGTTGGTGTTGCGGTTTCAGACCCGCTTTGTATGACCGCGCAAGGTGTAAAAACTGTGAAAAACAGAGGGCTTGAAAATCTGATAGGTGATATATCAGAAATTATAAATGAATATAATCCCGATAAAATTGTTATAGGTCTTCCTAAAAATATGGACGGTACAGTTGGGTTCAGAGGGGAAGAAACTTATAAATTTAAAGATGCTCTTTGTGATGTGTATAAAGGTGAAATAATTCTCTGGGACGAAAGACTGTCTACAGTCAGTGCGGCAGGATTCTTAAATGCCACAAATACACGTGGAAAGAAACGAAAAAACGTTATAGATACTGTTGCGGCATGTATAATTCTTGAAAATTATATGAGTTTTGAAAAAAACTGTTGACAAATGGCAATATTTATATTAAAATAGTATTAAATAAACTATTGGAGGAATAAATTGATGGAAGAGAATTTAATTGTTCTTCAGGATGAAGACGGTAACGAAATTGATTTTCTGGTAATTGATGTCTATGAACTTGACGGAGTTACTTATTTCGCACTTATCGAAGCTGAAGATTCAGAAAATGCGGAAGAAGTTCTTATAATGAGAGTTGAAGGCGAGGATGATGAAGCAGAGCTTGTAACAATTGAAAGCGATGCTGAGCTCGAAGCTGCATTCAATGAATTTGTAAGAAGAGATAACGAAATTGAAGAGTAAAATCAATTAATTTAATATTTTTTTAACAAAATTGATAAAAAAATATACTTGATTTATTAAAAAGAATATGTTATAATGTAAAAGTAATGAGGTTACACATTCAGGCGAATAGTAGTGCCTCTTAATAAAACCAAATAAGTTTTTCCCTGAGATTTCGCGTGATACGGTCATTTTTTTACCAACACTTCTTAAAAGGGATGCTTGCTCTGTCAATGGCGTATACGCCTCCTTTCCTTTTCGGACTGCCAGTGGACATATAAAGTTGTCAGGAAGCGACCCACCTGTTAACGCAGGTAAGAAACTTGATCGTAAATACACGGTTATCATGGGGTTTTTTTGTACTTATTAGATATTTTATGTTTTTTCTATTGACACACGGTAAATAGAATTATATAATTATACTATAAAATGTTTGGAGGAAAATGATGTTAATTACAACTTCACCTAAAGGTACTCAGGATTTACTGCCTTCAGAAAGCTATAAATGGCAGTATCTTGAAAGAAATTTTAAAGATGTATGTGATAGTTTTGGCTATCGCGAGATAAGAATGCCGACTTTTGAGCATACGGAGCTTTTTGAAAGAGGTGTCGGAGATACCACAGATGTTGTTGAAAAGCAGATGTATACTTTCCTTGATAAGGGCGGAAGAAGTGTTACACTAAGACCTGAGGGGACTGCATCGGTGGCAAGAAGCTTTCTTCAGAATAACCTGTATGCTTTGCCGATGCCGGCGAAAATGTTTTATAATATTCCGTGTTTCAGATATGAAAACAAACAAAAAGGAAGACTCAGAGAATTTCATCAGTTCGGAGTCGAAGCTTTTGGTGCAAAAGGACCTGATATAGACGGAGAAATAATTTCGCTTGCAGTGTGCTTCCTTGAAAAAATAGGTTTGAAAGATATAACTGTTCATATAAACAGTATCGGCTGTAAAAAATGCAGAAAAGAATATAATGATATGCTTCGTGACTTCCTTCGTCCGAGACTGGAGGAGCTTTGTGAAACATGTAAAGGAAGATTTGACCGCAATCCGCTGAGAATTCTTGACTGTAAATCCGAGATTTGTCAGAAGCTCGCAGAAGGAGCTCCTGTGCTTCTTGATCATATTTGTGATGAATGTCGTGAACATTTTGAAGGACTTAAAGCAACACTTGAAATGATGGGTATTGGTTATGAAATTGATAACGGCATAGTTCGCGGACTTGATTATTATTCGAAGTCTGTTTTTGAAATAATAAGCGGTGAATTCACGGTTTGCGGTGGCGGAAGATACGACGGATTGATTGAGGAATTCGGCGGTGAGCCTACTCCGGGGATAGGATTCGGACTTGGAATTGAACGTCTTCTTATAAGACTTGAAGAAAACGGAGTGGAAATTCCTGATGATACTTTTTCAGACATCTATCTTGCGCCTCTCGGAGAAAAAGCAGGAAAATCTGTTCCGGGGATTGTATATACTCTCCGAAAGCAGGGTATAAAAGTAGAAACAGATCTTATAGGAAGAGGTCTGAGAGCTCAGATGAAATATGCTGATAAGATAGGGGCAAGATATACGATTGTTCTCGGTGATAATGAAATCGAGTCGGGAGACTGCGAAATTAAAAATATGATAACCGGTGAAAAAGCTTCGATTAAAATCAATGAAATATCGGATTATATAAGGAGGAATAATAACTGATGGATACAATGAAAGGACTTAAACGTTCGTGTTACTGTGCTGATATACCTTCATCAGGTGAGGTTACTGTTGGAGGATATGTTCAGAAAATCAGAGACATGGGTACTCTTATATTTATTGATTTGCGTGACAGAACAGGAATAGTACAGCTTGCATTCGATGAGGGTACGGACAGAGAAGTTTTTGAAAAGGCTTCAAAATGCCGTAGTGAATTTGTTCTTATGGCTAAAGGTAATGTAAGAGAAAGAGAAAGTAAGAACAAGGAAATAAAAACCGGTGATTACGAAATATATGTTACAGATCTTCGCATTCTCGCAAAGGCTGAAACACCGCCTTTTGAGGTTGTCGACAATACGAATGTCAATGAAGAGCTTCGTCTTAAATACCGTTATCTTGATTTAAGACGAGGTGTGCTTCAGAAGAATATCATAATGAGAAGTCAGATTGCAAAAAGTGCGCGTGATTATTTCTATGAAAATGGGTTCATTGAAATTGAAACTCCGATGATGATAAAATCAACACCGGAAGGTGCAAGAGACTATCTTGTACCATCAAGAATACACAACGGTAAGTTCTATGCCTTGCCGCAGTCACCTCAGATATATAAGCAGCTTCTTATGATATCAGGTTTTGACAGATATATACAGCTTGCACGTTGCTTCAGAGATGAGGATTTACGAGCTGACAGACAGCCTGAGTTTACTCAGATTGACCTTGAAATGTCATTTGTTGATGTTGAGGATATTCTTGAAATGGGAGAAGGTCTTGTTCAGAGACTGTTTAAGGATGTACTTAATGTGGACATTCCGCTTCCGCTTCCGAGAATGACATATAATGAAGCTATGGAAAGATATGGTTCAGATAAGCCGGATACAAGATTCGGTATGGAAATAACAGATATATCAGAGCTTGTTAAAGACAGCGGTTTTGCTGTGTTCAGCGGTGCAATCGCTGAGGGTGGTTCGGTAAGAGCTATTGTTGCTGAAGATGCGGCATCTGTATATACAAGAAAGGAAATTGATAAGCTTACCGAATATGCACGTGGTATCGGTGCAAAGGGACTTGCTTATGTAAGATGGGTTGATGATGCTCCGTCATGCTCGTTCTCAAAGTTTATGGGTGAAGGCGAGCTTGAAGCTATCCTTGAAAAGGTTGGTGCTAAGAAGGGCGACGTTGTATTCATTGTTGCTGACAAAAAAGCGCTTTCCATTCTTGGAAATATCCGTCTTGAAGCTGCTAAAAAGCTTGAAGTTAAACGTGAAGGATATAATTTCCTCTGGATTACTGATTTCCCGTTCTTTGAGTATGATGACGAAAATAATGCATGGATTGCAATGCATCATCCGTTCACAATGCCGCTTGATGAATGTATTCAGTATCTTGACAGTGACCCGGGAAAGGTTATTGCTAAAGCTTACGACCTTGTGCTGAACGGTGTGGAACTTTCTTCAGGCTCTATAAGAATTAATGACTATGCTCTTCAGCAGAAAATGTTTGAAGCACTCGGACTCAGTGAAGAGGAAATTGAAGCTAAATTCGGATTCCTGGTTGAAGCGTATAAGTACGGTGCGGCACCGCATGGAGGAATGGGCATAGGTCTTGACAGACTTGCCATGATAATGTGCGGAGTGGACAGCCTTCGTGATGTTGTGGCTTTCCCAAAAGTGCAGAATGCATCTGAGCTTATGAGTGCGGCACCGGGCGATGTTGACGAAGTTCAGCTTCAGGAGCTTGGAATTGCTATTGTAAAAGATGAAAAATAATAAAATCGGAAAAATAATCAAGTTTACCGCTGAAACCGATTCGACAAATCTGTGGGCAAAACGCAGATGTGATATGCCTGACGGTACCGTGTTTGTTTCGAAAAAACAGACTATGGGGAGAGGAAGACGCGGAAGAAACTGGCTGTCTGATGACGGAGGATTGTGGCTTTCTGTATTGCTGAAGCCTGATATTCCGCTTTCATCATTGTCTGTTCTGACATTGATAGCAGGAATGGCAGTAAGAGATGCAATTGGTGAAAATTCCGCTATAAAATGGCCGAATGATGTTATAATGTCGTCAAAAAAAGTTTGCGGAATTCTTACTGAGGGCTTTAAAGATGCGGACGGCTCAAGCTGTGTTGTATGCGGCATAGGCATAAATCTTAATCAGGAAAGCTTCGGTGATGAGATTAAAAACATTGCAACATCTCTGAAAATTGAACTCGGATGTGATACTGATAAATTTGCTTTTCTCGAAAAGTTGATTGCTTGCTTTAACAGATATTATGAGATTTTTCTTGAAAAGAGTTTTTCGGCTCTTAAAGAGGAATATAAAAAACACTGTATCACTCTTGGAAAAACTGTTGAGATTTCTGATATAAACGGAGTTTGTACAGCTGAAGCAGTAGATGTTACCGATAGCGGAGAGCTTACCGTGAAGCTTGGAACTGAATATAGAAATATATGTTCAGGAGAGGTTTCGGTAAGAGGACTGCTTGGATACGTTTAAATTTATATTAAAGGGGATGTTTAAAAAGTCCCTAAATTACAAAAAGGATCTCTGATTGAGGTCCTTTTTGTGTTGATGAGAAAAATTGTTAAATTTTTGGTATACAAAATAAACCTAT
>JAZULT010000050.1:0-3650 GCA_045603225.1 Clostridia bacterium | reverse complement strand
ATTATTTATATATTTTACCTTTTGTACCACTTCAAAAAGTCTTGCACGCCCCGGAATTCCATATGCTTTGAGACTCGGAGTAACTGCAAGACAGATTGTTTTCTCTGTTCTTGACAAGTCCGCCACAACAAGATTTGTTGTAAGCGGGTCAAGACCTCGTTCCACACATTCAACAGATGCGTAAAAGCTCTTAAGGTCTATGCAAATATATATTTTCTTTTTCATTTAATTCTCTGTCCGGTAAATTTCTGATACAAAATGTATATTTATATTTTGCATTTTACCACAAATACGCCGGAAAGTCAATAGAATTACAAAAACTGTGTCATTCCGAAGAATATTCCCGAAAGCTCATACCACACACCTTTTTAAACAATCGACTCAAATATGACGGGTCATCTATACCTACCATATCCGATGCTTCTTTAAGTGTCATACGTGCACTTTTTGCGTATTGCTTCACCATATTTATCTTGTAGATATTTATATATTCAATCAGACTCATACCTGTTACCGTTTTAAAAATATTCTGAAGATATCCCTCCGAAATCCCTATACAGGAAGCAACATCGCTGACAGAAATCACACAGGAATGATGCTCTTTTACATATAATTTTGCAGTATTTACGTAATCAATCGCTGAAGATGAAACATTTCTTGTTTTTCCCGATATTTTTCTGATTACAATGTCAGTCAGCGTTCCGGCAAGCCTGTACCATTTTGATATCGCATACAAGCTATCGCACGGATTAATCGATGTATAATCGTGCGCAATACCTTTTATAACATCAATCACCTTTTCGTAATCATCACCAAGCTCTACCATATGCGGTATAAGAATAGTCCTGTTTTTTTCAAGATTTCCCAGCACTTCAGGCAAATTTATATCGTCTGTATCAATAATTTTGTATTCATAATCTGCCACAATTCCCACCGTAGTATGTCTCTGAAGAACTCCTGCAATGCATGACATGGTACATTTTAAATCATTTACGATTATATTAATCATACCGGGTACAACCGTTCTCCTGCTTGAATCCTCATATATACACTGGATTTCACCTTCTTCACACACAGAAATTTCAAGCAATCCCCGTCTGTTCGGAAAGCTGTTTTTATAGTTATGCGATTCAACACTGCAGGCAAAAATAATTTCAGGCTCAGAATTCAATTTTATTTCATAATACTGCATCACCCTCACTCCTTATTCTTATTATATCACATTATATAAGAATTGTCCATATTTTTCTCAGAATTATCTATTTACTTTTTTATTATCTGTGATATAATATGCCTGAAAAGACAAAAGGAGATGATAAATTTGAAAAAATTTAATAAGCTGAACCGCTTTCCACTCGGTGCAATTAAAGCAGACGGTTTTTTGAAAGAACAATTACTGTTAGGTAAAGACGGCATTGCCGGTCATCTTTATGAGCTTGAACCAGGAATGATACATGATCCGTTCATAAACAAAACATATGTTGAACAATGGGGCGACGGAGACCAGTCCGGATGGGGCGCTGAAATTTCCGGAAACTACTGGACAGGTTATATACAGCACGCTTTCACACTTGGCGATGAAGAAATGATAAAAATTGCCACAGACTGGGTCGACACAATGATAAAAAAACAAAAACCTGACGGATATCTCGGTACTTATTACGAAGTTGACGCAAAAATCTTCGAAGATTACAATGCCTGGGGAACAGCTTGCGCTATGAGAGGTCTTCTTGCTTTCTATGAAGCAACAGAAAGAAAAGATGTCCTTGAGGCAGTTCATAAATGCATGCTATGGTTCTGCAATACATGGACAGGCGACAATAAAACAAGCTATGGAGGTCCTTTTATAGTCGGAATTCTTGTTTTTTGCTATATGCATACAAACGATAAAAGACTCATTAAATTTGCAGAGGAATATGAAGAATACCTGTGTAATCACGATATATTCTCAAATTCATACAAAGCGTTCCTTGAAGGAGAATTTCATTATTACTCAAATCATACCGCAGGTCTCGGTGCTGCAATAAGAAGACCGGCACTTCTTTATTCTGTCACAGGGAACACAGATTATCTGAAAGCATCGGAAAGAATCATAAAACAAGTTCGTGAACACTCAGTTCTGCACTCCGGCGCTCCCGTATCGTCTTTTGAATATTTAGGCCCTGTTACATCAAATGCAGAAGCGGAGTATTGCTCTTTTGCATTCTTCAACGCATCATACTCTTATATGTCATACATAACAGGCGAAGCAAAATATGGTGATTATATGGAAGAAATATTCTATAATGCCGCACAGGGTGCCAGAAAAAAAGACGAAAAAGCAATTGCATATCTGAGTGCACCAAATCAGATATATGCAACATGTCATTCTTCAACAGAAGGAGCCGCAAACGATATGCAAGTATATGCACCATGTTATCCCACATCATGCTGTCCTGTAAATGCTGTTGCTGTTGTACCGGAATTTATAAGAGGAATGATGCTTTATGATGACAACGACAGTATATACATGACTGCATATGGACCATGCAATCTTAAATATAAAGATATTATAATAAAAGAAGAAACATTATATCCGTTCCGCAACAGTGTGAAATTTGTTATTGATGCAGAAAAAGAATTCTCGGTATTTCTGAAAATCCCGACATGGGCAAAAGGATATAAAATCACCTTGAACGAAAAAATTATAAATTCAGAAAAGAATAAAAACGGATATACAGAAATCAATAATAAATGGAATACAGGTGATATTCTTGAAATCACCTTTGAAACAGAAGTTGAAGTAATCAGACTAAATGACTCCGATGGAAGCAGTAAATATCCGATTGCTTTTAAATACGGAGCACTTCTGTTTTCATATCATATTCCCGAAGAATGGCGTGCATACCCCGGTCACCCGACCACACCACTCCCCGACGGTTGGAACTGGTGGAATGTCTTCCCTGAATTCAAAGAACCTGATGACGGTGATCCTCATGACAACATAGGCAGAAGAAGAAATGCATATTCATGGAACATAGCAGTTGATGAAAATATCAAGCCGGAAAATATTACTGTTGAATTTGCAGACGACAGTGGATATGCCTGGAGCAATCCAAAAATAAAGCTTCACACAAGTTGCTATAAAGCACCGTATCTGTGTGCAACATATCCGCTTAAAACTCTTGAGCCGTTCGGAAAACGTCAATATGTTACACACGAAATGCCGCTGACATTAGTGCCTTACGGTTGTACAAACCTCAGAATATCATATTTCCCGATTGCGGACATCTGAAACATCGATAAATTGTAATTTGTCGGGACAAATTACAATAGTGAAATCCGATTTTCAATCGGGTGAAATTCATCCGCAGGATGAATGAAATTGTCACCGAGTGACAGTGAAATCTGTTGCGTTGCAACAGGTTATGGTAGAAATCGCAGGCGATTTCATTGAATTAATATTTTTAATTTGCGGGAAGATAATATCTTCCCCTACAAAAGGATTTTTGATTTTACGTTGTAGGGGCGGATATTATCCGCCAGCATATAAATTGCAATTTATCAACTCATTTAAAAAAACAAAACCACGAATACATTTCATGGTTTTGTTTAAATTACATTTTAATTTTTTACCCGTACGTCACAGTTTTTCAACCCACAATATAAAA
>JAZULT010000049.1:0-46974 GCA_045603225.1 Clostridia bacterium | reverse complement strand
GGGTTTGCATTTTGTGTGCGTAACTTCGGTTGAAGCTACGCACTTTTTTAATTTTTAAGGAGAAATAACCATGAACCCAAAAGGTATATACTTTAGCAAAATTCGTCAGATTATATATATAGACAAATGAAAAATACTGTGATATAATATCAATTAACCACATTTCTTTTATACAATTTAATATAAAACTTCATATAAGCGTACGCTATGTAAAAAGCATACACTTTGTTTCGTTATACTCTTATGTGAAGTTTTAAGTTGTATAAAAGAAGAAGTGTGGTTACTTTTCAGAAACAGAGTCACTGCGTTTTTTAGTGCGTAGTTTCTCTTGATAAAGGGAGCTACGCACTTTTTATATGGGGTATGATATGAAAAAAAATAAAACATGCTGTTTTTTTGGTCATAGAAAAATAAAAGAAACAGATAGTTTAAAAAACAAACTTTATGAAAGTATTGAGAATCTTATTATAAATAATAATGTAAGTATATTTCTTTTTGGGAGTAAAAGTTACTTTAACACTTTATGTCTTGATGTAGTTACGGAATTAAAAGAAAAATATCCTTTTATTGAAAGGGTATATGTCAGAGCAGAATATCCACATATAAGTGAAGAATATAAGACATATCTTTTAGAAAGTTATGAAGATACATATTATCCGGAAAGTATAAAAAACGCTGGTAAAGCCGTATATATAGAACGTAATTTTGAAATGATTGATAAATCTGATTATTGTATAATTTACTATATTGAAGATTATTTACCTCCGAAAAGGAAAGAAAACAATTTTTTAAATACTTATTATCAGCCTGCAAGTGGAACGAAAACAGCATATGAGTATGCAAAAAGAAAGAATAAACCAATTATAAGAATCATATGAAAGAGGATTATTTTATATCTCCTCTACATACAAAAGAAGTTTTTCGTATCTATATAAACTCAATTCTGAATAATATAACAAAAACTATCAGTTTTATACTTTCCAATATCATTCATAAGTAATTTTATATATTTTTCAAGTTTTTATCTTTTTAAATTTCACAAAAGGAGGCGCAATAAAACGCATCTGTTTTACCGCACCTCCTTTTTCGTTATTAAATTTATTTCACTATCAACGATTCGCCTGTCATTTCAGCCGGCTTTTCAAGTCCCATAATATCAAGCATTGTAGGAGCGAGGTCTGCGAGCTTACCTTTTTTAAGCTCTTTATCGCCTACACCCATAACAAGAAGTGGTACGGGATTTGTTGTATGAGCTGTGAAAACGTCTCCGTTATCAGGGTCAACCATACAATCAGCATTACCGTGGTCAGCAGTAATAAGGATTGCCGCATCCTTCTTCATAAGTGCGTCAACTACCTTACCGAGACATTCGTCTACTGCTTCAACAGCGCTCTTTGCCGCATCGAATACGCCTGTATGTCCTACCATGTCGCAGTTAGCGAAGTTAAGCACGATACAGTCATACTTATCCTGATTAATAAGCTCAACACAGGCATCTGCTACCTGGTATGCACTCATTTCGGGCTGCATATCATATGTTGCAACTTTCGGTGAGGGGATAAGTTTTCTGTCCTCTCCCTCGTAAACAGTTTCAACACCGCCGTTAAAGAAGAATGTTACGTGAGCATATTTCTCGGTTTCAGCGATTCTGAGCTGTTTAAGACCTTTCTTTGAGATATATTCTCCGAATGTATTTGTAAGTGATTCAGGCTTGAATGCTATATCAACATTAGGCATTGAAGCATCATACTGAGTCATACATACATAATAAAGCGGGAAGAACTCTCTTTTGAAGCCTGTAAATTCAGGGTCAACAAGTGTTCTTGTAATTTCTCTTGCTCTGTCAGGTCTGAAGTTAAAGAATATTACAGAGTCATTTGCAGAAATCTTACCAACAGGAGCACCGTCCTTTGTTACAACAGTCGGAACGATAAACTCATCAGTAATTGCCGCACCGTTTTCGTCAAGAGTTTCATATGACTTTTTCATCATAGCCTGAATGTCATCGGTTTTTGCACCGATACCTCTTACCATGGCATCATATGCTTTTTCAACTCTGTTCCAGTTAGTGTCTCTGTCCATTGCATAGTATCTTCCGTTTACTGTAGCAATTTCGCCTACGCCGCAGGCATCAAGCTTATCGCTGAGCATTTTAAGGAAGTCAACACCGCTTGTAGGTGATACGTCACGGCCGTCCATGATACAATGGATATATACTTTTTTAAGACCTTCTGCCTTTGCAAAATCAATAAGTCCGAAAAGATGATTGATATGGCTGTGAACACCGCCATCTGACAACAGACCGATAAAGTGAATTGCACTGTCGTTCTTTTTGCAGTTTTCAACAGCCTTCAGGAGAGCTTCGTTTTTAAAGAAATCGCCGTCATCGATTGACTTTGTAATTCTTGTAAGCTCCTGATATACAACTCGGCCTGCACCGATATTTGTATGACCAACCTCTGAGTTACCCATCTGACCGTCAGGAAGACCTACGCTCATACCGCTTGCATAAAGAATGGTATTCGGATAATCTGCAAAGTATGTGTCAAGATTAGGTGTTTTTGCCGCTTTGATAGCATTTCCTGCTACTGTGTCGTTAAGACCGTAGCCGTCAAGAATAATTAAAGCTGTGGGTTTCATAAAAGTCTCCTTATTTTGCTGCTGCTACGATTGTTGCGAAGTCAGCTGATTTAAGTGATGCACCGCCGATAAGACCACCGTCAATGTTAGCTTTTGCAAGAAGCTCTGCAGCGTTTGCCGCATTCATGCTTCCGCCGTACTGGATTGTGATTTCAGCAGCTGTTGCATCGTCATAAAGTGATGCAAGAACTTTTCTGATACCTGCACAAACTTCTTCAGCCTGGTCAGCTGTTGCAGTCTTGCCTGTTCCGATTGCCCAGATAGGCTCATAAGCAACTACTACCTTTTTAGCATCAGCAGCTGCAATGTCCTTGAAAGCTTTCTTTATCTGGATTGTAATAAGATCCATTGTGATTCCTGCTTCTCTCTGCTCTAAGCTTTCACCAACACAGAGGATAGGAAGAAGGTCTTTTTCAAGAGCTTTGATAACCTTTGCATTAACAGTTTCATCTGTTTCGGCAAAATATTCTCTTCTTTCTGAGTGACCGATGATTACATAATCAACCTTAAGGTCTTTAAGCATATCAGCACTTACTTCACCTGTGTAAGCACCGCTGTCTTTGAAGTGAAGGTTTTCTGCACCGATTTTAACGTGTGTACCTGCAGCTGCTCTTACAGCTTCAGCAAGATTCACGTATGGTGTACAGCATACAACTTCACACTGTGCACCCTTTGTAGCTTCAACAACTTCTTTAACATAGTCATATGTTTCTGAAGGAAGCTTGTTCATTTTCCAGTTACCTGCAATTATATATTTTCCCATAATCTTATGTCTCCTTTTCAAATTTAAAGCAAGGACTGCCGCCATGCAACAGCCCTTTGCAAGTATTTCTTATTTATCTGTTATAGCAACGATACCCGGAAGCTCTTTACCTTCGAGGAATTCCATTGAAGCACCGCCACCTGTTGAAATGTGGCTCATCTTATCACCAAGACCTGCCTGGTTAACAGCTGCAACACTGTCGCCGCCGCCGATGATTGTTGTAGCATCAATTTCAGCAAGAACTGCCGCAATTGCGTTTGTACCCTTAGCGAAGTTAGGCATTTCAAATACGCCCATAGGTCCGTTCCATACAACTGTCTTAGCTTCCTTAACAGCAGCTGAGAAGAGTTCGATTGTCTTAGGACCGATATCAAGTCCCTGCCAACCGTCTTCGATTCCGTTTTCAGAAACCTTAGTATTTGCATCGTTATTGAAGTCGTCAGCTGTTACTGTATCAACAGGAATAAGGAGCTTAACGCCTTTAGCTTCAGCCTTTTCCATCATTTCCTTAGCATAGTCAATGTAATCGCTCTCTAAGAGTGAGTCGCCTACGCCAAGACCTTTTGCAGCCATGAATGTGTAAGCCATACCGCCACCGATGATGAGTGTATCAACTTTTTCAAGAAGGTTGTTGATAACTGAAATTTTACTTGAAACCTTTGAACCACCGAGGATAGCCACGAGAGGTCTTACAGGTGTGTTAACTGCATTACCGAGGAAGTCAATTTCCTTTTTGATAAGGTATCCGCAAGCACATGTATCAATGTACTGTGTAACACCAACGTTTGAACAGTGAGCTCTGTGAGCTGTTCCGAATGCATCGTTTACGAATACTTCTGCAAGTGAAGCAAGCTCCTTGCTGAATTCGTCAACGTTCTTTGTTTCTTCTTTTCTGTAACGTGTGTTTTCGAGAAGAACAACGTCTCCGTCGTTCATAGCAGCAACTGCAGCTTTTGCATTATCGCCTACTACATTGTCGTCAGCGGCAAAAACTACTTCCTTGCCGAGCTTCTCTGAAAGTCTCTTTGCAACAGGTGCAAGTGAGAGAGAAGGAACAGGTTCACCCTTAGGCTTACCCATATGTGAGCAAAGGATAACCTTTGCACCATTATTTATAAGGTACTGAATTGTAGGGAGTGCTCCCACGATTCTGTTCTCGTCTGTGATATTACCGTTCTCATCGAGGGGAACATTGAAATCACATCTTACAAGAACTCTCTTTCCTGTAACCTGAATATCTTCAACAGATAACTTATTAAACATTTTGTTTCCTCCATTTCTGTGCTTATGCACAAATCAGTTTCGGGTGTAATTTTTTACCCATACCTATATTGTACCGCAATTGGCAGAATTTTTCAAGTAATTTTTGAAATTTCTGCGACTAAATTTAGAAAAAGAATTGTCATTTTTTTGTCAATTATGCACTATCAAGCCCGATTTTATGATATTTTCAGCGATTTCGGGCGGAATTTTAAGGTCTGCACCGCTCATTGAGGATATAACCTGCTCCGTATTTTTGCATCCTGCAATCGGAATGGTGGTAAAATTCGGATTGCAGGAAAGAATACCGATAGTGAGTGACGCTATGTCGGGGCTGTATTCTTCTTTGAGTGCTTTCAGTTTTTCATATATTTTGTCATTTTCCTTATTTTTATACCTTGTTTCTGCTTTTGGACTGAGCGGAAGATTTTTATCAATTTTCGCAAAATATCCTTTTGACTGCGCAGTAAATGCAAAAAGGCTCATGTCATGCTTTGAATAATAGTCATAGCTGTCAGCCTGCATTATTTCAAGAGTATCTTCCATATTTTCAAGATTAGGACGTGCAAGACCGAACTGAATCTGACTTGTGACTGCTTCGGGAAGATTATGATTCCTGCAATATTCGTTAAAAAGGTCAATTCTGTACGGCTTCCAGTTTGAAAGTCCGGCATACCTTGCTTTACCGCTTTTTACGAGGGCACATAAAATTTCGGCAATCTCCTCCACAGGCTTGCTTTCGTCGTCACGGTGGAGAAAATACACATCCACATAATCAGTTTTAAGGTTAATAAGACTTTTGTCCATATCGGAATTTACTTCTTCACGTGAAAGTCTTGAAGTATGCATAGATGTGTGATGAGGACAACCGCCCTTTGTGGCAATAATCAGCTCGTGACGGTTGTTTCTGTCTTTCATCCATCTTCCGATTAATTTTTCACTCCGGCTTGTTTCGCCCGGTTCCCAGTCAGCATATGACACAGCTGTATCAATGAGCGTTCCGCCAAGTTCAGTAAATTTATCAAGGATAGCTCTTGATTTTTCTTCATCTATATATGTTCCGATTGAATCTGTTCCTAATGCTACACAGCTTGCTGTTATATCTGTCTGATTCAGTTTGATGTACTTCATGATTAAACTCCTTATTCTCTTGTTAGATTTTGACAATCCGGTGACCGTTTTTGTCAGCACCAATTCTGGTGAGGATTCCCTTTTCTTTCAATGGTTCTTTTTTCGACACCTGCGTATTCTGCCATCTTTTCAATTGTTATATCAGTGTTATTCTTTATCAGTTCAATAATTTTTATTTGCGTTTTATTTAATTTTACACCGACATTTTCTTCAAATAAACCATTAATATGCGTATATCGGTTTTTTATTTTATATCTCCATTTGTCTGTATTCAGACGGCGCAACGCCGACAGCGTTTTTAAACTCTCTGCTGAAATGACTGAAATCGGAATATCCGCAATATTCAGCCGTTTCGCTGACAGAGAACATACCGCTTTCAAGCAACTCTTTCGCATGAGTTATCTTAAGGTTGTTTATATATTTAATGGGAGATGTACCATAAAAGCTTTTGAAAATTTTTCTGAAGTACTCAGGTGTAATATTGCACATTTTTGAAAGTGAATCTACACTTATTGATTGCGATGCATAATTTTTGTGAATGAAATCAACAGCACTTCGGATAATTTCGAGTTTTGTTTTGGGAAAATAACGTGCTAAATATTCATGCTTTATGAAATAGATAATATTGTAAAGTTCAGCCATACATTTTGCCGTGTAAGCTACTTCTTTGTTATTCCATGCACGTACAGCATCCTTAAAATTTTTTATAAAGGCAGCATTGTTTTTAACCGTAATAACAAAAGGTGAAAATACGATATTGTCAGCAATATCAAAATTTATTGCATAACAGTCACCGACAATCCGGCTTGATACTGTATAACTTGAATATTTGGGAAGATATATAATATCATTTTCTTTTACAATAAATTTTTGCCCGTCTGAAAATATATATTCTTTCACACCGCCTGTATTAATTGCCAGCCCATGTCCCGGTCTGTTTTTGTGTGTAGCATTTCCGGTTCCGGCAGGGACAAAGCAGGCAAGGGAAATACGGGTAACAATAAAATCTGAATTCATAAAATCATTCATGAATAAACACCCCTGTTCTATTATAACATTTTGTTTTGAAATAGTCAAGTGGTTTTGAATTTTCTATGGACATATAAAATAAGATTTTGTATAATATAAAAAAACAGGAGGAGTTAACGTGAAAAATCACGTTAACTCCTCCGGCGGATTTTATTGTCCGTGCGATTTTTTCGTCCGTTGGACGAAAACGCACATGGACATAATTTCCTTTATACGCCTTGTCAGTCCACAGACAATGTTGTATAAATTTTTAATTACTATTTGTGGACAGAAAGGCTATGGAAATTACTATGTTATACCACAGTACAAGAAATAAAAAAATAAGCGTTGAAGCCGCACAGGCTATAAAGCAGGGGCTTTCCGTTGACGGCGGACTTTTCGTTCCTGAGAGCTTTCCGCAGATATCGCTTGCCGATATGAGCTATCTGTCAGAGCTTAAATATACCGAAAGAGCGAAGTTTATTCTGAAAAAATTCCTTACAGACTTCACTGATGAAGAAGTGACAGACTGCGTAACAAAGGCGTATACAAAACAAAAGTTCGGAACTGAGGCAATTGCACCCCTGTATAAATTAAATGACAGCACATATTTCCTTGAACTGTGGCACGGTCCTACTTGTGCATTCAAGGATATGGCTCTTCAGATTCTTCCGCACCTTCTTACAACTTCAATGAAGAAGACAAACGAGAACAAGGAGGTTGTAATTCTTGTTGCCACAAGCGGAGACACGGGGAAAGCTGCTCTTGAAGGCTTTAAAGACGTAAACGGAACAAAGATAATAGTTTTCTACCCGAATAATGGTGTAAGTGAAATTCAGAAGCTTCAGATGGTTACACAGGATGGCTCAAACGTAGGTGTGTTTGCCGTAAACGGTAACTTTGACGATGCACAAAGCGGAGTAAAGAAAATCTTTACAGATGATGAATATAAAAATATGCTTGCCGAAAACGGTGTAAGCTTGTCAAGCGCTAACTCCATTAACTGGGGAAGACTTGTCCCTCAGATTGTGTATTATTTCTCTGCTTATGCAGATTTAGCGGCGAATAAGGAGATAACACTCGGTGACAAAATAAATATTGTAGTTCCGACAGGAAACTTCGGTAATATACTCGCGGCTTATTATGCTTATAAAATGGGACTTCCGGTTAATAAATTTATCTGTGCATCAAACGAAAACAACGTTCTTACCGATTTCATAAAGACAGGTGTTTACAATAAAAACCGTCCGTTCCATACTACAATGAGTCCGTCAATGGATATTCTTATTTCAAGTAACCTTGAAAGATTCCTTTACGACCTTACAGGTGAAAACGACAATATTGTAGCAGAGTGGATGAATGCTCTTAACACGGACGGGCAGTACAAGGTAAGCGACGAAGTGTTTGAAAAACTTACATCAATCATGTGGGCAGGCTGTGCAGATGACACACAGACTTCGGAGTCAATAAAGAAAACATATACCGATTATGCATATGTGATAGATACTCATACAGCTGTAGGTAAATGTGTGTATGACAAGTATGTGGCTGAAACAGGCGATAATACAAAAACTGTAATTGCATCAACTGCAAGTCCATTCAAGTTCAATCAGAATGTTCTTATTTCGCTTGACGGAATGAATGCTGTAGTAGGAAAGGATGAATTTGAACTTCTCGATATGCTTTCTGCAAAGAGCGGCCTTAATATTCCGACATCACTTTCCGAGCTTAAAACAAAAACTGTTATCTTTGATACAGTATGTGAAAAAGAACATATGCCGAGAGTTGTCAGTGAATTTCTCGTTTAAAAATTTTTCTTGACAACGTATACCGATAAATGGTATAATATATAATAAAGATAGGAGGAATTGAAAATGCAGGCTAAAAAGAAAAAGCAGTTCATGTACAGAGGAAAGCCTATATACCGTATAGGAAACACAATATACTACGGCGATTTATCCGAAAAATATATCATGAAGCTTGATATTCTCGAAACAAAAACCGTAAAGGATATTGAAGCTGCAGCAAACGTGCGTATAAATATTATAGAAAACACAGGCGAACTCGGTTCAGGTGCAGTTGTGCGTAAATCCGACAGACCTGACCTTTATACAGCACTTGATACAGGAGAATGGTGGCTTAAAATGGCACTGAATCAGGCATAAAAGTATCACTTTTCTGTCTGTTTCGCACTAAAAACGATAAAAAAAGAATAAAAAAACAAAAAAATCAAAAAAATACTTGCATTTTTCATTTAAATGTAGTATAATTAATAGGCAATGAATTTTTGGCGATGATGACCGAGCCCGTGCGATTGGAAACCGTGAACCTTGTCAGATGGGGAACCAAGCAGCAATAAGCGGAACTTTTGATGTGTTACGGCAAACTCGGTCGGAGCCTTTATTTGAAGTTTTGACGCCGAAGGCTGCTTTTGGATTTATCGTCGGGTATGCCTCTGGCGTTTTTCATTGAGGTGAAATATGGCATACAAATCTATATACAGGCAATGGAGGCCTACCGTATTTGAAGATATTGTAGGTCAGAGCCACATAACCGAAACCCTTAAAAATCAGATAAAAAATAACAGAATAGGACATGCTTATCTTTTCTGCGGTACGCGTGGAACGGGTAAGACCACTGCCGCAAAGATTTTTTCAAGGGCTGTCAATTGCCTGAACAATAAAGACGGAAGTCCGTGCAATGAATGTGAAATATGCCGCGGTATCTCGGATGGCAGTATAATGGACGTAACGGAAATTGACGCTGCATCAAATAACGGTGTTGACAATATTCGTGAGCTTCGTGATGATACAAAGTACGTTACAGCTTCTGCAAAGTACAGAATATATATAATCGATGAGGTGCATATGCTGTCGCAGAGTGCATTTAACGCACTTCTCAAAACTCTCGAAGAACCGCCTGAACATATTATATTTATTCTTGCAACGACTGACCCACAGCAGGTGCCGCAGACTATACTGTCAAGATGTCAGCGGTATGACTTCAGGAGAATAAAAATTTCTGATATAGTTCTGAGACTTAAGGAAATTGCATATGGTGAGAAATTTGATATTTCCGAAGACGCATACTCACTTATAGCAAGACTCGGAGACGGCTCAATGCGTGATGCAATCAGTGTGCTTGAACGTGTCGTGTCTTCAAAAGGTAATACAATTACACATGAAAGTATTACGGATACATTAGGTATTGTTCCAATTGATACAGAGTTTGACATGGCTGAGGCGATTATCCGTTCCGATACGGAAAAGATATTCTCGGTGATGGCAAGAGTTTCCGATTCGGGACGTGACCTGAATGTGTTTATAGATAACCTTATCACACATTTCAGAAATCTGCTTGTGTGCAAGGTCGCAAAAGAACCGTCTGAGCTTATTGATTACAGTGCAGAAGAAATAGTACGTTTCAAGTCTATGGCATCAACAACACCGTATGAACGGATTGTTTATACAATAGATTCTCTGACTGCAGCTAAAAACAGTGCAAAATGGGTTAAAGCGCCGCGGGTTATTTACGAAACAGCACTTCTTAAAATGTCCGTACCGGAGCTTGACTCTTCAAATGAAGCAGTGCTTGCAAGGCTGTCGGATGTGGAAGAAAAAATAAAAAACGGTATAACCGTTCAGGCACTGCCGGCGGAAGAACAACAAAAACCACCGGAGCCTGAGAAAAAGAAAGCAAAACCGTCAACCAAACTTTTTAATCCCATTCCTGAAAGCGAGCTTCACAGCGGAAACCCGATTGTTAAGACTGCAAAGAAATGGGACAAGATTGCGGCATCTATTATGAAAGCCGCACCTCATCTTGCTACAGCTGTAACAGGAAATCTTGTTACGATAGACAATGACGGATTTATTATTGCTTACGACAGGGAAACGCAAATGGGTAATAAAAATATTGCTCAGAATCAGATAAATCTGATAACATCCCTCGTCAGAAAATCATGCGGACTCGATATTATCGTAAAAATCGCTTTTAAAGACGAAATTGAAGATTACGTAATTGATTTCTGGGCTCTGCCCGACCCGGAAGGAACTCCGGAAAGAGAAGTCAGGGAAGGCGAAGACCCGATGGAGTCTGTATATGAAAAAATGGCAGATTTTATTGACCAGACAGATGACCGTGAATTTGTTAATTTCAAAAAAGAAGATAATCAGTTTTCACAGTCTTCTCTCGTCGAAAAAACTGATGAATCAGAAGAACCTGAAAGAGAAGAGTTCTTCGAAGAAAATGAAATTGAGGATGAATAAAATAAAAATTGGAGGTATTTATTATGGGAAAGTATAAGGGTTACGCAGGTGCCGGAATGAATCAGAACAGAAAGATGAACAGCGTTATCAAACAGGCACAGAAAATGCAGGAAGAAATGGAAAAGGTTCAGACAGAGCTTGAAGAAAAAACTGTTGAATCAGCTGCCGGTGGCGGTGCTGTCAAGGTTGTTATGAACGGTAAAAAAGAGCTTGTGTCAATAGACATTCAGCCTGAAGCTGTTGATCCGGACGATGTTGAAACATTGCAGGACCTTATTATGGTAGCCGTAAACGATGCTGTTAAACAGGCAGAAGAAATGATGACAGAAGGTATGAGTGAGGTAACAGGCGGTCTTAATATTCCCGGCTTGTTCTGATACGACTCAGGGAGGTAATCCGGTTGTCAGAAGAATTATCAATTGAAAAGCTTGTAGAGCAGTTCGAGCAACTGCCCGGCATAGGTCCTAAAAGCGCTGAGAGAATTGCTTTTCACGTTCTTGAGAGGATGTCGGTTGAGGACGTGAACACAATGGCTGAAACCATAAAGGGTGCAAAGGAAAAAATTACTTTCTGCCCTGTGTGTCAGAACCTGACCGCTGAAATTCCGTGCAGTATATGTGCATCGGAAAGCCGTGACAAATCAGTAATCTGTGTTGTGGAAAGTCCTGAGGACGTGAAAGCTATTGAGCAAACAAACGAATATAACGGACTTTATCATGTGCTGCATGGCGCTCTGTCGCCTGCAGACGGCATTTCGCCTGATGATATCAGGATAAAAGAGCTTGTGGAAAGACTGTCTGACGGAAGCGTGAACGAAATTATTATGGCAACAAATCCGACAGTTAACGGAACAGCTACGTCTGTTTATATTGCAAGACTTATTTCTCCGCTTGGAGTTAAGGTTACACGAATCGCTCATGGCGTTCCTGTAGGAAGCGGTCTTGAATATGCCGATAAGATTACTCTTATTAAAGCGATTGAAGGAAGACAGACAATATAAAATCTGAAAGGATATGAAATTCAAATGAAATACATGGGATTAAATGAAGTACGTGAAAAATTCTTAAGTTTTTTTGAATCAAAGCAGATGCTTCGTCTTGACAGCTTTCCGCTTATTCCGAAAAACGACAATTCACTTTTGCTTATAAACTCAGGTATGGCTCCGCTGAAGCCCTGGTTTACAGGAGCGGAAGAACCACCGAGAAGACGAGTTACTACATGTCAGAAATGTATCCGTACACCGGATATTGAACGTGTCGGAAAGACTGCACGTCACGGCACATTCTTTGAAATGCTCGGTAACTTCTCATTCGGTGACTATTTCAAGCGTGAGGCTATAGCATGGGCATGGGAGTTCTTTACAGAAGTAATGGAGATACCCCGTGAGGTTATATGGATAACAGTTTACGAAGAAGACGATGAAGCACGTGATATATGGGTAAATGAAATTGGTGTTGACCCTGAAAGAGTTGTTAAGCTTGGTAAGGAAGACAACTTCTGGGAGCACGGTACAGGCCCCTGCGGTCCGTGTTCTGAAATCCATGTTGACAGAGGTGAACAGTATTCATGCGGCCCTGACTGTAAGATAGGCTGTGACTGCGACAGATTTATGGAAATCTGGAACCTTGTTTTCACACAGTTTGACAAGCAGGAAGACGGTACTTACGAAAGACTTGCAAACCCGAACATTGATACAGGTATGGGACTTGAAAGACTTGCCGCATATGTTCAGGGTGTAAACAATCTTTTTGAAGTTGATACTGTTCAGGGTGTTATGAAGCACATCAGCAAAATTGCAGGTGTTGAATACAAGAATAATGAAAAAACAGACGTATCTCTCCGTGTAATCACTGACCATATCAGAAGTACGGTTATGATGATTTCTGACGGTGTTATCCCTTCAAACGAAGGCAGAGGCTACGTTCTGAGACGTCTTTTAAGACGTGCCGCACGTCACGGAAAGCTTCTTGGAATTGACAGACAGTTCCTTTACGAAGTTGCAGATACTGTTATTGACAATTCAAAGGTTGCATATCCTGAGCTTGCTGAAAAGAGCGATTATATAAAGAATATCATAAAGATTGAAGAAGGCAGATTCGATGCTACAATAGATAACGGTCTTGCAGTTCTTAACGATTACATGAAGGAAGGCAAGGAAATCACAGGCGAACAGGCATTCAAGCTTCACGACACTTACGGATTCCCCCTTGACCTTACAATTGAAATCGCGGAAGAAAAAGGTCTCACGGTAGACGTTGACGGCTTTAACGAAGCAATGGCTGAACAGAAGAAAATTGCACGTGAAAGCAGAAAAGACGGTTCAAGCTGGGACAGCGATACTGTTTATGAATTTGAAAATGCCGAAAAGACTGAGTTTGTAGGCTATGAAACACTTGAAGCTGATTCTGTAATTGTCGGAATTGCGGCTGAAAATGAAGTTTCTGCTTCTGTTTCAAAGGAACAGCTCGGAATTATCGTAACAGAAAAAACTCCTTTCTACGCTGAAATGGGCGGTCAGGTAGGAGATATAGGTATTATCGAAAAAGACGGTGCAAAAGCACACGTTACAAATACAAAGAAGACAGGCGACGGTCTGTATCTTCACGAAATCTTTGTTGACGAAGGAACATTCAGCACAGGCGATGCCGTTAAGCTTACTGTATGTAAGAAGAACAGAATGGCAATCGGCAGAAACCACAGTGCAACTCACCTTCTCCACAAAGCTCTTAAAGAAGAACTCGGAAATCATGTTGCTCAGGCAGGTTCACTTGTAACTCCGGAGCACCTCCGTTTCGACTTCTCACACTTTGAAGCGATGACAGCAGAGCAGCTTCAGAGAGTTGAAGACAAGGTAAACGAAATGGTTCTTGAAGCTCTTCCAATTGTAACAAAAGAGCTTCCTATTGATGAAGCTAAAAAGCTTGGTGCAGAAGCGCAGTTCGGTGAAAAATACGGTGAAGTTGTAAGAGTTGTATCAATGGGTGACTACTCAGTGGAATTCTGTGGCGGTACTCATCTTACAAATACTGCACAGGTTGGTCTCTTCAAGCTTATATCTGAAGGCGGTGTTGCCGCAGGTGTAAGAAGAATCGAAGCTGTAACAGGCGAAGGTGTTGTCAACTATATCAAGGAAAAAGACGCACTTATTGCCAACACTGCAAAGGTACTTAAAACAAACCTTCTTAACGAAATAGACAAAAAGGCAGAGGTTCTTGCTTTTGAACTTAAATCAGCTCAGAAAGAGCTTGAAGGAATTAAGTCAAAGCTTGCAAGTGCAAAAGCAAATGATGTAATGGCTGGAGTTAAGCATGTCGGAAACATTGACCTTGTAACAGCTCAGCTTGACGGTATGACAGCTGATGACCTTAAAAAAGCAGCTGACGACCTGAAAGAAAAGATGGATACAGGCGTTATTGTTCTTGCATCAAATACCGATGATAAGATTACATTTGTTGCTATGGCTACAAAAGCGGCTGTTGAACTTGGTGCACATTCAGGAAACATAATCCGTGAAATCACACCTGTTGCAGGCGGAAAAGGCGGCGGTAAGCCTGACATGGCTCAGGGTGGCGGTAAGGACGCGTCAAAGATTGACGATGCCCTTGCTATGGTTGATAATATTGTTGCCACTCAGACAGGACAGGCGTAAGTCATGACAAAAAAAGAAAGAGCCGCACTTGCGGTTGAAGCTCTTGAAAAGTACTATCCCGAGGTGGGGTGCTCTTTAAACCACAGTACCCCACTCGAAATGCTTCTTGCAACACAAATGTCGGCACAGTGTACCGATGCAAGTGTTAATAAAGTGACGGAAAAGCTTTTCAAAAAATATACCTGTGCAGAGGATTTTGCAAATGCTGATTTGGCTGAACTTCAGAATGATATCCGTTCCATAGGACTGTACAGAAATAAATCAAAAAATATTATTGCCTGCTGCAGGATGATAATTGATCGATATAACGGAGAAGTTCCATCCACAATGGAGGAGCTTCTCACACTGCCCGGAACAGGGAGAAAAACAGCGAATCTTATTCTCGGTGAGATTTTCGGTCAGCCGGCTGTTGTGGTTGATACGCACTGTATCAGACTTACAAACAGAATAGGGCTCGTAAATACGGAAGTCCCCGAAAAAATCGAAATGGAGCTTAAAAAGCTCATTCCGCCAGACAAACAGCTCGATACATGTCACAGGTTTGTCTGGTACGGACGGGAAATGTGCAGTGCACGTTCGCCCAAATGCGAACAGTGTTCACTGAATACTTTCTGTAAATTCGGAATGAAACGTAAAAAGGAGGTGTAAAAAAACTCAGTTTTTTATACCTCCTTTTGTGGGGATAGAAAAAAATGCTTCAGAATGAATAAACTGAGCTTTACATCCACTGCCACTGCAGAAAATAAAAACGGAGTGAAACTAATGAGTAAATTTTATTTAAAACCAAAACTTTTTTCAGTTATGAAAAATTACAACGGACAACAGTTTGTTAAAGACTTAATTGCAGGAATCATCGTTGCGATAATTGCACTTCCGTTGTCAATAGCGCTTGCCCTTGCATCGGGTGTTGAACCGGTTTGTGGAATTTACACTGCTATTGCTGCAGGATTTGTTGTCTCGTTTTTAGGCGGAAGCCGCATACAGATTGCAGGACCTACAGCGGCATTTGCAACGATTGTTGCGGGAATTGTTGCCGCACAGGGCATGGACGGACTGTTTATTGCTACGGCTATTGCCGGTATTATATTAATACTTATGGGAATT
This sequence comes from Clostridia bacterium, assembly GCA_045603225.1. Lineage (GTDB taxonomy): Bacteria > Bacillota > Clostridia > UBA1381 > UBA1381 > RGIG9115. The sequence goes on along the minus strand of JAZULT010000049.1, from coordinate 31,151 downwards.
TTTAAGCTGGGAAATCTGATTAAGTTTATACCGTATACCATAACTACAGGCTTTACTGCAGGTATTGCAGTGACAATATTCATCGGTCAGATTAAGGATTTTCTCGGTCTTACATATGCAGAAGGCTTAAAGCCCGTGGAAACAATCGAAAAGATTATGGCAAATATAGAATCAATTTCAAGCTTCCACTGGGAAGCACTGCTTGTCGGTGTGGTATGTCTTGCAATTCTTATTATCTATCCCAAATTTGAAAAGAAAATACCACCGTCACTTATTTCTGTTATTGTCGGTGTGCTTATGGTTAAATTTATTCCGGGTCTTGAGGACGGAGTGTTTACAATAGGCGAGCTTTATACAATTTCTTCAGGACTTCCGTCAGTGGATTTCGGTGCTATGGATTTCAGCATGGCGAAGATAATGGCAGTTTTTCCTGATGCGTTCACAATTGCAATTCTTGCGGCAATAGAATCGCTTCTTTCGTGCGTTGTAGCCGACAGTATGGTAAATTCGCGTCACAACTCAAACATGGAACTTGTAGCACAGGGTGCAGGTAATATTGCATCTGTATTCTTTGGCGGAATCCCGGCAACGGGCGCTATAGCAAGAACTGCGGCAAATGCCAAGAATGGCGGAAGAACACCGATTGCCGGTATGGTACATGCTGTTGTACTCCTGCTGGTATTACTGTTCCTTATGCCGTACGCAGGACTTATTCCTATGCCTGCAATTGCGGCAATACTGTTCATGGTTGCATACAACATGAGCGAATGGAAAAAGTTTGTTTCCGTTGTCAAATCAGCACCGAAAAGCGATATTATTGTTATGGTGGTAACGTTTGCTCTCACTGTCATTTTTGACCTCGTAATAGCAATCGAAATCGGTATGGTTTTAGCGGCAATGCTCTTTATGAAACGCATGAGTGAAGAAACTCATGTAACAGGCTGGAAATATGTTGATGCGGAAAATGATAAGGACAGCCTTGACCTTAAAGTAATTCCGAAAAATGTACGTGTGTATGAAATAACAGGCCCGCTTTTCTTCGGCGCAGCTGATAAGGTTCTTGATATTAAACTTAAGGACTATACAAGTTGTCTTATTTTAAGAATGAGGGGAGTTTCGGCTCTTGATGCAACAGCGATGAATTCTCTTGAAACACTTTATAAAAAGTGTAGCAAGAAAAATGTCAAGCTTATTCTTTCGCACGTTAATCCTCAGCCTCTTGATGTAATGAAGAAAAACGGATTTTATGATAAAGTAGGAAAAGAAAATTTCTGTGCTCATATAGATGAGGCTCTCGCTTGTGCTGAATTGGGAGAAAGCCATGAATAAATTACTGGAAAATATATTGAATGACTGCCGTAAGTATACAGAATACGGTGAGGTTGCCAGATATATTCCTGAGCTTGCAAAAGTTGATAAAAATAAGCTTGGAATATGTGTCATGACAGAAAACGGAAAACTGAATTATGCCGGTGACTACGAAAATAAATTCACAATGCAAAGTATTGTAAAGCCTATAATACTTCTGACGGCTCTGCTTGACAGAGGTGAAGAATGTGTGCGTAATCTTGTAGGTGTTGAGTCAACCGGTAAACCTTTTGATGCATTTAACTATAGTGACCAGGCGCTTAAAAGAGAGCATATTAATCCGATGATAAATACAGGAGCCATTGCACTTTGTACACTTATAAACGGAGATACGTGTCAGGAGAGATTTTTACGTCTTCTTGATATGACAAGAAAAATGGCCGACAATCCTTGTCTTGATGTTGACGAACAGGTGTACTTGTCCGAAAAAGCAACGGGAAGCAAAAACAGAGCTCTTGCGTATATGCTGAAGGCATACGGAATGATAGACGGGGATGTGGAGGACATCCTTGATTTCTATTTTCGTGCATGCTCAATAAAAGTAACAGCAGTTGACCTGGCAAGAATTGCGTATGTATTGTCGGATAAGGGAAAACATATAAGAACAAAGGAGGAGCTTTTCAACGCCGGATATGCAAGATATGTAAATGCAGTTCTTATGACCTGCGGAATGTATGACGGATCGGGTGAATTTGCTCTTAATGTGGGTGTTCCGGCAAAAAGTGGTGTCGGAGGCGGAATAATGGCGATAGTTCCGGGCAGAATGGGAATAGGAATATACTCCCCTGCACTTGATAAAAAAGGTAACAGTACTGCGGGAATAAAAGCACTTGAAAAACTGAGCAGTGAACTTGAGCTTAGCATTTTCTGATAATACGACCGTATGAATTTTCGAAAAAAATAATGGGGAATGATTTATGAATTACTATGAAAAATATTTAAAGAAAGTATCTCAGTATATAAAAACATTTTTAAAGTGGTTTATTCTTTCTGTTGTTGTAGGTGCGTTTGGCGGTGTGGCAGGTGTTCTTTTTCACTTTGCAGTTGACTATGTCACCGAGTTCAGGGGAGAGCACAGCTTTATGATATATTTTCTCCCTGTCGGAGGTCTTATAATTGCGGCTTTGTACCGATTGTTCAGCTCAAGAGGAAGAATAGATACAAACCGTGTTATGGAAGCAGTAAGGGGTGACAGGAATATTCCCTTTGTTATGGTTCCGCTGATTTTTATAAGCACGGTTATAACTCATCTGTTCGGTGGTTCTGCCGGGCGTGAGGGTGCGGCACTTCAGATTGGCGGAGGAATAGGATATAATTTCGGAAAGCTTTTGAAACTTGATTCTGACAGCATACATATAATAACAATGGCAGGTATGAGCAGTGTTTTTGCGGCTTTGTTCGGAACACCGGTTACTGCGGCGGTTTTTGCACTTGAGGTTGTCAAGGTCGGAGTTCTTAATTATACAGGGTTTCTCGCCTGTGTAACAGCTTCTGCAACAGCTTTTTACATATCAGTTGTTTCGGGAGTATCACCTATAAGATTCGATAATGTTTTAATACCGTCACTTACTCCGTCAATACTGATAAAGGTTATTATTCTTGCCGCTCTGTGTGCAGTTTTAAGCATAATCTTTTGTGCTTCGATTGAAAAGTGTGAAGCGGTTATGGATAAGCTGATACACAATTGTTATGTGCGTGCTGCTGTCGGTGCAGGAATCATTATAATTCTGACACTTGCTGTAAATACGTATGATTATAACGGTGCAGGAATGCATGTAATTACCCGTGCGATTTCAGGTGAAGCCCGGCATTGGGATTTCATATTGAAAATAATCTTTACGGCCGTCACTATCTCGGCAGGGTTCAAAGGCGGAGAAATCGTACCTACGCTGTTTATAGGCTCAACGTTCGGCTGTATAATGGCATCGGTTCTTGGTATGGATGCCGGATTTGCCGCCGCGATAGGCATGGTTGCGTTGTTCTGTGGAGTTGTAAACTGCCCGGTCGCTTCTATATTTCTTGCAGTTGAAATTTTCGGAGCGGAGGGTATACTGCTTTTTGGTATAGCCTGCGCTGTAAGCTATATAATGTCGGGACATTCGGGACTATATAAAAGTCAGATGATAGTTTATTCTAAACTCACAGCTGAATATACCGATAATAAATAAAGTCGCATAGGTGCGACTTTATTTATTGTCAAAAATTACATAGTAAATATGTCTAATATTTACAAATAAAATTTTTTTTATGGACATAATATATAAAATTTGGTATAATAGAAGTAATTGCGAAAATTTTAATAAAAAGGTGATTTGATGGCAAAAATAGATTATACAGTCATAAAAGAAACGAGATATATTGCATATTTTGTTCTTTTGCTGAGCATTATTATGCAGGCTGTTTTTCTTATTTCGGGGAAGTGGGATTATACCGTGCTTCTCGGCAATCTTTTAAGCGGAGTTATTGGTGTGCTTAATTTTTTTCTTATGGGAATTTCAGTACAGAAAGCTTTGCAAAAAGATGAAAAAGAAGCTAAAAATATAATGAAAATATCGCATACGTACAGAACCTTGTTTATGCTTGTCGGAATAGCTGTCGGTGCGGCTTTGCCTGTATTTAATATATGGGCGGTTGTTATTCCGGTTGTTTTTCCGAGAATTGCTATAGCATTTCGTTCACTTATGACAGGAGGTGAGAAAAAATAAAAATGAAGAAAAGCCGTTTTGCGGTAGTTGATATACTTTATATATGTATGATGATTCTGCCGATTGTACTTGGTATTGTTTTAAAAATACTGACAACTCCTTTGAGTGAAGGAATACAGATAACGGGTGCGCAGATTTATTTCACAGTACCCATGCCGATTCAGAATCTCATTATTACAAGTGCACAGATAAATTCGTGGCTTGTTATGATTTCGGTTTCGGGGCTTTGTCTGTATCTTACTCACGGACTTAAAACAAGGGAGATTTTAAAACGTCAGCATCTTGCTGAATGGATTGTAGAAAAGGTTGAAAATCTTGTCAAGCAGAATATGGGTGATTATTTTGTAGGTTTTTCTGCTTTTATCGCATCGATTATTGCGTTGTCTGCATTTTCAAGTCTTCTCGCACTTGTCGGTCTATATCCGCCTACTTCTGATATAAATGTTGTAGCCGGGTGGGCAATAATTGCATTTGTCCTTATAACGTATTATAAGATGAAATGCGGGCCTGTTTATTATCTGAAAAGCCTTGCCAGTCCGGCACTTCTGACACCGCTTAATGTTATCGGAGAAATAGCAACCCCGGTGTCTATGGCTTTCCGTCATTACGGAAATGTTTTGTCCGGCTCGGTCATTTCCGTACTGGTTGCGGCGGGACTTCAGGGGCTTTCGTCTCTTATCCTTGGTTGGATTCCCGGGTTTTTAGGAGAATTTCCGCTGTTTCAGATAGGTATACCTGCTGTCTTATCAATATATTTTGATGTATTCAGCGGTTGTTTGCAGGCTTATATTTTTGCTATGCTTACAATGATGTATGTTTCTGACGGATTCCCGATGGAAGACTACTTTAAAAAGAAGAAATTAAAACAACAAATAAATAAATAAATTTACTCAGGAGGTAATTAAAAATGTTGGAACTTGCTATTGGTATTATTTTAGGTGCGTGTGCTCTGGGTGCCGGCACGGCTATGATAGCCGGTATAGGCCCGGGTATTGGTGAAGGTAATGCTGTTGCGAAAGCTTGTGAAGCTATCGGAAGACAGCCTGAATGTAAAGGTGAAGTAACAAGTACAATGCTTATGGGTTGTGCTATTGCGGAAACAACAGGTCTTTATGCGCTCGTTATTGCAATTTTGCTTATTTTCGTTGCGCCTAATCTGCTTGTTGATATTTTAATGAAAGCAGTAGGAAAATAATTGAGGAGTAAGTAGAATGGTACAGTCATTAGACGTCATTTCCGTCAACCTGTGGCAGATACTGATTTCGCTTGCAAATCTGTTGATTCTTTTTCTGATAATCAAAAAGTTCCTTTTTAAGCCTGTAAAGAATATTCTGGCTAAAAGAGAAAGCGAGATTGAAACACAGTATTCGGCGGCAAGCGATGCGGCACAGGAAGCGGAAGAAAATAAAAAGAAATGGGAAAATCAGCTCCGCGGTGCGAAAGATGAGGCGGATGCTATTTTGACGAGCGCTGCAGAAAATGCGAAATTCCGTGGTGAGAAAATTGTTGAAGAAGCTAAAAACCGTGCCGAAAGTATTCTTCGTCAGGCGGAAACGGAAGCAGAGCTTGAATATAAAAAATCAGCTGACAAAATCAAACATGAAATCGTTGAGGTTTCAGGTATTCTTACTGAGAAAATGCTTGGCAGGGAAATCGACACAAAGGATCATCACGATCTGATTGATTCTTTTATTGAGAAAATAGGTGATAGCGATGACGGAAATCAGTAAGGAATACGGAGCTGCGCTTTTTATGCTTGCCTGTGAAAAGGATATGAAGGAAGAGTATGGTGAAGCACTTGAAACTCTGAAAAGTAATTTTGAAGAGCATCCGGAATATCTTTCTTTTCTGGAATCTCTCAGTATACCCTTAAGCGAACGGTTGAATGCGGTTGAGCAGGCGTTTTCGGGAAAAATCCCTGAAGATGTTGTTTCATATCTTCAGCTTTTATGCGAAAAAGGACGGATATCATGTTTTTATGATTCCGCAGAAGAATATAAAAATCTTCTCGATGAGTCAAAACGTATATCAAACGCTAAAATCACAAGTGCGGTTGAGCTTACGGATGAGGAGAAGGAAAAGCTTAAAAACAAGCTTGAGGCTATGACAAAAAGCACGGTAAGCATGGAATATTTTATTGATGAATCGTTGCTTGGCGGTTTGATTGCAGAGATAGACGGCAAGGTACTTGACGGAAGCCTGCGTACACGCCTGCATGATATAAAGGAAGTGATTAACGAATGAACACAAGACCTGAAGAAATCAGCAATATAATCAAAGAACAAATTAAAAATTATAAATCACGTATTGAAATGAAAGAGACAGGCACAGTTATTCTTGTAGGTGACGGAATCGCAAGAGTTCACGGTCTCAGTGAGTGTATGGCAAGTGAGCTTCTTGAATTTGAAGACGGAAGCTTCGGAATGGCACAGAATCTTGAGAGTGAAACTGTATCTGTTGCACTTCTTTCAAACGAAAATGATATAAGAGAAGGCTCCTCTGTAAAGAGAACAGGCAAGGTTTTATCAGTGCCTGTAGGTGAGGCACTTCTCGGTAGAGTTGTAAACACACTTGGTGTTCCTGTTGACGGAAAAGGGCCTGTTGATACAAAGGAAACACGTCCTGTCGAATCGGAAGCACCGGGGATTATAGAAAGAAAAAGCGTATCTGTTCCGCTTCAGACAGGAATTAAGGCTATTGACAGTATGATTCCTATCGGCAGAGGTCAGCGTGAGCTTATAATAGGTGACCGTCAGACGGGTAAAACTGAAATAGTTATTGATACAATTATCAATCAGAAGAATACAGATGTTTACTGTATTTATGTAGCAATCGGACAGAAGAACAGTTCGGTTGTTCAGCTTGTAAATCAGCTTACTGCTGCAGGTGCAATGGAGTACACGATTGTCGTTTCGGCATCTGCATCGGAGTCAGCACCGCTTCAGTACGTCGCACCGTACTCAGGATGTGCTATGGCGGAATATTTCAGAGAACAGGGCAAGGATGTCCTCATAATTTATGATGACCTTTCAAAGCACGCGGTTGCGTACCGTGCCCTTTCGCTTCTTATCAGACGTCCGCCCGGACGTGAAGCATATCCCGGAGATGTATTCTATCTCCACTCACGTCTTCTTGAACGTGCGGCTTGTGTTGCTCCGGAATACGGCGGAGGCTCAATTACTGCTTTGCCGATTATCGAGACACAGGCAGGTGATGTTTCAGCATACATTCCGACAAACGTAATTTCGATTACCGACGGACAGATATTCCTTGAAACAGAGCTTTTCCATGCAGGCGTTATGCCGGCTATCAATCCCGGTATTTCTGTCAGCCGTGTTGGCGGTTCGGCACAGCTTAAGGCTATGAAAAAGGTATCAGGTGAGCTTAAGCTCCTTTATTCACAGTATCGTGAGCTTCAGTCTTTTGCTCAGTTCGGAAGTGACCTCGATGCTGATACAAAAGCGAGACTTGCTCTTGGAGAGAGAATTGTTGAAGTGCTTAAGCAGGACCGTAATTCTCCTGTACGTGTAGGCTGTCAGGTTGCGATTGTTTATGCGGTTATTAACGGATATCTTAACGATATACCTGTTAAGCAGGTAAAAGAGTATGAACAGAATCTTTTTGCACTTCTTGAAAATAAATACAGCGGATTTTTAACACGTGTTGAATCAGGAAGCTGGGAAGACAAAGATATAGACGAATTAAAAACAGCTCTTTCGGAAATGAAGAGGTGACGGTATGGGTGCAGATATAAAGAAACTCCGAACACGCATCAAAAGCGTAAATTCCACTTTGCACCTTACAAAAGCGATGGGACTTGTTGCTTCATCAAAGATTCGTCGGGCAAACGAGGCGATGAACAGAGGAAATGAGTATGCACGTGCCGTACGTGAAGCGGCAGCACAGCTTACTTCGTGTTCCGAATGTGTAAAAAGCCCGTATATGGCACAAAGAGACAGCGGAAGGCTTCGTCTTGTTGTAATTGCAGGAGACAGAGGTCTTGCAGGAGGCTATAATGCGAATATTTTCCGCATAGTCAGAGAATGTTCTGATGCTGAAATAACTGCAATAGGCAAATATGCCTGTGACAGATACGGCGGAGATTACCGTTCGGCAGAGAATTTCAGCTATGCTGATGCAAAAGAAATTGCAGATTCTGTGTGTACTGATTTTGCGGACGGGAAATTTGACCGACTCGGAATAGTATGTACAAGTTATATTTCGATGATGTCTCAGGAAGCATATATCAAATGGGTACTTCCTCTTGAAAAGAACAAGAAGGCAGGTACAAGCGGTATAGTTTTCGAACCTGACGAAATTACTGTATTGAATGCAATGATTCCTGAATATGTTGCGGGCATACTTGTTGCCTGTGCAAAGGAAAGCTTTGCCTGTGAGGTTGCGGCACGACGTGTTGCTATGGACTCTGCAGGAAAGAATGCGCAGGAAATGCTTGACGACCTCGGTCTTGCATATAACAGAGCAAGACAGGGTGCGATTACTCAGGAAATTACCGAAATTGTCGCAGGAAGCGGCTTATAAGGAGGCAAGATAAATGTCAGATACAGCTAAAGGTAAGGTATTACAGGTTATGGGGCCTGTTGTCGATGTAAGTTTTGAGGAGGGCAGTCTGCCTTCTATATATAATGCGTTGACTATGCAAAACGGTGATAAGCAATTGACTGTTGAAGTGGCTCAGCATATAGGTGATAACACAGCACGTTGTATCGCTATGTCATCTACAGATGGTCTTAAACGCGGTACTCCTGTTACTGATACAGGCGAGACAATAACCGTTCCTGTAGGCCGTAAAACACTGGGAAGAATATTTAATGTTCTTGGTGATACGGTTGATAATCAGCCATTTGATGATGATACGGAAAGATGGAATATTCACCGTCCTGCTCCGAGCTACAGTGAGCTTTCAACATCTACGGAAATCCTTGAAACAGGTATTAAGGTTATTGACCTTATTTGTCCTTATTCAAAAGGCGGAAAAATAGGGCTGTTCGGTGGTGCCGGAGTTGGTAAAACAGTTCTGATTATGGAGCTTATCAATAATATTGCAAAACAGCACGGAGGTCTGTCGGTTTTCACAGGTGTCGGTGAACGTACACGTGAGGGTAACGACCTCTATAATGAAATGAAAGAGTCGGGAGTTCTAAGTAATACAACTCTTGTTTACGGACAGATGAATGAGCCGCCCGGCGCAAGAATGAGAGTAGGTCTTTCGGGACTTACAATGGCTGAGTATTTCAGAGACGAAGAAGGACAGGACGTACTTCTATTTATTGATAATATCTTCAGATTTACACAGGCAGGAAGTGAGGTTTCAGCACTTCTCGGACGTATGCCTTCTGCGGTTGGTTATCAGCCGACACTGGCTACGGAAATGGGTGATTTGCAGGAGCGAATCACATCAACAAAGAAAGGGTCTATCACGTCAATTCAGGCGGTTTATGTACCTGCCGATGACCTTACTGACCCTGCTCCGGCAACAACGTTTGCACATCTTGATGCTACAACGGTTCTTTCGAGAAATATCGCATCTCAGGGTATTTACCCTGCTGTTGATCCTCTTGAATCAACGAGCCGTATTCTTTCTCCCGAAGTTCTCGGTGAAGAGCATTATACTGTGGCACGTGAGGTTCAGCGTATACTTCAGCGTTATCAGGAGCTTATGGATATTATCGCTATCATGGGTATGGACGAATTGTCTGATGAAGATAAATTGCTTGTTCAGAGAGCAAGAAAAATTCAGCGTTTCCTTTCTCAGCCGTTCTATGTGTCTGAGAAGTTTACAGGTATAGAAGGAACATATGTTCCGCTTTCTGAAACAATCCGTGGCTTTAAAGAGATTATTGAAGGCAAGCACGATGACCTTCCCGAATCAGCATTCCTGTTTGTGGGAACAATTGATGAAGCGGTAGAGAAAGGGAAGAAGGTGCAGTAATGAAAACCTTTCCTCTTGTAATATCATCTCCTGAAGGAGATTTGTTCCGTGACAGCGCAGTTAAAATCAGCCTTCGCGGAGTTGAGGGTGATTTGGCGGTGCTTGCAGGTCATATACCGTTTATTACTGCTGTACAGCCATGCGACTGCACAGTAGAGCTTGAAAACGGAGATATAAAAACCGGGCATACCGACGGCGGAATCCTTACAGTATCAAATGAATCGGTAACGTTGCTGTCAGGAAGCTTTATGTGGAAATAGCAAGAAAAAAACAATGGGGTGTTGCGTTAAGCAACGCCAGACTGTCGAATAATTAAAATCAGAGTAATATTAAAGGCTTCTCCTTGAGGAGAGGCTCCGCATATGCGGTGGTGAGGTGTAGCCGTCTTGACGGCGTAACACAAGATAATTACTGTATTTTCAATGACGGAACTAAAGTTCCTACACCTCATCCGTCAGCAAAGCTGACACCTTCTCCTCAAAGGAGAAGGCTTGCAATTCACATATTATTCGACAGTCTGACGCCCCCTTTTGGGGCTGTTGCCTTTAGCGCAGACCGTTCAAAAGCATAAAAATACGAGAAATCCGCAATTCTCTTGCGGATTTCTACTTTATTCAAATGTTTGACAAAGGTTCCGTATGCAGGTTTTAAACCGTTTTCGGAGCTTTTGATCGGTCTGCGCTAAAGGCAACAGCCCCTCGTTTTTGTATTCCCTATTAATATTCCTGTCCGCCATCGCCTACATCTGAAATGTAGAATGATGCTTCAATTCCGAATTTTTCTTTATAAAGTGCGCCTACTGTTTTGATATATTCATCAACAGCGCTGTCTTTTATAATACTTACAGTACATCCGCCGAAGCCTGCACCTGTCATTCTCGAACCTAAAACACCGTCAATCTTTCTTGCTTCATGTGAAAGGAAGTCAAGTTCAGGACAGGTTACTTCATAGTCATACTGAAGTGAATCGTGTGAACCGTACATAAGCTGACCGAATTTTACGAGGTCATTTTCCTTCATAGCCTTAACACTTTCATGCACTCTTGCACATTCGCCTACAACGTGTTTTATTCTGCGTCTTACTGTTTCATCCTTTATAAGCATCTGATGCTTTTCAAAATCTTCAACAGACACATCAGCGAGCTGTTCGATATCCGGAAGAGCTTCCTTTAATGCATTAAGACCTTCTTCACACTGGCTTCTTCTTTCATTATATGCAGAATTGCCGAGTGAATGTTTTACGTTTGTATTTGTAAGAACGAGCTTACAATCACCGAGGTTGAGAGGCACGTGTTCATAACCGAGAGTTGCACAGTCAAGGAATATTGCATGGTCTTTCTTACCCATAGCTGATGCAAACTGGTCCATGATACCGCATTTAACTCCGATAAAGTTATGCTCTGCACGCTGGCTGATAAGAGCCATTTCAATCATGTCTATTTCAGTATCTTTACCTGCTTTTTCGTTTGCAAACTTAGCAAAGCAAAGAGCAGTTGACACTTCGATAGCAGCTGATGATGAAAGACCGCCGCCATGAGGTACTGTATCATCATAAAGAAGGTCTGCACCGCAAAGGTCATAACCGTCCTTCATAAGCTCAACTGCAACGCCGAGCTGATAATCGCCCCACTTGAGTTTGCCTTTGAACTCTTCAAGCTTGTCAAGCTCTGCTTCAACAAGAATATCAAGGTCAGTAGCTTTAAGTCTTAACATATTATCGTCTCTTTTTCTTGCGATAATTGTTGTTTCCATTGTAAGAGCCGCCGGCATAACCGGGCCACCGCAGTAGTCAACGTGTTCACCGATAAGGTTAACTCTTCCCGGGGATTTGAAAACACGAAGCTCTCCGCCTTCACCGAAAATTTCGCCAAACATTTTTTTCATTTCATTAACTTCCATTATTTTTTCCTCCTTATATTAAAGTGATTCAATAAATTTCTTATGAGCTTGTCTCAATTCCTCCGCTTTTTCTTCAGGAGCTGTCGGGTTACAGTTAGCCCATGCACCTGTTTCGCTTGATGCGCAGTACTTAATCTTATCACCGCTTCTCATCGGTGGATAGAATTTTACATGGAAATGATGATAGTCTGTCGCATCTTCGCCGTTTACAGGGTTCTGATACAGACACATCATATACGGGAATGACATATCAAACAATGCATCGAGTGCGCCTGTTGTCTCTTTAAGAATCTTTGCAAAATTTTTTTTCATACCTTCATCAAAATCACATACATTCTGAACATGCTTTTTCGCAATTATATATACACCGTACGGGTAGTCTGAGAAGAAAGGAAGAATTGTGATAAAGTCTTCATTTTCAGTAATAACTCTTGCCTTTTCCTTGATTTCATTTTCCATTATATCGCAGATAAGACATTTTCCTGTCTTTTCAAGATGCTTTTTACTGTTTCCGAGTTCTTCTCTTATGCGCTTCGGAAGTACGCTGTACGCGTAAATCTGACCGTGGGGATGAGGCATTGTAACACCAACCGGCTCACCCTTGTTTTCAAACATAAATATGTACTTTACATTTTCATCCTTTGAAAGCTCTGCAAATCTCTCCTGCCAGAGTGAAACAAGCTTTTCAATATGTTCAACCGGGAGCTTCGGAAGAGTGGTTGTATGCTCAGGTGAATAGAGAACAACCTCGCATTTTCCGTATGAGGGCTTTACCTTGAAAAAGTCTGTTGCCACATCGTCAACCGGTGGCGGTGTCTGAGAAAGTGCCGGGAAATCATTATCGTATTTTAATACGTCATAATTATCAGGTACATTTCCTGAGCCCGGACAAAACGGACACCAGTCTTTCGGCATCTGCGGTCTGTTCTGTCTGTGTGACGCTATCATAATCCAGTCATCGAGTAAAGGATTGTATCTTAATTCTGCCATGTTTTTTCCTCCTGTTTAAATGCCCAGTGCATCTTTTGCAAGGGCATCTGCTTCGTCATTATATTTATTTCCTGAGTGTCCTTTTACTTTAGTAAATCTGACACAAAGAATCTCTTTTATACTGTCGTAATATTCCTTGTAAGCAATAGTTCCGGATTTATTTGTTTTCCATACACCGGTACACCATTTTTCCACACCTTCATAGTCATATCTGATTTCAAGAGAGCTTATGCCTTTTTCCACACAGTATTCCATCGCACGTCTTGCACCTGCAATTTCTCCTGCAACATTTCTCATTGTTGCAAGCTCAGGTTCATTGAACGATTGTGAAAAAGTAAGCTTTTCTCCGTTATGGAACATTACAACACCGTAAGAAAAATTACTGTTCTTTATATTGAAGCTTCCGTCTGTATAGGCTGTTGCTTCACATTCTGTTTCGGGTTCATTATTTTCCGAACCGTTTATAAAGCTGACAGCATCTTCTCTGTTTTCAAAGCTTTTATATTCTGCACCGGAATATCCTTTAACCATTTCACTGCACTCAGCCCATGTTTCGTATATTCCGGGGACTTTTCCGTTTTTAACGGCATAATATTTCTTTTTCATATCCCTGCTCCGTAGCCGATAAATATTTTTTCTTAGAAAAAACAATACGAATTTATAAAACCCGTATTGCCTTTCTTCACCTTAAGCCTCAGCCGGGGAGCATTGACAATCGGTGAATATATAAATTATTAAGAGAGAGCTATTCTTTAATGTAATTATATCACAGTCAAATTAGTTTGTAAAGAACAGAATATTATCATGTCATATAAATATATTGAACTAACGCATTTAATTTTCGTTTCTGTGGTATATATTACCCGGTAATCGGGTTATTTTTCCTGACAGCTCAAGCATAAAGCAAATTGAGTTACATTCTGTTGCAGATATACCAAGCTCTGATATCATTTCATCTACTACAGTATCCTTTACTGACAGCAATTCAAGAATTTTATCCTCTGTTGTCCCTTCTTTAATTTCTGTTTTCTCGGGCTCATTTTCTTCGGGTTCAACAATTGTTTCATCCTGTTCTTTTTCCGGCTCACGCTGAGCAAAAACAGGATATTCACATAATATATCCTCATAGCTCATAACAGGCTTTGCGCCTTCCTGAATAAGGATATTTGTTCCGACGCATTTGCTTCTTCCGATATTTCCGGGAATTGCAAATACATCTCTTCCTTCTTCAGCCGCAATATGTGCGGTTATCAATGCTCCGCTGACCTTTGGTGCTTCTGTAACCAGCACTCCGTTGCAGATACCGGCAAGTATTCTGTTCCGCTTCGGAAAATTCCACTTGTCCGGTCTTGTCCCGGGCGGCTGTTCCGACAGAATCAGTCCGCACTCAAGCATCTTATCATATTCAAAACCGTTTTCAGATGGATATACAACATCAACACCACTGCCGAAAAGAGCGATTGAGAAAGCATTGTGTCTGAGCGCAACACGTGTCGCAACGATATCATTTCCTCTCGCAAAGCCTGTTACAACAGTCACACCTGCTTTTACAAGTCCTTCAGCAAATTCTTCGGTTACACGCTCTCCGTATTCTGTCATGTTTCTTGTACCGACTATACCCAGAGTAAAAATAGATTTCCAGTCAGGAATTATTCCTTTTGCATAAAGAATAAGCGGAGGTTTAGAAATGTGTCTGAGCATCGGCGGATAAAATCTTCTGTCATCCCAGACAATAATCCTGATTCCGAGCCTTACACATTCATCATACAGTTTTCTTGCATCACCTGTTCTTTTGTCAAGCAGAGCTTTTTTGTCGTCATCGGTAAGAAAAGGGAATTCATCGTAATTATCTCTGAAATAGATTTCTTCCACATTTCCCGCTATCTTGTGAAGCTTTTTAATTTTTCCGAATTTCAGTGCATTTGTGATCCATATCCAGTATAAAATATGTTCCATATAAATTCCTCTGTATTAGTTTTTAAGCATATTTTATATTTCTCCCAATATTTTTTCAGCAGCGAGTCCAATTTTGTATTTTTTCATATAATTCTCAAAACCTGATGCTCCATTTGAATCGGGATTGAGCGTTGTAATATCCATGCTGCTGAACACTTCATCATTCAGCCAGTCACCAAGTGTTTTTCCGTTTCCGTTTATCATGTAAGCAGAAAGAAGTGCCATTCCCCATGCACCGCCTTCTCCTGCAGTTGACATTACCGATACAGGAGTTTTAAGTGCATCGGCAAGAAACTGCTGTGCAACACCCTGAACCTTAAACAGTCCGCCATGAGCGAGGAACTGATTTGCACTTACTTTTTCCGTATCAAAAAGTGTTTCCATTCCTATTGACAGCGTTGCAAATGCTGAGTAAATCTGCGATTTCATAAAGTTCGCAAGTGTCATTTTATTTCCCGGAAGACGGAAGCACATCGGTCTGCCGCTTGATACTTCTGTTACGTGTTCTCCTGAAAGATAGTTGTATGATACTATTCCATTGCAGTCTGTATCGCCTGTAAGAGCATTGCGGTAAAGCATTTCATAAAGGTCTGATTTACTTATCGGGTTTCCTGAAAGCGTTGCAAATTCATCAAACATATTAACCCATGAGTCAAGCTCACCGCAACAGTTATTGCAGTGAACCATTGCAACCGGCAGACCGCCGGGAGTAGCAACAATATCAATCTGCGGGTAAAGACTGCTTAGTGGTTTTTCAAGTACAAGCATTGCAAAAATTGACGTTCCTGCCGATACATTTCCTGTTTTCGGGGCAACAGAGTTTGTTGCGACCATGCCTGTTCCTGCATCGCCTTCAGGCGGACATACAGGGATGCCGGGCTTAAGTGTTCCTGTCATATCTAAAAACTTCGCGCCTGCTTCTGAAAGAACAGTGCCTGCTTCTCCTGCATTTTTAACTTCGGGAAGAATGTTTCTTATATCCCAGTCATAATCGTCAGTGAGCTTACTGAACTTGTCAAGCATTTCGCTGTCGTATGAATTTCCGCTTACCGGGAACATTCCCGACGCATCACCTATTCCGAGCTCTCGTTTTCCTGTAAGGAGATAATGAACATAGCCGGAAAGAGTAGTTATATATGAAATTTCAGACACGTGTTTTTCTTTGTTGAGCATCGCCTGATAAAGATGCGAAATACTCCATCTTTGAGGAATGTTGAAGCCGAAAAGTTTTGTCAGCTCCGATGCCGCCTGTTCGGTTGTAGTATTACGCCATGTTCTGAACGGTGCAAGTAATTTTCCGTCTTTGTCAAACGCAAGATATCCGTGCATCATTGCAGAAATACCGATTGCACCAACAGCTTCAAGCTTAACACCGTATTTGTCAGAAACATTTTCCGACAGATTCTTAAAACATTCTTTAACACCTTCATGCACGCTGTCAAGCGAATATGTCCAGTATCCGTTTTCAAAGCTGTTTTCCCAGTCATAGCTCCCGTTTGCCACGGGTGTGTATGTATCATCTACAAGACACGCCTTTATTCTTGTAGAGCCAAGCTCTATTCCGAGATATGTTTTTCCTGATTTAATTTTTTCTTTCAGCATCTTTGCTCTCCTTTAAACATAAGTTTATAAAATACTCAAATATATATTTTCCGTCAACAGCGTCGTTTCTCTTATGTGAAAAACACATTCTTTCCGGGTGCCATTGAACTCCGAATACAGGCAATGATTTATGGCATATTCCTTCTGCGGTTCCGTCATGTGCTGTCATAATAATATCAAATCCGTCTCCCGGCTCGCAGATTGCCTGATGATGAAAGCTGTTTACGGAGAACTCGTCTCCGTACAAGCTGTGAATAAAGCTTTTTTCTGAAGCTTTCACATTATGTACCATGTAATAATCACTGGATGAACGGTGTTCTCTTACATTATCTATATCCTGATAAAGCGTTCCTCCGAATGCGATATTCAGAAGCTGACAGCCACGGCATATCCCCATTACCGGCTTTCTTGCATCAATAAATGCTTTAAGAAGACTGAATTCAGCTTCGTCTCTTTCATTATCTATATTGACTGCCCCGTTTATTTCTTCGTTGTAATATGCAGGGTTAATATCATTTCCGCCGCACAGAATCAGTCCGTCATATCCGTCTGCTGAAGCTTCGGGGCAATACTCCGCCACAGCGATTCCTCCGCAGTTGTTTACTGCGTCAATGTAATCCTCTTTTTTTAAGTTTGCTGACAATAATATTTTAGGTTTCATCATTTTATTCCTCATAACAGTTATATTGTTTAAGCATATAAACACCGGTATCATACATAAGCTTTTCCAGATGCTTCTGCATAAAAAGCTGTGGATGCAACAATCGTTTATCTCCTTCAAAAGTTCTTCTGTTTCCGAGCCAATATTGGCTTTTTCGAAGAACACTTGATGCTTCAAAAGTAAAGTAGCCGTTAAATCCGATATCTATCAGGGCATTTATGATTTCATCCATGTTCACTGTCCCGAGATACGGTATCAAATGCTCATCCCGCGTTCCGCAGTTATCGTTTATATGAACCGCATAAAGGTCATTTCCTATTTCCAGAATATCATCATATTGATTACCCTCGCAGTTCCCGTGGCCTGTATCCCAGCAGGCGTGAAACAGCGGATGGTTTACAAATTTTACAAACTCTGCCATATCTGAACCGCTGTTTGTGAAATACATTTCGCCCATATTTGCTTTAGTACTGTTTTCACAAAGTACATTCACATTACACTTTTCCATTGCCGGAAACAGTTTTGAATAAAAATCTCTGTTTTTTTCAAAAAATTCAGCTTTGCTGATTCCCGGTAACATTCCGGAATGAACGACAATATTCGGTATACCTAGTTCTCCGCATACTTCAATAGAACGGATGGTTGCGCTCAGGAGTCTGTCAGCTTCATCTTCAGCAAGAGGATTTCCGCCCGGAGAATGTGCCTGAACAAACTCAGCTCCAAGCTCGTCTGCTCTTTTTTTTAGCATCTTCGCATAGTCACGCCAGTCAGTACGAACGAGAAGCTTGTCATTATCATCTATAACATACATATCGAGGTCAATATACTTAAAACCTGCTTCACACACATGTTCCAGACGCTCCATATAGCTTGTACAATACGGTCTGAAATCACCTGTAGTAGTTGCTAATTTCATTATTATTACTCCTATTGTATATATCACCAAATTCTACTTCGTTGAATTCATTATATCACATAATTACCCATATTTCAAGAGATTTTCAAAATTTATCCGAAATAAAGAACCGGGTATAAAAGTCGGTTTTCAAATCCCCGTATATCGGAAAATATAACAAGGGGGTGTTGCGTTAAGCAGCACCCCCTTTTGGGGCTGATTGAGTTTAGATGCAGATACGTGACACTCCAAATCTATGATTTGGTTAGTGGAATTTATGCATGCGTAGTCGTAATTCACGAAACGAAGCCAAATGCGGGTTTTGCCGCATTTGGTCCTGCCCGAAGGCGTACGATGGTACGTCGAGTGGTGAGTTTCGTGGATAGTTCAAAAGCATAAAAATACGAGAAATCCGCAAGAGAATTGCGGATTTCAACTTTATTCAAGTGTTTGACAATTGTTCCAAATGTAGGGTTTAAGCCGTTTTCGGAGCTTTTGAACGGTCTGCGCTAAAGGCAACAGCCCCATCTTTTCATTAATTAATTTTTCGTACAGATGCTTCCCATACATACAGACTTCCCTTATCACCATATCCGTTGGATGAAATTCTGAAGCTTTGCTCAACATCCTTTATATCCTCGGTTATTGTGACAGTCTTTGTAAACGTTTTGTAGTCTGCTGTAAATCTTCCTATCTGATATCCGTTATTAACCTCAAGCGGACCATTTGAGTCTCTTGTTATACCAAAAGAATTTGAACCCGGATTTCCGGGGATGGAAACAGTAAGGGATACGAGATAGTCTCCCGGCTCAAGCTTTCCTATCTTGTAATCAAGATAACGGATATATCCCTGATTGCCGATAAGGTAATTCCACTTAAGTACAGGCTTTGTAACTCCGTTTAAGGTAGCTTCCGACAGCTCCATGGACATACCGCTCTGAAGGGCTGTGGCATTGTCGCTGTAAAGTGACCAGCCTTCAAGAGTTCCGTTTCCGTTTTCATCGGTGAAGTTATAATTGGAAATCAGATTTTCACCATAGGTAATTTCCTTCGGAACATTATATGTAACACTTTCACAAAGGGGTGCAATATCATCCGTATCGTTCCAGAGAAATGCTTTTACTTCATTTTCGCTTTGTATATCAAGTGACATATCGGAAAATCTTATCTTTTTATCATAAGCCAACGGAATAATTTCTGTTCCGAGAAGCTTTCCTCCTGCGTAGTTTGCAACAGCAAGAACACAGTTTTCAAGAATTCCTTTTGCAAGAACACCTGTTTCATCAACAGAAAGAGTATAAGGTTCAACAGCTCCTGTTGTTGTACCTTCAGAAAGGACAAAGTTATCAACATATGCAGTAAGTCCCGGAGTTGCATTTGTACTTCCGTCCGAAATCTGCACAAAGCATACGCCGCCTACGGTAGAATCCGTATTTATGGGCACCTCTCCGATATATTCACCGTCAAGATAAAGCTCTCCCGACTCTGTATCAACATTGAATATAACTTTCAGATTATGCCATTCATCCATTCCAATCTTTGCAAGAGATATTCCTGCATCATGAGAGCGGGGGTTAACGGCAAACACTTCTCCGTTACGGTTTATGCTGACCATAGCGATTGTAGACTGATATGCTTCATAATTGAATGTGGATTTCATTTCAATAGTAAATCCCGTTGTGGCATTTTCAAGGTTGAAGTCAAAGCTGAGCTCACCTTTCGTTGTCATAGGAACAGCACGTGATGCACGTGTTATCATAGACGGTACATCATCAATTTTAAGTGCTCTTGTTCCTGAATATGCTTTTTCTGAGGTAACCTCAACAGTTCCTCTGTACGGAAGCCAACCTTCGTCAATCGCTGTAGTCACATTTTCGAAATCATCTGCCGCACCTTTTGTTTTATGAAGATAATCTTCTATATCCTCAATAAGCATACCGGTATTGTGATTCCATTCTTCATGATAGGAAATATAAGCATCATTATCGCCGTAAGCATTACTTATTGTTATACTTGACTGAACCGCTCTTATAATTCCCGAATTTGCACCATGACAAATATAATTCGCTCTTGAAGTACCTGACCACAAATCAAATTTCTGAAGCCATGTTTCACCATCATCAGGCGAATATGCAAGTGCGAGAGGATATCTCTGCTGTTTTCTCGGACTTACATCGCTATGTCCTCCCCATACAAGCAGAATGTCATTTCCAAGATTTGTAAATGCAGGAAGTGTATTTGTTGTATTAACTTCCGAAAGCTCAATATCCGACCATGTAAGTCCGTTATCCTTCGAAATCGCTTTTGCAAAAAATCCCGGGTTTTCATCATATTCACAGCGTGCATACATGAGAATATCTCCGTTTGACAACACTGTAATCGCATTTTCGGAAACTCCGCTTTCTATAATTTTCTCATCACAGGTATGATTTTCGTCCCAGTTCACACTTACACAATCATTACTTCTCTGCCATGTTTTACCATCATCTGTGGAGTAAATCACAGATGCGGCAAAGTCACCTGCATTGGTAAGGTCTCTTGCATAACTGAAAGGTGCCACATAGTCTATTCCGCTTCCTGCTCCGTCATACGATGCCGCTTTCACGCCGTCAAAGTATGTAAGAGAGTACCTTGTTCCTGTAGAAAGTGTTACGGCATCGCTCCATGTATATCCATTATCTTCACTCATAATAACAGCAAGTTCGGGATATCCAAGGTCCTTATGGTCAAATATATACCATATCTTACCATTGTCAACAATAAAGCCTCCGCCGTCCATAACCGTGTTTGATGTACGTATTACAGAAACATCTCCCCATGTACGTCCGCCATCCGTTGAGCGGCGCATTGTCATTACCTGCTGTGCATCTCTTTTATATGCAATCGCAATAATGTCTCCGTTTGGTGCTGTTGTAACACGCATTGCATCGTCAAACTCTGTACCCGGCACACTCATTTCCATAATTGTTTTGTTACCGTATGTTACTTCGAACACAGAATCAAGGTCGCTGAGACTTACAGCATCGGCATTATTTCCGTAAATATCAACAGAAATTGTTTTTCCTGCTTCTGCATACGGAAGGCGTATATAAACACCATCATCTCCTATGCTGTAAGGAAGCATTTTACCTTCATATCCGATTCTGAGATCTCTGTAATCGTCTGAAATTGCGTCAGTATTAATTTTGTCAAAACCAATAAAAGCTGCTATGTCGTTACCGGTTTTATCCGGACTTACATATATACTTTCAAGCTTTTCAAAAGCTCCTCCGCCATTGCCCGCAAATTCTGTATCAAATCCCGAGTCAATCATTTTATTTATCTTGTTAATAAATGATGCTCCGTCAGAAACATTATAAAACTCCGAGGAATCGTAGTGACAATGAACCTTTACAAAACGTGCTTTTTCGCTGAAATTATAAAGGTATATTTTTCCGTCGGCTGCAGACATATCAAAATACTTTACACGTCTGTATGATATATTATCATCACTTACATACAAAGACAACTCATTTTTATTTATTCTGTGAACGCCGTCTTCATCAGTAAGAACAACATAATTTACATTCTGTACACTTCCCGTATCATATCCTATACTGTTATAGGAATCATCAAGGGTATAGTTAAACGGAATATATGTAATATTAAGTGCTCCCGTATACGGGTTAAGGTCATTTTCAAGGTAAAGAAATGCTCTGTCGGATTTTTTATAAACTACAAGTTCAAAATCCTTTGTTTTTGTAACCGTGCCTACGGTTACGGATGCTGTAAGTGTTACCTTTTCACCTTCAAAACTTCCTCCTGTAACCACACCGTTTTCATCTATCACAGCATCATTATCCGAGGTCCAGTCAACCGGATAACTGTCAAGCCCGAATACGGTTTTGCTCTGCGGAAGTTCAAGATCATCCGTAACAGTATCAGCTCCGTCATTCTCACCCTTTATATCGTCAAATACTATACTGTCAAGAATGCTCTGCGCAAGATACTCATCCGTAAGAACAACCGGCTTTGAAATCGCCATATCAAAAAGGTGTACGTTAACATTTCCCTTTGTCGCAAATCTCTGATACACACTCCACTCAAAGGTCGTCTGTTTTCCACCCGACATGGTAAGCGGATCAAGAGAAACAACCGCCACTCCGTTTACGTATAAAACCACACGTTTGTCAGCATCCACACTAATTCTGAGCGTAACGGTTTCTCCGAGTTTTATCCCTGTTTCCTTTGTAACAGTCTGCCCGGTTGAACCTGCTCCGCTGAGCCAGTAAAGTGCATTTAAAAGCACATTCCCGTTCTCATCTGCAGAGAATGAAAAACGATGTCTTTTATCTGTGTTAAGCTCAAATACAAATCCCTGCCATGCTTTATCTTTTGTATCAAGCACGGGAAGGTCCTCAAAATTAACTGCAAACTCAAGATCAAAAGCACCTGAAATCACAGTTCCGTAATTATATCTCCAACCCTTACACACTTCCTGAGATGTACTTTTATTATAAAGGTTTACCGCACCGGGGAAGCTTTCTGACTGTTTGAATATAACATCATTAAGGGTACTTCCCGTATTTGCCCAGCTTGTACCCTGAGAAAATCCTGTAGTCGAAAAATTATCCATATTCTCGCTGTAAATAAGTGATGAGAATATAAATGTCAGCTCTTCGGTACCAAGGTCTATAATCTTATCACCTGATTTGATGCAGGCTGAAAACGGTTCTGTGCGAGTTGTAACCCCCGGCACAATTCCGCATTCCTCAAAGGGGATTGCAAGCTCGGTTATACTGCCTGATGTTTTACCGACTGTTCCGTCAGTTCCATCCGTAAAAGTACCTTCTTTTATCTTATATTCAAAGGTTTTATTTCCGAGTGTAAGCTCAAGGCTGTCTGCACTCTGACTGTCAAGGGCGAAATAAGCATACTTACCGTTCCACAAAAATCCCATTTTCCCTGCCGAAGAACCATACCATATAAGATCCTTCGCCATATGCCAGCCCTGTTCGTCAATAACACCGTCAATTTTTATTTCGGAATCTGCAAAATATGACGTACTTATCACTTTGGCATTTTCTTCGGATACATCAAATGTCGGATTGCAGAATGCAAGCATATTTGATGAGCTTACAGCTTCAAGTGTGTTTGAATCTACTTCATAAAGCTCAAAATTGTCGAATACAAGGTCACATGATGTTTTAAGAACATAAAACTCAAGTGACGACTGTCCGGTTCCTTTCACGTACATGGTTTTTGTGTACCATTCTCCGTTTTTCTCGCTGTCTGTAAAAGGAACATATGTAGCTCCGTTCCATGACTTTCCGTCAGTTGATGATTGTGCCTGAACACGCAGACCGTCAGCTCCTGCCCAGTTACATTTTGTTAATTTTTGTTTCCATACAAATTTATACACCTTTCCCGACTGAAGAACAGTTCCGAAATCGTATGTTACGGATGTAAATCCGTTATTTGCATCATTCTCACCCATTTTGGAAATATACAAACCACGGCTTCCGCCAACGCCTGCTCCATCCTTCTCGGTAACATATCCGTAGGAATGATTACTTGCGTTCCAGTAATTCCAGTATGAACCTGCTTTGAATTTTGTTTCGTTAAATGGTGTGGAAAATGGTGTTCCGCTCACTTCCGCACCCTCTCCCGTTTCAGCTCCGTTTTCGTCAAGAGCTTTTACAACATATGTATATTCCGTACCGTTTACAACATTTTCATCAAGGTACAGTCTTCTGTCGCAATATTCCCATTTGCTGTCAGAAACATTATTACCGTTTGAGTCTTTGGCATTCGGAAGTTCTACAAGAGATAAACTTCCGTCATCTGATTTTCTGTAGATATTAAAATCATTGTATTTTTCAGATTCAACCACAATACAGTTATTCCCCTGCCCCGGTACAACATGAATTTCTCCGATTGCTTCCCCCGTTTCCGCAGAAACAGGAGAAACCACCATTCCAAGTACAATACCTGTACTTATCAATACATTCAAAAATCTTTTCATTGTTCATTACCTTTAATTATTGATTTTTCTTACAGATGCTTCCCACACATAAAGACTGCCCGTATCACCATATCCGTTTGATGAAATTCTGAAGCTTTGTTCAACATCCTTTTGGTCTTCAGTTACAGTAACTGTTTTTGCAAATGTCTTATATGCTTTTGTAAATCTGCCCAATTCATAACCCTTATCGGTTTCAATACTTCCTGTCAGACCGTAAGCTGTGTATCCCGGATTGTCCGGTACAGATACTGTTACGGAAACGAGGTAATCTCCCGGTTCAAGCTTGCCAAGCTTATAATCGATGTATCGAATATGCCCCTGATTACCGATAAGGTAATTCCACTTAAGGACCGGCTTTGAAATTCCGTTCAGCATGGGCTTTGAAAGCTCCATTGACATTCCATTCTGAAGTACGTATTTGTCATCACAGTAAAGTGACCATCCGTCAAGTGTGCCGTTTCCGTCGGAATCCGTAAAATTATAATTGGAGATAAGATTTTCGCCATATGTTGTTTCCTTTTTCACAACGTATGAATCCGGGTCACAAACAGGCTCCATATTCTGCAAATCCTTCCACAGAAATGCTCTTATTTCATTTCCGATATCATAAGACAGCTCCGCCCCGCTCAGGCTTACATTCATATCGCCCGTAACATCAACAATTTTTGTATCAACAAGCTTATCCTCTTTATAGCTTGCCAGAACAAGAACCGCGCTGTCCGTTGAATCTTCCACAGACACAGAAACGTTATCTTTTGTAATGTCAAGACGGTTAATATCCTGTCTGCGTGAAATCGCAAGATTATCCATATCAAGAACCACTTTATGATCACCATACCATGCAAGTCTGATTACACCGTTCTTTTTATTATCGTCATTATAATAAGATAAATCCCAGTCTGACGGTTCAGCTTCACCTTTTCTCCATGTTTTAACAAACAAATATCCGTCCGCTTTTGTTACACGTGCAGTAAACCACTCGCCCGGAAGATGTGCTTTTGGTATCTGAACAATAGGATCAGAGGAGGTTGCCGCCTTGATTATAAGTCCGTTTTCCTGCAGGTGTATGAGATAATTACTGCCTCCGTGAGCAGGATTAATATACATCTCCTGAGTTGTATCAGAGGATGCTTCAAAGCTGAAATCAAAACTGATACTGTAATTTCCGCTGTAAACGGAATTGCTTATCAGCTGAGTTGTTGTTCTTCCTGTTCCCCAGTCATTTACAAGCTCAAGATATTTTCCGTCATTATTTTCCTTTACGGTTAAGCTGTCACTTGTTCCGATGTACTGTGAAAAATCAGACTTGTCCGTAAATTCGCCAACATCATAATTTTCAAAATCCCAGAATTTTACGGGTTTTGGCGAATCCTTCATAGATGCTTCATAAGGAATTGCTTTTACGGTAACTTCACATTCTGCAGTCATGTCCCCGATAGTTGCAGTTATCGTTGTTGTTCCTGCTGATTTCGGCTTGATTATACCGTCATTTGAAATTTCAGCCACATCGGTATCAGATGAAACCCAGTTAATTTCATAATTCCCGCTAAGCGGCGGAAATACATTGCATTCAAGCTTTGCAGGCTCGCTGACTTCAAGCATTTCTTTTCTTTCGGGAAGCTCTATTTTCATCGCTCTTGATATAACAATATTCCCGACATATCCTGCGCCGCCGTCAGATGATTTATAACCAATACTGAATTTATCGGTATTTACCGTATTCTGAGCTGTATATTCCGCATACCATTCATCCGGTTCGGTTTCGCCTTTTTCCCATACTTTTGCTTTCACGGAGTTTCCGATACGCACAAATTTTACACAATATTCCGTTCCCGGAACAAGGCTGTCAAATTCCGCATACAGCTCATCACCGTATTCAAACCAGAAAACATTTCCCGAATTGCCTTCAACCTTCATTTCGCAGGTTACCGTGAAATTATCCGATATATTTTCCTTACTCTCCATTACGGAATTATCTTTAAATTCTATAACACCATTTCCGTCTGAAACACCGTCACCTTCAAAAAACGAAACATCATCCGCTATAATACATCTTGTATAATCGCTGTTAAGCTCAGGAATTTCAAACTCATCAAGCTCACAGAACGTAGCACCTATATATCTTGTTGATTTATCATAATACACAACAAGTATTCTTCCGTCATTTGTAAGAGAGTTTGACGGGTCTGCCATATCTCCTTCATTATTCGGTGAGCGGTAAATAAGCTGTGTTTCGGTAGCATCCCATCCGCAGTCGGGATAGAATCTCTTTCCGTAAACCGGACGACCGTACTCATTCTGAACAGCCCACGTAACAAAAATACTTCCGTCATCAAGAAGCTTAAGTCCCGGCTGATGAATTTTACCCGGCTCGTCTCCTACAAGTGTCCATGTAACACCTCTGTCATCTGTGCGGTAAACCTTTCCCGGTTCACGAATCATTGCATAAGCAGTATTCTTCCCGGTAGCTACAATAGACGGTTCACACACAGTCATATTTTCCTCAAAGGTTTTATTTCCGATAATGGATTCTTTTTCAAGGTCAAACACCCATTTTCCGTTTTCGTCTCTGTACGCAGGAACACAAAATGCGATGTAATTACCTTTATCCGTAGTCGGTGCACCATAAAGCGGAATGAGGATATAATCATCGTCAAACACCGCTATATCTCCGCGCTTGGCGTAGCTTTCATCAACCGAAGAACACGGAATGAGAATCGGCTCGCCCCATGTATCTCCGCCATCCTTACTTTCCATCAGATACGGTCTTGTATACTTATTCTCGGAAGGATGTGCCGCATAAAACGTGAGTAACAATGTTCCGTCGTTAAGGAGTGCAAGGTTAGGGTCTCTTGCTTCTGTCGGAATACTGTCCGTAGAAAGTCCCCATTCAATCATTTTGTCCTGATCAATTATAACCTTCCCCTTACTCCATGTTTTTCCGTCATCAACACTCTCGGTAAGTTCGATTGTACTTCCCATCATTTCTTCCTTGGTGTTCGGGTCATGTATTATGTTTCTGTAATATGAAACAAGTAATTTTCCGTTCGGATATTTTCCGTTATATATTTCTGCAGGTATATTTGCAATATCCGGGAAATAAAGATAGTCCGGTGCTGCAGCCTGAGCTACAATCACATCGGAAACTGTTGCATCATTATCTTCCGAAGGAGCTTCGGGTTCTTCATCCGAGACTATCCCGGTACGGATTGTTACATTGTCAACAAGAAAATCATCATTGCAACCATCTGCAGAGCCTGAGGCAAATTTTACTCTGTCCGTAACAGATGAAGATGCATTAAGAGGCATTTCAAAGGGTTCATATCCGCTTACGGTTACTTTTACATCAGATGAACCTTTTGCTGTTTCAAGTTTAAAATTATACCATTCATCCGCTTTCATATTCACAACAGGTGTATCTGTCCAGTTATTGTTATAATAATATCTGAGATTTCCGATGCCTTTCGCATCTTCAAACACTCTGAAAAATGCTGTCAGCGTGCCGCCGTTAACAACACCCATACCATTACTTCCGACACAAGATGTTCCGTTAAATCCGCTTTGTATCATCTTATAATCAAATGATACGCTGACACCTTCATCCGGTTCATATGTTTTATATACGGAAAGAGCACCACGTGATGCATTAAGGTCAATAATTCTCATGGACTTGTTACCGTCCCTTTCAACGACCTGCGCTCCTATACCGGGAACAGTCACACCGTCACCGTGATCCGATATCCAGCCTTCGGGAACAATCCCCGTATTCATTTTTTCAAAGTCTTCGTTATATGAATAATACTCAAGTGTTTTAAAATCGCTGTTTTCGATTACATTTTCACCGTATTCGTAGTTTGCATTAACTTTTCTTACAGAAACGCTGTATAAATGCATTGTACCGGTATCACCGTAACCGTTTGTAAATACAATAAATTGTGCATCGGCAACCGGAGACTCAAACGTAACAGTTCCGTTTACTTTAATAAACTCTCCTCCCGATCCCGAGCCGCCTGCAAGTGCTGTATATGAAGATCCCGGCTGAACCACATTCGAAGCCACAACGGTAATTCTTCCGTCACCCACGTTTGTATGTTTAAGAACTGCTTCATACTTATATGTACCTGCTTCAACAGCTCCCATTGAATAATACAGCTTTACGTGCTTTTTAAGCTGTGCACCGTTATCTGCATGAGTCCATGTAAGTGTTGATTTTGTCACACCGTCATAAGTACCCGTACCACCACCGATCGGAGTAGCCGCATTTGATGAAGCCCATCCTTCAAGGTCGGGAACCTTTATTGTATCACTCTCATTTACAAAATCATAATTTTCAATAAGATTTTTTCCGAGTGTTCCGTCGCTGTTTACAGGACATACAGATGCTTCTGAAAGATAAAGATAATTTGTATCACCGTATCCGTCGGTTATAATCTGAAAATACTGATTTGATTTATCAGCTGATATTGTTATGGTTTTTTCAACCAGAAGGTATCCGTCATTCCATCTGCCTATATTAATACCAACCGGAGACAAACCTTCGCAGGTGAGTCCGTAATTGCTTCCGCCCGGATTACCCGGAATATATGCATAAAATGACACCTTATATTCACCTGCCGGCACATCGCCTATATAATATTTTAAAGCTCTGTGCTGACCTTTTGTTGCAGAATACTGCCACTTTACAACCGGTTTTATTTTTCCGTCAACTTCCGCTTCCGTAATTTCAGCATTCGAATAGGAATCCAATGTCCAGCCGCTCATTGTACCCGGCTCTGTATTTTCAACTTCCTTTTCAAAATCTCCGTTTAAAACAAGATTTTCACCGTACGAAACTTCGCCGTCTTTCTTTCTCATTGTAACTTCGGATATATATCCGACCGTTGAGCTTCCTCCTGAAAGTGACAACTGCAAAGTCTGCTGTTTCCCGGTAACTGTTACGTCGGTTGTTGTAACAGAATATTCATTTGTATTATTCTGAAGTCCGCCGCTCATATCTCCTGCTATACCGAACACAGCCGTACCATGGTCACCAGGCATTTTTGCCGTTACCGAAATTTCGTATCTTCCTTCTTCGAGGTTGTCTGTCACATAACTGAGTGTAGTTTCACCACCTGCAGTTCTGTTCCATTTAATTACGGGTTTACTTCCCTTACCCACTGTGTCTGAAACAAGCTCTGCACTCCCGTCACCGCTGACTGTCCAACCCTCAATCGTTCCCGGGTCTGCATCTGCCGCAGAAATACTTACCGGAAGTAATGCTGTTATAAGACATACTACCATAAACCATGAATAAATTTTTTTCATAATGTCGCCTCCTTGATTAAATTATAACACACAAAAACGTCATGTAAATATAAAAATAATGAAATTTATTATAAGATTTTTAACTTTGTCTTTCAAGGACAATTTTACCATTGACAATTGTAAAAAAATGTGTTATTATAAAAAAAATAAGCTAAAATAAACATAGGAGAAAAAACATGACAACCGGATATTATTTTCCAATTGTAAGTAATATGGATGAAAAGTTGCCTCTTTATGTCAATACTGCAGGAACCCAATATCAGAATGCATTGAACAGAGCATACGGCATTCCCCATTATCAGTTGCTTTTCACACTCAAAGGTTCGGGAACGTATTTTGAGGGCAATAGACAACATATTCTTAACCAGAACTGCATACTGTTTCTTCCGCCGGATACCACTCACAAGTATAAACCCAACGAAGAATGGCAGGTACTTTATATAACGTATACAATGAACTGGTATAACAATTACTTTACGGTTCCTAATAATGTTTTCATCCCGTCAGACATCGAACCGTATCTCAGCATTGCAAAAGAAATAGCTTCAATGTATTCCGTTCCGAATTTCTGCCGTGAATCCTCACCGCTTCTCTATAAACTACTTCTGACTCTTCATACAGAAGCTAATTCAATAACAGAGCCGAACAATAAGCTTACGAATGTTCATCACTACATAGTAAACCATTTTTCGGAAGACCTTGATTTAAAAACCCTGTCGGGAATGTGCGGACTTGTACCTGAATATTTCTGCAGAATGTATAAAAAACAGTACAGTTTCAGTCCTATTGAGCATATGCATAAACTTCGCATGCAGGATGCTAAAAATAAATTAATTAACACAAATATGTCTGTTTCACAGATTTCAAAATCAGTAGGATATAAAAGTCACAGCTATTTTTCAATGTTGTTTAAACAACAGGAATCACTTACTCCGCAACAATTCAGAATTTTATATAAACAATCTTCTGACTGTACTAGTGCAGTTTACTAGTGCATAGTGCAGTGCATGAAATTTTTCGCTTTTGGACATAGGGGGGTCTAAATGCATAAAAATCGGCTTGTTTTACATACTGTCCGAAAACTGAATTTTCTATAAAAATATTACGATAGATTCCAGATATAAAAAAAGAAATGGTAGGATTTTTATCAAATCCTTGCCATTATTTCGTTAACACCCAATATATTTATTACCCTTTTTAAATCATATCCTAAAAATAACAATGCTAAATCAGCGGTGGCTTTTATCTTACCTTTCAGTAATAGATAAGAGCCATCGCACCATCTTTTTATCGTGCCAAACGGATGCTCAATTATAGAGCAACGTTTTTTTAGTTTGTATTTGTAAGGATAGAATTTTAAGTCTACTTTGTAGCCTATTTGCTTTTCTACAAGTATCTTTTTTAATCTGGTATGTCTATAAAAATTTGACTTAACTATGGTATGATTACCTTTAAATGAAACAACTTTAAATTTAGAGGTTGTACATTTGTTTAGACACTCTCTACAGGCTTTTTTATTGGCATACCTAACTCCCTGCGTTCTATGCGTACTTTTCTTTTTTAGTATTTGTCCCATCGGACAAATAACTGTATCGCTTTCTAAATCTCTTTCAAAATAACTCGATAATGGTTCTTCTTCAAATACTGATTTTATATCGGATGTATCATATTTGACTGATACTTTTACTTCATCATATTCAACTTGTTTGATATAATTAGGAGTAATTGATACCTCAATATTTTCTTTTCCATATACTTTTGACAATATACCCGTTTCGAACGATTCTGCAAGTTGTTGATTATCATATTCTAAAT
>JAZULT010000048.1:0-7822 GCA_045603225.1 Clostridia bacterium | reverse complement strand
AATTCACGAAACGAAGCCAAATGCGGGTTTTGCCGCATTTAGCCCTGCCCGAAGGCGTACGATGGTACGTCGAGTGGTGAGTTTCGTGGATAGTTCAAAAGCATAAAAATACGAGAAATCCGCAAGAGAATTGCGGATTTCTACTTTATTCAAATGTTTGACAAATGTTCCAAATGTAGGGTTTAAGCCATTTTCGGAGCTTTTGAACGGTCTGCGCTAAAGGCAACAGCCCCTTCATGATATTTCAAATAAATGAGCAAGTCTATAAGCCGGGTTCTGTTTCTGACGGTCATCTATCTACGACTTACGTTACCATAAGCCTCCAGCCCCTTGTCGGGAATTGCCGAGCAGGCTTTTCTCCCTCGGGTTGCTCCGGGTGGGGTTTACACGGGAATTCAGTCGCCATCATCCCTGTGCGCTCTTACCGCACATTTCCACAATCACCTGAAATATCAGGCATTCATTCTCTGTTGCACTATCCTTGAAATCGCTTTCACCGGCCGTTAGCCGGCACCCTTGCTCTATGGAGCCCGGACTTTCCTCACGCGCATATTTACGCCCGCGACCGTCTGACTTACTCATATATCAATTAAAGATAAAGCGGATATTTGTCACAAAGAGCCTTAACACGCTTTGCACATTCTTCCTTACTGTTTTCGAAGTCGAAGATTGCAAGCTTGATAATCTTTCCGATTTCAACCATATCCTCCTCAACAAAGCCACGGCTTGTTGTTGCCGGTGTTCCGATTCTTACACCACTTGTGATAAACGGGCTTCTCTGATCAAACGGAATTGCATTCTTATTAGCTGTAATACCGATTTCGTCAAGTCTGTGTTCAGCTTCTTTACCAGTTATGTCTGTATCTGAAAGGTCGATAAGCATAAGGTGATTATCTGTTCCGCCGGATACAAGCTTGATTCCTTCATTCTTAAGAGTTTCAGCAAGAACTGCTGCATTTTTAACAATCTGAGTCTGATATGCTTTGAACTCATCACTAAGTGCTTCTTTAAAGCTTACGGCCTTAGCAGCTATAACGTGCATAAGCGGTCCACCCTGAATTCCGGGGAATATAGCTTTATTAAATGCCTTTGCAAGTTCTTCGTCGTTTGTAAGAATAAGACCGCCTCTCGGTCCTCTGAGAGTCTTATGAGTTGTTGTTGTAACAACGTGCGCGTGAGGCATCGGTGACGGGTGAAGTCCTGCAGCTATAAGACCTGCAATATGTGCCATATCTACCATGAAATATGCACCAACTTCATCTGCAATTGCTCTGAACTTTTCAAAATCAATCACTCTCGGATATGCACTTGCACCTGCAAGGATAAGCTTTGGCTTACATTCAAGAGCAAGTTTTCTTACTTCATCATAATCAATTGTGTTTGTATCTTCTGTTACACCGTAAGGAACGATATTAAAATACTTACCTGACATATTTACAGGGCTTCCGTGGCTCAAATGTCCACCGTGAGCAAGACTCATACTGAGAACTGTATCACCGGGGTTCAGAAGTGCGAAAAATACTGCCATATTAGCCTGAGCACCTGAGTGAGGCTGAACGTTTGCATATCCTGCACCGAAAAGCTCTTTTGCACGTTCAATAGCAAGATTTTCTGCCACGTCTACAAATTCACATCCACCATAATATCTCTTTCCCGGATAGCCTTCTGCATACTTGTTTGTAAGCGGTGAACCCATAGCCTGCATTACAGCTTCTGAAACAAAGTTTTCCGAAGCAATAAGTTCTATCTTATTCTGCTGACGACCTGTTTCTTTCATTATAACGTCAAAAATTTCCGGATCACTCGCCTGTACTTTTTTTAAATCTACCATATTAATTCATCCTTTCAGCTTTTAAAATTCACTCTGTGTTTTACTATATAATCACAGTCCTTTTCAAGAACTGTAATTCCTGTTTTTTCAGACAGTATTCCACTGCAGTCTGCTCTGTCAGGAATACCTGTCCATGGTTCGATACAGACATAATTACCGTCAGGCTTTGTCCAGATAAGAAGATAATCAAATCCATCAAAATCTACGGTTATTTTCCTGCCTGTATTCATGTTTTCGAGATAAACCTTTCTTGACTTATGATCAAGAAAAATCAGTGCATCGTCGACAAACATATCTCTTTTCAGCATAAATGACTTATCCGAAAGCGGAAAATCTTTTCCGTTGTCGATAATCAGACCATTATCATCAGCACGGTAAAGAGTAATGTCCTCATCGTCCTCAAATGTCAGTCTGAAATTTTCTATTCCACCGGGACACGCATACCCTTCATGTGCTCCGAGCGAAAAGTACATTGTATTCTCTCCTGTATTTGTAACTTTATAAGTCACGTTAAGAGAATCATCTCTAAGTTCATATAATACGCTCAGTCTGAATTCAAACGGATATTTCTTTTTAAGTTCTTCATTGTGACAAAGCTCAAACTCAGCAAAATCATCTCCGCTTTTCACACATTCAAATTCCATTCTTCTTGCAAATCCGTGTTTTTCAAGAAAATATTCAGTACCGTTATATTTGTATTTTCCATCTTTCAGCGAACCGCATATCGGAAACAACAGCGGAGAGCGTCCGCTCCACACATTTTTATCACCGCTCCATATAAACTCGGTTCCGCTGGTATTTTTCACACTTTGAAGTTCAGCACCAAGTGTATCGATTTCTGCAGTTAATACTCCATTATCAATCTTTATTATCATCTGCATCCCATCCTTCACCAAAAATCTCAAGCATCAACGCATCGTTTTCGTCAGGTGTAATATCACGTGTTCTCGCGTAAACATATATTTCGATTCCATCCGAAAGAGAGAATTTCTTACCGGTCTTTTTATAAGCTCCGCCAAAGCCTTCACCATTCATAATCATTCTGTGAGTTACAACCATAACCTTCTGTTCATCCGGGTTCAGATGCGTCTGAGGTGTATCAGGCACAAGCACATAATCCGCCCAGTACAGATTTTCCGAAAATCCGTCTCTCTTATCAACATCCGCAAGCTGCAGAAAATAATCAGAACGTTTAATGTCGGACTCAACATCCTTCGAAAGAGAAATTTCCGCATTCATTATTGTTTCATAATTAAGATTAAGTGATGATGCAAGTATACAAGCCGTATTACCTTTTTCCCCAACTTCCCTATCAAGATACTCCGTAACTTCGAGAATTTCATCAACATTCGGGTCACGCGGTGGATAGGAGCTGAACTCAGGGAATAAAGCATGACTGTCAAGCTCTGATGCCGAACCCGGGTCAACTCTTAAAACAAAAGTATTTGCTGTCTGAAGAATACAAAGTACAACAACTCCTATTTTAAATCGTTTTCCTCTCTTCATAGTATCTGAAACAAACATCATAAACAAATAACACAAGGATGAAATATACATCGCCATATGTTGTTGCCCATGAGTCTGCACATACGTAAAAATAACAAAACATAGCACACACTGCATACCGAGAAACATCTGCGGAAGAGGGACAAAGCTTTTACTTCTGATTTGTTTTGTCATGGAATAGACAGCAAGAACTGCAATTGCAATCAATCCGAACCATCTGACCACCATGAAATAGTCAGCTTTAATCCCGAAAGCATATGCACTGTACATATCCTTGTAGTCAGCCATAAGCTTCCCCGTGACAAAGTCCTGAAAGAAGAATATGAGGACAAATACAAATCCTGCAAGTGTAAATATTGATTTAAGGCATTTTTTTCTGGGCAACTCATATATAAAACATGATATTATAAAACTGAGAGCAAAAAACGAATACCATCTTCTCATTATAACACTCAGTGCCGCACATATTCCGGCAATAAGCGCAGTTTCCGTTCTGTCGGAATTAAGGAATATCACTATAGCCGCAAATGTAAACAGTATACCTCCGATATCGATAAATCCCATGTTTGAGATTGCTATAAGAAACGGGAAAAACAATAATGCACATACTGTGTGAACCCAGTTGGTTTTAAGAAAACGCTTTGCAGTAAGATGTAGCATTACAACAAATGGTGCAAGGTATATATTAACTATTGATAAAAGATATACATACCTTGAATTTCCGAACAGCTTCCTGAACACACTTGCAAAAAACATTA
Source organism: Clostridia bacterium (assembly GCA_045603225.1). Lineage (GTDB taxonomy): Bacteria > Bacillota > Clostridia > UBA1381 > UBA1381 > RGIG9115. The sequence goes on along the minus strand of JAZULT010000048.1, from coordinate 3,727 downwards.
TGACATAGTTATAGTCATTTTCTGTAATTGACTTAAATACAAGTTCAAAGTATTCCGATGTCGGAAAAATGTCGTTAAACCAGTCAACTACAAGAAAATATCCCGCATTATCCCAGACAAATATATGTCTCAGGAATCCACAGTATACAACAAGCTGAAAATTCAGAAATATGTAAAGTAAAACTATAAATATAATATCGCCTTTACTTATTTTTATTTTGGACAAGGCCCTTAAAACATATTCACAGCCTTTCATAAAAATCAGGACAACTGCACCTAAAAGAAGTCCCGAACCAATCACAGACCACAGTCCGCCACCGTAATGTGTCACATAGGTTTCGGCATATTTATTCATTGTCAGAACCGCAAGTATATAAATAAGGATTGCCTTTCCTGAAAAACCGTACGCCGACTCCCCGAGAAATTCAAATATTTTTTTTCGGAATAAAACAAGTATTCCCCACAATCCCAGCAATCCTGCCGCAACAGGAATATCTGCATTTTTTATTTCCCATGCATTTTCAAGAAAAACTCCCAACCTTCCATAAATAAATATAAGAACAGGGAGAAAAAGCAGACACATTATATTTTCCTCAGAAAATACTTTCTGTACTGTTTTTTTGTCATCATTTGCCGAGCTTGTCAAGAACATATCCGTATCCTCCCGCACCGTACATGAGACATTTATTCACTCTTGATATTGTCGCAGTTGAAGCACCTGTCTTCTCCACGATTTCAGAAAAAGTTTTTCTTTCCTTAAGGAGCTGAGCAACCTCAAGCCTCTGGGACATTGCCTGAAACTCCTTGATTGTACAGATGTCTTCAAAAAAATTATAACACTGTTCCATTGTTTCGAGGGAAAGAATTGCTCTGCAGAGCTTATCTGCTTCCTTACTTTTCAAATTCATTCTAAACTCCCCCTACTTCTCACTCAGCTTACTGAGAAATGCTCGTGTTCTTTCATTCTGAGGGTTGTCAATAACCTGTTCAGGAGTTCCTTCTTCAACAACAACACCGTTATCCATAAAAAGAATTCTGTCTGCAACTTTTCTCGCAAACCCAATCTCATGCGTAACAATTACCATTGTCGTTTTATTTTTTGCAAGGTCACGAATAACCTTCAGTATTTCCCCTGTAAGCTCCGGGTCAAGCGCAGACGTAGGCTCATCAAAAAACAAAACCTTAGGATTTATAGCAAGTGCTCTTGCTATTGATACTCGCTGCTGCTGTCCGCCCGAAAGCTCGCACGGATAATTGTCAAGCTTCTGTGAAAGTCCGACTCTATCAAGAATCTTTTTCGCATTTTCTTCAATCTCAGCGTAAATTTCTTTTTTCTTTTCTTTGAAATCAGGTCTTTCCCTTGCAAGAAGCTTCGGCGCAAGTATTACATTACCAAGTGCACTGTATTGCGGAAAAAGATTAAACGACTGAAAAACAAGTCCAAAATTAAGCTGCATTTCACGAATTTCCGAAGCTTTCCTTTTTCTTTTATCGCTACCGTCAAAAATAACGTCTCCGTTTACTTTTATGACTCCGCCATCAGCATCAAAAAAATTAATACATCTCAAAAGGGTAGTCTTTCCGCTTCCTGACGAACCGAGAATTACAAGAACCTCTCCCTGCTCCATCGAAAAACTTACATCCTTAAGGACTTTTGTCTTTCCGAAGCTTTTGCTCATATTTTTAACTTCTAATACAGACATAACCTTCCCCCTTCTCAGCTTCTGAAATAGTCAAGCTTCTTTTCTATGTATCCTGACAATAGCGTAAGCGCACCGCATAAAACCAGATAATATACTGCCGTATAGAAAAGAGGCCATATAATACCATCTGATTTAACAAACTTCTGAGCATTCCATATTATTTCATACACCATTACAATTCTCGCAAGAGATGTGTCTTTTACGAGAGTAATTATTTCATTGCTCATAGGCGGAACAATTCTTTTTATAACCTGAAGAAGAACTATTTTAAAGAAAACCTGAGTTTTTGTAAGACCAAGAACCTGACCGGCTTCATATTGTCCTCTGCTTATAGACTCTATTCCACCACGGTAAATCTCAGAGAAATAGCACGCATAGTTTATTATGAACGCAATCATAACCGCAATAAAACGATCAAAAACACGCCACGTTGAAAGCATTTCAAGAATATAATTACTACCGCTGAGCGCTATTGTTTTCTGCGCCCACGTCCCGACGAGGCCGGGTCCGTAATATATTACAATAAGTTGAAGCATAAGAGGAGTTCCTCTTATTATCCATACAAAGGTCTTTGTCAGCCACTTCAAAGGCTTGAACTTACTCATAGATCCGAAACAGATTATCAGACCAAGCGGAAGTGAAAATGCGAGAGTAAGTGCAAATATCTTCATTGTGACTATAAGGCCTTCAAAAAGTTTTAAAGATACTTCTAAAAACATTTTTTACCTCTTTATACTATCAAAGGCAACAGGCATTTCTGCCTACTGCCTTTTCACATAAATATCTTATTTAATTATTTAACCATTGCATTAGCCATTGTAAGGTCGATGATACATGCATCACATGAACCACTCTGAACCTCAAGTAATGCATCAGTCTGAGTTCCTACTTCAACAACATTAGCATAAGCATTTTCTGTCGCAGCTGTAGCACCTGCTGAACCTGATTCAACAGCGAATGAAAGTTCTGCCATGCTTTCAGGTGTTGTATATTCAGAAGCCTTATCAGCATTCATAACAACAACCTGTGCGTTCTTAACATAAGCTACAGAACAGCTTGTGTTCTTAAGAACAACTTCTGAAATTGTCATACCGTTCCAGATACAGTCAATAGCCTTTGATTCAAGAGCTGTAAATTTATTATCCCAGTCGATTTCGATAAATTCAGCTTCAACACCGAGCTTTTCACAAACAGCCTGAGCAAATTCTGTATCAAAGCCTGTCCATTCGTTATTGTCATCTTTAAAGTTCATCGGTTCATAATCTGTAATACCAATAACAAGCTTACCTTTTGTCTTGATTTCTTCAACATCTTCAAGAACAGCTTCTTCTGTTTCTGAAGGTTCAAGGTTTGCTATTGTAAGTTCGTACTTTGCTGCAAGTTCATCAAGTGTTCCGTCTTCTTTAAGTTCAGCGATATATCCGTTAACAGTTTCTGTAAGATCTGAACCTTTTCTGAATCCGATACCGTATTCTTCGCTTGTAAGCTCACATGCAATTGCAAGCTTTCCTGTTTCAGCAGCAGTTTCTTCCCCTGTTGCATTTTCTGCTGTTTCATTTGTTTTACCGCATCCTGCCATACTGAGAACAGCAGCTGCTGATAACATAATTGCTAATAATTTCTTCATAATTTGTCAAATCCTTTCTTAACTTTATAATTTATTTTGACAACAATATTGTAACACTTTAACGCACTAAAGTCAATAGTCTTTTTTTAATTCTTCCTATTTAACAATCAAGAATATTACATAATAATATAAAATGTTCATATTGACCAAAACAGATTATTGCTTCATAGGCTCAATTTCATATACGGCAGTAAGTCTGTCTATTGTTCCATCTTTTACCACACCAAACGATTTAAAAATTCATTTCTTTATGCAAGGGGATGTAAAAAAATGCACATACCGTTCAATGGCTTATTTGCGTAGTCATATTTTCAAAATTCTCTCAAAAACAATAAAATTTTGGTTGAAATCCGCAATTTGCGGATTTCTCCTGACTTTTATGCCATTGAACTACGAA
>JAZULT010000047.1:0-68410 GCA_045603225.1 Clostridia bacterium | reverse complement strand
TAGTACATTTCAAACCGGATGAAGAAGTCATAAAGAAACGAAAATGTATAGTCGAACATCCATTTGGGACAGTTAAACGTTGGAACGATGGTTCATACCTGCTTATGAAAGGTAAGATAAAAGCCACCGCTGATTTAGCGTAGTCATTTTTAGGGTACAACCTGAAAAGAGCGATAAATGTGTTGGGCGTAAAAGAAATACTGGCAAATCTCTAATGAGATTAAGCCAGTATTTTTGGGTTTTCGTTTGTATACCAATTTGTTAGGTTTAAAACTGGGCGTTTTCGGACGGTCTGGGGCGTTGCTTAACGCAACACCCCCTTAATTGATTTTTTCAGCAATTACAGCAGAAAGTGGCTTAACCTTTATTCTGTCAGCAATTATATATTCTTCAGATTCGGGATTTGTAAATATTTTTCGTTCTGAACTAAATTTTATTTCTTTTTCTTCATGCAGATAGTTTGTAAGAACTATTGCTTCGTTTTTATCTGCTGATTCGTATGATGTCACAAAAACATCAGGATATTCAATGATTCGTCCGTCAATGGTACTTACTTTGTAAGAGCCTACACCCTCGACCTTTTCCGGCTTTATCATTTTGCCGGAGAACAGATATTTCTTTGCATAGCCTCGTCTCCACGGATTGAGATTTCCTATTAATTCGCATATATGCTCCTGATTCGGTGCTTCAACATCCCATTCAACGTCCCAACCCCAGAAAAGCTTACCTTCTCCTGCGAGACTGACAGTAATCATGTCTCCTGCTGAAAACGAATATCCGATACGTAAAAGAAGATTATCCGGATTTTTTAGTAAATCAAATACTTTATCTATTGTATTCTGATTACCCATGAAGTTGTTTATATATTCGTGGAATACGTATGAATATGCCGGAACAGGCTTTCCGTAGAAGTATGAAATGTTATATCTCAAATCATTAAACGGAAGATACTTTATAAACGGCTCTGATGCTGCCGCTTCACAGCCTATGAGCATTTTCTTGCTGTCCACATTTTCTGTAGCCTTTTTAAAAATTCTTATCATTGCATCTGATTGCCATTTACCGGGGGCTCCGGGATGACCGTGATTTTTTGAGTAGCAGTAACAGCTGTTGCCGCCAAGGTTCTGGTCGAAATACTGTGTGTAGTCACAGCCGGTATTGTACAGGGCTTCAACTTCTTTCTGAACAATTTCTGCAACCTCCGGACTTTCCGGGCACATGTCGTGACCGTCACGTATCGGTGGGCCTATAATCTTTGACTGCACAATTTTATTGTCGGGAGTTCTGCAGATAAACTTATCCTGATATTTATCTGAAATGTCCATATCATCAAGGTAACTATGTGTTGTCCATCCTATACCACTGCAATATACTCCGAGAAGATTATTATGCTCATGAAGTGTATCGGCAAACTCCTTGAACTGTTCTTCACCACCGTAAGGAGGCCATACGTATGGTGGTGCCCACGGTGCAGTTCCCTCCCAGTGCATCGGAAGTGCCATAATACGGCTGTTGAAATCGTCTGAGTACTTATTAATATACGGAATTACATTTTTGTACGGATAATACATATTTGGAGTCATATCTCCATGGTCCTTCGTTCCGCGTATAGGATATACTGCAATTACAGGTGAATCGGAATACCACTCAGGCAGATTTTTATTGTTTACAATTTTTTCAGGCATGAGATTGTCTGTAGTTTCAAGCCAGTTTCTATATATTTCAGCGGCATCCTGCCAGTCTCCGTCAAATACTCCCATGACAATTTCGTACGGAAGCTTATATGATGTTGTTGCTCCGTCCGAGAATACTCTCATTTCAAGTGCCACACCGTCGCCTTCGGGGTGATACTCAAGAGACTTCAGGTTTGCACTGTCGTCATGAGCGGCAATATATAATCCACCATTGCTGTTGTAGTATGCCATAAACTGCATTCCTGCAGGACCGGGATATGTACCGTTAAATCCTGTGCTCTGATATGTAAGCTCTCTGTAATGAAGCCATTCGCTGTCTGCTCTGATATCAGGATTGTCTATAATACATCCTTCTCCGAACGGCCAGAAAATTTCAGAATCTCCGCCTTTTCCTTTCATATTGTCTTTCAATATAAGACCTGGCATATCAATCCATTCCATTATAAGACCTGTGGCATTATTGACTTCACATGACCAGTAGCAGAAAGCTTCATTTTCCGGTGTTCTGAGATACACTTTTCCGGACAGTCCGTCAATTATATTTTCAAATACAAAGGTGTATCCTGTATCAGTTTTTTCAATACTGAATTTATCTGCATTACTGCTTTTTGCATAAACACCGTTACCGTTTTCGTCAAGAAGTTTTATTTCCATGAGCGGTTTCAGATTTCCTGAACAGCAGATAAATTCCTGTTTATCGGTACTGAATCCGTTTATTTCACCGTTAGAATCATTTACTGATATAGAGTAGAATTTATTTCTGATAATCATTTCATTTCCTCCATTTTTTGTTTTTTTAATATTATCATAAAATGATTGTTTTGTCAAGTTATTTTTACACCCCCCTTTTTTTGTATTTCCGCAATGCCTTATAATGAAATCAACAAATAAACAATAAGTAACAAAAAACAATAAGTAACAAAAAAGGAGAAAGAAAAAATGTTTGATGATTATGAAATTGAAAATGGTGTAGCAGACAGCTACGACGAAGAAGTGGAAGCAACAATGGATAATGACCTGACAGACGATTTGATATCAGCGTTCGAGAACGGAATGGACAGCAACGGTGACGGTGTAGCTGATATATGGGCTGTTGACACTGACGGTGACGGAGAATTTGATACAATTACAGCTGATACGGATTTTGACGGCATGGCAGACAGCGCAGATACAAATCTTGACGGTTATATCGACCAGGAAACTACATTTATGGATTATGACGGTGACGGAATCGTTGACCAGGCAATAACAGAGGTTGATTCTGACTATGACGGCATCGCAGACGGAATGATTATTGAAAGCGATACAGACGGTGACGGATATTCAGAAGCAGTAGAATTAATCAGTGATGAAAATCAGGACGGCATTATGGACAGTACAGAAGTATATATGGATACTGATAATGACGGATATGTTGATGTTGAATATACTGAATACGATACAAACGGTGACGGCAAGTCTGACGGATTCAGCTATGCAGCTGACCTTGACAGTGATGGCGAAACTGATTATGTTGAAGAAGGTGCTTTCGTGGACGTTAATAACGACGGTATAGTAGATACATATGCTTACAGTGTAGATGCTGACGGCGACGGAATATACGATACAGTTCATACAAGTACTTATAAAGAGGGTATGGGTATTCTTGAAGCTGATGAGTTGAATCCCCTTACAATTGCAACAGATATTGAAGACTGATTAAATTAAAACCAATAACCAATTTTCCAACTAAAAAAGCGGTGCAGATGCATCGCTTTCTTAGTTGTCAGAAATCTATTATTTCCCGCTGTTTTTTCATTTCCATTGCATATTCGGCAAGTCCAAGCTCGAAATCAACTCCGTATATCGGATTCCGCCCGCTTTTTGCAGTCCGTTCAATCGCCCTTGCCGTAAAGCTTACTGCTGTCTGTGCCGCATCCCCGGTGTCCATTCCGCAAAGAACTGCTCCGAGCATTGCACTTGCAAGAACATCACCTGTTCCGTAATACCGACCCGGTGTTTTCTTGTCCATGCAAAACTTAGTCTCTTTGGTTTTGCTGTCATATGTTGCACATCCGAGCTCATGTTCATCGAAAGATATTCCGGTCAGAACAACTTTTTCAGGACCGATTTCCGCCAGCCTTACAAGAATTTCTCTTATATAGTCTCTGTCATATCCGGCTTCAGTGTAAGGTATACCGAGCAGAAGAGAGGCTTCTGTCAGGTTTGGTGTTATAATATTCGCCTTTGCACAAAGAAGCTTAAACTCTTCTGCAAAGCTTTCATCAAAATTAGCATACAGCTTTCCGTGGTCTCCCATAACCGGATCTACCAAAATAATAGTTTTTTCATTTTTAAACGTGTCAATTACCTCACCGGCAATCTTTAGCTGTTTAAATGAACCAAAATAACCTGTATAAATACTGTCAAACGTAATACCAAGAGATTCCCAGTGATGTGCAATCGGCTCAATATCCGACGTTAAATCTCTGAATGTATATCCCGTAAATTCTCCCGTGTGTGTGGACAGAACAGCAGTCGGCAAAACAGAAGTTTCTGCCCCTGCTGCTGATATTATCGGGAGTGCTACAGTAAGCGAACACCTGCCTATACAGGATATATCGTGTATCGCCAGAACATTTTTCAAATTAATTTCCCCTCACTATTTTTTGTTTTCAAAAACTTCAGCATATGTATACCATCTTTCCTGTAGTATTATACATCAAGCATAATAAATTGTCAATAAAATAAGTGAACAAAAAATAAAAAACAGCATATTTTATATTAACGGCGGATAAAATAACATAATCCTCCGTAAAGCTCAACTATAAAACAGAAAGGAAGATTGATGAATATGAGCGAACAATGCAATAATGAACAAAGCTTCCGGGAAGCAGTATGCATACATACAGATAAGGTATATGACAGTTGCCGTGACAAAGATTGCCTGGAAAATATAAGGGTGTACCTGACTGCGGAAGGACAGTGTGTTGTTGACAGAGCTATAAGTGTTAAATGTATCAAAGCGGAAATAATCTGGGTTTTCTCAGATGTAGAATCCGTGCCGTTCAACCGTGGATATTACTCTGTTGACTTAAAATACTTCTTCAAGGTAACGCTTGCTGTATATACAGGTACAGGCAAACCTTGTGAAGTAGAAGGTCTGGCTACATTCGACAAAAAGGTTATTCTTTACGGTTCTGAGGGTAATGCAAAAATATTCTCGTCCGATTACAAGGAAGATGCATTCGACTCTCAGCTGTGGCGCAAAACAAACATGCCGAAAGCTGTTGTTGAAGTAGTTGAACCGATTGCTCTCGGTGCTAAAGTGATTGACATTAAAGATAACTGCGGTTGCTGTGACGATTGTTGTATAGACATTTCGAGTGTACCTGAATCTGTATGCAGAGTGTTTGACGACAGACTCATTCTTGACGGTGAGCAGAAACGTGTATTTGTATCTATCGGTATTTTCTCAATCGTGAAGCTTGAACGCCGTGTACAGTTACTTATTCCGTCGTATGACTTCTGTGTGCCTCAGAAAGAGTGTGTTGGCGCAACAGATGATAACCCTTGTGACTTGTTTGAAAGAATTGAGTTCCCTGTTGATGAATTTTTTCCTCCTGAAAAATGCGATTTAGATCCCGGAAATCCGGGTTGCAACTGCGGTTGCTGAAGCTGTTTAAAGTAACAGCTTAAAAAATGAGGACATTGCTTTTTGCAATCGTCCTCAATTTTTGTTGATTAAAATTAATTATCTTTCGGTTTTTGCTGACTATTTCATGAAACAGATAGACCGTCATACCTCTTTCGAACTGACTCAGATTTTTAGAACTGTCGGACTCAATGTCATTAACTTAAGACTTTTTACAGTAAATTATAATTTAGCGATATATCGCTGTAATTTATCTGTTAAGTTAATGACATTATCGGGATGCCGTCCCCTACATAATCTTCGATACTGTATTCCGCATTTTTTTAGGAGATATTCCGAACCGTTTTTTAAACACCCGGAGAAAATAATTATAGTCGCTAAAGCCTGATTCGGAAGAAATAACAGAAACAGATTTATCTGTATTTTTTACAAGCTTTTCGGCGTGAAGGAGGCGTTTTTCTCTGATGTGTGTAGCGATACCGCCATTTATGTATTTTCCGACTGCTTCATAGAGCTGTGTTCGGCTTACGGAAAATTCACGGCACAGTCTCTGAACAGAAATTTCCTCATCTATGTGTGCTTCTATAAAACCTTCGATATTATTTATAAGCTGTCTGCGGCTTGGTTTAATCATTTCTTTAAGCAGAATATATCCTGTACATGCATCGAGAATTTTAGATGCGGCATAAATCTGTTTTTTTGTTTTGTATTTTATTTTCTTTATAAGATGAGCAATGTTCTCGTCACGGAAGCTTCTGAAAAGCTCCTCTTTTGTTTTGTCATCCGTAATCTGACCGAACATTATATATCCGATAATCATGCCGTTTTCCATAATCGGTGCCGTTGCTTCAATCAGTCCGGCGTGACATTTATAAACGGTTATATCTTTTGATTTGCGGCACTTTTCAAAAGCTGTGCGGTCGCTGAGTCTGCATTTGCAGTCAAATTCTGCATTTTGCCGCATATATGAACAGAAGGGAGTACCGTTTTTGGGATAAGATATTATCTCGTTATAGTTTTCATCAAATAAAACCATACGTATACCGGTAAGAACATAAAAGTTTTCCATAAGCTCTGACAGCTCATCATTTTGCAGTTGAACAGGCATTTTTATATATCCTCTTTTATTTTAAGTGTCTCACCCGATGCAATTTTATAAGGCTTTTCGTCAAGGTCAAACCATATATCAATCAGTGTCGGGTTGTAAATAATCTTTCTGTCAACGCTGAAAACGAGAGAGTTGTATGCTGTTACATAGTTGTATATTTCCATATTTGTTGCATACCATGTATCGTCTTTTCCGCCGAGTGTTTCGCATATTGTATCAAGCAAATCCCAGTTGTTGTTATTGTCAAACTCATAGCTGTGTCCCCATACATAGAAAAGTCTCGGATATCTTGATGCAGAATGTATTTTATCAATGTCGATGTTTACAAATTCCACCATATACTTTATAATATCAGGATTATTGTGGTGTGCTGTCGGCATCCATGCGTGCCAGTCTGTCGGAAGCGTGAATGAATTGTTATCGCCTGCTAAAGTACGTACATATGCTATATCGAGGTCAGTAAGATATCTCTTTATATTTTCGTATTCAGCAGTATTCGAAAAACGTGTTATTCCGCTGTCGGGATATGCCATACCGCGTATAATCATTCCGTATCTGTTTTCAAGCTCCGCACGACATTCGAGTGTATCTTTGATTCCGTCAATCGGACGTGCCGCACCGTTTGCGATGTGCATTGCACCGTGAGTTGCAATTTCATGACCTTTTGACAGAAAATTTTCTATAACTTCTTCTTTTGTGAAATTCCGGTCTCTTAATTTGGCACAGTTAAAATTAAATGTACCTTTCATATTGTACTTTGTAAGGGTATTCGCCATACGCATATCAGCACTGCATCCGTCATCGTAGCTGAATGTTACTGCCTTTGCTTTCCCTTCCGGGTATCTTAAAAATATGTATCTCATAATATCTTTCCTTTCTTGGCTGTGTATTCATTCTATTTTTTAGGATGATTTTACACATTTCAGTATATTATTAACTATAATTATACCACAAATAATGATAAAATCAAGAAAAATATAAAAATGAAAGGAAAAAGTAATATGAAATTTGCACTTTATTTCGGAAACAGAGGCTTTATGCCGGCGGAGCTTATAGAAGGAGCTCGTGACGACATGGTAAAAGCGGTTACGGATGCCGGATACGAATATATTATGATGGACAAGGATGCAACACGCTACGGAGCTGTGGAAACACGTGATGAAGGAAGACTTTATGCGAAATGGCTGAAGTCACATGAGGGAGAATATGACGGTGTAATCTTATGTATGCCGATTTTCGTTGATGAGAATGGCGCTATTGCGGCACTTCAGGATGCAGGGGTTCCGATTCTTATGCAGGCATATCCTGATGAAATCGGCAAAATGGATTTTAAGCACAGACGTGATGCATATTGCGGAAAGTTCTCGGTTACGGATGTATTTGAACAGTACAAAGTACCATATACTGTAATGACACCTCATGTTGTACATCCGTTGTCTGCTGAGTTTGCACAGAATCTTCATGATTTTGCGGCAGTCTGCCGTGTTGTGAACGGAATGAAGCGTTTCACTATAGGTTGTATAGGAGCCAGAACTACTGCGTTCAAAACAGTCCGTTTTGACGAGCTTACAATGCAGCGTCACGGAATTAACGTAGAATGCTTTGATTTGTCGGAGCTGTTTGAATTTGTGCGAGGCAAGGCTGATGACGATGAAAAGGTTCTTGCTAAAAAGAAATCTCTTGAGAACTATACCGATTTTACAAATGTTCCTGAAGATAAAAAAACTATGCTTTCAAAAATCAGTGTTGTAATTGATGAGTATATAGAAGCTTACCACCTTGATGCAATTGCACTCAGATGCTGGAACGAAATGGAAACATATCTGAGAGTATGTCCTTGCGTACTTATCTCAGAGCTTAACGACAGAGGAATTGTTGCTTCATGCGAAATTGATATGTGTTCTGCAATTACAATGCGTGCTCTGTCGCTTGCGACACAGGGCCCGGCGGCTTGTCTTGACTGGAACAATAATTACGGTGATGATCCCGATAAGGTTATACTGTTCCACTGCGGTTCAACTGCTCAGAAATTAATGGCAGGAAAAGGAACTGTTACATCGCATAAGATGTTCGACAAAGGTGACCCCGGAAGTGGCTGGGGGACAAATGAAGGAAGAATAGCAGCATTCCCGATGACATTCTCAAATTGCAAAACAGAGGACGGAAAAATTACAATCTATTTCAGCGAAGGTGAATTTACAGGCGAGGATATAGAAAAAGAATTCTTCGGCTGTGGCGGAGTGGCTAAAATTGATAATCTCCAGAAGAAGCTTATTAAGCTTGCAAGAGGCGGTTTCAAGCATCATACAACGGTTGCAAACGGTCATGTAAAGGATATACTTGAAGAAGCATTTAAATACTACCTCGGATATGATGTAGTAAGCATAGAGGAGTAAGATTATGTATATAGGCGGACTTGATGTCGGAACAACAGGCTGTAAGCTTACATTATATAATGAAGACGGTGGATTTGTACATAATGAATACCGTGAATACGATGTATCACGAAAAGGCGGAGAGCATGAAATGGATGCCGGAGATGTATTTGACAGCGTGCTGGAGGTGATAAAGGTTACTGCGGAAAAATACAGTGGTATTGGTATAATAGGCGTAACCACTTTCGGTGAAGCCTTTGTGATACTCGGAGAAGATGATAAACCGCTTCTCCCGACTATGCTTTATACCGATCCGAGAGGTGAGGATGAGGTAAAAGAGCTTTGCGATAAAGTCGGAGAAGAAAGAATTATTTCCATTACCGGTGTAAAACCGCACCAGATGTACAGTCTTCCGAAAGTAATGTGGATAAAGAAAAACAGACCGGAAATATATAAAAAAGCAAAATGCGTTCTTCTTATGGAGGACTATATCGTATATATGCTTACAGGAAAACGTCAGATAGATTATTCCCTTGCGGCACGTACAATGGCACTTGATATCAGAAACAGATGCTGGAGCAAGGAAGTGTTTGATGCGGCAGGTGTTGATGTATCTCTTATGTCAGAGCCGGTTCCTTCCGGAAATATTGCAGGTACAGCAAAGCCTGAGCTCGGAATCGGAAATATAAAGATAATGAACGGAAGTCATGACCAGGTTGCGGCGGCTGTCGGTGCAGGTGTATCGGAACCCGGAAACGCAACTGACGGAACAGGAACGGTTGAATGCATAACTCCTGTTTTTGACAGTATCCCCGATAATGAAGAGCTGTATCGGTCAGGATATGCCGTTGTACCGTATGTTTTCGACGGTACGTATGTTTGCTACGCCTTTTCATATACAGGAGGTGCAGTGATAAAGTGGTACAGAGACAATTTTGCAAAGCATGAAACGGGCAATGTTTATGCAAAGCTTGACAGCAGTATCCCTGATGATCCTACAGGCATACTTGTAATGCCGCATTTTGCAGGTGCGGCAACTCCATACATGGATAATAATTCAAAAGCGGCAATAATAGGTCTTACACTTGAACATACAGATGCGCATTTCTATAAAGCACTTATGGAAGGTGTAACATATGAGATTATGGTAAATATAGACCGTCTTGAAAGTGCCGGGATAAATCCGGACAGGCTGTTTGCAACAGGCGGCGGAGCGCAGTCGGAGGTATGGCTTCAGATTAAAGCAGATATAATCGGGAAACCGATAACCGCACTTGATGCGGGAGAAGCCGGGACCTGCGGTACGTGTATGCTTGCAGCGGTTGCATCGGGAGTTTGTAAAGACCTTAAAGAAGCAAAAAGCAAATTTGTCAAAGAAAAAAAGACGTATTATCCCGACATTGCGAAAAATGAGATTTATAAGAAGTATTTTGAAGCATATAAAGGAATTTATGATGCAGTCAGAGGATTATGTTGACAAGTTTTTTGTTTTCTGTTATAATTAACCTTAATGCAAAAGGGGAGTGAAATTATATGAATAAATATTTAGGAAATGAATTGCAAATACGCGGAGCTGAAGAAGTCAGACTTTGCGGTGGCAAAGGCGACGGTATGAGACTTCTGAACGTACGGAACGGAAACGGACTTGAGTTTACCGTGTCTGCCGACAGATGCGGAGACATTTCAAGACTGTCTTTTAAAGGTGTAAATTACGGTTATTTTGCACCGTGCGGATACACTGCACCGACTTATTATGACAACAAAGGTTCAGGATTTTTGAAATCGTTTACGGCAGGCTTTTTTACAACCTGCGGACTTACTGCGGTGGGCTCGCCATGTGTTGATGACGGTGAAGAACTTCCGCTTCACGGTAATATTTCACACGTTCCGTGCGAAAATATCTATCACGAAACTACCAATGACGGAATACGTATAAAAGCCATAGTAAGAGATGCTTCGCTTTTCGGGCATAAGCTGATACTGGAGCGTGAATATTTTTGTCCGTTTGGTGAAAATGCGATTTATCTTACTGACAAAATAAAGAATATCGGCTCGGAAACGTGTCCCCTTGAGGTTCTTTATCATTGCAATATGGGTTATCCTCTTTTAAGTGAAAATGCAAAGGTTACAATTCCTGCGGAAAAGGTTGTTCCGAGAGATGACCATGCAGCAACCGATACCGAAAACTGTCTCGTAATGGAAAAGCCTCAGGCAGGATATCAGGAAATGTGTTATTATCATACTCTTAAAGGCAAGGCTAAGGTTTCAATTTACAATGATGATATTAAAAAAGGTCTTGTAATGACTTATGATACCGATGAGCTTAAATATTTTACCGAATGGAAAATGATGGGTGAGTATGATTATGTACTCGGACTTGAACCGGGAAACTGCACTCCTGACGGGCGTGACGTTATGCGTAAGGACGGTACACTCGAATTTTTAAATCCCGATGAAGAAAAGGTACATCATATCAAATTTGAATTCACGGAGGAATAAGAAATGTTAGTAACGCTTAGAGATATATTAAAAATTGCGGAGGCTGAAAAATGTGCAATAGGCTCGTTTAATTCTCCTAACCTTACAAGTCTCAAATCAATAATCGAGGCGGCAGAAGAACTGAATAAGCCGGTTATAATCATGCATGCTCAGGTGCATGAGGAGATGGGACTATGCAAAATGGATGAAATTGCACCGATAATGCTTTTTATGGCTGACCGGGCAAAAGTACCTGTGTGTGTTCATCTTGACCACGGCACAGACCTTGATTATGTAAAAAAGGGGCTTGATCTCGGATTTACATCTGTAATGTATGACGGCTCGGAGATTTCTACGGAAATGAATTTTGCAAATACAAGCATAGCAGTATCGCTCGCTTCAAAATATGGTGCATCGGTTGAGGCTGAAATCGGTTCAATGGGTGCGAGAGAATCGGGAGGAGAAGGAGGAGAAAGCATTTATACTGACCCTGATGCCGCTAAAAAATTTGCAGAAGAAACAGGAATAGATGCACTTGCCTGTGCATTCGGAACAGCTCACGGACTGTATGTGAAAGAGCCTAAGCTTGATTTCGAAAGACTTGAAAAAATCAAAGAGCTTGTATCCGTACCGCTTGTAATGCATGGCGGTTCAGGTGTGAGTCATGAAGATTACAGAAAGGTTATTGAGCTTGGAATAAGAAAAATTAATTACTATACATATATGGCAAAGGCAGGCGGAACGGCTGTTGCTGAGCTTGCCGATAAGACATTTTTCCATGATATTGAAGTAGAAGCCGGAAAACGCATGAAACAGGATGTTATGGAAGCGATAAATGTTTTTCATATGCTTTCAAACTTTGTGCGAATATAGCAATTGAGATACAAAAAGACATAGAATAATACTTTCAATCGGCATCGGTGAAACATCCGATGCCTGAAATTTTTTCAATCTTAGCAAATCCTATAAAACGCCTTGAGTTATTCATAAAACATGATATAACAAATATGATATGCGAATACAAAAATGAAAGTGTTTGCGGAAAGGTTGCAATTATTCTTTTTTCGGCGTATATCCGTATTTCTTTTTATACAGTCGTATAAAAAATGACAGATTGGAAAATCCGCAAAGCTCGGCAACCTCCGAGACGTTATATTCTCCGCTTTGCAGTTTGTTTCTCGCGTTTGAGAGTCGGAGGTCGTTGCGGTAATCGATAGGGGAAAGTCCCGTATATTCCTTGAAAAGTCTTCTGAAATTGACCTCGCTCATATTACAAAGCTCCGCGTAGTAAGACACGGACTCATTTTTATTCCAATATTCCGTGATCTCGGAAAGCGCAGCTTGTAGCTTTTTGTATTTTGCGGGGATCTTTGAATAGCTTTCATCTATCTGCCACAGAAGTCCGTAGAGGCAGGAAAGATAATAAAAGGGGTGTTTTGAGGTGCGATTTTCCATAGGTCTGAAAAAGGCTTCGATGAGCTCACTTGCATTCGGAAGCGCCATCTTAACGGGCAAAGACAGATATTCGGGAAGCGTACCGTTTATAAGGTCGAATTGTACAATTTTTATCTCTGTATCTTCCTCAAGATATATACCCGTATATACCGTATTTTTCGGAATAAAGATCAACTCACCCGCATTGACATAGAGCTCATTTGTTTCGCTTGATTGAAATATATTCCTCATTTGTCCGCGGACTGTGTATATAAAGCCGTGTTTTCCGCGTCCGTTTCGAAAGGTATGCTTATAGCTTTTTGGTCTTGATACGTTCTGTATATCAATGTCTCCTATTCTGAAATTAGGCTCTTGCAGAGCATATTGGTACTTCATATTATCACCTCGGGATATATTTTACCGCTTTCTTGCCTGTTTGTCAATACCTGCGTGATCGAATAGTGTTAAAAATGGTTGTATTTGTAATTGTTTTCCGGAGTGGTTTGTGCTATAATTATTTTAAGTGATATGATAGGAGGTTCTATTAAATGAAACTTTTTGATAAAAATCAAGATGTTTACATAATTATTGAGCATGATACGGATGAAGCCGTTCGTCTTGCCGCTATTGACCTGCAAAGAAATCTGTGTCAATTATCGGGAAAGACGGACGGATTTAATATCGTTAATGGCGATCATCAATGCGGTATATTTATCAAAACCGTGGAAAACGAAGAGCATGAAGCCTACACCGTTAATGTTGACGAAAACAAGGTAGTGATTGTCGGTTCGGATATTCTCGGAACGGTATTCGGCATTTATGCCTTTGCTACCAACTGCCTTGGAATTTTGCCCGTGTATCGGCTTGTCGACCTTTTTCCAAAAACGAGGGAGGAAATGGAGCTCCCTTCGCAGACATTTTCTTCTCAGCCCCGTGTCGTTCGCTTTCGCGGATGGTTTCTCAACGATGAGGATCTGCTCACCGAGTTTCGCGGCGGAAGCGGTGAGCGGCACATTGATTACCCGTTTTACAATTGCGTGATGTGTCTGGACGTATTGGATATGATCTTGGAAACGGCGTTACGGCTGGAGATCAATCTAATCATTCCCTCATCCTTTGTGGATATCGATAATCCACACGAGAAGGCTTTGGCGGATGCGGTCATTCGCAGAGGAATGTATATCACGCATCATCATATAGAACCCGTCGGAGTTTCGGTATTTACCGCAGAAAATTACTTGAAAAAGCGCGGACTTGAGGGCGAGTCTGTCTCCTTTATTACAAACAGAGCGCGTATGGAGGAGATATGGAGATATTACGTTGAAAAATGGGCTGTCTACGGAGAGAACGTAGTTTGGCAGCTTGGACTTCGTGGAAAAGCGGACCGTGCCGTATGGCAGCATGACCCGAGCGTACCCACCTCTGCCGCCGCTCGCGGAGAAATAATATCCGATGCGATCGCAACTCAGCATAAAATGATTTCCGAGGCGCTAGGCAGAGACGATTTCTATTCTACCGCCACGCTTTGGATGGAGGGCGCGGAGCTCTACGGCAAGGGACATATTCAGGTTCCGAAAAACACGGTTGTGATCTTCAGCGACATTGGCTATTCACAAATGTTCGGTGACGATTTTTATACCACTGCGCGCAATGACCGCGACCGTTACGGTATCTATTATCACGTTGGCTATATAGGGGAGGGGCCGCATCTGTGTGAGGGGTGTGATCTTCGCAAAATGGTCTTTTCCTACCAAAAAGCAAGAGAACAAAATTCGCTCTTTTACTCGATCTTAAACGTATCCAACGTTCGTCCTCTGCATTTTTCGGCGTGGTACAATGCCGAGCTACTCAAGGATCTGTCTGGCTTTGACGGAGAAAAAACGTTGGATAATATCTTACAGGCACTATTTGGAGAGGCGTGGAAAACCGTTAAGCCTCTGTTGCAACGCTACTACGATACCATTGTGGATCTTGGTCCTAACGAGCTCAAAAAGCGTTGCAATACGTGGAATTTTTACTATCATGAATACGGCAAGCTGCCGTTTCCGCTTTTTCCGGCAACCGACGGGACGCTTTGCAGTACCGGAGGCTTTCATATGCGGGGAGACGAGTTTCGATTTGATGAGGATGATGATTACCACGAGGCACTGGTGGAAAGCCTTGGCAAATGGGAAACGCTCTCGCAAGAGACGGAGACCGTTTTACATGCGCTTCCTGAGGAGAAAAGACTGTATTTTGCACAGTTTTTACAGTTTGAAATCCGCTATATGATGCATCTTACGCGCTGGCGATTGGCGGTTCGAAGTATGATGAAAAGCGGTCGCGCACCTGAGCGCACACAGGCCTTCACCGAGGCGGTGTTGGCGCTGCGCGCCATTTTGGAGGAACGAAAAATTTTGGAGTTTGGAAATTGGAAGAGCTGGCACGATGGAGAGAAGAAAATCGGAATTTCGAATCTACTCACCCTGACCGAGAAAACATACGAGAAGCAGGGAAAGGATTCGAAATGAAGGAGACATATTTACTGAGAACTGAAGGCTCGCGATGCCTTTATGAAACATACGCGAGAGATTTGCCGATCATTGATTTTCACAATCACATTTCGGTGGCCGACATTGCTGCCAACCGCCGCTACGAGAATTTAACCGAGCTTTGGATTACTCCCGATCCGTACAAGCACCGTTTGATGCGGATTTGCGGAGTTGACGAGCATTTTATTACGGGAGAGGCGTCTCCCTATGAGAAATTTGAAAAATATTGTGAGATCTTTCCGTATCTTGCGGGAAATCCTGTGTATGACTGGTCAAGAATAGAGCTTTTACGTATCTTTGGAATAGAGGAGTTTCCTACAAAAGAAAGCGCAAAAAGGATATACGACAAGTGCGGAAAGATGCTTGCATCGGGTGAATTTTCAAATAACGCCATTCTTTCACGCTTCAATATCGAATATCAGTCGCCCGTTGCGACGCTTCTTGACGATTTGTCCTTATTTGACGGCAAGACCGTTGCTCCGTCCTTACGCGGAGACGAGCTTTTGTCTCCCACGCCCGAATTTAAAGCAAGTCTTATTAAAAAAACGGGAATTGAGGTTTGTGACGACGATTCTTATATAAACGCGATCTCTGTTATGCTTGACAGATTTTCACAAAAGGGCTGCCGTTTTGCCGACCACGCTCTCGACGCGGAATTCTTTGAGAGTGATGCCGACGGAAAGAAGAGAGATATCCTCAAACGGCTCGGCATTGAATACGCCAAGCGAGGTTGGACACTTCTGTTGCATCTTGACGCAAAGCGAAAGACCAGCACACGCCTTGCGCGCCTCGCGGGAGCGGCGGGCGGATATGCGGCGGTGGGCGGAAACTTCAATATTTCCGCCATTTGCGATCTCTTGAACGATATGGAGGAGGGTGGCGGACTTCCCGATACCGTTTTGTTTCCGCTTAATATGAACGACCAAGCATCCATTGCCGTTATGCAAGGATCTTTTTCGGAGGACGGCACGCCCTCCAAGGTCCAGCTTGGCCCTGCGTGGTGGTGGTGGTGCGATCATGCGCTCGGAATAGAAAACACCCTGAACTGTATTTCCTCGTTTGGCGTTGTGTCGCAGTTCATAGGTATGACTACGGATTCACGCAGTATTCTCTCGTTTGTACGGCACGACTATTTCAGACGATTGCTTTGCTCTTGGTTGGACAAACAAAATACTGTCGGAGAATGGGAGCTTCCTATAAAGCTTCAAGGTGAAATAGTTCGCAAAATATGTTATGAAAACCCAAAAAACAAAATCAAAATATAAAGGAGAAATGAAAATGGATACTTATTTTAACAACAAGGTTGCTGTCGTAACAGGAGCGGCAGGTGTGATCTGCTCGCAGGTAGCAAAGGACTTGGCAGGTCTCGGGGTTAGTGTTGCGTTGGTAGACCGCAATGAAGAAAATTTGAAAAAAGTCGAGTCGGAGATACTTTCCGCAGGCGGCAAATGCAATTGCTATACCTGTGACGTTACGGCTCAGCAGTCGGTTGAGAAGCTTGCCGAGAGTGTGATCAAGGAGCTCGGCAGATGCGATTTTCTTATCAACGGTGCGGGCGGAAACAATATAAAGGCGATGCCGAATATCACGAAGTTTGACCCAAGAGAGCTTGATGCGGATCGTCCCGAGGACATCAAGGGCGTTTATAATATCGATATGGAAGCTTTTGAAGGTGTCATTCGCTTGAATACCATGGGAACGGTATATCCTCTGCTTACTTTTGCGAAATATATGGCAAAGCAAGGAGGGGGAAGCATTATAAACTTCGCTTCCATGAATACGTATTGTCCTCTCACACGCAACTTTGCCTATGCTATGAGCAAGGCGGCTGTCGCCAACTTTACAAAAGGCTTTGCGGCATATTTTGCCGAGGTCGGTATTCGTATCAATGCGATAGCTCCCGGATTTATCGTAAACGAAAGAAGCAAGGCATATCTTGGTACGGTCGAGGACGGTCTTACACAGCGAGGCAAGGACGTTATCAAGCATACGCCTATGGGCAACTTCGGACAGGCAAACGATATGTGCGGAGCTATACGCTTCCTTTTGGACGGCAGAATGTCCTCGTTTGTTACGGGTGTTACCATTCCTGTTGACGGCGGATTTTTGACCTTAAGTGGGGTGTAAAAATATGATATTAGCGGATTATTTCAGAAGTGAGCGCGATACTGCGTGGGATTTTGCTATTCAGTCGGGTGTACGTCACGGTGTTATAAGGCTTCCCGAGGATAAAAAATTTGATTATGCGGACAGAACGCATTGGGAAACTCTTTGTAAACGATTTACCGATTTCGGCATCACTCCCGTAGTCATCGAGCCTATGCCAAACGAGCTTCACGATCACATCAAAGAGGGAGATGAGAAGCGTGACGAATCGATTGAAAAAGCGATCTCAATGTTTCCGCATATGCGTGCTATGGGAATCGATACCATTTGCTTTAACTTTATGGCGCATATCGGCTGGCTTCGAACGTCAAGCGACTTTATCGAGCGCGGAGGCGCACGCGTGACCGAGTTCAATATGGCGGATTTCAAGCCTACGGGAGCGAATATAACGGCAGAGGCGCTGTGGCAAAACTACGAATATTTCATCAAAGCAGTCATTCCCGAAGCTGAGAAGTACGGTATAAAACTTGCGCTCCACCCCGACGATCCGCCTGTGGCAAGGCTTGGAGATGTGGAGAGAATAATGATAAGCAAGGCAAATATCAAAAAAGCGGTCTACGATATCGTCAAGAGCGACAGCCTCGGAATCACCATGTGTCAGGCAAATTATTTTGTTATGGGTGAGGACTTGGAAAAGACCATTGAAGAATTTGCCGACAAGATATATCTCGTTCATTTCCGCAATACAAAGGGAACGCCTACTCATTTTCGCGAGACTTTCCACGATAACGGTGACATCGACATGGCGGCTATTATGCGGTGTTACGTTAAGAACGGAGTAAACGTGCCGATACGCGTTGATCACGTGCCTACAATGGCAGGTGAGCAGTCAACACTTGCGGGATATGATGCGCTTGGTAGACTTTTCGCGATAGGATACTTAAAAGGCATTTTAGATGCAACCGAAAGAGGGATAAATCAAGATCAAAATTGAAAATAAAATCTTAAAGAAGCAACCAAAATTCTGGAACCATGCGCTGTTTCATCCAACTGACGCTGTTGAAGATCCTTGGGGCAAGCGCATCCTTGACCGTATGTCCGACGATGGAGCTATCAAGACCATTAGAATCTATTCCATGTTCGAGGATATCGTTTACACCGATGAGAACGATAATCTTTGCTATGACTTCCGTGTGAGCGACCTGCGTCTCGACTACCTTTTGGAAAAGGGCTATGATCTTCTTATCGCTTACGGCGGGATGCCCGATTGCATTGCTGCCTCCAACGCCAACAAAACCAGCGTTTCCAAAAACAAAACGCGCTACAAAGGAAAGATGTGGAATTCTGCACCGCCCAAGGATTACGCTCTTTGGGAAGAAATATGCTATGAATATATTAAGCATAACGTAGAGAGATACGGCATTGAAACCGTTTCAAAATGGCGTTGCCAATGCTTTAATGAGCCTGATATACTATGTGCATTTTTTTACATCCCCATATCGAATTTTTTGTATTACCTTATAACATCAGCTTATGCACAAATTCCTCAATGTGTTTATCGTCCAATGGAAATTCATGATTTCCGTCAAATACTTCTCCGGCAAACCAGCCGCTGTCTTTATTTTTCTTTTTAATAATTTCGTTTGTTTTGTCAACAAGCTCCTTAAATTCGTCAACATTAAAAGACGGGTCCTTGTCTCCCGAAATAACTTTGAGATATCTGGGGTATGAAAGAAGGGCGATTTCTCCGTCAAGGAACGTTTTGCCGCTTCCGAACCATGTCCAGTCGGGACGGCTGTGATAATACTCACCGCCGGCTTCGCTGTATCGGTTGTTGAAAAATGAACAGCTGAGAGCCGCTTTAAAACGAGTCTCAACGGCTGATGTATACAGGGTATAATGACCACCGTAAGAAAGACCGAGCATACCTATTCTGTCTTTATCTGTATAGTCCTCGGCAGAGAAATAGTTTATGCATCTTCTGATTGCATAGATTTCAAGAGCTGTTATTGAGCTTCCTGTCTGTTTAAGTGACGAATCGATGTATTCTCTGTTGTAACCGATACCGTAATTTATTGTATTCCACAGAAGAAGCTGAGGAGCAAATACATTTATATCATGTTTTAAAGTACGCTGTACCATGTCGTTATAGTTCGAAGAATCGAACATACTGCTTGCAATTTCAGCAGTTCCGGTACCACCGTGCTGAGCGATAACAAACGGACGTTTTTTTCCGTCCTCACGGACGAATAAAAGTCCGTAGAACCATAAATCGTCAATTACTTCAATCTGCATACGGTAAATTTTCATGCCGTCTTCTTCCGCAACGAAAATTTTCTTGACGTTGGGAATGTCGTTTTCGTCAAACGGGATATTAAGCGGATAACCGAGCATATCGCAGTATTTCTTTCTGTACTCTTCCACATTGTCAAGAATAGCTTCTGCAAATTCTGCTCTTTCCTTGTTGGTTACCTCTCTTCTTTTTCGTATAAACTTATGTATACCGTCAAGATATTCCTGTCGGTATTGATTTCCAACCCACTTATTTTCTGAATATTTCATGTTTTAATCCTCATTTTTTCTTTTTCTTTTTACCTATAGTTGTAGATTTTTTCACATAGAGAACAGGACCTTCCGATTCGTATTCGGGAGCATATTCGCGGTGTATTTCCGCCTGAATTTTCACGGTGTTTCCCTCTTTCAGAAAATCAATCCTGTCATATTTGCAGACAAATCCCAAAAACTGCATATCATCTTCACAGCAAGTCATAACCTCGTTACCTACAACGAAGCTGCCCGGACTGAAATACCCCGGCTTGGCGACAATACCGGTATATTCAACCGTTTTTCCGAGATAGCGCTCCGTATTGTCAAGCATATCAATGTACCATATCATATAACTTTCCGGATTAAGTGATATAATATCATCGTCAAGACTGTACGGCAAATCCTCTTCAAGCATTATATCAAGAATACCTTCTTCATCGCTTACGTATGCAATATCCGCAGCGGGGGCACAGCTTTTTATGCTGTTTCTGTAGAGTCTGAAATCGTCCTCGCGTGTACATCTGTTCATGAACACCCTTGACGAGCCGCGAAGCATATCCGCAAAGATGCTTTTCATATTTGAAAAATACGTTTCAAATGTCTGAGCATCTATTACCGTAATCTGCTGTGCAGTCAGCCAGTTTGCCGGAAGCTTTAAATCATACAGCTTCTGCATACCCCAGACCCCGTTATATTCTATAATTACAAAGGTTGGCTTGATTTTTTTACAGAGACCGTTAAGTGCATCTTCCGTAAAGTCTTCCTTTTCTTCAAAAGTATGAATTTTTATATTATCGGGAAGTGCACAGTATTCCGTTTCGCCTTCTTCGCACTGAATAATCAGAACACGTTCGTTTTGTATGCCGGGGTCGCGGATAATAGCATTTATGACAAATGTCGTTTTTCCGCTTTCAAGAAAGCCGTTTATTATAAAAACAGGAACTTTTTTTCCGAAAATCATGCCAAACTATCCTTTCTGTCAGCCGAAAAAAGAGCTTCCAGCTTCTTTTCGTTAAGTTCTGCACCTATTACACATATTTTTCCCGTATAGCACGGACTTCCGGAACGTACAGAATGTTCTTCGGGAACATAGTCGAAATAAATCCAGTCATTATCGGAAGGAAGCATACCTTTCGCACGCAGAATCACGCCGTATTCACCGCTGTCCAGGGAAATAAGAATATTCTTTATTTCTTCTTCCGAATATTTTCTAGCCGTCTCAAAACCCCATGATGAGAAAGCTTCGTCTGCATGGTGGTGATGATGCCCGTGTTCGTGGCATCCGCAGTCGCAATGTTCACCGTGTTCATGGTGATGATGCTCGTGGCAGTCGCAGTGTTCACCGTGTTCGTGGTGGTGATGCTTATGAACGGCTTCTTTTAAAAGCTCATTTTCCATATCTCCGTCAGAAAATGCTTCGAGAATTTGCTCGCGACTTAACGAGTCAAGATGTGTTGTAATTATATTTGCATCCTTATTTATTTCGCGGAGAACCAAAACTGCCTGTTCAATTTTGTCTTCGCTTGCCTTATCTGTTCTTGTCAGGAGAATACAGTTTGAATACAGAATCTGATCCTCATAAAACTCACCGAAATTCTTACGGTACATTTTGCATTTTGTCGCATCGGCAACAGTGATACATGTATCAACACCGATACTGTCATCCTCTGTATTATTGACAGCTGCAATAACATCAGAAAGCTTACCCACACCCGACGGTTCGATAATAATCCTGTCGGGGTTGAATTTTTTCACGGTTTCTTCGAGTGCTTTTGTAAAATCGCCCACAAGACTGCAGCAGATGCATCCTGAATTCATTTCAGTTATTTCAATTCCCGCATCCTGCAGAAATCCGCCGTCCACACCGATTTCTCCGAATTCATTTTCAATAAGAACCAGCTTTTCGCCTTTGAACACATCAGAAATCAGCCTTTTTATAAATGTTGTTTTTCCCGCTCCGAGAAAGCCTGAAATAATATTGACTTTTGCCATTTTTATACCTCTTTTCGTTTAGCCTGAGCGACCAACTCTAAGGACACCTTAAGTAATCACTGAATTAATTATCATTTACTTAAGCGGTGTAAATCCGCCATTTTTTGCTTGTTGTCCTTTATGAGTAATTATACCCCTAAAACAGCATTTTGTCAACGGAATATATGATTTTCAGCAATTTATACTAAATTCAAAAATTAAAAAAATGCAGAATGGGCGGTTTGTTTCGTCCATTCTGCATCTGTATTTTTTGTTTGAAAAGTATTATTCAGCAGCGTTAATATTGAGTACACCGTCAACTGCTTCTGCAACAGCACCGAGAACCTCTGTAAAGAATGTCTGAGGTACAAATGTTGTATCGTTGTGGAGAACAGGTGCTGATTCAAGCTGTACCGGCATTGCTCTGCCTGCGATATAGCTGTTTTCGTCAATTACGAAGGAATATTTTCCGCTATTTAAAAGAACCTGTCTGATTTCTCCGTTCCATTCTACCGTGAATCCGAGAGCTTCAGCAACTTTACGAACGGGAAGCATATTTTCAACACCGTTTGAAGGGTCGTATTCGATATCGGTTCCGTTTACAAGTACCTTTGTTACGGGAACTTCAACAACTTCTACAGGAGCTTCAACCTGTTTGTTGAGAACTATTACTTTTTCGGGAGAAGTCTGAGCAGGAATGCTGAATGTTGAAGTTGTATAGATAACGATAAGGTCGCATCCGTCAAGATTTCCGTCAAACATTTCTCTTGAAAGCTTGATTATTTCTGTTTCTTCGCCTACATTGATAACGAGTGATTCAGCAGAGTTTATATAGCTACCTTCTGTTTCGCCTTTTACGTATGTGTCAACGTTTATAGCTTTTTCAATTTCGCTTTCCTTGACAACAACTGTAGGAGCATAGTTTGCCGGATATGAAAGAACCATCGGAGTGTTTCCGTTTACATATAATGTAACTGCATCTCCTGCAGCGATTTCGCACATATCACCGTTCTTGTCGATTGTAAGCTGGAGAGCTGATTTGTTATAGAAGAATTCCTCATCGTTTTCTCCTTTTAATGTAACAAGCTCTTCTTCGACTTTTGTTACTGTGCCTGTGAATGTAACGTATGCAGGAAGTGCAGCTGTTTCTTCTTCTGCAGCTTCGCCGGCTGAAATTTCTTCTGTTGCTTCTTCTGTAATAAGCATGATTTCGTCTTCTGCCGGTACGTTTTCCTCAGCAAATGCGATTGATGTTGAAGCGGCAAGCGCTCCTGTTAAAAGTAAAGATAAAAGTTTTTTGTTCATAATAATTTTCCTCTCTTTTTATGTAGTTTTTTCTGACGCATTAAAGCGCCTTACGTATATAATACATTTGAAAGGTGCAAAAGGTTGCAAAAAAATAAAAAAAAATTTATTTAGTTGAAAATTATATGTTCTTTGTGGAAAATGCAGTATAAAGATTATGTACGAAATGTCGTTTTTGTTCACATGATTAGTTATATGTGTTTTTCGTTTGTTGCATAATGACGATTTTATAAAAAAATGCTATAAGCTATTGACAATCGTTCTAAAAAATGATAAACTGTAGTAGTGACATGATAGAATGTCATAAAAAATTTTGTTCCAAATTTAAGCAATCGCTCTAATACATATGACGGTTGCTTGCGAAAGGCAGATTTACCATGAGGAAAAGAGTTGTTAAAAATCTTGAAACCGATTTTTTGGAACCTTCGTTTAAATATCTTGTAAAGAACGGACTTGAAAACACCTCGGTACGTGATTTGTGCAGAGATATGGAAATATCAACCGGTAGTATTTATTATTGGTTTGATGATAAGGATGATATTTACATAAATGTTGTTAAGCACGGAATAAGCAAGGTAGCAGGAGCTCTGTTTGATGTTGCTTTTGAGAAGCTGGAAAACCCAGAAGTGTTTTTTGATACATTTCTTGATGAGGTAGATAAATACAAGCTGGAGTTTCGTTTGATTTTCCAGATGACAACAAGCCCTGTTTACGGAGACCGTATAAGAGAAAAAGCGGAGGATTTCAAACAGGTATATGAGAAGTATATATGCCGTATCTCGGATATTCTCGGATGCAAACAGGAAACCGTGACACCGATTATATACATGCTTATATCAATTCTCGTTGATTATGTTGTATGGGATGACAGAGAGGTTTCAGAAATGCAGCTTAAGGATTTATATGATACATTAAAGATAAAAATGGAACGTGAACGCAGCAATTAATGAATATTGGATTGAATGGAGGCATAATTATGAAATCAGGACTTATAAGAAGATTTGGTTCTGTAATGATGGCGATTGCCATGGTTGCAGGAACGTTTACGGCAGCACCGGTTTTTGCCGCGAGCGGATTTGATGTTGTTTTTAAAGACTATACCGAAGAGGATCACGGTACTCTTCCCGGAGAGGCGAAGGTTATCGTAAGTATAAACGGAGTAAAATCAGGTGCTGATACTATACAGTTCGGAATGGAATTTGACGGAGACCTTGAATTTAAAGGGGTTGATTTCCTGGTAGATGTTCCGGAGCTTCCGGACGGTTACGCACTTGGAGAAAAAATGGAAGATACAAACCGTATCAATGTCGCACTTATTAATAATAAGGAAAAAATTGATTTAAGCAAAGATTTGTTTGTTGTAACGTTTGAAGGGGAAGTTGGAAAAAGCGTAACACTTACTCTTGACGATGATAAAGACGTTACATGGATTAAAGCTGACGGAGCTAAGACCTATGCTAATAAGGCTGTTTCAGAAACAGTAACCTCTACCGATTCTGAAAACGAGGCTATGGATATCAGTGTCAGACTTGAAATGAATAAGGTCAGCGACTATGATATAAGAAATAAAGTAAGTAAAGAAAATCCGATTACTCTTACAATCACAAATGAAAGAACACAAAAACCGTTTTCTGTTGTGATAGATGAAGAACATGAGAAATTCCCGTCACCGCCGACCTTCGTTGTGACAGATAAGGTTCTCAAAGGTGATACATATACCGTAGAGCTTTCGGCAAACGGATATGTTACATATGTTAAAGAAAATGTTGACTTCAGTGAAGAGCTTAAGATAACGAATGATGAGTTCAGACCGGGCGACATTGACAAGGACGGAGATGTAGATGCAGATGATAAGGCGAAATACGAGTTTATTATCAATCCTCCGGCAGAAGATGACGAAAATGCAGATTCAATAATCGAATACAGTGTTGCGGCTGACTTTAACCGTGACGGAGAAGTTGATGAACACGACAATGTGTTTGACGGAATTGATGACAATGACGATAAGGATGAAACAGAAAAAACTGTTCCCGGTAAGCCTGACAAACCGACACTTGACGGTGGCAAAAAGAAAATAACCGTTAAATGGAAGAAGCCTTCAGACGGCGGTTCAGCAATAACAGGATATGTTATCAAATACGGAACAGAAAAAGATGACCTTGACGAGGAAGTGAAAATCGAGAAGGGTTCAACTACAGAATATACAATTACAGGTCTTGACGAAGATACAAAGTATTATGTTGCAATAGCGGCAGTTAACGAAAAAGGACAAGGTGAATTTTCAGAGGTTGCTTCGGCTACTACTGACGATTCCGGCTCCACCGGTGGCGGTGGCGGCGGAGGCGGCGGTGGAGGAGGCGGCGGAGGCGGAAGCCTCGGCGGTGGTGGTTCAACCACTGCTCCGACACCGGGAACAACTGTGACACCGACACCTTCGAATCCGAATGAACCGTTTACTGATTTAGGAGGATATGACTGGGCTAAGGATTCAATTTACAGCCTTAAGAATAAAGGAATAATCAGCGGAACAAGCGAAACAACATACTCACCTGCCAATAACATTAAGCGTGGTGACTTTATACTCATTCTTACAAGAATGCTCGGAATAAACGATGAGTTTACCGAGAACTTTGCGGATGTACCGGCCAATATGTATTATTATAATGCGATAGGCAGTGCAAAAGCGGCCGGAATAGCAACCGGTGACGGACAGAACTTTATGCCGGAAAACACGATTACAAGACAGGATTTAATAACTCTTGCTTACCGTGCTTTTCTCGCTAAAGGATATATAGCTGAAACTGATGATATGTCATCTCTTGATGCTTTTGCTGACAGAGGAAGTATCTCGGATTATGCAAAGACAGCAATGGCATCTATGGTTAAGGCGGAAATCATCAAAGGCAGTGACGGAAATGTAAACCCCCTCGGAAATGCAACAAGAGCCGAGGTAGCCGTAATGTGTGCAAGACTTGCAGCACTTATGGACTAAAAATAAAAAGAAAGAAGGATTTTAAAATGAAAATCAAAAAAATCTTGTCAACATTCCTTGCAGCTGCAATGATGATGACAACAATGAGCCTCACAGCTTTTGCTGCCGGAGGTACAATCCAACCCGGAGTTGTTACTGTGGATGATGAAGGTTCATATATCAATTTCGAGCTTAAAAACTTAGATGCAACTGAAAGTATAGAAATCTGGTTGTATTCAGGTGATGAGGTTTTATCAACAACAGAGCTTGTGAAAAAAAATTATCTTAGTAATAGTGCTTTAAGTGCAAAAGTTGAAATGACTCAGACTTCAGGTTCATGGGATACAACATGGAACAGTAAGCCGGTTTACAATAAGGTTCCTGATAAGGCTGAACTTTGGGTAGACAACGTATTGGTTGATAGTACAGACGATATCAGAATGTATAATTATGACAAACCGTCTGACAAACGTGAATGGAAAGACATTCCGGGTGTTGCTTTGTTGCAGACTGCATATGTAGGAACAGACCGAATCATGGGCGAAGCTAAAAATGTAATGGCATCAGAAAACTTCTATATCGAGCTTTACTCAGGTGATACAAAGATTGCTACAACAAATCTTGTTGATGTTACAGACAGCATACTTGATGGAAATATTGAAATTATTACATGGAATTTCACGACATCTTTATGGACTGATGATTATTGGAATACTGTATGGGAAGCTAATAATCCGTCAGTTTTAAGAGTACCGAACAAAATTAAGTATTATGCAGACGATGAATATATCGGTGAAAATGTTGTTGAAATGAATGGCCCTGACAACCTTTGGCCGGTTGTATGGGGAGAACTTGACTGGGTAGCAGATGTTCCTGTTCCGCAGGCAGTTATTTCAGACAGCACTGCAGAACGTGACTTTGAACTCACATTTGCTAAGAATTTCAAGATTCCTACAGAAATAACAGATGACCAGATTGAAAAATATGCTGAGTGGTTTGCTGATTTTGAATTAAAAGTAAATAAAGATATCACATTTAATGCTGACGGTTCAGCTGACGGTTATCTTGCAGGTCATTATGGCGATTACGGATGGATATCGGTTCCGTTCAATGATGTTACTATCAAAGCAAATGAATCATTTAAGATAATGGAATATGCTGCAAAGCTTCTTAACAAACCGGGACTGAAGTTTACATGTGCAGAGGTATTTTCCTTAGTTCAGGATTTCAGCTGTGGTGTGTTTGTAAATGATGAATATCTTGCAAAGAACCCTGATTTTCAGATAGATCTTGCTCTTAATTTGTACGAACCGGCAAATGAAACAGTTCCTGTTCCCGCAAGTGATAAGTTTGTATTTACGGTTGACTATGCAGATGAAATAAAGCTTGACTTCAGAAAAGTTAAAGGAAATGAAAACGAATACGACATCTATGTTGTTCCGACAGCAGCTAATCAGTATATTCACAGACTTTCAGCAGTTGAAGGAAAGTTTAAGCTTGATGTAATTGAAGGCGAAAAAATCGGCTATACTCTTACACCGGCTGAAGGTGTTACCCTCACAGAAGATATTGATAATGAAGAAGTTTATGTATTTAACTTTAACGGAAATTCAAAACCGGATGATTCAGGTTCAGAAATTTATATAGGTAAAGTAGAGTTTGAGGGTTACGGTAAGTTTGAGTTTGGTCTTGATTCTGCTTATACAGAAACAAAAGCAAATACAGCTACTGCAGCAGATAATATAGTTCAGAGCTATGTTCCTGCAGCTCAGATTACAGATGCCAACAAGCAGGGCGAATTCGATGTTGAAAATTCAAAAATCGTAGGCGGAGTTGAACTCAAAGAAGCTGAAAGAGAAATTGATGTTGTAATTAAATTCAATAACAATATTACAGCAGGAAGACTTGCAGAAGATGTTGACATGACCGTTACACTTACAGGTGCTAATGGTAAGGTTTACGAAGAAACAATCGGTACAGATGATATTGATTACACAGCTAAAGAAGCAGTAGTACCTTTCAAAGTTGTTGTAGGAGAAGGCACAAGATACACAGTTGTAATCAAGGGTCAGGGCTACAGAACTGCACGTTACACAACACTTGTTCAGCCTCTTGAAAACAAACTCACCCTCAATTTCTGGAACAATGCACTTGAAAATGAAGACAGAACTGAAAGAAAAGATTACATTGAAGCAGGTCTTGACAGATCTCTCAGATCTGGAACATTCCTCGCAGGTGATATTGCACAGGATAACATTATTGATAAGTACGACCTCGCGGCAGTGGTATCATACTTCGGATATGATGAAAATACAGAATTATCTGATGGTGTGTATGTTGACATGACAGATTACGTTAAGTACGACCTTAACCGTGACGGCAGAATAGACGCTGACGATATCTCATACGTACTCGTATCATGGGGTAAATAATCAGAATTACAAAGAGGCGGAAGGTGTATACCTTCCCCTCTTTCAAAGCATATAACCGAAATGTTATGTGCTTTGAAAGAGCAAATTATTTTGTTAATTTTTCAACTACGGTTGATTAATTATATATCCCACAGCGAAAGGTTTCGCAAAAAAAATAAAAAGAAAGAAGGAATTTTTCATGAAAATGAAAAAAATGTTGTCCTCATTCCTTGCAGCTGCAATGGTAATGAGTACAATGAGTTTTAGCGCATTTGCTGCTGAAACAGATGTATGGGACGGTACAGCAGATACTGCATGGTACACAGGGTCAGAAGATAGCTATGTGCTTGATACTGCAGAAGAACTTGCAGGTCTTGCGGAGCTTGTAAACGCAGGTGACAATTTCTCAAAGAAAACAATTGTACTTGCAGCTGATATTGACCTTGCAGATGCAGAATGGACACCGATAGGTAAATCCGGTGCTTCATTCAATGGTACATTCAATGGTAAAGGAAATACAATTTCAAATCTTTCTGTAACAAGCGGAAAAAGTGATATTGGTTTGTTCGGTTTCACACAGAATGGTGAAGTTAAGAATGTTATTGTTGAAAACGTAACTCTTAAAGGACGTCTTAATGTTGGTGCTGTTGCGGGTACACCTTATACATCTAAGTACACAAATATCACAGTAAAAGGTGATATTAAAATTGATGGTATGTCATATGTAGGTGGCGTACTCGGTAAAAATGTTTATGCGAATGTAACTAATGTGACTGTAAATGCTAATGAAGGAAGTTACGTAAAAGCTGTATCTACAGAAGATGGATTAAGATACAGATCATACGTTGGCGGAGTTATCGGCTTTATGGGTGAAGGCGGTCATGTTGTATCAACTGTTACATCAAATATTGATGTATACGGTGATGTATGTGATATCGGCGGAATCGCAGGTATAGCTCACTATGGTAATACATTTGAAAATTGTTCAAGCACGGGTACTGTTACTCTTACTGACTATGTCGATGACGGTGACCTTATTGAAATGGGCGGTATTGTCGGTGTATGGCACGATGAAAGCGGAACTACTGTAAAAATGGTAGGTAATTCATTTGGCGGAACTCTTTACGCACAGGATGCAGAAGGTAATCCGGTAGACGAAAGCTTGTATATTAACAACACAATAACAGGACCAAGCTATAGTAATAATAATACAAATGTTAATAATCTTACTGTTGATGACACTAAGTATGCTGCAAAAATCGGTACTACATACTATGATACATTTGATGCAGCTCTTGCAGCTGCTACAGCAAAGAGCGGTAAAGTTACACTTACACTTCTTGCTGATGCTAAATGGGTAACAGGTGCAGGACACGGTTCAACTCCTATGGTTCCGGCTGAATCAGCTGCTGAACTTACAATAGTTGGTAACGACTACACAATTACAGCAACAGGTGACGGTGTTGGTTCTATCCGTGCTGCAAACGACACTTGTCTTACATTCAATAATGTAAACTTTAAAGATGAATCTGTTTCGTATGCTGAAGATGCATGGGAATTTACATATCTTGAATTTGCAGGAAAGCTCAAGTTTACAGACTGTGATTTCATGGACGAAATTCAGCTTGATACAGATAATGGTAATGCTCCTGAAACAGGTGCAACATTTACCGATTGTACATTTGAATCAAATGAACCAAGCGTTTATGCTGTATGGTATGGTGATGGAACTGCAACGTTCGATTCATGTACATTCACAGGTTACCGTGGTCTTAAGATTCACGAAGCTTATGGTAGTGAAGTGGACGCTGTAACAGTTGAAAACTGTACATTTGACGGTCTTACAAAGAAACCGGGTATTGCTATCGGTGATTTGAATGCTGACACTGATATTACACTTTCAAATAACAAGCTTATAAATGTTCAGCCTGGTGACCAGGGTGCATACCTCCTCGAAGCTGATACAGATGTAAGCACATTTAACTTTGTTGCACAGAATAATGAAGTTGTTGCTGACGGTGAGTCTGTATATCCGATTGTAAAGATTGGAGATAACGAATATCCTACACTTGAGTCAGCCTTTGCTGCGGCTGCAGAAGGCGATACAATTACACTTTATGCAGATGCTGCTCCTGTTCTTGCAAGTCAGAGAAGTATTACAAAGGCGACTACAATAGATTTGAATGGTAATACACTTACACTTAATGAAGATGACCTTTACTTTGGTACAACAACTTTCATGAATGGTAACATTGTTGTTGCTCCTTCAGTAAAGGCAAGCACAGCTGTATTCTGGATGTTTGCAGACCAGAAATTAACATTTGATAACGTAGATATTACTGCTACAGGTGTAACAGGCACATATCTTATGGGTATAAATGGCGGAACAGGTTCTGCAATCAATCTTCTGAACGGAACAGACATCATTATTGATAATGATTCTACTGCTGGTTTAACTGCAGTTATTTGCGACAACGGTAATGGAAACAGCGTTATAATTAAAGACTCTAATATTGATGTTAATAAGATCGAAGGTCGTTTCTATCTTGGTGGTCAAAATGGCAGTGTTTCTGTTGAAAATTCAATAATTGATCTTGATGGGGTTAAGGAAGGTTTCTTACTCAGAGCAGGTCAGAAACTTGATATCGCAGGCACTTCTAACGTTAATGTTAAACTTAACGACACAAACGGTCGCTATGGTATCAACATCACAGATGCAACTGCAATTTATACAGTCGCTGACACTGCAACTGTAAATGCAAGTGTTTACAGAGTTCCTACAGCAGGTAATATTGCTGATACTGTAAAACTCAGCTTTGTTCCTACTGATGATGAAAGAGTTTACAATATTTATGTAGAGCCTACTGAAGATAATAAGACAATCAACAGACTTATGGCTGTACAGACAAAGTTTGTTCTTACAAGCAACGACAAGATTGGTTACACACTTGCTCCTGCAGCTGATAAGGGTGTAACTCTTACAAGTGATATCAGTGATGATGAAGCATATGTATTTAACTTTGACGGTGTAACAGCTCCTGATGCTACAGGTGAGCAGATTCTTATCGGTTCTGTTACATTCAACGGTACAGGCACATTCACATTCGGAGTTGCTGATACTCAAACATACGCAGACTCAAAGATTAAGACAGCGCTTCTTGAAGACAATATTGTTGATGAATATATCCCGAACGGTGATATAAACGCAGGCGAAGGTAAGTTTGATATTGCTAATTCTGTTACTTCAGAAATCACAATTGAAGAAAAGAAGAATAAGCTTACAATCGGTATTGACTTCAACAACAATATCACAGCAGGCAAGGCTGCTGATTACAACGATATGTGGGTAACAGTCACAGGTTCAAACGGTGACGTTTACACAGGTTATGTAGGCTCAGGTACAGATGCTGAAAATGTTAAGTATGACGGTGACTACACAGATGCAAGAGCTGAATGGACATTTGATGTTGTATCAGGCTACAGATATACAGTTGTAGTTAAGGGTGAAGGCTATAGAACAGCTCGTTATACAACAGTTGTAGATAGCGATAAGACACTTAAGTTCTGGAACAATGCACTTGAAAAAGCAGACGGAACAATAAGAGAAGATTATATCGAAAAAGATCTTGACAGATCAAAGAGAGACATCACATTCCTCGCAGGTGATATTGCACAGGATAACATTATTGATAAGTATGACCTCGCAGCAGTAGTATCATACTTCGGATATGATGATAAGACAGAAAAGGTTGATATGGCTGATTACGTTAAGTACGACCTTAACCGTGACGGCAGAATAGATGCTGACGATATCTCATACGTACTCGTATCATGGGGTAAATAATTATTATAATTGAATGAGAGGAAAGATATATTCTTTCCCCTCTTTCAAAGCATACAATCCTCGTATGAGGATTTTGTGCTTTGAAAGAGGCACACATTATATTGGTTAATTTACAATAAATTTCAAAAAGGAGTTAGTAAAATGAAGTTAAGAAAAGGCTTTTCACTATTATTGTGTATTAGTATGATACTGTCGATTCTGCCTATGAATGTAATGGCAAAGGATTCTGATAAAACATTCAGACGTGTGTATCTTCACGGATTTGACGATGCTCGTCCGCTGACAGATACAACAGACACGAGAGAGATAAAAAAGGCTGATAATACCTATGTATATCTTGCTGTAGACGACCCGAATAAGGAAGACCCGAACGGGGATGAACAGTGGGAACAACAGTTTAATCTTGGTGGATTTACCGTCAAGATATATTATGATACAAAGTATTTTGAGCTTGTTGACAAGAACAGCACAACTCCTATTGAATATAAATTTGTCGCAGACTGGGCAGATGACTCCGTTGAAGGTGATTTCGGAGATTATCTCCCGGACGATGATAAGGAGGAAATTAATGAGACAAAGGTCGGCTTTATGACCGTTGCTCACGGAAATCATGTAAAGGATAAAAAGCCTGACAGCAGAATAGGTTATGCCTATGCTACTATCTTCTATAAAGGCGGAAAATTGCCTGAGCTTACAAAGAATAAGAATAACTGGTACAATATTTTAAGACTCCCGCTCAAGCCTATTGAAACGGGAAGAACAAGTGTATACATAGAAGTAATGCCGGGTGATGAATATACCCTGGAGCTTTTTGCCAAGAACGTTCCGAATTCGGATACTGACGGTGATGATATAGACGATATAGAAAGAAACTTCCAGTATTATGCGGAAAACGGCGGTGTATTCAACTTTAATATTGTTGATGAAACAAAGCCAAATCCGCCTATTCCCGATCCTGCACCTTCAATCTATACGGAAGCACAGAACGTAAGACTTATTACGGATGAGCCGGGTACTATATATTATAAGACTGACGGTATGACGGATTTTGATGTTTACAGTGTGTATGACCATGAGAACGGTATTCCGATAACATATACACAGGACATTCAGTGTTATGTTGTCAGAGAAAAGGACGGTGCTGTAAGTAATACAAAAACCTACAACTATATTATTCTGCCGCCTGCACCTGAGCTTTTTAACAGCAATGATGAGTTTATCCCATCCACGTATACCGAAAACTGGACAACTGATTCTGCAGGATTTAAAGTATATGCTACTGACCACCATGATACTTCAACACCTATAGAAAATGAAATTTATTACACGTTCAATACTCAGCTCAATGCTGATTTGATTAATGATGAACCTGACAATCCGTATGTCGGTACCAATGCTGAAATTTCATGGAAGAAAATAACTGCAAATGACGGTTCGCTCGGTGACCTGATTGACCGTAGAAGAACAGTCCGTCTTGTAACAGTGAACGGCTGGGGACACAGTGATGTTTCTACATATTACCTCGGTGTAAAGCCGGGTGACGTTATTGCTATTCCCGGTGAGGGGCATTACAGTGATGTTGAGCTGAATGTTAAGCTTGAATGTCATGAGCCTGAATCTGCTGAAATATACTATACGAGAAATGACGGTGACCCGCGTGTTAACGGTACTCTCTATGACGGAGAGCTGACTCTTACATATGATACCAAGATTGTTGCTGTTTCTAAGTATAAGGGTGAATGGGGTGAGCCCACAACCTTTATGTATCATTTCGACAGAGATGTAATTGCATACTATCCTCCGGGCGAGTATGTCGGAAGCATAGACGTAAGTCTCTTCCCTAAAAAAGACGGTCAGCAAATTGAATATTCAATAGACGGCGGCGAGTGGAAAACTTATGATAAGCCGATTACACTTGATAAGGATGCTGAAATCAGAGCTAAAATAAAAGGTACTGAAGGCGAAGGAATTCCGCTTGTATATGAAATCAAGCCGTATCCGCCTGTGTTCGCACCTGAAACTACTCAGCTTACCGAAGCTGAATGGATAAGCATATATGCTCCGGAAAGTACAAAGGATACTACAGAGCATTATGAGATTTTGTATACTACGGACGGAAGTGACCCGATTACAAGTCCTACCGCAAATAAGGCTGAAAATTCGACATATGACGAATTTACCGATGAAGTAAGAATTTACGTTACAGACTATGAAGAAATCAAGGCTGTTGTTGTAAAAGACGGTAAATATTATTCCGATGTAGTAACTCATACATATGAAGTCGTTCATGACAGACCGGCAACACCTGTTACTACGGTAAAACCGGGATATTATGTACATGATTTTGATGACGAAACAATAGAAACTCTGTTTGAGGAAGTTCCCGACGGTGTTGAGATTTACTATACTGTAAGCTCAGACGGTGCTTATGTCCCGAACCCTGATATGAATGATGTGGATTCAGGGATTACAAAGCATTATGACGAAAAAACTCCTATAGATATCAAGGGTAATACTGTCATTAAGGCGGTTGCGGTTGCAGTAATCGACGGTGTTACCGTAAAGAGTAATATCGGTGTTTATACCTATACCGTTATTCCTGAAGCTCCGATAGCTCTTGAATCCGGTGAAATTGACGATTATCAGCTTATTCCGATTGACTCGGTTTACGGTGAAGACTGTATCGTTGAATATGAAATAAACGGTATACAAGGTTCGTTTAAGAATAACGACAGCGGACGTTTTTATCTCGACCTTAAGACAGGCAATGCCTACAGAACTCCCGATACAACCGAAGAGCCGCTTTGTAAGCTTGACATGAATATTGAAACTCCGGTAGCTCTTAAAATCAAAACTATTCTTGATGGTGTAAGCAGCTCTGTGAATAACTATGTTTATGTTGTTGACGCACAGGCTAATCCTCTTCCGCCTTATGCTGACAAGCCGAGCGGAACATATACTGAAAGTAAGACTGATTTCGAAGTAAACCTTTACAGTCCTTATGAAGATGATGAGAATGTAAAAATTCAGTGGAAGTTTGATAACGAAACAGAATGGAAGGAATATACAGGAACAATTTCGTTCCCGACAGAGGATAAGGTATTAAACGTACGTGCCGTAAACGAAGCTACTGACAAAATAAGCCCGGCTACAAATTACGTGTATTACTTCGCACCTCCGGCGCCTGTAATAACACTTCCGTCAGGTGTTTACATCAAGGAAGAGAATCTGAAAACAATCATACAGATGCCTGATGACCTGACTGACAAAGGAAAGTACCGTATATTCTTCCAGATAAGCGAAGCTGAACAACATGGTGAGAGAGCTTCAAATGTAGAGCTTCCGCTTACTGAAACTACTTCTGTAAAAGCATTTCTTAAAAACGAAAATACGGAAAGAATAAGTGAGGTTGTATCTGCATATTACATACTGCAGGACAAGAAGATGACGGATGGAACTGTTCGTATACTGTCCCCGTATAATGTCGACAAAATCAGTGCGCACGTGCTCGGTACAGGTGCATATGCCGAAGGTATTAAGCTTGCAAGAACGGGTAACGGTACTATAAAATATCAATATCGCTATAAGATTGTTGACGGAAACTGGACTCCATGGACTGATATTATCGTATACGACGAAATTAATCCTATAATTCCGACTGTACGTATGGACGAAATTGAAATCATTGCATGGATTGACGGTAATAAGGAAGCAACTAAGATACAAGAAACAATAGATTTTGTTCATCTGGGAGTTCCGACAGTGAAGCTCGACAGCGAACCGGACAGCAGCGGTAATTATAAAAAGAAAACAAATTACTGGGTACAAAACGAGTATGCGGAAGAGCCGAATGTTGTTGTGTTCTATACTACAAATAAGACTAATCCCGACCCGTTTGATATAACTAAGACTCAGACACATTTCAGCGGAAGTGCTGAGGGAGATAAGGAAACGCTTTCAGTGACGACTACTGTTAAAGCTATGTACTATCTCGCATGCGGACGTACAGACTGTCCTGCCTGCGGTGCCGGAAACTACCATGAGTGTAAAGACGGAATCAAAGGCGATACAATAACATATACCTATCCTGTTAAAACCACTTCCTACGGTGGTGGCGGAGGCGGAGGTGGCGGTGGAACCGTTACCATTGACAAGACCAGAAGATATACTGTTGATATTTTCGGACAGGAGCATCCGACACATATCGGATATATAAACGGTTACCCTGACGGAAGTGTTCAGCCTGAAGGTAATATAACACGTGAGGAAATGACAGCTATTTTGTACCGCGTGAGAAATAAGCAGTACGAAAAACCGTTCGAGACAAGCGGAAATATATTCCCGGATGTTAAGCTTGACCGCTGGTCGGTAACTGAAATAGAGTATATGGCAAACGATGATGTTGTATTGGGTTATCCCGACGGTGAATTCAAGCCTTCGAGAAATCTTACACGTGCTGAATTTGCATCGCTCATATGCAGATTTACAAAGCTTGAAAAGAATATTAATGTTGACGGATTCCCGGATGTGACCGAAGACCACTGGGCATATGAAGATATTATGACGCTCTGTGAAAGCGGTTTGGTACAGGGGTATGAGGACGGAACTTTCCTTCCTGAAAGAGAAATTTCAAGAGCCGAAGTAATGACTGTTGTGAATAAGATTCTCGGCAGAAATCCTTCGGAAGAATATGTAAAATCTCTTGACTTCAATCCGTTTAATGACTTGTATATTGACAGATGGTATTATGTAACTGTGCTTGAAGCGACAATTACGCATAACTATTATCTTGAAGATAAGACAGACCTTGAAATTAAATGGGAAGACTGTAAATAAAAATTACCTTCCCCCAATCATGCAATACTGTTAACTTAAGGCTTCTACTCAAGTTAACAGTATTGCGCGAACGTTGGGGGAAGGTAATTTTTTTGTTTGACTGAATTGTAATTTAGCGATATATCGCTGTAACTTATCTTTTAAGTTAATAACATTGAGCAAAGCACTGTCCGTGGAATATTGCGGATTTGTGACAACTTGACTGACCAAAAGTGTAATTTTTTGGACTTTTTACATATTGATATATTGAATATAATGTGATATAATAATTATGTATGTAAAATCATCGGTAGATGAATTAAGAAAGGAAATGATTTTAATGAGCGCAGAACTCGTAATTATGGCTGCAGGTATGGGCAGTCGTTTTGGAGGACTTAAGCAGGCAGCACCTATGGGCCCAAACGGAGAAATGATAATTGACTATTCAGTATACGATGCGGCAAAGGCGGGCTTTGATAAAGCTGTTATAATTATCAGAAAGGACATTGAAAAGGATTTCAGAGAAGCTTGCGGCAAGCGTGTTGAAAAAATGATTGATGTAGAATACGTATTCCAGGAAAAGGATAACCTTCCTGGCGGATATACACTTAACCCCGGCAGAGAAAAGCCGTGGGGTACAGGTCAGGCAATCTGGTGTGCCAAAGACGCGGTTAAAAAACCGTTCCTTGTAATAAATGCAGATGACTATTACGGACAGAGCGTATATAAAACAATGTTTGACCACCTTTCAACAAGCAATGAAATGTGCATGGCAGGCTATGAACTCGGAAAAACACTGTCAGAAAACGGAACTGTTACAAGAGGTGTTTGTAAGACAGAAGACGGATATCTCGTTGATATAGTAGAAACAGACGGACTTACTGCTGATGCAGGATATTCTCTTGATACTATTGTTTCGATGAATATGTGGGGACTTGACACAGGCATATTCCCGTTCCTTGAAAAGAAATTCATCGAATTTCTCTCAGAAAATGCAAACGAACCGAAAAAGGAATTCTATCTTCCTATGGCAGTAGGTCAGAGAATTAAAGAAGAAGGAAAAAAGGTTGTTGTACTTCCAACTTCAGAACAGTGGTACGGCGTAACATATTCACAAGACACTCCTGCAGTACAGGCAGCAATAGCAAAACTAACAGACAAGGGGCTTTATAATAGGGGAGGATTAATCTGATTATGAGCACCAATATCGATTTAAATAAAATTCTTGACAAGTTTAATATTGAATCAAGAATAGAGGAATACGGAAACGGTCATATAAATGATACGTATCTTACAAGTACAAATAATTACATTCTTCAGAGAATAAACACAAATGTATTCAAAAATCCTGTCCAGGTTATGGATAACATCGAAAGAGTAACATCTTTCCTGAGAGAAAAAATAGCTGAAAACGGCGGAGATGTTAAGAGAGAAACCATGACTGTTATAAAAACGGATGACGGAAAGAACCTTTATATGCACGACGATAACAATGCGTTCCGTGTATATACATTTGTTCCCGATACAATTACTATAGAAGACGGTAATGCGGAAGACCTGTTTAATGCAGGAGAAGGCTTCGGCCGTTTCCAGAAAATGCTCAGCGATTTCCCTGTAGATACACTCTACGAGACAATTGTTGACTTCCACAATACTCCCAAACGTGTTGAAGCACTTAAGGAAGCTATTGCAGCGGACAGAGCAGGCCGCGCATCATCAGTTCAGGCAGAAATTGAGTTTGCACTCAAAAATGCGGAGTTTGCAGATGTTGTTGTAAACGGCATTGCAGATGGAAGTATTCCGCTTCGTGTAACTCATAACGATACAAAAATAAATAATATTCTTTTTGATGCAAATACAAGAAAAGCTGTATGTGTAATTGACCTTGATACAGTTATGCCGGGCAGTGCACTTTACGATTTCGGTGATGCACTCAGAATGGGCGGCTCAACTGCGGCAGAGGATGAAACTGACCTTGACAAGGTAAACTTTGATGCCGGACTTTTCGAGAGCTTTGCAAAAGGCTATTGCAAGGAAATGATGGAAGACCTGACAGACAGAGAAATTGAGCTTCTGCCTTTCTCGGCAAAGCTTCTTACATACGAGTGTGGTATAAGATTCCTTACCGACTACTTAAACGGTGATACATATTTTAAGATTCACAGAGAACATCATAATCTTGACAGAGCAAGAAATCAGTTCAAGCTTGTTGCTGATATTGAGAAAATGGAACCGGAGCTTAATAAAATTATTGATAAGTTGAGATAAGGGCAGTTGACAAAAAGGTGCGATACAGGGATGTCTGACTATCAAAGCGATATGATAGCCGGGTTGTTAAATCTTAAAGATGATGATATTGCTGATTTTGTTAAATGAAATTTAATTATCCAAAAGCCTGACATTATCAGGTTGTAATCTTGACAAGACCGTGAATTTGTGATATTATATAATCGTCAGGCAGGAAATGACGGCGGTTGTTTCCGACACCTCGAAAAGGAGGTGTTGCTTATGGATTATATAATTTATTTGTTGGTACTTATTACAGTATTGGAAATAATTAAGAACATAAAGAAATGACCGCCACTCCGCTAAGTGACGGTCGTTTAAAATAATGACCTTTTTGCGGAAACAACTAAAGTTATTTCCTGTCTGATTTTATTATAACATTAAAAAATTCATTTGTCAATAGGTTAAATAAAATTTTAGCTTACTAAATTAAAAAGGAGAAAGAAAAATGCGTGTAATTTTATGTGACAATTATGAAGAACTTTCAGCACAGGCGGCAAAGCTTGTGGCAAGTCAGATTATTTTAAAGCCTGACAGTGTGCTGGGACTTGCCACAGGTTCAACACCGATAGGATTATATGATAATCTTGTTGAGATGAACAAAAGGGGAGAAATAGATTTTTCAGGCATTACTACTTTTAATCTTGACGAATATTATCCGATAAAGAAAGAAAACAGCCAGAGCTATCATTATTTTATGAATGAACATCTGTTTTCAAGGATAAACATCGATAAAGAAAACACACATATCCCTGACGGTGAAGCATATCTTCCCGAAGTGGAATGTAAGAATTATGAAAAGCTTATAAAACAGCATGGCGGTATTGACCTGCAGATTTTAGGTATCGGTCAGAACGGTCACATCGGCTTTAACGAGCCTGACATAAACCTGAACTCAGGCACTCACCTGACTGACCTTACGGAAAGCACTATGGAGGCGAACTCAAGATTCTTCAGCGAAGACGAGGTTATGCCGACAAAAGCTCTTACAATGGGTATTTCAACAATACTTAAATCAAAGAAAATAATTCTTCTTGCAAGCGGTGCGAACAAAAGCCGTGTTGTAGGAGAGCTTCTTAATGAAGCAATCAACACATCTATTCCGGCAACTATGCTTAAGGTGCATCCTGATGTTGTTCTTATATGCGACAGAGATGCATATTCAACTATCAGACTCGGTGTTGATATTGGCGGAACAAATGTTAAATTCGCAGTGCTTGAAGATGAAAAAGTTATTTATAAGACAAGTATTGAAACGAAGAAGGATTCATGCGAAAGCTTTATAGAAGATGTTGCAACTGAATGTCAGCGTATAATTGGTGAATATCCTGTTAAAACTGTCGGTATCGGTACACCGGGGTATATAAGAAACGGCAAGGTTACAGCCGGAAATCTTCCGTTTGACAATACACCGCTTGCTAAAATGATGAAGAAATATATCGACCTTCCGATAAGTGTTGATAACGATGCTAACTGTGCGGCACTTGGCGAAGC
The DNA here is from genome assembly GCA_045603225.1 of Clostridia bacterium. Classification (GTDB taxonomy): domain Bacteria; phylum Bacillota; class Clostridia; order UBA1381; family UBA1381; genus RGIG9115. The sequence goes on along the minus strand of JAZULT010000047.1, from coordinate 27,406 downwards.
AGAATTCGGAGTAGGTAAGGAATATGATAATATTATCCTTGTAACTCTCGGCACAGGTATTGGCGGCGGTATAATTATAAATAAGCAGATTGCACACGGTAACAGTAATGCCGGAGAAATCGGACATATAATAGTAGACTCGAAAGACGGACTACCGTGTACATGCGGTCAGAACGGTTGCTGGGAACAGTACGGCTCTGTAACCGCACTTATAAGACAGGCAACCGAAGCGGTACTTGAAAATACAGACAGTGTTTTATACAAGATATACAGCGAAAACGGAAATAAGCTTAACGGCAAGCTGATTTTCGATGCAATAGACAAAGGCTGTCCGATAGCCGTTAAGGTATTTGAAGAATATCTTGACTGGCTTGCTGTTGGTATCAAGAGTCTTATAAACGTTCTCGGACCTGATGCAGTAATTCTTGCAGGCGGTATCACACAGCAGGGAGACAAGCTTCTTGCTCCGCTTAAGGAAAGAGTTCAGTTTGAAGGCGTTGAAATCAGAATTTCAGACCTGCAAAGCGATGCGGGCGCGCTGGGAGCTGCAATGTTATGATGATTTATAAAAATGCAAATATAAACGGTGAAATTGTTGACTTGAAGATTGAAAACGGAAAGTTTTCAGAGATTGGAAAATTTTCAGAAGACGGAGTAGATTTAAACGGTGCGAAAGTCTATCCCGGACTTGTTGACGTCCACTCTCACGGATGTATAGGATATGACGTAATGGATGGCGGACATATAGATGAAATGTCTGAATACCTTGCAAAAAACGGTACTACATCATGGCTTCCCACGACAATGACGGTGGATATGGCTGATATCAGAAAAGTGCTGTCCGATACAGGAAGCGGTATAGGTGCTGAAGTTCTCGGATTCCATGCGGAAGGCCCGTACATATCACCGAAATACAAGGGTGCTCAGAATGAAAGGTTCATAAAAGCACCGGATTTCGAAGAATTCAGAACCCTTGAAAATGTAAAAATGGTAACCATCGCACCTGAGCTTGAAGGCTCTGCGGAGTTTATTGAAAAATGTGACTGTGTGATATCTCTCGGTCATACCGATGCGGACTATGAATGTGCAGACAAGGCTATAAAAAAAGGTGCAAGCTGCCTTACTCATACGTTTAATGCTATGCCCCCGCTTCATCACAGAAATCCCGGTGTAATCGGTGCGGCTATAGAAAATGATATATACGTACAGCTTATCTGTGACGGTATACATATCCATAAAAGCGTTGTGAAAATGCTTTATAAAACATTTGGTGCAGGTAAAGTAGTGCTTATAAGCGACTCAATGCGTGCTACAGGCTTGTCTGACGGTGAGTATGACCTGGGCGGTCAGATGATAACCGTTAAAGATTCGGTTGCCAGAACACAGGACGGTGCGCTTGCAGGAAGTACATCGACACTTTTCACATGTGTAAAAAAAGCGATAGAATTTGGTATTCCGGAAGCGGATGCATTCAAAATGGCATCTGAAACACCGGCTGAAATGATTGGTGTGAAAAAGGGTAGAATAGAAGTCGGGTATGACGCAGATTTTATTGTGCTTGATGATAATTTAAATGTAACAATGACAGTTATACACGGGAAATAAATTAAGAATATTCATAACTGATTCAGGTATCGGGACGGCGGTTTCCGCCGCCCCGTATATATTGGGGATGTAAAAAATGCACACACCGTTCAATGGCTTGTTTGCATAGTCACGTTTCCAAAATTCCGTCAAAAAGGAGATATTAATAATGAATTGTAAACAATGCGGAACTTATAATCCTGACGGTTCCAGATATTGTAACGGTTGCGGAACTGTTATCGGAAGCGATGAAACGTGGAAATGTCCCGCGTGCGAGACTATAAATTCCGAAGATATATGTCAGATATGCGGTACAAAACGCCCTGTGACTGAGCGTGCTGTGCCGGAACAACAGCATACACATACATCTTCGGGACAGTATGCATACATGCCACCGGAAAATCATACATACAGTGCGCAGGTGACACCTCCGAAACAGCATACATATACGCCACCGGCATACAGTGAACGGGTATCACCGCCACCGGTTTATCCTGTGAAGAAGAAAAATCATGCACCGGTAATACTGGTAGCAATTATTGGTTTTTTAGTGGTTGCAGGAATCGGTATAAACTTTGCTTTCCCGATTGTGCAATCTATGTTCAGTACATATGAGCAAGGCTATATTGACGGTAATTATTACAACAGTGAATTTGCAGAAATAAGATTTGAAATTCCTGAGGAGTGGAAAGCTCAGTCTGACAGTGAGCTTGCGAGCATGAATGAGGACGGAGCTGTATGGGAATACATGGGAGAATCACCTGACGGAGCTTCTTTCGGAGTATGCGTAGAAGATACTCAGTCTCCGCTTATGTCTGTAAGAACGTACATTGAGCAGCTTGAACGTACAGTACGGCTTCCGTATGCTGAGCAGGGAATAAGCGTTCTGAGTACGGATGTTTCAAAAACGGCAAGCATATCAGGAAATCTGTATAATATTTTTGAACTGAAAGCAAATTCCAATGGCGTTGATTTGACACAGAGATATTATATAAGAAAAAAGGGAAAATACATGATATGTATTCTGATTACCACCGTTGATGACCTGACACTTTCGCAGGATGAGCTTATTGCAAAGATATCTGAATACTGAGCTTGACATTTAACTTGTTCTTTGATATAATAAAACAAATAGTATAATATTTTGGGGGGAATTACCATGAAAGAAACATTAAGAAAAATTATTTGTCTTCTGGCGGTTTTAACTTGCACTGTAGCTTTTACAGGCTGTAATATTACAATCAATACAGGGGATAAATCTTCTGAAAAAACAGAAAAGTCAGAAGATGTAAAAGACAAAGCGGAAGAAGAAGCAGAAGAGACCGAAGAAGCAGAAGAAAAAGAAACTGAAGCACCGGAAAAAGAAACTAAAACAGAATTCGAAGCCGGCACAATAAGCGGACAGACCTATACAAGTGATTTTGCGGGAGTAACAATTAAGATTCCTGACGATTGGAAGTTCAAATCTGAAAGTGATTTGGATTCACTTGAAGATGAGGTTACAGAATGGGATGTATGGGCTGAGTCGTCATCAGGTTCTTCGCTTGCAATCTGTGTAGAAACTCTCAGTATAAGCACTATAACTGTAGAGAAGTACATGAGTATACTCGAAGGCATGGTTGAAGAACAGTATAAAACTCAGGGGCTCACTGTAGACGAAGTAAAAACTACTGAAACTACAACTATTGCCGGAGAGACATATAATATATTCGAGCTTGCACTTAAATCTAACGGCATGGAAATGACACAGAGATATTATATCAGAAAGATTGGTAAATATATGGTATCAATCCTTGGAACAACGATTGACGGTATTACAGAAACTCAGGAAGATTTGTTAGGATTTATCAACTAATACAAAGCAGGTGTAACATGAAAAAAATTTTATGGACTCTTATAATAATATCATGTCTGTCATCATTTGCAGGCTGTAAATCGACTGATAATGCGGAAAAGCAAACGCCTGCTCCGAAGGCGGAAGCTACAGAAAAGACAGCTGAAAAGAAAGCTGAGAAGAAGGAAGAAACTCAGACAGAGTCACAGCCGATTGAAACACAACCGGAAACAGCACCTGTGGAGTCTGCTACGGCAGAGGAAGCTGAAGCCCCGATACCTGAAAAAGAATATGTAAAAGGTTCTGTAAATGGTAAGAATTTTGAAAGCGAATACCTCGGACTCCGTTTCTCAGGTACTGATGACTGGGAAGTTATTCCCGAAGAGGATGCAGATAAGTATCCTGTCGGTGAATACGAAATCACTGAGCTTATGGCATATGACAAGGTTAAACGGGGAAGTGTTATAGTTAAGACCGTAACATACAACGGTGGCACTATTGATGCGAATGTCCTCGCTTCAAGGCTTAAATATTTATCGGAACAGGCTGATTCCACGGCGGCTTCTGCCGGAGGACAGATTACAGGCAAGGATGAAACATTGATTGAGGATATTGCCGGTCAGTCATATAACGGAGTGTCTGTAAAATTTGACGCAGACGGCACAGCGCTTACCATGAATTCATATATAAGAAAAGTAAGCGACACAAGACTTGTGGAAATTACGGTAAGTACTCCTGATTCTGTCTACGAATCAGCAGATGAAATAATCAACTTATTTACTCCATATTAAAGGATTATAAAATGGCAAAGGTAAAAACACAATTTATATGCTCCGAATGCGGATACCAGACAACGAAATGGATGGGCAAATGCCTTGGGTGCGGAAGCTGGAATACTCTGATGGAAACGGTGATTGCTGACGTACCCAAAAGCGTTTCTGCACCCAAACCTATTATATCAGCTGCAAGCACTCCGAAAACGATACGTGATGTTGAAATTGACAGATACACACGTTACTCAACAGGCATGAAAGAGCTTGACAGAGTTCTTGGCGGCGGAATAGTGCGGGGTTCTCTTATTCTGGTAGGCGGTGACCCGGGAATCGGGAAGTCAACAATCCTTCTTCAGATCTGCGAGAATGCGTCTAAGGACAAGAAAATCCTTTACGTATCGGGCGAAGAATCTGAAGGACAAATTAAGATACGTGCGGAGCGGCTTAATGTTAATTCAGAAAATCTGTATCTTGTAACCGAAACGGACATGGAGTCTGTTGTCGGTTTTATTGACGTACTTAAACCTGATATTGTCATAGTTGACTCTATTCAGACGATGCACAGAAATGATATCGCATCAGCCGCAGGAAGCGTTCCGCAGGTTCGTGAAGCGACAAATATGCTTATGCATACAGCAAAACAGAATAATATTTCCATGTTCATAGTCGGTCACGTTACAAAGGACGGCACTCTTGCAGGTCCGCGTGTGCTTGAACATATGGTTGACTGCGTTCTCTATTTCGAAGGAGACCGCCAGATGACGTTTCGTATTCTCAGATGCGTAAAGAACAGATTCGGTTCCACAAACGAGATAGGTGTTTTTGAAATGCTAAGCAGCGGTCTGGCGGAGGTTGAGAACCCGTCAGCAATGCTTCTTGAGGGACGGCAGGAAAACTCATCCGGAAGCAGTGTGGTCTGTGCCATGGAAGGAAGCAGAGGTGTTCTTGCGGAGATTCAGGCGCTTGTTACTCCGACAGGCTTCGGGAACCCGAGACGTATGTCGTCGGGAATTGATATAAACCGTGTAATACTTATGATAGCTGTGCTTGAAAAACGTGCAAGAGTACGTCTGTCAAACAGCGATGTATATATTAATGTTGCAGGCGGGCTTAAAATAGACGAAACTGCAATAGATCTGGGACTTTGTGTAGCTATCGCCTCAGGGGTAAAGGATGTTCCTCTACCGCCTGACATGGTTTTTATTGGTGAAGTGGGTCTCGGCGGAGAGCTCAGAGCTGTTTCACAGCTTGAAAAAAGACTTATGGAAGCTTCGAAAATGGGATTTACAAAAGCGATTGTTCCCAAGGCTTCGATGCGAGGTCTTAAAGCACCTGAAAATATGTCGATATACGGTGCAAAAACGCTTTCAGAAGCCATATCAGCCGTAAAGTGAGGAGAAACATGGACAGAATACAAAAACTGACTTCAGAATTATCAGTGGATGATGCGTATATTATTACCGGCAGGGCGAATATTTTTTATTACAGCGGATTCACTTCCGAAGATGCCCTTCTTTATATTTCAAAAAATAGCCTTATGCTGTTGACAGATTCACGGTACACTGTACAGGCGAAGGAACAGGCAAAAGGATTTGATATTATTACAGATTCGGATTTTCTTAAAAATGTTTCTGAGAAAAATATAGGCTTTGAAGAACAGTATATGACATGCGGACGGCTATCGAGATTAAAGGAAATTGCAAAAAATAAAACGTTTGTTCCGGCACAGGAAAAAATATCGATGCCGAGACGGATTAAGTCTGATGAGGAAATAAAAAAAATAGCAGCGGCAGAAGCTCTCGGACGTGAAGCTTTTTCGCATATTACAGAATTCATAAGACAGGGCGTATCAGAAAGAGAAATTGCACTTGAGCTTGAGTTTTATATGCGAAAAAGAGGAGCTGAAGGGTTGTCGTTTGAAACCATTGTCGCATCGGGAATACGTGGTGCAATGCCTCACGGTACAGCAACGGAGAAGATAATAAAAAACGGTGAAATGGTAACGGTTGATTTCGGGTGCGTACTTGACGGTTATTGCTCGGACATGACACGAACCGTAGCAGTCGGAACTCCCGACAGCAGAATGAAAGAAATATATGACGTTGTACAGATGGCACAGAGTGCAGCAATAGCCGGAATACGGTCAGGTATAAAATGCAGTGATGCCGACAAAATCGCACGTGATATTATAAAAGATGCAGGATACGGTGAAAATTTCGGTCATAGCCTCGGTCATAGCGTTGGCATAGAAATTCACGAATCACCTAATCTTTCGCCTAAATCAAAAGATACTCTTGCACAGGGAAATGTTGTAACCGTAGAACCGGGAATATACGTTGAAAACCTTGGTGGTGTACGGATAGAGGATGTTGTTGTGGTAACAGAGGACGGAGCTGAAGTTATTTAGAAATTTACATCCCCTTCCTTAACTTGACGCATTGCGTCAAATTTCACTCGCATTTGTGCGAATTTCACTTGCCGACAGGCAAATTTCACCTTTTGTCTTAAGACAAAAGATTTCACTGCAATACGTCAACGTTAAGTTGACGGTATTGCTAGTCATTCCCTGAGCGGCTTGTCATGGTACAATGTCAGCTCTTTGTTTATACTTTTGAATTCAGACATATTTACTCCAAAGAATTTTTTGAATTTTTTTCTCATATATGTCTCGTCACAAAATCCTGTTTCCTGAGCTATCTCAGAGGCAGAAAGTGATGTTGTCAGAATCAGATGTTTAATTTTTTCCATTCGCCTTGTCAGAATAGCTTCGGAAACGGTATGACCTGTTGTGTTACTGTAAATCCACGAAAGATAACTTAAAGATACACCAAATTCCTTTGCAATCATGCTCAGAGAAATATTTTTACTGTAATTTTTTTCTATAATATAATCAAGTTTTTTTACATAGTAATTTTCGTTCGGAACGGAATGTGAGGAAAGTATACGGCGTACTGATTTGTCAATAAGACAAAGAAGCTCAAACCATACGGAAATACGCATTGCTTTGTCATATGCCGAATCAGAAACACTGTATTTTATGTATTTATTCATAAGCCTTGATATTTCTGATATTTCGGGAAGCTTATCAATTGCGGCAGGTAACAGGAAAACGGAGTTGTCTGCCGAATTTTCTCTTGTCAGTATACATCCTGTATAATCAATTTTTTCAAACTGCACTGCGATAGATGTAATTTCCTTTTTTATTCCCGGTTCGCAAAATGCTTTTCTTTTTTCATCTCCGGGAACACATGATAGGGAAATACCTTCCATACACAGTGTTTCGTCACCGATAATTATTGTTGTTTTTTCTGCTTTGCTTACGGAAAATTCAATCGTGTTCTTCCCGTTTCTGTTGTGCCAGTCATAATCGTTCACTTCTACGGAACATGCAAATACATTTTCCGGCAGTCCTTTGAGATTTACTTTATATCCGTACATAATATAATCACCCTTTTTAATTATAATTTATACACGAAGATTTGTCAATAAAAAATACATAAAAATTATACCTTAAATATAAAAATATTGCATTGACACTCTTGTTTTAGGATGTTAAAATGTTGATAAATCGGAGGGATGAATATGAACTATAAAGTAAAAGTAAACGGAAAAGAAGTAAAAACCGAGCAGGCAAGAGTTTCGGCAATGCCGTTTAACAGGCGTTGGCCGGGACATCAGAGAACATTGGATCAGACAGAAATTATAGATTTTCTGCTGATTGATATTGATGAGCCTTTACGATTTGAGATTACTGCACCGGACGAGTTTGAAAATGTTGTAATCCGCCCGAAATCACTCGGAATTACTCCTGAGATTTCAGACGGAAAAACAATAAAATTCACACTTAAAAAAGCAGCTTATTTTACAGTTGAGCCGTACGGCAGACAGAATGCTCTTCATATTTTTGCGGACACTCCGAAGGAATATGATGTGGATATAAATGATGAAAATGTCATTTATTTCGGAAAAGGCAGTCACGATGCAGGCATGATTAATCTTAAAAGCGATCAGACACTGTTCATTGACGAAGGTGCGGTTGTTTATGCCTGCGTACATGCTATTGATGAGGAAAATATAAAAATTCTCGGAAAAGGTATACTTGACAACAGCCGTAATAAGGAGCAGATTCTGTTTGAGGCACATGAGGAGGGAAACGACTCGGCAGTAAACAATGCCGTACGTCTTCATACCGTACAGCTTGAATACTGTACAGATATCAGAATTGACGGTATAACAATAAGAGATTCTCTTGTTTATAATATAAGACCTGTCGGATGCGAAAACATTGATATAAGAAATGTTAAGATAATCGGATGCTGGAGATATAACTCTGATGGCATAGATATGCATAACTGCGTAAACGTTAATATCGAAAACTGCTTCCTGCGTACATTTGACGATTCGATTTGTATAAAAGGCTTTGACTGCTATTATGAAGGAGATGTTGAAAAGGCTGTGCATGATGCTATGTACAGAAACGGTAAAAGCTATGATGTATTTAAAAATGTCCTTGTCAGAAACTGCGTTATCTGGAACGACTGGGGCAGATGTCTTGAAATAGGTGCCGAGACAAGAGCAGAAGAAATCTGCGATGTCATATTTGAGGACTGCGATATAATTCATGTGACATCAGCTATCCTCGACTGTCAGAATGTAGACTATGCGGATGTGCATAATATTACATACAGAAATATAAACGTTGAATTGGATGATATCATACCGGAAGGTATCATACAGCAGACAGATGAACAGAAATACGAAATTACGAACACGGATTTTTGTCCGCATCTGTGCGCGGTGAGTGTTACATTTCATCATGAATATTCCGCCGGTGGTAGCAGACGCGGAAAAAACCATGATATCCTGTTCGATAATATTAATGTTTACGGAAGACATATTCCGAAGCTTTTCTTCAACGGCTATGACGGAAGTCATATGTCGTCTGATATAACCGTAAGTAATGTTTTTGTGAACGGTGAACCTATGACGGATTATGAGCTTGAACAGAATGAGTATACGGACAATATAGTTGTAATCTGTTCCGATAATAAATTCTGATTACATTGAATAATATTTATTAATTTACCTTGACAAAGCTTATGTATTATGATATATTGATATATAAGAAATTTAAGGAGGAATTAACAAATGATGAAGAAATTTATCAGTATGTGTCTGGCTGTTTCGATGATTATTGTTTTAATGGTCCCGATTGCCGGAGCAGAAGAAGGAGACATGGGCTATACCCCTGAAAGTGATTTTTATATGTCCGGAACCACGATAAAGGAATATCTTGGAGATAAGGACAGTGTAACTGAGCTTAATATTCCACCGGTAATTGACGGGAATAAAGTAGAAGTTCTCGGATACGAGCTTTTCGGGAAATGCTATAATCTTCAGAATGTAATTATTCCTGAAGGTGTAACAACAATTGACGTTTCAGCTTTTTACTACTGTACAGCCCTTACAGATATTACAATTCCGTATACGGTTACGGAAATAAGCTACTGCGCATTTGAAGGCTGTGGTGCGCTGCAGAACGTAACTTATACAGGTACACAGGAAGAGTGGGAGGTTTTAATTGAAACCGTCGAAGAACCGTCACGTGATGTTCTCAGCAGTGCAGAAGTTAACTGTATCGGTGTAGAGAGAGAACCGGAAATTGAAGATACACCTGAAAGCGATTTCATTGCGAGCAACGGTATAATATCAAAGTATTCGGGTGATTCTGATATTGAGATTATGAAAATACCGTCATATATAAATGGAGTTCAGACCGTTAGTATTGGTTCTTATTCTATATCTAAGTTGTATAAGTTGAAAAAGGTAATAATCCCATACGGTGTTACAACTATTTTAACCGGGGCTTTCATGAATGATACTGCCCTTGAAGAAATAACCATACCGGTGACAGTTCAAAGAATAGAAAAAACTGTTTTTTCAAGTTGTCCGGTATTTTCAAAGGTTACCTATACAGGAACTGAAGAACAGTGGAGTGAATTTCTTTCTGAAAATGCAGGGGCTGCTGATACGATAAAATTGCTTAAAAATGTGGAGGTAGTATGTACAGGTGCTGAAGATTTGCCGACACCAACGCCAACACCGACACCAACACCGACACCGACACCAACGCCGACACCGACACCAACGCCGACACCGACACCAACGCCAACACCAACACCAACGCCGACACCAACGCCAACGGTTGCACCGCCTACACCGACACCAATACCGGAACCAACGGTTGCACCGCCAACCCCTACACCGACGCCAACACCAACGCCAACCCCTGAACCGGTATTGTTTACCATATCAGATGACGGCTTGATTACAGGTTATCTTGGAGAGGATACAGATATTATTATTCCTGAAACGGTAGGAGATATAACTGTTAAAGGAATTGCAAAAGAGGCTTTTGAAAACAACACATCAATTACAAGTGTGGAGTTGCCGGATACGGCTGTAACAATCGGAAGATATGCGTTTTCGGGTGCTTCAAATCTCAGAAGTGTTATAATTCCTGACGGTGTGACAACTATAGACTATCATGCATTTGGAGATTGTACTTCTCTGGAGTCAATATCCTTGCCGGGTAGTCTGACTACAGTAGGAAGCTGGGTTTTCTCCGGATGTGATAATCTGACAAGTGTTACACTGAATGAAGGAATGACGGCTATAGGTGAAAGAATGTTTGACGGAGTACCTATAGAAGAAATAGATATACCGGAAAGCGTTGAAACAATAGGTGAAGGAGCTTTTGAAGACTGTAGATATCTTAAAAACGCTGTAATTCCTGAAAAGGTTACAGTTATATCTGACAATCTTTTCCATAACTGTACGTCTCTTGAAACTATTGAGATTAAGGGCGATGTAACATCAATAGGACAGTGGGCATTCGGATACTGTAAGAAGCTTAAGGAATTAAGTATACCGGGTACTGTTGAATCAATCGGAAAATGGGCAATATATCAGACAAATGAACTTGAAACAATTTATTTCGGCGGTACATATAACACATGGAGAAACGTTACAATCGGAGATGTCAATGACTCAATAGATGATGTAATTGTTATATGTTCCGATATGCCTGCATTATCATCACCGTCTGATTTTAGCTACTCAACAGAAAGTGTGAAAAATTATGACGGAACAATAATAAAGAAGATTACAATTCAGAGTTATACAGGAACGTCAAGGGAAGTAAGTATTCCGTCAGTTATTAACGGAGGACGTGTTGTAAAAGTATCAGATTCTGCTTTCTACAATAAAAATGTTACATCTGTTGCATTGCCTAATTGTGTAAAGGAAATTGGTAAAAATACATTTGCACATACTTCGTATATGACAAAATTCTATATGCCATCAAGACTTGAAACTGTAGGAGAAAGTGCATTCCTTGGTTCAGGTTTAATTAATTTGTATGTTCCTGCAAATGTAAATAGTATAGGTTCAAGAGCTTTTGCCGGTTCGCAGTATATAGAAGTGGATGAAGACAATGAAAGCTACTGCAGTGTTGACGGTGTTCTTTACAGCAAAGACATGACAGAGCTTGTCGGATTCCCGAACAAGAAGCGCGGAGCTTTTACGGTGCCGGGTACTGTTGAAACTATTAATGATTCAACATTCTGGGCGTGTAGCGGACTTTCTTCTGTTACTCTTTCAGAAGGTGTGAAAAGTGTAGGAAAGAGTGCACTCGGATACTGTACATCTCTTAAAACACTGTATCTGCCGTCAACTCTTACTGAAATCGGATACAGAGCTACAGATTTAAGTACATCAATTTCCGATGTTTATTTTAACGGAACAAGAGAGCAGTGGGGTGCTGTTACAATCGGAAGTTCGAATGAAAATCTGCTTAATGCAAAAATTCATTGTACCGATGACCCTGTATTTGAATATGAAAACGGAATAATCACAAAATATGTAGGAGAAGATATGTCTGTTATTATTCCTGCTGAAATCAACGGAGAGAAGATTACGGGAATAGCTGACGGTGTATTCAGCGGATTAGGGATAACAAATGTGACAATTTCAGAAGGTATTGTTTCAATCGGAAGCGGTGCATTTTCAGGAACGCTTATTTCGGAGATAACAATTCCTTCAACAGTGACAAATATAGCATACGATGCATTTCAGCATTGTTCATACCTTGAATCGGTAATTATTTCAGAGGGCAATACAGCTTATTCAACAGACGGATATGCTCTCTTTAATAAAAACGGAACTACTCTTATAAAATATCTTGCATGTAATTCGGGAACTTATAATATCCCGGGAACTGTGACAACAATAGGAGAATATGCGTTTATGTCAACATGGCTTGAAGGTGTAAATATTCCGTCAAGTGTAAAAACCATTGAGTTTGGTGCTCTGTCACATTCATGCTTTACATCGCTTGTGATTCCCGACACGGTTGAAAGCATAGGAGGCTATGCTTTTGAGGGGAATATGTACCTGAGAAATGTTGTACTTCCTGCAGGGATTGAGGAAATCGGAGAAGGCTGGTTCTATAAATGTGATAATATGAGCGGTTATGTAATTCCGAATACCGTAAAAACTATAGGAGATGTTGCATTTTATGGTGACGGAATGGGACAGATAACAGTTCCCGTATCTGTTACATATGTAGGAGCAGATGCGTTCCTCGGTCTTGACATAATAAACTATCTCGGAACTCAGGCTGAATGGAATCAGATTGTATTCGGCGGAAAAGATAATTCGTATCTTGATAAGATTACAATAAAATTCAAGTCTTCCGGCGGCGGAGGTACGATAGTGCCTGATGTAGCCGAAGCACCGACAGTTACACCGTTTATAAATAAGGAGGGTGCTGTTGAAGTATCTGTTGAAATTCCGAAAGAGGTTGAAATTACAAAAGAAACGGTTATTCTTGTTTCGGGACTGCAGAAAGACAGCTTTACAGGACTTAAAACAATAAATGCCGCTGAGGGGAATTCTGTTGTTATCGATGACAAAAACGTGACATATGTTAAAGTATTTGTATGGGAAAGCTTTGAGACGATGAAGCCTCTTACAGAAGCTATACTTGTTCCTGTGGAACAGTAAATAGATGAAAAGAAGGTAAATAAATTGAGTATTGTACAGCAGCTTGAAAAGAACAGAAATTTATCTGATGAAGAATTTAAAGCTTTAATCGAAACAAACATTTATGACAAAGAGCTTTTTGAAAGAGCTGACAAGGTTCGCAGAAGCATATACGGAGACAAGGTTTATATAAGAGGTCTTATAGAAATCTCGAACTACTGTAAGAATAATTGTTATTACTGCGGTATACGATGTGGTAACAAAAATGCTTCAAGATATCGTCTTGGTAAAGAAGATATTCTTTCCTGCTGCAGTGAAGGGTACAGACTCGGATTCAGAACCTTTGTAATGCAGGGCGGAGAGGATAATTATTACAGTGATGAGCTTATGTGCGATATCATATCGGAGATAAGAAGGAGTTATCCCGACTGTGCAATCACTCTTTCTCTGGGAGAAAAAAGCCGCGAAACTTATGAAGCTTATTACAGTGCCGGAGCGAACAGATATCTTCTCCGGCACGAAACTGCCGAAAGTGAGCATTACAATAAGCTTCATCCGGAAAATATGAGCCTTGAAACAAGGAAGAAATGTCTTTTTGACCTGAAAGAAATAGGATTTCAGACAGGTGCAGGATTTATGGTGGGTTCGCCTTATCAGACAACGGATAATATTATAAGCGACCTGAGATTTTTACAGGAGCTTAAGCCTGATATGATTGGTATAGGCCCGTTTTTAAGACATAATGAAACGCCCTTTGCGGAATTTGAAAACGGGAGTATGGAGCTGACACTTAGACTGCTTGCGGTTCTGAGGCTGATGTTTCCGTATGTATTATTGCCGTCGACAACGGCACTTGGTACAATTCATCCAAACGGCAGAGAGCTCGGACTCAAAGCCGGAGCGAATGTCGTAATGCCGAATTTGTCACCTGCCGATACAAGAAAGCTGTATGAGCTTTATGAAAACAAAATATGCACGGGAGAAGAAGCGGCAGAAAGTCTTGAACGGCTTAAGGAAAAAGTTGAAAATGCCGGATACAGAATTGTTACCGAAAGAGGAGATGTCGCTCCGAAAGATTAATTTTGATTAAAATAGTGCAAAAAGTTCTTAAGATAAGACAAGAATTTCTTAATAAAAGACTTTACTTTTTGAGGTTAATGTGGTATAATATTCTAAATCATTTTGTTAATGGAGGAAATGCTAATGGAATTTAAACCGACACTCGGAAAATATACTGTTTATGCCGGTGAATACTGTCATATGGACAGCCACATAGTAAACGGAGGAGGAACTGACGATACCGATACATTGCAGGCAATTCTTGACCTTGCTCCCGTATGGGGGCATCTTCATCTGGTAGTTGACGGTGTTGCCTTAATTCGAGGTATTAAAGTTCATTCGAATACTACGATTGAATGTCTTGATTCTGACTGTGGATTTTATCTTGCAGACGGCTCGAATACATGCGTTGCCAGAAATGCTAACTGGACAACAGGCGAAATAATAGATAAGAACATTACTTTCAGAGGCGGTACATATAATCAGAACAACCTTAATCAGGATATGAATTTTAATGATGATGAGGTGTTTCCACCGAATGAAGGATGTAACTGTATGCTTACAGGTATGAAGTTCTTCGGTGTTGAGAATTTTGTAATGGAGAACGTTACAATCGAGAATAACAAGAGATATGCTTTGATTATGGGAAATTGGAAGGATGTTGTATTCAACAATATAAATATTCCTACAACAAACCTTGTTCCTCATACAAATCAGGACGGACTTCATTTCCACAGTCCCGGACAGAATCTGCAGATAAGAAATATCCACGGCAGAGGCTGTGATGACTTTATTGCACTTAACACAGACGAGGGTGACGGAAAAACATCTATTAAGGGTGTTGTAATCGACGGTGTATATCTTGATGATGCATATCAGGGAATCAGACTTCTCACCAAGGGAGAGGGAGTGCTTGAGGATGTATCAATTAAGAATGTATTCGGAACAATTCGTGCGTTTGGTTTCTATATAAATCAGTGGACAGGTGATGCAAAAGGTCTCTTTAAAAATATCAGTATCGAAAATGTGTTTTTAAAGCACAAAGACCATGTATATGATTATGCAAGACCGTTTGCATTCTTCCTCGGTGGATTTATAGATAATCTTACTGTAAAGAATCTATCCGTTGAAAGTGACCATAAGGACTTTAATATAGTAAGAATTTCAAATGGTGCCGCACCGGGTAATGGTGAAGGTTGGTGGTCACCGACTCATGTTAAGAATATGACAATTGACGGTCTTTATGCTATTGATAATAATGATACTGTAAAAGACTGGTTCCATATTGAGGACGATATTGATGTTGACAGACTTGTTATCAAAAATGCAATTCTGAAAACAGCCGGAAAAACTGAAGCTCTTGTTTATATTGATGAACCTGCAAGGGTTAAGGAAATAAACTTTAATGACGTTACGGCTGAAGGCTTTGAAAAGCTTGTCGTGGGAAAATGTGATGAGGTAACAAATAACTAGTATACAAAAGGCAGTTTCACTTTTTTGTGAGACTGCCTTTTTTGAAAGAGCTTACGCTGTGTATCTTGTTTGTATTAATGTAAAAATGTACGTCACCGCATTCGTCGGTACGGATGATTTCGCTTCCGTATTTTCTGCATCTGTTTAAAACCATGGGGACAGGATGACCGTAAGGATTGTTTTCTCCAACACAGAATACACTGTAAATCGGTGTAGTTTTTGACAGCAGATATTCGCTTGTCGATGTTTTTGAGCCGTGATGCGGTATTTTCAGAATATCGCAGTTAATGTCGCTGAGTTCTGTTTCTATCGGACGTGTTATGTCTCCCGTGAATAACATTTTCACATTACCGTATGTCAGATGTGTCACAAGCGAGGCATCGTTTGAGTTGTCAGCCTGCTGTTGCCCTTTGGTGTAAATGAATTTTGCATATAAATTTTCAGCAAGCTTGTGTCGTTGCGTTTTTCTGATATATGTAATATCAATGTTTCTGAGCTTTGCTTCTTTTTTTATTGCTTCCTTATAAATTCCCGAATCTATGTAATCAGGCATGATTATATTATCGACCTTAAGATTTCTGATGGCTGAAACCACGCCTTGTGCGTGGTCTTTGTCGTAATGGGAAAGAATTATACAGTCGAGCTTTGATATTCCGTTTGCACTGAGATACGGAACAACTTCCGAATTGCCGATGTCATAATCCATGTATTCAGGAGAACCACCACCGTCAATCATTATGTTTTCTCCTGTTGGAAGTTTTATAATACAGCAGTCAGCATTTCCGACGCCGACGAATGCAACCTCAGCAAGATTTCGTCTGCTGTACATTACACCCGATACTATTGTTGCAAAGATTAATGATGCACAGACTGAAATGCGGGAAAATCTTCTTTTGTTTATGTGTGCATAGATACTGTATGTTAAAAAATAGAATGCAACAGTAAACCATGTACCGAAAGGTATTGTAACGAGTGTTGAGCCGGGCAATTCCGATATGAAATATGATATACCCGTAATAAATTTAAGAATATAGTGAATTACAGTATCTGCATAGGTTCCGGTTATGATAAAGCTTAGTATGGCAAGCGGTGACAGAATATAAACCATGTTAATTGCCGGTATCAGAACAAGACCGGCAATGTACGAATATAGCGTCAGATTATATCCGAGAAGCTTTGAAAGAGGGGACATGAGGACGGTAAATATGAAAAATACCGATACAGATGCACTTATTTTCCGGTGTCTGAATACTTTCATCATGAAATCATACATCGGTTTTGAAAATGCTGATATAAGTATTGTTGCACTGACCGATAATATGAAACCGTCACTTTTTACCGTATACGGACTCAGTATGGCAGTAATCAGTACCGTAAACGCAATGGCAGATTTAATGCTCTTTACTCCCTTCCGGACGGAGAATATGTACGTTATCGGAATGAACAGACAGATTTTCCATGCAGAAGGTTTACCTGTATTCAAAATGAGATATAATAGCAGAAGAACGGTTATAACCATGTTTTTAGCTGATTTCATTTTAATGAAATGTGATATCAGAAAGATAATCAGGCAAATATGAATATATGAACAGTAAATATATCTGTTTGTACCGCTTTGCTGCATGGCGGCATACGTTTCATCGGGAATTTCGGATTTGTTGTTAAGCAGAATCCCTTTCATAAGAGCCGAATCCTCGTCTGAAAAGCTTTTTTCGGTAAAATCCGAGATGTACATGTTTGTTCTGAGATTAATCTTTTCTGCAAAATTGAGATTTGACGGATTGTCAGCTTCAGAAATTTCTTTTGCATATACGGAATGGAAAATTCCGTTTTGAGCATAGTAATTTTTACTGTCAAAGCTTGTGGAATTAAGCTTTTCTTTGATTGGTGACAGCTTGCCTTTTGCCGAGATGCACGTTCCGGGCACGGGAACTGTGTCAGAGGAAGTTTTAATTTTACGGCTTATTTTGTATTTCTTACCATTACTTATAATCATATCTGATTTTATGATGAATGAGCATCCCGATTCGTATTCTTTAATTTCTGAGCATACAGTTCCGATAATGGTTATTTCTGTGCCTTCGAATGGCTTAAGCGGTTTTGTGTCGCTGTCTGTTCGATATCCTGTAATATATACTCCTGATATAAAGCATGCAGGAACAATGGCGAGAACCCATAGCTTCATTTTATATACTTTGTTTGCGGCGAATACAAGGAATACAGGAACTAAAATAAAAGCTGTAAGCATAATTGCAAACAGCTTTGGACTTGTGCTGTAAATGTACGGTGATAAAAGTAATCCTGCAATATACGCTATCGCAGCACTTACCGGATATGAAAACATTCGTTATTTACTCCTTAGTATTTCATTGATTTAATCAATGTTGAACGCTTTTGCAACCTGTATAATGGATGCATTCTGATTCGGTGATGCACCCATTCGTCATACAGTATTTTGCTTGTAAATGCTTCACACTGTTCCCTGCGACAAACCGCTTCCTTAGCAATTTACTTATTCTCAAAATACTTTTGCTTCTTTCATCACCTTTGAAATACTCTCAGCCATGAAATGGAATCCGAGGTCTGTCGGGTGGCAGCCGTCAACGGAACATTCCGCTGCAAGGTCTCCGAACATTGAAAGGCCGTCTATAAAATACACATTTTTATCACCGCTGTTTTTGGCATTCAGATACGTATTATAAACAATACCTCTCCGTTCTTCGGCAAATTCGCCGAAGCAGTCGGTAGGAGCTGAAATCATGATAACCGGGAGATCGGGATGCTTTTCCCTGATTTTCTTAAACATCGGCTCGTGAGTGTTTTTAAGATGCTCCGCATTCGGTGCATTATGGTCATAATCATATACGAAACAGCACATATCGAGATTTGATATGTATTCTGCAATTGCATCTTCCGCTCTGGCACTTCCTGAGAATCCGAGATTTATATAGTCGCAGTTAAACTTCCCTGAAATAATTGCCTGATAGCATCTTCCCGGTCTTGATGCACATCCGCCCTGTGTTATTGACGAACCGTAGTATACAACAGGCTTTTCGTTTATATACTTGCCTCCGGAGTTTAAAGTGCTTCCCTCTTTAACTCCTATATGAAGTGATGACACATCGTTGTAAAGCGGGAAATTTATAACATACTCACGTTCGCCTTTGCCCGGAGTATAAAGTAATCCTTCATACCTGTCAACCGATTCCTCAGGCGGAATGAATGTTCTTATATAAGTATATTTATTGCCTTTTATTTCATATAAATCAAATCCGCGTACACCTGTTGCCGGCATATGCGAAAATCGGCAGTTATTCGGGATTTCAGCCGAAATTGCAATGTATGGAGAGTCTGTTTTAAATCTCACTCTTCCGCCTGCGGTGTTTGTATGAAGTATTGTAACACCCTCGTTTGTCTTTTCGGCAACTTCTGTAGGTATACGTTTATATCCTTTATCGTCGCAAAAACCGTATAATTTGAACGGTTCGCTTTTCGCATCGTAAAATACTATATCTTTTTCGGGAAGGTCTGTTTCAACCTTAAGATTTTTATCAACTTCCGTAATATCAGGCATCTTGTTTTCCGCCTTTCAAATTTAATTCTCTAAATTATATCATAACATATTTGGTTTGTCAATATAAAAATTACTAATTTTACCGTTTGATATTGTAAAATGTTTTTTTTTATGATATAATAAGCATAAAGTAGTCGATAAATTAATCAGAAGAGGTGCAGAAATAATGAATACTATTCTGCTGAAATATGTAGTAGAAGTTGAAAAAGAAGGCTCCATTTCAAGGGCAGCAGAAAATTTATATATGAATCAGCCGACACTAAGCAAGGCTATACGTGAGCTGGAAGATATGGTAGGTATACCGATTTTCAGACGTACATCAAAAGGTGTTATCCCGACGCAAAAGGGACTTGAATTTTTGGAGTATGCCAAAGATATTCTTGCACAGATTGAGGAAATGGAAAATCTGTTCAACAAGAAAACAAGTAAAAAACAGCTTTTTGATATTGTAGCACCGAGAGCAAGCTATATTTCAGATGTGTTTACCGAATTTGTCAACCGGATAGACACAAGAGACAGTCTGACGTTTGACTACAGGGAAACCAACTCGGTGAGAGCCGTCAAGAACGTTTCAAGAGGCGAAAACACTCTTGGAATAATAAGATACCAGACTGAGTTTGAAAATTATTATCTTCAGCTCCTTGAAGAACAGGAGATAAAATCTGTACCTTTATGGGAATTTGATTATGGTGTCTTAATCAGCGCAAAGCATATACTTGCGCAAAAAGAAATAATTGAGATGAATGATTTAAAGGATATGATAAGACTTACTCACGGTGACCTGTCTATTCCGTCAATGCCTCTTTCAAAGGTGCGTGACATAAAGAAAATAAGTCAGAGTAAAAGAGAAATCACAATATACGAGCGTGCAAGTCAGTTTGAATTTATAAGCAACTGTCCGAATGCGTATATGCTCGTATCTCCCGTTCCGAACAGGCTTCTTGCCGCGCACGGACTTGTATGGAAAAAATGTAATCATGACAGAAATACCTATAAAGATGTTCTTATATATAAGGAAGGTTATCGCCTTACAGACCTTGATAAGCTGTTTGTAGATATCCTGAAAAAACACATTAATAAATTGGATGGATTGTTTTAAAACATTTTTAGACAATGTCATTAACCCTGTTAAGTTAATGACATTGTCTTTTTTAGTGTAATTTTTTTCTGTAAATACAAGTTTTATTGTAAATAAACACAGAATTAAGTATTCTTCTTGACAAATCCACGTCATTGTGATATACTCACTCATGAATGAAACTAAAATGAGAAAAATTCAAAGGAGAATAAAAATGTCTGAAAATCTGTTTAGCCGCCTGAAAAGCGATATGCCATACATGAGCGGTGTGGAAAGAAAAATTACAGAGACCATTCTTGACAATCCTCAGAAGTTTATCACATACACGCTTCCCGGACTTGCACACGAAACAGATGTATCTCAGGGAAGTATTATAAATTTCTCAAAAAAATTTGCAGGTGGAGGGTTCCCGGCATTAAAACTTCGTATCGCAGGAGCAATGCGGGATTTTATGCCTGAATCATACACAATTATTGAGGAAAACGATACAATAACCGATGCCCTCAGGAAAACAACCGAAAACAGCAGAAATGCACTTAAATATACAACTGAAATCAACAAGGAAAGCTCACTCAGAAAAATAACGGATAAAATTCTGTCTGCAAAAAAAATAGAAATATACGGTGTTTACCGTTCTGCGGCAGTTGCAACAGATTTTTGCTACCAGCTTCTTCAGATTGGTGTCCCTGCAACATTCGTAAGCGATATTCTGACATGCTCTGTTTCCGCATCAATGCTTGACAGTGACTGTGTTGTTATTGCTGTATCAAGTTCCGGGGAAACGAAGGATATAATCGATCCCGTAAAAATAGCCAAAGAAAAAGGTGCTTATGCGATTGCCCTTACCGGGAATGGATATTCACCGCTTGCAAAACTTTCGGACGAGGTTTTGATTGCGGCATCAAGCGGAAACTCTTTAAGTGAAAAAAGCTCGGAAATACGTCTTTCACAGCTCGCTCTTACTGATGCAATATGCTCTTATATAGGAAGCAGGATAGATGAAAATGGTGAAAAGCGTTATATAGAAATGCGGGAAATACTCAATTCACACAGTATAGCAGATTAAGGAGAAAGACAAATGAACAGTAAAGTTAAAAATGCCGTATTAATAGGAACTCTTTGTTCCGTATCGTATCTGGCAGTATATTTTGCAAGAAATATTCTCAGCACCGTCACACCGCAAATGATATCAGGCGGCGGATTTACAACCGAATATATTGGAAAGGTATCCTCCGTTTACTTCATATTTTATGCAGTAGGACAGCTTATAAACGGTGCAATAGGTGATAAGATAAAGGCAAGGTACATGATAAGCATCGGACTTTTGATGGCAGGTGTAACGAACCTTATGTTTTCCTTTTTATCGGGATACCCGTCTGCCGCTATGATAATTTATGGTATGACAGGATTCTTCCTTTCAATGATATATGGACCTATGACAAAGGTTGTTGCGGAAAATACAGAGCCGATATATGCCACACGCTGTTCTCTCGGTTATACATTTGCATCGTTCTTCGGCTCGCCAACAGCCGGACTTGCGGCAGCTTTGATTCCAAAATGGCAAAGCGTATTTGCACTGAGCAGTATTATTCTTTTTATCATGGCAGCAGCAAGCTTCTTTTTCTTCATCGGATTTGAGAAAAAGGGAATAGTAAAATACAATCAGTACAAGCCCGAAAAAGGCAAAGGCGGCGGAATACGCATACTTATAAAACACAGAATAATAAAATTCACCTTAATTTCAATAATAACCGGAGTGATTCGAACAACCGTAGTGTTCTGGATGCCTACATATTTTTCACAGCATCTCGGATATACGTCCGAGACTGCCGCCATGATGTTTACTGCGGCAACGCTTGTAATATCAGCTACTGCATTTGTGGCTGTATTCGTCTACGAAAAGCTCGGACGTAATATGGACAGAACACTTCTTCTTATGTTTATACTTGCATCTGTATTCTTTCTCGGTCTCTATTTTATAAAAAATCCTGTTATCAATGTAGCATGTATGGTGCTTGCCATTATGGCATCAAACAGTGCCGCAACAATGCTCTGGAGCAGGTATTGTCCGAGTCTCCGGGACACAGGTATGGTTTCGGGAGCAACAGGCTTCCTTGATTTTGTAAGCTATATGGCGGCTTCTGCATCAAGCACAATTTTTGCAAATTCAGTGTCGTCAATAGGCTGGGGAAATCTCATTCTCATATGGCTGGGACTTATGATATTCGGCATAATCATCTCACTTCCCCGGAAAAAATAACAAATAATCAGAAAATGTATTGATTTTTTTCTGAAAAGTGATATAATATTTAGTGGTGAGTTCGAAACCTTCCTCACCTAAAACAAAACTAAAGGAGTTGTACTATATGAAAAAAAACTTATTTATTACCCAAGGTGCGCTTATTGCCGCACTGTACGTTATCCTGACCTTTGTGTCAAATGCATTTGGACTTGCAAACGGTGCAATACAGCTAAGGCTGTCCGAAGCACTGACAATTCTTCCGTGCTTTACCCCGGCGGCAATTCCGGGATTGTTTGTCGGATGCCTGATAGCAAACCTTCTTACCGACGGTGTACTCGCCAATATAATAGTAGGAAGTCTTGCAACGCTTGCAGGAGCAGTAGGTACGTACTGCTTGCGGAAGCTTAAATGGGTCGCACCGATTCCGACAGTTATTTCAAACACAGTACTTATTCCGTTCGTTCTTATGTTCGCATACGGAATTCCCGGTTCATACCCGTATTTCGCATTTACTGTTTTTGCAGGGGAAATACTCTCGGCATATGTAATGGGCATTTTACTTCATACGGCAATATCAAAGGCGGCTGTCACACTGCACAATTAATATATTATGCCCTATATGAAGTGTTTTTCAACATATTTTTCATACAAAATTACGCAATGTGAATAAAAATAAAAAAAAAGCTTGACAAGAGCCTCCCCGCATGATATAATATTATTGCTTAAAAGGCTCTTTTTTTATGTTTGAAAAAGACCTTGTTTAAATGCTGTTTTTTGGAGGTGTAACAAAATGAGAGTAAAAATTACATTGGCATGTTCAGAGTGTAAGCAGAGAAACTACAATACTATGAAGAACAAGAAAAATGATCCTGACAGATTAGAAATGAATAAGTATTGTAAATTCTGTAAGAAGCATACTCTTCACAAAGAAACAAAATAATCTAAAATTTAAGGATAGGATGTGTTATTATGGCTGAAAATACAGCTAAAAAAAGTGCCGGTAAAAAGAGAAACGTTTTTGCTGAAACAAAGACCGAGCTTGCTAAAGCTACATGGCCAACAAAATCACAACTTTTGCATAACACAGGTATTATTCTTGTATTCATTGCTATTGTTGCCGTTATTCTGTCAGTACTTGATATCGGCTTCACAAAACTTTTCCAAGCTATAACCAACTGGTTATAATTTGTGTGAAAGGAAGGAGAACTATATGGCAGCGGATGCAAAATGGTATGTGGCGCACACGTACTCCGGATATGAGAATAAGGTTAAGGCAAATATCGAGAAATCCGTCGAAAACCGTGGTCTCCAGCATCTTATAATGGAAGTTGAAGTTCCGGTCGAAGACGTCGACGTACCAACCGAAAACAAGGAAGAAGCCAAAACCGTAAAAAGAAAGATGTTCCCGGGTTATGTTGTAATCAAAATGGTTATGACTGACGAAAGCTGGTACATTGTAAGAAACACAAGAGGTGTTACCGGATTTGTCGGCCCCGGATCCAAACCGGTTCCGCTAAGTGATGAAGAAGTCCGTAAAATGGGCGTTGAAACAGTGCGTCCTTCTGAAATCGGATTTTCTGCCGGCGACAGAATTACTGTTAAGTCCGGTCCGATGGAAGGCTTCTCAGGTATTGTTGAAAGCATTGATAAAGAGCAGGGTAAGGTCAAGGCAATGATTAATATGTTTGACCGAGAGGTTGCTCTTGAAATTGAGGCAACTCAGGTTGCTCTTATTGACTGAGAAACTCTTGCTTAAGAGTGATATCAGATTATTATGTTATAGACGGACAAGCTCCGTTTATATAGAAAATCCCTCTGGTTTATCAGTGGGAGGGCGTATACGCCCGTAATTACCACACGTATTTTTAAGGAGGTGCCATTTATGGCTCAAAAAGTTGCAGGTTATATTAAATTACAGATTCCTGCCGGAAAAGCAACACCGGCTCCCCCTGTTGGCCCGGCTCTCGGTCAGCATGGTGTAAACATTATGCAGTTTACAAAGGAATTCAATGAAAAAACAGCAAAGGACGCAGGTCTTATAATCCCTGTTGTTATTACAGTGTATGCTGACCGTTCTTTCTCATTCGTGACAAAGACACCGCCGGCTGCCGTTTTAATCAAAAAGGCATGTAATATCCAAAGTGGTTCAGGCGTTCCTAACAAAACAAAAGTTGCTACACTTAAAAAGGCTGATTTGCAGGCAATAGCTGAGCAGAAAATGCCGGATCTTAATGCAGCAAGCGTTGAAGCAGCCATGAGCATGATTGCAGGTACTGCAAGAAGCATGGGTGTATTGGTAGAAGAATAAGGAATAGCTAAGAATAAGTGGGAGAGGTCTTAAAACCTTGTCTGACCACAAAGGAGGATATGAAATGTTCAGAGGAAAGAAATATCAGGACAGCATTAAGCTTGTCGATAAATCAAAAATGTATGATACAGCTGAAGCAATGGATCTTGTAACAAAGACAGCTAAAGCTAAGTTTGACGAAACTGTTGAAGCTCACATTAAGCTCGGCGTTGACTCAAGACACGCTGATCAGCAGGTTAGAGGTGCCATCGTATTACCTCACGGAACAGGTAAATCTGCCCGTGTACTCGTATTTGCAAAAGGTCCTAAGGCTGACGAAGCTCAGGCTGCAGGCGCTGATTACGTAGGCGATATGGATATGGTTACAAAAATCCAGAGCGAAAACTGGTTCGATTTTGACGTTGTAGTTGCAACACCGGATATGATGGGTGTTGTTGGTCGTCTCGGTAAGGTTCTCGGTCCTAAGGGACTTATGCCTTCACCAAAAGCAGGTACTGTTACAATGGACGTAACAAAAGCAGTTAACGAAATCAAAGCAGGTAAGATTGAATACCGTCTTGATAAGACAAATATCATTCACTGCCCGATTGGTAAAGCTTCATTCGGAGCTGAAAAGCTTGCTGATAACTTCAATGCACTTATGAATGCTATCATCAAAGCTAAGCCGGCTGCTGCTAAAGGTCAGTACCTTAAGAGCGTTGTTGTTACATCAACAATGGGACCTGGTATTAAGGTTAATAGCGCTAAGCTTGGTAACTAATAATTTTAAAAATGGGACTGTTGCCTTTAGTGCAGATCGTTCAAAGTCTTTGAAAACAATGCAAAGACTACATTCCCTGTCTTTATAAAAGAATGTAATAATGTAGGAGGTGTAAAAAAACTCGGTTTTTTTACACCTCCTTTTTTTCGGAGTAAATTATGACTAAAAACATTACTGTATGCTCTTTGTTCTCTGCACTTATTTGCGTAGGTGCATTTATAAGAATACCGCTGCCTGCCCTTTCTATTACGTTGCAGGTTTTGTTTGTGTTGCTTGCAGGGATGCTGCTTGGAACAAAAAAGGCGATTATTTCAACAGTAATATACATTGCTGTAGGTCTTGCAGGTTTGCCCGTTTTCTCCGCAGGGGGCGGATTTTCCTATATACTTAATCCCCGATTCGGATATCTTACAGGGTTTATCGTATCATCAGCCGCAGTTGGAATTATCTGCAGAAAAAAGCCATGCCTGAAAGGATATTTCATAGCAGGACTGATTGGTGTTGCTGTTATATATCTGTTCGGGATAACATATTATCACCTTATTTGTAAGTATGTTATCGGTCAGCCTGTAAGTGCAGAATTTCTTTTTACATACTGCTTTATTGCTGTGATTCCGGGTGATTTATTATCTGTTATCGGTGCTGTACTTCTTACCGTACGACTTCGGAAAATTGAAATTTGCAAATTTTACTGAATAAAATATATCCTTTCCGCAAATACTGTTTTTAAGCAGTTTAAGCAACATGCTAATAGGAAAGGATGTTTTTTATGGATTTTAAAAACAGTGAAACAAAAGTTAACCTGATGCGTGCATTTGCCGGAGAAAGCCAGGCAAGAAACCGATATACTTTTGCCGCAAGTATTGCAAAAGAACAAAATCTTCATGTAATTGAAGCGGTTTTTAATTTTACAGCCGGTCAGGAAAAAGAACATGCGCAGATTTTTTATAATCATCTTAAGGAGCTTAATGGAGAAAGTGTCGAAATCTGCGGAGGATATCCGGTTGAGGTAACTAACTCTGTAGTTGAATTATTAAAATTTGCCGCTCATGATGAGTATGAAGAACATGAAACAGTTTATAAAGAATTCGAATCCAAGGCACAGGAAGAAGGCTTTGCATCTGTTGCCGCTTCATTCAAAATGATAGGCGAAATAGAAAAAATCCACGGTGACAGATTCAAGAAGTTTGCAGAGCTTCTCGAACAAAACAAGCTGTTCGTTTCAGATGTTCAATGCAAGTGGATGTGCCTTAACTGCGGTCATGTATATGACGGAAAGGAAGTTCCGCAGATTTGTCCCGTGTGTCAGCACGATAAGGGATATTTTATCCGTCTCGAGCTTGCACCGTATACAGATAAAGTGTAATTTGTCTCGACAAATTACACTTTAATGAAGCTTAAAAATATTAATTCAATGAAATCGCCTGCGATTTCCATCATAACCTGTTGCAACGCAACAGATTTCACTGTCACAAGGTGACAATTTCACTCATCCTGCGGATGAATTTCAACCGATTAAAAATCGGATTTCACTAGGGGATGTAAAAAAATAGTGCAGAACGGACGAAACGAAGGTTTATGTGATGAAATCACATAAATCCCTGCCCGAAGTCGTACGATGGTACGTCGAGTGGTTCGTTTCGTTCGTAGTTCAATGGCATAAAAGTCAGGAGAAA
>JAZULT010000046.1:0-20561 GCA_045603225.1 Clostridia bacterium | reverse complement strand
TTCAAGAGATTTCCATAAATTTTTCTAAATTAACATTCTGTACATATTCGCAATAATATCCAGTTTATTACATAATACCATAACATTATACAAAAAAGATGTTGAAAAGTCAACATCTTTCAAAAAAATTTGTATCAAACATGCAAAAAACAGTTTATACGGTTATCATGTTAAATAACTTTACTACAATTTAATATCTGATACAACAACCTATTTTACTGATGAAACATTTACCGGGAAATCAAAATACGTATCAGGATACGGCTCATTTTTAAGTGTAAAATGCCACCACTCCGTACTCATCGATTTAAATCCGTGTTTTACCATAGCTTTTTGGAGAATCATTCTGTTTTCATACTGTTCGTTTGTAACATTCATGTTTGACGGATGTGAAATATCTCCGAAAAAGTCAAAAGGCGCTCCCATATCAACCTCTTTTCCTGTTTTCATATCAAACAAGGTAAGGTCAACCGTGCTTCCACGGCTATGTCCTGATTTTGACGAAATATAACCTTTTTTAAAAAGTACTGATTTGTCAAGCTCCGGATAAAAATAATCCTTCATTTTAATATCATTCGTATTTTCTGCCCAGCGAACGAAATGAGAAACAGCCGTTTTAGGTCTGTACATGTCAAAAATTTTAAGTCTGTAACCCTGAGACATAACATCGTCACTGACTTTTTTCAGCGCTTCTGCAGCTTCCTTTGTAGCAAGAGCTACCGGTTGCTCATATCCTTCAATACGCTCCCCGACAAAATTATATGTAGAGTAATATCTTATTTCAAGAATTGCATCCGGTACAACATCACTTAAGAGAACAAATCCCGATTTTGCACCTTCCGGTATATTTTTAGTGTCTTCCTCAACATCGGTATTATCAGCAGTATCTGTATCAGTTTTTTCTGTAACCGAAGTTTCAGGACCTTTCGTATTCTCAGCCACTACTTCTGATTTTTCTATATTCGTATCATTTTCTTTTTCACAGCCGGATATAATCAATCCAATGCACAGAATAAGTACAAATAATCTGAGTATTTTCTTCATCATTCTTCATCTCCTGTATTTTTTACGAATTTTCATTATTATCTAATTCTATAACAATATTTGCTTTTTCACAATAAAAGTCAGATATGTATTTGCCTAACACTTTTTGTCTGGTGATATTATGTTTTCTATCGATTTACAACCCCTCCGAGTTGCTCCGCAACCCACCTCCCCTTACACAGGGGAGGCTTTTTTATTTCGACAACTTTCGACATATCCATATTTCGAGGCATAAGGTTTAGATGCAAATCTTATCCATCAAAAGTTCAGATCAAGTCAAGACTTAAAATTTATGTATGTCGTTTTCCTGTTTCTACAACAACACCATTCTCAAAGTGAACACAGAACATTATAGGATCCATGAAGCCGGGATTTACGAAATACTCATAACATTGAGAGGTCTCTCCACTAATAAAATCAGGTTCTCCCAACAAACATTTCACATGTTCTTCGGTTGTTCCTTTATATAAATAATCTGTTTCTAAATCATCCAACATATAAATTCTTAATTTTCTATGTTGATCCCACTTTTCTCTTGAATACATTCTAAGATCATCCTCAATAAATTTTAATATACCATTATTAAATATGGGTGTAATCAAAACCATTAGGCACAACACAATTGGTAAAATCCATTTCTGTTGGTATTTTCTGTATTTAATGATTGGTAGTATAATCCCCAAAATCATAATTAAGATAAAAACATATTTTAAAATCCCACCATAATAGTAATTAAGAATATCATCAAAAGCAAAAGTAAAAAGCCAGTAAACTCCAGTAGCACATACTATCAATGTAAGTAATATGTATAAAGAAATCGTAATCAGTTTTTCTTTCATTTTAAAAGTTCCTTTCGCCAAAATTCGACATATTTATATTGCGATACATAAGGTTTAGATACAAGTCCTTTTAATAGTTTTCATATGCCTTATCTAAAACTTTTTTTACAACCAATTCCAAGTCTTTATGATATTTAGGGATTTCCATTGCTAATGCTTTCAAAAACAGAAGCCTTTCCAATGAAACAACAAGATAATCGTCTTCTTCAATCGCATTTACTTTCAGATACTGATAATCAAAAGTACATATTTGATTCCATATTTCAAATCCAAATTCACAAACACCTATATCACCATACAAATCTTTGATGTTAGACGGAAATTTGTCTACTAATGCTTTATGATCTGTTAGATGAACTACTAGATCAATGTCTGCTCCAGCTTTACGTAAACCATAGTACTCCATTGCTTTACCGCCAATTAGTAATGGCTTGTATTTGAATTTATAATCCAATTTTTCTAATTCAATATTCATTATTGTTCTCCTTAAATATTGATATGCAATTCAATTTTTTAGTGTTCCGACAAAATTCGACATATTTATATAGTTCGTATTAGATTAGAAACAAAAATTATGTGATCCAAAAATCAAGTGCATCTTCGTATGTTTCTTTATCATAACTAT
This sequence comes from Clostridia bacterium, assembly GCA_045603225.1. GTDB lineage: Bacteria > Bacillota > Clostridia > UBA1381 > UBA1381 > RGIG9115. Next base: position 18,053 of record JAZULT010000046.1, on the reverse strand, counting down.
CATTTTCTATCCACGCCACCTTAAACACAATTTCAGGATATGAATAATCCAATAATTTAAAATCAAATCCCTCTGCCGACTCACTTGCAGAAGAAACCGTATATCTTACAAACTTTGTTTCATCAAATACTGGTGGGTATTGAATATAGCCTTTATCCTTACCTGTGTAAAGAATCGCCTGTTCCAACTCTTCATCATCGTTAGGATTATATGAGCCAATTCCAACACTCCAGTTTTCTATTGTTGAAACGACTGATTCTGTATGTTCATCTGAACCACCGAAAGAAAATGTTCCATTCGAAAACCCGATATGGTAATAACACCCTATTTTTAATTTGCTTGTATCTATTACTAAAACAAAGTTTGTTTCTGTTTTTAATTCCCCAATGACTTGCTGTTTATTATCATAAATATGATAAGGGACATCAAAAGTGTTTTTTCTAACGGAAAAAGGGATGTTAACATTTCCATCAGTAACAAAGAAATATCCAACTGGTGTTTTTAATTCAGTAATATTTTCATAAATAAGTTCTTGTATATTAACATCTCCTTTCGACAAAATCCGACACTCTTACTGTACAGACTTTTCTTTCAGATCTTTTCTACATTTTATGAATTGCCAACTAGCGTTGTCATGAATTGAATTGCCTTTATCGTGCACAAAGTGCAATTCATTGAGTTTGCTCTATAAACTTATTATAACGCATTTTCATGCTTTTTTCAAGAGAATTTGTAAAATTCAGCACAAATACCGAACTCAATTATTTTCTGACAGCATTAATTTTATTTTGTCAAGAGCTTTTTTTTCAATTCTGGAAACATGTACCTGTGACACTCCTATAATTTCCGCTATTTTTGATTGTGTCATATCTTTTATATATCTTAAAACAATTACCTGTCTTTCTCTCGGAAGAAGACTGTTCAGGCTGTCTTTAATCCATATTTTTTCAACGACCTTTTCTTCATACGATTCAACCGGCAGTATATCTTCTCTTTCATTTTCTGTGTCCATTATATACTCATTAAGAGACTCGCACGTTCTGCAGGCTTCAAAAGCATAAACAAGCTCCTCAGTCCCGATACCGCATTCATCAGAAATTTCTGATACAGTCGGCTCGCGTCCTGTACGCTGTCTCAGTGCATTTTCTGCCATACGCCCTTTAGCTGCAGTCATTTTTACAGTTCTGCTCACCTTAATGATACCGTCATCACGAAAAAAACGTCTTATTTCACCTGCTATTACAGGAACTGCATATGTAGAGAACTGAACTCCGTAATTAATATCAAATTTTCTTATCGCTTTTATCAGTCCTATTGCACCTATCTGAACAAGATCTTCTCTTTCATAACCCCTGCCGCAGAAGTCATTCACAATATTATTAACAAGCCCCATATTATCTGAAACCATTTTCTCGAAAGCATCATTATCCCCGTCGTTTATTTTTTTCAGAAGACAGGAATTATCCATTATCATTGCTACCTCCGCGTATAAATTTAGACATGACAACAACAGTACCTTTTCCAAGTTCACTTTCAACAGATATCTTATCCATAAACTCTTCCATTATCGTAAATCCCATACCGCTTCTTTCCATTTCAGGAGCGCCTGTATACAGCGGTTCCATTGCACGGCTTATATTTTCAATTCCTGCGCCGTAATCGGAAACAGTAAAAATCACTTCTCTCCCTTTGATTTCACCTGAAAGCTTAACTATACCGTCAGAATTACGATACCCATGTATAACGGCATTTGTAACTGCCTCGGATATTGCCGTTTTCAGTTCAGATAATTCCTCATATGTCGGATCAAGCTCCATTACAAATCCCGCTGCCGCTATCCGTGCAAAGCCTTCATTGCAAGCCAAAGCCGGAAATTCCAAATTCATATAGTTTTCCATTTTCTCCCTCCTTAATATATTTCCGCGATTTTATCAATGCCGGACATTTTTACAATCCTCTCTATTTCCCTTGACATTCCGAACAGTATTAATCTTCCGCCAAGTGCACGTACTGTCTTATATCTGCCAAGTATAAATCCTATCCCGGAAGAATCCATGAAAATTACATTTGAAAAATCAAAAGCTACATTTATAACTCCAGTCTTTGAAATGTGTTTTTCAATTTCGTTTCTTATGTCATCTACGCTTCTGTGATCAAGCTCACCGTCAAGCCTAGCGGTAAGAAGTCTTTTTTCTCCTGCTATTTCTATTGTCATACATTTCACCTTTCCTTTCAAATTATTTATTCGCCGTAAAATAGTATTTTCCTCTAAATTTAAGAATTATTCTCTAAAATTTATAATATAATAAACTAATAAATATATATTTTCAAAAAAAATACTTGACATTTTATTAACAAAGTTGTAAAATAAATAGATAAAGGAAAATCAAGGAGGAAAACTTATGCAAAAAATAATAGAAACAGCTCCGATACTCGTGCTTCTTTGCGCAATTTTCGCACTGGGATATTCGATTTATCAGTTTTACTCGATAAAAAGAAAACCCGAGGGGACAAGCACAATGATATCAATTGGCGCCAAAATAAGACAGGGCGCCATGGCGTATCTGAAGCGCCAGTACAAAACAGTGAGTATCTTCTTTATAATTATGTTTGTAATTCTATGCATACTCGCAATTGCAGGCTCTCTTACATGGTTTGTACCGTTTGCCTTCCTTTCCGGAGGATTCTTTTCCGGTCTGTCAGGATTTGTGGGAATGAAAATAGCAACTTATGCAAACACAAGAACAGCTAACGGTGCAAGAGAAAGTCTGAACAAAGGTTTAAAAATCGCCTTTGCTTCCGGCTCTGTCATGGGACTTACTGTGGTAGGGCTCGGTCTTCTCGATATAAGCATCTGGTTTCTGATTCTCCGTTCAGTATACGGAAATGACGTAAGCAGTATAATGGCTTCCATGCTCACATTCGGAATGGGCGCAAGCTCTATGGCATTATTTGCAAGAGTCGGAGGCGGAATCTTTACAAAAGCCGCAGACGTAGGTGCTGACCTTGTCGGAAAAGTCGAAGCAGGAATCCCTGAGGATGACCCTCGTAATCCGGCATGTATCGCAGACAACGTAGGAGATAATGTCGGAGACGTTGCCGGAATGGGCGCGGACCTATATGAATCATACGTAGGCTCCGTCATATCTTCCGGAGCACTTGCTGCGGCAGCCGGTCTTGGAATGAACGGAGTCGTTGTTCCTATGCTCATAGCCGCAATCGGAATAATCTCATCGGTAATCGGTACATTTTTCGTAAGCACAAAAGAAGGTGCCAACCAAAAAATGCTTCTCGGTGCACTCAGACGCGGAACTTATATAAGCTCTATAATATCCGCTCTCGGTTCGGCATTCCTTATAAAGCTTCTGATTCCTGACAACTTCGGTGTTTTCTGGGCTGTAGTATCAGGTCTTATAGCCGGAGTGCTTATAGGATTCTTTACTGAATACTATACATCAGATTCATACAGACCGACAAAGAAGCTTGCAGGCTCTTCAGAAACAGGCAGTGCGACAATTATTATTGACGGTATTGCACTCGGAATGCTTTCAACTGCCGCTCCTGTCGTTATAATAGGAATATCAATACTTATAAGTTTTGCATCAGCCGGAGGATTTTCAGGTTCCGCAAATGCGTTTCAGTCCGGTTTATACGGAGTAGGAATTTCAGCTGTCGGTATGCTGTCAACTCTTGGTATTACACTTGCAACCGATGCATACGGACCCGTAGCTGACAATGCCGGAGGTATTGCTGAAATGTCAGGTCTTGAAAGCACAGTACGAGAACGCACTGACGCTCTCGACTCTCTCGGCAATACAACTGCCGCAACAGGAAAAGGATTCGCTATCGGTTCAGCCGCACTTACAGCGCTCGCACTGATTGTATCGTATACAGACAAAATAGAAAGTATATGTAAAGAAATGAAGATAGACTCACTTCTTAATCTTTCACTTACCAATCCAAAAGTTCTTGTAGGTCTGTTTGTAGGTGCTATGCTCCCCTTCCTGTTCAGTGCATTCACAATGCAGGCTGTAGGACGTGCCGCACATAAAATTGTTGTTGAAGTAAGACGTCAATTCAGAGAAATCCCCGGACTTATGCAAGGCAAAGGCGAAGCTGATTACGCATCATGCGTTGATATTTGCACACGTTCATCATTAAAAGAAATGATTATTCCGGCAGCGCTTGGTATTCTCGCTCCGATTATTGTAGGTCTTATCCTCGGTGTAAACGGTGTTGTAGGTATGCTTTCAGGTGCACTTGTATCAGGATTTGTTCTCGCTATAATGATGGCAAATTCAGGCGGCAGCTGGGATAATGCAAAAAAATATATTGAGGCAGGAAACTTTAACGGAAAGGGTTCTGACAACCATAAAGCCGCAGTTGTCGGTGACACTGTCGGAGATCCGTTTAAAGATACAGCAGGACCGAGCATAAACATTCTTATCAAGCTTCTCAGTATGGTATCAATTGTTTTTGCGGTTGTTGTTGTAAACTTTGAATTGTTTATAAGATAAAAAAAGAGGCTGATGCATATGGGTATTTAAAACACTCATTTGCATCAGTCTTTTAATATATTGATATTTTAAATGATTTTTTTACTCATAAGTGAAATATCAAGCAATGCTTGATGCGAAATGATTTCTTCCGAAATTGTGAAATAGAAAGCTGACGCTTTCTGTGAAATAAAATAAATCCACATGCTGCAAGGCGTATTTCATATTGCTAAGCAATATTTCACGCCCTGAAGGGTATTTCACAAATTCTGAAAGGATTTATTTCGTTGAAAAAAGCACTTCCGAAGAAGTGCTTTTTTCTGGTGCGAGTGATGGGACTTGAACCCATACGTCGAAGACACACGCCCCTCAAACGTGCCTGTCTGCCTATTCCAGCACACTCGCATTTTTTATTTGCTGTTCATCTCAACAACGTAATCTATTATAACAGAAAAACCTCTGTTTGTCAACACATTTTTCTTATTTTTTTATTAAATGTTGAATTTAACCAAATAAAATTAAACATACAGGGCATCGCTTTGGACACCCTGTATCAAAAAATCATTTATAGCTATACATAAATATTTTAGCTGTACGTCTTTCTTTTATCTCTATACCAAATCCTTTTTCCTTTAGCTCTTTTCCACTTATTACAAATTTTGAATTATCATCTATATCTGTAAATGTATATTCTGCATTTTCATTTATTGCGTAAAGGTCAAACAAAGCAGATAGACATGGCGAATTCTCACGTTTGAACACCTGAACTATTCCGTCATTTTCAGCAGGTCTGTCAAACTGGACAGCGGTCCATACATCAGACTTATCCGTAATTTCTGTAAGCGGATAGAAATCTTCCGAAAAATACGGTCTGAGCATAAGATATTCGCATCCGTATTTTCTGATAAATTCAACCTTTTCCGGCGTATCACAAAAAGCCTCTTTTTCAGAAAAACTATAATTAGTTGTCATAGCAGAATCGTACGAACATCTTACTCTGTATTCATCATACGCCCTGCCCGTTCCTGTTCCGCTGTAAGGCATCCAGCTATTAAATGACAGATGATGTGAAAGAGTACCGTTAATATTAAAGTTGGCGGGACACTGATAATCGCTTCTCCAAAGCGGAATACTTCGTCTTAAAGTTTCGATATCAATACGTCTTCCACCGCTTGCACAGTTGTCTATGCCCAGATACGGAAAACGTTCTAAAAGTGTGTCCCAAAGTCTGTACATCCCCATTATATATTTTATCTGTGTAATTCCGAGTCTGTCTGCTCTGTCGTCATTTCGATACCATACATATATTGGCTGGAAATTAGCATCCTGTCTGTAGAAGTCTAAGTTCAGCTCTTCAATAAGATTTGAAAGTGTATTATAAATATAATTCCACGCATCTTCATTTCCGAGATTAAGAAAAAGATTACTGTCATTTTCGTCCGCTACACCGATAAAATATTCAGGATGTTCAAGTGCTGTCGGTGTATTTTTTTTCACTCTTTCAGGCTCAAACCACAAAAGGAATTTCATTCCTGCATCATGAACAGCTTTTGAAACATCCTTAAGTCCACCGGGATGCGCTATCGGACTTACTCTCCAGTCTCCCGTATGTTCAGCCCAGTCACCCTCGAATTCATCGGGAGTAGGCTTTGTATCTATGCCGTACCAGCCTGCATCCATCCATACATATTCAAAGGGAAGATTATTTTCCTTGATTTTATTAATACGTTCAAGAACAGATTCAGTTCTCATTCCTCCCCATACTCCTGCACAGAACGGTCCGTATTTATCACGATTTTCTGAACCGATAAGTGAATATTCTTCCTTAACAAGTCTTCGCCATAAATTCTGTGAATCAATCACACTCGCTTCATAAGGGAGAACAACTATCGAGGACGTACGGATTTTTTCACCGGGATAAAGTCTGAAATTCACATCGGGAATACCTGATTTAAACACAACTTCTTCGTCAAGTCTTTCAATTTTCGCATGCCATTGCCCTGTCCAGCCTACAGCACATAAGAACCCTTTTCCGGCCTTATGAACATTGAAAAACGGTGCACAGTTGTTATCACTTGAACGTCCGTCCGTAGAACCGTATTCTTTGCTCTGTCCGCTTTTAAGATAATTCAGGGCTCTGTTCTCAAAATTATAATCCGGTTGTGAATTAAATTCATACGAGGTGCAATCAGAACCATTTGGATTATACACCTTCGTAATCTCATCCGAATCGGGAATAAATGCAGACGGCTTATTTTCCTCTTCACGTCCGAGAGGCATAGCAAAATCAGCATCCCACAAGTCAGAAATAATCTGCGATTCCTTGTCTCCCGTATTCTCTAACCAGTTCACCCATTCGTATGCTCCGAATTTATCAATTTTCTTTGCAATATTTGTAATCCTCAATCCATCACTGAAGTTATAAACCGTTATAAGTTCATTACCGTTTTCTTTAACTTCAACATCATAATCATTCTCTTTAATTTCTTTTTTACCGTACGAAAAACTAAACCTTCTGTTATTTTTCAAAAAAAACATAATAAACACCTCATTTCACAAAAAAATTATTAAGTTTCAGCCAAGCTATAAGTCTGTCAGACCAGTCTTTTACATGCACATCATGTTCTGCAAGGCCCATACCATGTCCGCCTCTCGGGTATATATGCATTTCTGTTTCAACCTTCATTTCCCTGAGACGTTTTGCATAATCAAGGGAATTAATAACGTTCACACCATCATCTTCAAAGGTATGCCATATAAAAGCTTTCGGAGTATTTTCCACGGCAATCAGGTCAGGACTTAGTTCTTCTCCCATTTCAGCATGTTTTTCACCAAGGAGAGCTTCCCCGGAACCCAGATGTGCTATTCCTTTGCCAAGCAGTTTTATAACAGGATAGCACAAAATCTGTCCGTCAGGTCTTGCGTTTTCATTGTCAATTTCGTCAACACCTTCAAATTCAAGCTTATCCGTATATGTACTTGTAATTGCCGCAAGATGTCCTCCGGCCGACGAACCCATCACATATATTTTATTCTTATCAAGTCCGTATTTCTCCGCATTATATCTTACATACCGCACCGCACGTCTTGCATCAAGAAGCGGTAACGGAAAACGGTGCGGACTTACTCTGTAATCGCACACAAATGCAATAATTCCGTATTTATTAAAAAACTCCGCATAGCCTTCTCCCTCATGAGCAGATCTGAAGCAGTATCCCCCTCCGGGAAAAATTACAACAGCACCGTCTGATTTTATTTCGTCAGGAACATATGCTGTAACGGTCGGTATTTCCTCACACATTCCGGGTGTTTTATCCCACAACTTAAACGTCTCTTTCATAAACTCAACTCTCCTTTATTTTTCAGAAAACAACATCAACCCTGTTTACAAGCTTCTGAAGTCTTTCGTTTGTTATTTTACGGTCAGTAACAAGGATATCAATATCAATCCACTCAGCATATCTGACAAGTGCATCTGTTTCAAATTTTGTACTGTCAGCAAGAATTACTATCTTTTTGCTGTGCTCAACCATAGTAGTTTTTACCTCTGCCTCAACAAAGCTCTCAGCACACGGGCCGTCAAACGATTTAAATCCGCTTGTGCCCAGAAAAGCAACATCTACCTTTACAGATTTAAGTGCGTTCTTTGTCCAGATTCCTGAAAGAGACATTGTTACGCCTCTGAGCTCTCCGCCTGTAAGATGAACATTATTATCCGAGCCTGCAAGTACATTCGCCGCTTCAATTGAGTTTGTAATCACAGTCAATCCGCTTTTCATTGAAATAAGCCTTGCCAAAGCAAGCACTGTACTGCCTGAATCAAGAAAAATCACACCTTTATCCGGCACAAACTGCATAGCATTCAAAGCGATTTCATTTTTTTCTTCTATATTTTTATCTTTACGGCTCGCAAAAGGCTTTTCAATCAGTTCCCCGATTGCCGCCGCACCGCCATGACTTTTTTTAGCAAGACCGTGCTTATCAAGATATATAATATCCTTACGTATCGTCTCGGGAGTAACCTTAAGCTTCTTTGCCGCATCTCCCACACGAACACTTCCCTGTTCAATTATTATTCTGAGAAGCTCATTTCTGCGAATTTCTGTAATTTCTTTTTTTACCATATTAATCACCAGTACCAAGTTTTTTTATGAGTTCATCACTATATTCAGGAACAGCAGATTTATTCGATGCAACATATGTTCCGATGTATCCGCCCATACTGCAGGCAAGCTGAGCATCACCGGTTTCGGTAAAGAAATGGATAAATCCGCCTGCAAAAGCATCTCCTGCACCTATAGTATCACAGACATCTGCCGGTTCAACAGGACACTCTCTGTATTGTCCTTCCGACAGAATCCCATATCCGTCTCCGCCTTTTGTAATCAGAACTGTACCAATATTATAATCGTCCGAAATTCTTTTTGCAAAAGCTTCATTTGATTCAAAATTCCCGTAAATGAGCTTTGAAAGAATGACAGATTCCTCATCGTTCATTTTAACAACAGTAGCTTTTGAAAAAGAATACTCAATAACATCACGCGGATAGAAACCTCTCCGTATGTTAACATCAAGAACTACATTTTTAAAGGTGTATGTATCAAGTATTTTTTTTATTGTGTTTTTTGTTTTCTCCTGCATCTGAACAAGAGTTCCGAAATAAAATGTATCATACTTATCAGCTAGATTTACGGGAAACTCTATATTGTCATATGCAATACTGTCAGGAAACGTATAGACTGCAGAACCGTCAGACTGAAGTGTACAGTATGCAACACCTGTCTGATTTACTTCATCACGCTGAATATACGAAGTATCTATGCCAAGCTCTTTTGCCTTTTCAATTGCCGCCCCGCCAAGCCTGTCATTTCCGACTCTCGAAACAAAGCATACCTCTGAGCCGAGTCTCGACAAATGCACAGCCACATTAAAAGGCGCACCGCCTATGTATTCTTTTCCCTCTATAATGTCCCAAACTATTTCACCGCAAAGCATTATTTTACTCATACATACCCCTATTCCAGATTGGCATGATATTGCCAAAGTTCCTTTACATTAATTTTTTTCTTCTCCGCAATTGTCATACTGACAGCATCGCCGAGTATAAACACACATTGTTCAAACAAACTGCTCATTATCTGCTCAGATTCTATCTCATCTTCAAGATTAAGCTTTGTCTTAACAGGCACTCTCACAAAAATATCCGTATACTCCTTCATAGAGCTATCAGGATTTGAACCGATATGTGCAATTTTCGCTCCTAACGAATGAGCCTTTTTCACTATCGCCACAGGACAAACCGACTCACCTGAACCTGAGCCTGCTATAAGAAGGCTACGCGGAGTTGCCGCAGGTTCATTTATTTCACCGACACAATATGCTTTTATGCCGAGATGATTAAGTCTTTTACAGAACGACTGAAGTGATATAAGAACTCTACCTACACCAGTCAGGAACACAGTATCAGCATCCAGAATTGCATTAATGAGCATTTCAATCTGTTCTTCATTTACTTTTCCGAGAGCCTCTGTAATTTCAGATACAATCAAATTTTTACAATCATTATACATTTTTTCCTTCTCCTTGTCAATACTTGCCATACTATTTTAAACTATTTTCAATCAATACGTAATTTTCTCTTATGCTTCTCCCTTTAGCAAAAACTCCCGTCGAACCGCTTACAAATATTTCAGCTCCGGCTTTTGCCATAGACGGAATTACATCTGCCGAAACTCTCCCGTCGACTTCAATAGGAATATTCAAGCCACGTTCATCGAGATATCTGCGGCAGTCTTCAATTTTCCTGAACGCATAAGGTACCAGTTTTTCATATCCCGCAGATGCATATCCCGGATTTATAAGCATAAGCAAAACAAAATCACATATTTCAGCCACATAATCAAGCACGCTAAGCGGTGTAGCAGGTGCAAGAGCCAGTCCGCATTTAACACCGTTCGCCTTTATAAGATTAAGCATTCTGTCAACATGAATTTCCGCTTCGCAGTGAAAACAAATCTGAGATGCGTTATACTCAAGTGCTTTTTTTATGTGGTATTCATTATCTGTAGCCATTATATGAAAATCAAGCGGCATATCCGTTTTTGCAGTAATTCTGTCGAGTCTTTCATATGTAAGAGGAATATCGGGACTGAATTTTCCGTCAATTATATCAGTATGCAAATATTCTATGCCAAGTCTTTTTATTTCCGTTATTTGTTCTTCCATTCTTTCTTCGTCCGCACAGATAAGCGACGGTGATATTTTAAAATTCTTCATTTTAGCCCCCGTATTTCAACATTTTTAATCACAAGATTTCCGCATTTCACAGCAAAACACATTTCTTCAGGTGATATCCCTTCCTTATCATGAAAATGCGTTGTATTTGATGTTGTGATATGATATCCGTCAAGGTAAAATTCATACATATTATCTTTAACAATCAAAATAAACTCATGTTCATTCCCGGGTATAATTCCGGCAGGTGATGCGCACCCCAAGCAGATTCTGTCTTCCATTACAAAACCGTTGTCATCAAAAGAAATTACTCCTGTTTCAGTTTCGCCATAACCGTGAAGCCAAATCGTTGTTCCCATACTTTCTGTTTCATTCAGAATAATACCAACGGACGGTACAACAGTCCATCTATCGTTTCTGTTTGCGATAAAGCTACCTTTTATATAAACATTACCGCTTATATCATACTTCTCAGACTTAGCGATATCGTCCGGGATATACCATGTTGATGAATATTCTGTTGCATTCAGGCTGATTTCTTCAATTTTACACATACACTCCCCCATAAGCACATCGTTTCCATGCCAGTACGAAAGCCTGAGATGCCCATTTTCCGTAATCGCCTTTTTTAGCGGAGGCATCCATGTATTACCGCACTCATAGGAATATCCGTCCTGCATATAACTTGTAACGAGTAAATCGTTCCCGTTATCACAAAATCTTGCCCACATCGATATCCATCTGTTTGTGTTTCCGCACAATCTGAACGCTTCTGCATCAGGTCTTAACATCCCTTCAGGAGAATCCGATTTAAATGTATATACACCGTATCCGCGTCTACCTATATAGTTAAACATTCCGCCTAAGTAATATACTTCTCCATCTATCATACGGCAGTCACCGACTTCGAAATATCCAAATTTTTCATCATGTACAGGCACAGGAAAACTACTAAAATCAAAATCCGCATTACTTTGCTGCCAGTTTATTCCGTCAGATGATTTAAGAAATCCCCCCGGTCCTGCGGCATAACCGTAATACATTCCGTCATGTACAAAAACATTCATGCAGTCAAGCCTGTCATCGGGATTATCTGACGTAACATCATATTCTTCACCCATATACTCCCATTCTTCAAGATTATATGATTTCCAGAATTTTAAAGTGTTCTGTTTATTATCACTACCAAAGCTTCCGTGATTCATTATGAACATATCACCAACTTTGTGTATTGCCATCGCCCAGATGTAAAACCCGGCATCCTTTATCACTTCTCCGACATCGTGCCAGTGTACACCATCGTCTGATTTTGCAAGCCATACACTCCTGTACTCTTCACCGTTTTTTGTAAACATACTGTAGAGATAATATACTCCATTGTGGAATATCAGATAATTATCTTTAAATTTTCCATAAGACGGTTTATATAACATAATATCACCCTTTTCGCAACGTTTCCAATTTACTTTAATTTGTTTTCGTTTGTATTATATCACATCAAATTTATTTTGTCAACTGTTTTCACAACAAAAAAACCATATGTCTGATATTTTTCATCAAACATATGGCATATGATTATTAAAGAATATGCAAAAACCGTGCTCTTGCGTAATTATACGTAGAAAGCGGACGCATATACGAATCCTTCGAATGTGCCGCAAGAAGTACCGTCTCAGGCGTATATTCACCTGTTTCAAGAATAACCGGAGTATGGTCAAACATACCGTCTCCGTTAAAATCAAGCTGTACTATATCCCCCGGTTCTATACCGGTTATCGGAACTTCCACAGCTCTCGGTCCCGGTCCCCGGTTACGGATAAGAAAGTTATACAGCTCATTCACTCCCGTCCACGCAGGAGATTTTTCATTCGGATTAATATAATACCACCCATAAACAGGTCTGTAATTCATTGTACCGTATCCGGCATACAAAACCTGAGACGCAAAATTTGTGCAGTCTCCTCCGATTTTTGAATAATCATAAAACTCAGGGTTTCTGGACAGAGCCCACGTTCTTGCATATCCGACAGCCTTTTCTCTGTCATACATAAAAATTCACCCCTCGGTATATAATATGCCGAAGAGTGAATTTTTTCTCATCATACTTTTATTTTTTCTTTAGATTCAGTTGTCTTTTTCTTAGCATTATCAAATGCAGTTGCCATCATAAGCTTGATTCTGTTAAGCTGATTCACTTCACTTGCACCCGGGTCATAATCAATAGGAACAATATTTGCTTTCGGGAACTGTCTTCTGATTTCCTTTATCATACCTTTTCCGGTTACATGATTCGGGAGACATGCGAACGGCTGTACACAGATAATGTTTTCCGCTCCGCCTTCAATAAGCTCTATCATTTCACCGGTAAGGAACCAGCCTTCGCCGCTGCAATGTCCAAGCTTCAGAATCTTTTCTGCACCTTTCGCTATATCAGCAATTTTCGTAGGTACACAGCCTTTATATCTTTCACTTTTTAAAAGTGCTTTGCAAGCGTAATCTCTGTATTTCTCAATCAGATAAATACCGAATTCACATCCGGCTGTTGCTTTTTTCGAAAAACCGAGATTATCACGTCTGAATTTAGTGTTATACAGGCAATAAAGCAAAAAGTCAGCAATTCCCGGCATAACAGCCTCTCCGCCCTCAGACTCAATTACACGGATACACTCATTATTCGCATCAGGATGGAATTTAACAAGAATCTCTCCCACAAGTCCTACCTTAGGCTTGTTGATTTTTCTTATTTCTATATTCTCATACCTTGAAATAATTTCAGCCGCTTTTTTTCTGACATTAAAGCTTCTGCCGTTTAAAATATCGTTACAGATTTCCGTTTCAATAGTATTTAAAAGTTTATCTGTATCACCCTTATTCACTTCATACGGTCTTGTTGCGAGAGTGAGCGAAATAAGAATATCTCCTAAAACAGCACTTCTTACAAGATTATGAACAAGAGGTACAGTCAGTTTAAATCCGGGATTTCCTTCGAGCCCTGAAAGATTGAGCGAAATAACAGGAATCTTATCAAACCCCATTTCCTTAAGGGCTTTTCTTATAAATGCAATATAGTTTGTAGCACGGCATCCGCCGCCTGTCTGTGTTATCATAACAGAACAGTTTTCAGGATCAACCTTTCCGCTTACAAGTGCGTTTATAAGCTGACCTGTAACGATAATTGACGGATAACACGCATCGTTATTTACACACTTAAGTCCCATTTCAACATCTGATGCATCAACCTTTTCAAGAAGCATTGCCTTATAGCCTTCCTTTTTCAGTGACGCTTCAAACATTTTAAAATGGAAAGGACTCATCTGCGGGAATATTATTGTATGATTCTTCTTATCCTCTTTATCAAACACATTACGTTCAAGCGTGTATGATTTATCATTTTCACGGTCAAACACTGTATTTTCACGTTCTTCAACTGCAGCCTTAAGTGAACGAATTCTAATCTTTGCAGTACCGAGATTTGATATTTCATCAATCTTAAGAGTGGTATAAATTTTCTGCTTAGCTTCCAGAATTTCCATAACCTGGTCTGTAGTTACCGCATCAAGTCCGCAACCAAAGGAATTCAGCTGGATAAGCTCAAGTCTCAGATTTTTAGCAACATACGCAGCAGCTTCATACAGTCTTGTGTGATACGCCCATTGGTCAACAACTCTTATATCGCGTTTCAGCTTACCGAGGTGTGCAATTCCGTCTTCACAAAGAACAGCAAACCCAAGTGAATTAATAAGCTCAGGAATACCATGATTAATCTCAGGGTCAATATGATACGGACGTCCGGCAAGAACTATTCCGTGAATCTTTTCGCTTTCAATAAGCTTTATTATTTCCTCTGATTTTCTGCGTATGTCAGCCTTGAACTTCGAAAGCTCTGCAAATGCCGCTTCTGATGCCTTCTCAATTTCAGCTTTTGTAATCCCATATGAAGAAAATTCCTTATACATCTGCCTGTTAAAAGATTTTCTGTCATTCAGGTTAACGAACGGAAAAATAAATTTCATATCTTCTTTCCGCACATCGTCAACATTATTATAAATAACCTGCGGATAAGACACTACCATCGGACAATTGAAATGGTTTCCGGCACCGTCATATTCTTTCTCTTCATATGTAACACACGGATAGAAAATTGTCATAATTTCACGGTCAAGCAAATCACGTATATGTCCGTGTGCAAGCTTTGCCGGGTAACAAGCACTTTCGCTCGGAATAGAATCAATTCCTTTTTCATATACCGAGTGCGTACTTCTGCCCGACAGTTGTACCGAAAATCCAAGCTCTGTCAGGAAAGTATGCCAGAGCGGATAGTTCTCATAGATATTAAGAACTCTCGGTATTCCGATTACTCCGTATTTTGCCTTACTGCTATCAAGCGGTGTATAATCAAAAACCCTGTTGTATTTATATTCATACATATTCGGAAGCTTATTACTTACTTCCGTCTTTCCTGCGCCTTTTTCGCATCGGTTCCCCGAAACAAAGCTTCTTCCGTCAGCAAATCTCGTTATTGTAAGACGACATTTATTCTGACAGCCTTTACATCTTGTAAGCTTATTTTCAAAAGAAAAGCTTTCAAGCTCGTCACGTGATATAATATTGCACGGAACTCCGTTATATCTGTCTCTTGCAATAAGTGCCGCGCCAAATGCACCCATTATTCCGGCAATATCAGGACGTATAACATTTCTCTCAGATACAAGTTCAAAGCATCTGAGAACTGCATCGTTATAAAAAGTACCGCCCTGTACAACAATGTTTTTGCCGAGAAGAGAAGTATCTCTCAGCTTTATAACTTTATAAAGGGCATTTCTTACTACAGAATATGATAGACCGGCACTAATGTCACCGACCTGAGCACCCTCCTTCTGAGCCTGTTTTACCCTCGAATTCATAAACACTGTGCATCGTGTACCGAGGTCTACCGGGTTCTCAGCCGAAATTGCAGTTTTGGCAAACTCAGGTGCTGATAGTCCTAAAGATTCTGCAAAGGTATGTATAAACGAACCGCAGCCCGATGAGCATGCCTCATTCAGCATAATGCTTTCAATTACACCATTCTTCATTTTCATGCATTTCATGTCCTGACCGCCGATGTCGATAATAAAATCAACGTCAGGTACAAAGAATCCTGCAGCCTTATAATGTGCTATAGTCTCTATTTCGCCTTCAGGTATCGAAAATGCCACCTTACAAAGCTGTTCGCCGTATCCGGTAGCCGCCGCATTTGCAATAAATGCACCTTCGGGCAAAAGAGAGTATATCTCCTTAAGGAATTCAACCGCAATAGTCAGCGGACTTCCATTATTCTTTTCGTATCTGTCATAGCATATTCTTCCGTTTTTATCACACAGAACTGCTTTTAATGTGGTTGAACCTACATCCATCCCGAGAAACAGCTCACCTTTCGCTTCGCTTATCTCAAAACGTTCAGCCCTGCAAGAATCATGTCTTTTTTTAAATTCATTATAAGCTTCTTCGCTTTCAAACAGTTTGTCCATGCGTGTTATCTGCTGTTTTGTCCCTTTACTGCTGTCAAGCTTTTCTATCAATTCACGCATTGTATATTCGCTGCCGTCATGCATCATAGATGCACCCATTGAAACAAACAGCTGACCGTTATCAGGTGTTCTGAAGCTTTTCACATTTTCTTTAAGCGTTTCCTCAAATCTTGTTCGAAGCTGTGTAAGATAATGAAGCGGTCCCCCAAGAAACAGCACATTACCTTTTATTGGTCTGCCCTGTGCCAGTCCGCTTATAGTCTGCGTCACAACAGCCTGAAGAACAGAAGCCGCAACGTCTTCTTTTGTCGCCCCTTCATTCAGAAGCGGCTGTATATCGGATTTTGCAAAAACTCCGCATCTTGCGGCAATAGGATATATCACCTGATGATTTTCAGCGAGGTCGTTTAGTCCTGACGCATCAGTCTTAAGAAGAATTGCCATCTGGTCGATAAATGAGCCTGTACCTCCGGCACATGTACCGTTCATTCTCTGCTCAAGTCCGTTTGACAGATAAAGGATTTTAGCATCCTCTCCGCCAAGCTCGATTACAACATCTATATCAGGATACAAAGAAGAAACAGCTGTTTTGGTAGCTATAACTTCCTGCACAAATTTTATTTCAAGCATTTCAGATATAAGCAATCCGCCGGAGCCGGTAATAACAGCAGTAACCGCATTATCGCCAATTACCTTTTCAGCTTTTTTAAAAAGCTCCTTTACTGTTGCAATTATATCAGAAAAATGTCTTTCGTAGCTGGAAAATATAATTTTTCCGTCATCATTTCTCACAACAGCCTTAACCGTTGTTGAGCCAACGTCAATTCCCATATGCAGCTTTTGCATAGCTTAAGATCTCCTTCCCCATGATAACTTCCACCTTTCTATTATACTATTTTATTGTACTGTTTGTCAAGTTATAACGTTAATTTATTAAAAATTTAACAAAATAAATAATAAAAAGATACAACCAATATATAATTAAGACTTATTTCGAATTATATAAGGTATAAAATTTCCGACAATGGTAAAAATAGTAATTGTAAAATCAAGGAAATGAGGTTTAATTATGAAACGAATTTTATATGTTACAATAATGACATTTACGCTCATAACCTACAACGTAGAAGCATATTCGACATTCGGTTCAACAGGAACAGAAGTAATAATGATACAGGAAAAATTAGAAAGGCTCGGATATGACTGCGGTGAGCCTGATGGAATTTACGGCATAAAAACACAAAATGCCGTAATAAACTTTCAAAAAAGAAACAAGCTTACACCTGACGGTGTGTGTGGAACCTCAACGCTTGAAAAATTAAATATTCCGCAAAAAAACGAAGTTGATTTACTTGCACGCGTAATAAACGGTGAAGCAAGAGGAGAATGTTTCGAAGGGCAGATTGCGGTAGGTGCAGTTATTCTGAACCGTGTAAAGCACCCGTCTTTTCCGGACACAATCTATAATGTCATATTTCAGAAAGGAGCATTCACCGCAGTAAACGACGGTCAAATAAGAAAAGCAGTAACCAATTCATGCCGTTTAGCTGCTGTTGAAGCATTAAACGGTAACGATCCGACAAACGGAGCAATTTACTACTATAACCCAAAAACGGCAACATGTAACTGGATAAAATCAAGAACTCCCATAAAACGAATCGGGAATCATCTGTTTTGTAAATAACCTGAGCAATTAACATTAAAGAGGATGTAAAAAAATAGTGCAGAACGGACGAAACGAAGGTTTATGTGATGAAATCACATAAATCCCTGCCCGAAGTCGTACGATGGTACGTCGAGTGGTTCGTTTCGT